>JAYFQE010000013.1:0-68024 GCA_034927345.1 Clostridiaceae bacterium
GTTGAGACAACCCCATTCGGCAAAGCGCGCAAAGATTTGATCGATGTATGGAAATCATCAGCCTATCATGTCTACAACAGTCATTTCATCGGCATCAGCGGATATAACCTTTTGATATACGACAGAAGCTACCGCCAAATCCAAACAGCCCATACCAACCAGTTCCACATAAATACGATCATCCAAAGTCTTGCGCCCCGGTATCTTTCCGGCTATTAAATCAGTAATAACGATACCTATTGATGAAGCATTGATCAGTCCTCTGTCAGACAGAGATTTTAAATTACCGCGATGCAGGGACTGGCCGACATGATCGACAGCAATCATATCCGACTTTATAACCACATCATCAGATACTTCCGTATATGAACCCATCGTCATGACAAGAGCACCTTTTTTTATCCATGGTTCTTGAACAAGTACTGCATCAGCTGTAGTAATGGTAATAATAACGTCACTTCCACGGCAGCCGTCTTCATTTGAAGCGCAGTCAATCATTTTAAAAGGTGAATTGATGAATTTATGAATAAAATTCTTTCTGGCATCAACATTTATATCACAGACACGCACTTCCTTAATGTTCAGTATTTTTGACATACATAAAAGTGACATACTGGCCTGTAATCCGGCACCGATTATCGTTACGACATCAGTTTTCGCAGCAAGATATTTAGCCGCTACAGCGGGTTGCGCACCGGTACGCATATCCGATATATAATCACCGCTGATTAAGGCTCTTAATAATCCTGTCCGGGGATCGGTCAATAATAAATTCGCTTTAATGTAGGGAAGACCGACTTTTTTATTACCTAAATAACCGCCGACCAGTTTTAATCCGGCAGCATCATAAGGCTCAACATAAGAAGGCATTGAGTTAAACCAGCCATCGATGCCCAGTGCCGACATGTCGGTGGTTACTTTTGACGGCATGATAATTTTTCCTTCGCCGAACCATCGCCATGTATTTTCAACAATTTCGATAACATCCTCAGGCGAGATATGCTTTGCGACAGTTTTGTTATTAATGATGATTGCTTGTTCTTTCATCAACGTATCCTCCATTTGTGTACAACAAATTCACCCATTTGGATATTGGTATATCCTTGTGGTTCTGCCGTCATGTTATGATAAACGATATTACGCTATTAAGAATTTAGTTTCATTGTCGTTTCACGAATAATGAGTGAAGGCTTTAAAACAACATTTTGAATAACCGTAAATTCCTTATCCTCTATTTTTCTCGACAGAATGCTGATCGATACTGCAGCCATTTCTTTTATAGGATTGGAAACTGTCGTTAACCCTTTGTATAGGTAAGGACAAACGGTTACATTATCCATACCAATGACTGAAATGTCTTCAGGAATCGATAAACCTTGTTCAGTGATGGCCCGCATGGCGCCAATAGCGATATCATCATAGGCGGCAAAAACTGCCGTTGGCCGGCTGCTGCCTTGCAGAATTGTTTTCATGCCTTGATAACCACATTCTTCAAAGCGAAGCGTCGAGATGCTGATATATTCATCAATAATCGGGATATCGTTCTTGATAAGCACTTCACGATAGGCTTTTAAGCGTTCTTCAGTCAGATTGTCACCGATATAACCGATTTTTTTATGACCAAGCCGCATCAAGTATTCGATCCCGGTAATTGCGCCATGATAATCATCGATTCTGATGCAATCATAGTCATTGGTTTCATTTTCCGTTGTTATTAAGACCAGAGGGATGTTCCAGATATCTTTGATACCGCCGACTATATTCTGGATATCTTTATTCTCGGTAATCAGGACGATGCCATCAACTCCTTGGTTACCGAAGAACTCCAGATAATGCTCTTCTTTTTCTGGCTTAAAATCGGTAACAGCAACGGTATAGCTATAACTTCTTTTCGCTATCCGGTCACCAATTGAACTAATCAACTGTGTATAGTAGTTGCTATTGACTTCCGGACATATAACGCCGATCGAACAGCTTTTTTTTGTAGAAAACTCTGTTTGGGTTACACCCAGATCATAATTCAAGTCGCGGGCGATTCTTATAATATTAGCTTTCGTTTCTTTTTTAATTTCGCTGCTGTTGTTTAAGGCTTTTGACACGGTCGATATGCTAACACCGGCAATCGTGGCAATATCTTTCAACTTGGACATTTTAATCCTCCTGTTTTGTCCATCAGATGATATATCTGCTTGATCATTTTCAGAGGTCTATCATCATCAATAATATCGAAAACTTAAATCATATATCGAAAATATTATACTGAATATATCGAAGATAGTCAATCGAATTATATGGATACGCTTTATCCAATTGATATTTTCGAAAATTTTCTAAACCGTATTGTTGTAGAATCATCTTTAACAGAATAAAACCATTTGTTCGATTTGTGCAATATACCCAGAAACATGTAAAATACAGACTTATAAATCGTCTTCACGAATAAAATGAACGAAATGGAACTATCAGTACAAATTAAGAAAAATAGATAAAAAGTATTGACACCCTTGTTTAGTGAACATATAATGATATCGAAAACGTGAAACAAATTTCGGGATAAAGATGCTTGAAAATTTACAAATAAATCCTGAGCTAACGAAAATGACGAAAACACATTGAAAATGCCAGGCATATAAGACGAATAATGATCATGAACGATACAGCGTAATTCCTGACTACTAAAATACAGAATATTGAAGAGCCGAATAAACACGATTGAACATGATGAGCTAATAATCACAATAAAAGTTTAGCGTCAGCAAAAATGACGGAGGCACAGCATCATGGTTGAAAACACAATAAAGCTGCGTGATGGCAATTTGTATATTGGCTGGTCGAATGTGAGCATCACTCCGGATAAACCGGTCAATCTGCAAGGACAGTTTTATGAACGAATTTCCCAATTTGTACAATCCCCGATTACAGTGACAGTTTTAGCCCTGGAAACCCGGGACAGCCAAAATCAGGTTATCGATCAGGTTATGACCGGCAGCTGTGATTTATGTGTTGTTTTTGAGGATGTATTGACCGATTTGCGGAAACGGCTGAAAGATAAACTGCCTGGTTTCGATTTGCAGAAACTGTTTATAAACGCGACTCACATTCATACCGGTCCGTCGACACAGGATTTAACGATTACTTCCTTGATTGACCGATATGTACCGCCAGATATGTTGCCTCCGAAAACCGCGGACAAACCCGGTATTATGCAAGATTATGAGTATCGCGAATTCCTGCTGGAACGCTTGAGTTTGGCTTTTATTGAAGCCTGGCAGAACAGGACCCGGGGTTTCGTCAGTCAGGAACTGGCTTTTGCTGTTCTTAGCCATAACCGGCGCGTTGTTTATGATGACGGCAGCGCTTTGATGTATGGCAGCACGGACACCGTCAATTATTTTGAACCGGAAGGGCCGGAAGATCATGGCGTAGAAATGATGTATTTCTGGGATGCCAACGAACAACTGACCGGCATTTTAGTCAATGCTGCTTCGCCGGCACAGGTTGTTGAGGGTAAATATTTCATCAGCGCCGATTACTGGGGCGAAGCCCGTAAGGAATTAGCCAGGCGTTATCCCGGTAAATTATACCTGCTGCCGCAATGCAGCGCGGCCGGCGATCAATCGCCGCGCGATATGGTACGCCGCGGCCGCGGCGAGCCGAATATGCATGAAATAGAGGGCGCTGTTGAGCTGGGCCGACGTGTTGTCGAGGCTATTTTCGATAAACTTGATGCTGCGGCTAAACATAAATCAGATCATTTGATTCTGGCTCATCAAACAATTCGGTTGAATCTGCCGTTACGGACTGTATCCAGAACAGAAGCAGAAAGGGCTAAAGAGAAATTTAATCAAATATTAGCCCAGAAAAAAACAGGTGAGTATATCGAAGTCCATGAGCGAGGCAATTTGTATCCGCAAATCGGGTACCTTGACCGTTATGAAACACAACAGAAAAAAAGTTTTTATTCGCCGGAGATTCACATCTTGAGGATTGGTGATGCTGCGATGGCAACCAGCCCGTTTGAGCTATTTATCCAATATGGTCTGCAAATTAAAGCCCGGAGCAAAGCCAAACAAACATTCTTAGTGCAGCTGGCTTGTGATTGCGGCATGTATCTGCCAACACAGAAAGCCATTGAAGGAGGCCATTACAGTGCTTTTGTCGCCAGCGGGATTGTCGGCCCGGAAGGCGGAAAGTACTTGGTCAACTGTTCGATAGAAGCCATCAACCGCCTTTGGGTGGACGAGGAATAATCGTGTGAATCTGTAAAATGTAAAAAATTCTTGAAAGGAGGACAAAATCTCCTCAATATGGAGAACTCATACCCGATGTCGAATCTTAATATGCCAGAAAGTTTGACCTAGTTGAAAATTATGATAGGAGGATGACAATGAAAAAGAAGATTTTAGCTATTATACTTCTTCTTGGTATGCTGTCAGTCATGGTTTTAGGATGCGCGACGACTGCAGACACCTCCGGTTCAGCCGGAACAACTAAAACAGGCACCACAACAACGGGAGTTGCTTCGACTACCGGCACTTCCGGAGCTCAGGTTACTGCTCCGGGCGAACTGCCGGTTACAACTGAGACTGTAAAGCTGACGATGGGTATTACTCAGAACGTCCGTGTAGAAGATTATGAAGATAACTTCATGACCAAGATGGTTCTGGACGAATGCGGCATCGATCTCGATTTTGTTCTGTTCCCTACCGATCAGCCGGAACAGAAAATTCAGCTGATGATTTCATCAGGCGAAAAACTGCCGGATATCATTCACTACAGTTTTTCTGATGCTCAACGTGCCGCCTATGGCGCTGACGGCGTTTTCAAACCACTGAACGACTATATGGATAACTTGACTTTCTGGTACAATAAGGCCGATATGGAACAGTCCGAATATGACCAAATCAAGGTGCTTGGTACATCTCCGGACGGCAATTTTTACGGTTTCCCGGCTTATACAAATGGATTAGGCGATGTCGTCCAATACATGATGAACATCAATCATACCTGGCTCGATAAGTTAGGCCTCAGCATGCCGACAACGACCGAAGAATTCTACAATGTATTGGTTGCATTCCGTGACAAGGATCCGAACGGAAACGGCAAGAAAGATGAAATTCCTTTCCTGACCAGTTCCGGGCAATGGAGCGCCGTCAACTGGCATGAAATCATCAACTCCTTTGTCTATTGGGATCCCTGGTATACAACATCTTATTTTGACGTGACAGACGGCAAATTATGGGCTCCCTTTATTACCGATGAATGGCGCGAAGCCATGCGTTATCTGCGCAAATTAGTCAAAGAAGGACTGATGAGCGAGCTGTCCTTTTCGATGACCGGCGCCGAGCATAAAGCTGCCGTTAATCTGACTCCGGATCAGGATACCGTTGTCGGCGTTGTCGGCGGCCACTATATTGTACTGTGGGACAGCGGCAATGAGAACATCATGCAGTATGATGCCATGCCGGCCTTGACCGGTCCGGAAGGCGTCTGCTGGAGTCCGCAAAGAACGGCAAACTTTATGTACAGCACCTTTATTACCAAGGATAATCCATATCCGGAGATCTCTTTCCGCATGTTTGATTATTGGTGGGATGAGAAGAGAAGCTTGATTACCCGTTATGGCGAGCCCGGTGTTCATTTTGATTATGCTGCCGACGATCCGAGCGGCTTCCTGACCAAGTATCCGTATTTGGGCGTAGGCGCCATAGCCCAGAATATGACCGCAGCAAAATACAACACAATTCCCAATGTACAAAACCCCTGGACATCGCAGGAACCACACAAATCGATCTGGAACACGCACTTCTGCTGCGGCTTGCCGTCGAAAACTTATAGCGGCAGCGCTTCTCTGACCCCTGTTCCGACAACCTGGACCGAAGCTAAAGAAAAGGGTTGGGGACCGGATGCGCAAATGTCCTGGATCAATTTGCAATATTACAATCTGAGAGCGAATAAAGAACCGAAGGAAGTAGCCAAACGCCTCTTATTTACTGCTGAGGAAGACACTGCTATAAACGAGCTGCGGACGACGATCAACAGCTACATTAACGAATCGATCGCTTTGTTTGCCACCGGAACGATGGATATTGAAAAAGACTGGGATACATATGTACAGTCACTGAAAGATATGGGTCTGCAACAATATCTGGAAACATCGCAAGCGGCTTATGACAGAATGTACAAATAAATTTGATCGTTTACCCATATGAAAATGGGAACACATTTGGCGGCTTCGAGCCTTAACCGGTAAGATAGGTCAAATGTGTTCCCTGCGTATGTCAATGAAATATAACGGTACTTTAGCGGGGAGGTACAGTCGATGAACTCTGCCAAGGTTATGCCCCAAAGGCATGAAGGCAAAAAAAAGAACTGGTTCGTCACCTTTATCAGGCAATACCAGCTACACTTGTTCATGTTGATCCCTATCGTATATATCATTATTTTTGCCTATATACCGATGTTCGGTATTCAGATTGCTTTTAAGGACTTTGCACCCGGAAAAGGGATATGGGGCAGTCCATGGGTTGGATTTAAACATTTTATAACATTTTTCAATTCATACCAATTCGGCCGTGTGATTACCAATACCGTGCGGATTTCCCTATATTCATTGATTGTTAATTTTCCTTTGCCTATTATTTTAGCTTTGTTATTGAATACCGTACGCCGGATGCGTTTCAAAAAACTTGTCCAAACTGTTACCTATGTCCCCTACTTTTTATCAACGGTTGTTGTTGTCGGCATGCTTGTACAGTTTTTGAATCCGATAACCGGCGTATACGGAAATTTGTACCGGGCGTTAAGTGGAAACAGCGGCTATCCGCAAAGCCTGATGCAGAATCCGAAAGCTTTTATCCATCTCTATGTCTGGTCTGGCGTCTGGCAGTATCTGGGCTGGAACTCAATCATTTATATCGCGGCGTTATCCAGCGTTGATCCGCAATTGCATGAATCGGCGCAGATTGACGGCGCCAGCCGCTGGAAGCGAATATGGGCTATTGACCTGCCGGCGATTATTCCAACCATCAGTGTCCTGTTGATTCTAAATGTTGGCAGCATCATGAGCGTCGGCTTTGAAAAGGTATATTTAATGCAGAACAACCTGAACCTAACTCAGTCGGAGGTTATCTCCACTTATGTCTATAAAGTCGGTTTAACGTCCGGTTTGGGAAATTTCTCTTATGCCACGGCCATTGGCTTGTTTAACTCATTAATCAACTGCTTTATGCTCGTTGTGGTCAATGCTTTGTCTCGCAAATTTAGTGAAGACAATACGAGCTTGTGGTAAGGAGGATAGAATAAATGGCTGAGATTGTTCGCAAAGTTAACAGACGAGGCATGAGAACATCTGCTGAAGATAAAGTTCTCTATATCATTGTGACGATTGCATTGGTCATATTCATGCTTCTTGTTGCTTATCCGTTGATTTATGTCCTGTCATCATCGTTTTCATCAGGTTCGGCAGTGTCGTCAGGCCGGGTGCTCTTATGGCCGGTTGAATTCTCGCTGAAGGGTTATGAAGCGGTCTTTAAACATAAGAATATCTTGACCGGCTATCGCAATACCTTTTTGTATGCAACAGTCGGTACTATTTTGAACATTGCGATAACGATGATTTGTGCTTATCCATTATCGCGGCGCGATATGCAGTGGAAAAAAGCTTATATGATCATCTTTGTATTTACAATGTACTTTGGCGGCGGTCTTATTCCTACGTATATCGTCATCAGCAGCTTGAATCTAATCAATACCTTTTGGGTTATGGTGATACCGGGCATGCTGGGCGTATATAACATGATCGTTGCCCGAACCTTCATCATGTCGACAATTCCGCTGGAATTGCTGGAATCAGCTCAAATTGACGGCTGTTCCGATGCCCATTACTTTTTTCGGATTGTCTTGCCGCTATCCAAAGCGATCATTGCGGTGCAGGCGTTATTTTATGGTGTCGGCCACTGGAATGCGTATTTCAACGCCATGATTTATTTAAGCAAACCGAACCTTTATCCGCTGCAACTGGTTTTGCGGCAGATTCTGGTTCTGAATCAAATTGTATTTACGGATATGTTGGATCCGGAGTTGATTGCTGCCAATGTCGGAATGGCCGACTTGCTGAAGTTTTCACTGATCGTTGTTGCGACCGTACCTATACTGGCAATCTATCCGTTTGCTCAGAAATATTTCATCAAGGGAATTATGGTTGGTTCTTTAAAGGGTTGAAATGTCAACGACATCCTGCAAGTCTGGGTTATGGCTATTTGTAATAGAAAGGTATGATGAAAATGAGTGACAAATTATTAATCGGTATGGCGCAAGTGGACATAACGCCGCCTGCATCGGTGAGCTTACACGGGCAATTTCATACGCGAATTTCCCAATATGTGGAAAGCCGGTTGTATGCTAATGTTTTTGCAGCCGAATCAAACGGTGAACAGATTATCATTTGTTCCTGTGATTTAGTAGCTGTCTATGCGGAATTCTGTAAACAGACACTGGCCTTAATCAAAACGAAAAATAAAGATATCGATGTTGAAAAAATTATTATTTGCGCAACGCATATCCATACCGGCCCTTCGTTTTATAAATCGGTCAACACCCTGCATATTGCAGCTGAATATCTACCTAAAGAGATTCAATATATTGATCATGAAGATATTCCATCCGATGTTTGGCTGGAAGACCGCTGCGGCAGCTATATAGCGGAGCAGGTGTGCGAAGCAGTCTGCAAGGCCTGGGAATGCCGTAAACCTGCTTATTTCAGCCCGTCTTTCGGCCGAGCGGTTGTAGGGCATTGCCGGCGTGTTGTCTATGATGACAACAGCGCCAAGATGTATGGTTCTGTCGATACAGCCAATTTCCGTGAGCTTGAAGGCGGCAATGATTCCGGTATTGAACTGGTGTACTTTTTCGGCGAAGATAAACAGCCGATCGGTGCTTTAGTGAACGTTGCCTGTCCATCGCAATGCGTTGAAATGGAATATTATGTGTCGTCTGATTTTTGGGGTAAGGCCCGTGATCAGATTAAGAAACAACTAGGTGAGGATTTTGTTGTCGTCGGCCTTTGTGGAGCGGCCGGCGATCAGTCGCCGCGCGATTTGGTCCGCAGGAACAATTCCCGTCTGAGAAGAACTGATCCCGATATGTACGGCTTAGAAGGAGCTGCCGAGCTTGGCGGACGAATTGCAGACGTTGTTTTAAACAAGATAAAACCGGCTCAGGATAATATCTTGAATGAGGCGCAAATCCTTCATCAGACGATGATGGTTGATTTTCCGCTCCGAAAAGTAACCCTATCTGAATATGAGGCGGCAAAATATAGTTTCAACGATTATGTCGCCAAAGCTGGAAAAACGGTGTATACAAACCAGGATATGGCGGCGCTTCATATTTTTGGCGGCATTATGAATCGTTTCCAAGTTCAGGAAGAAAAACAGTTTTTTACTTCCGAAATCCATGTGGCCCGATTTGCCGATATTGCGATTGCTACCAATCCATTTGAATTGTTTCTTGACTATGGTAATTTGATTAAGGCGCGAAGCGCAGCGACTCAAACAATCCTGATTCAGCTGGCCAATGACTGCGGCGGATACCTGCCGACAGAAAAGGCTGAACGGGGCAGTCATTATAGTGCGTATGTCTCAAGCGGCATGACGGGACATGTGGGCGGAGATCTCCTGGTCCGCAAGACCCTTGATGCTATTCAAAAATTATGGCAGTAGACCCGCACAGGCCAATGAAAACGCAGCGGCGTCAGTCGGCTGAATGAAAGACAGTCATGAAAGACGGTAGAGAAATGGCATCGAAAATAACGGTTAATACCAATGAGATTATAGGACCAGTCAAGCCTCTAAACGGCATAGATAACGGACCGGTGTGCTTTGGCGAATTGATTGATAGTACAGAATTTTACAAGCAAGCTGGTTTTCCCTATGTCCGTTTGCATGATACAAATTATCCTCATCCCCGCGAAGTGGATATACCGCAGATATTTCCCGATTTTAACGCAGATGCAGATAATCCGGCGAGTTATAATTTTATCCATACCGATGCTTATTTGCAGCAATGCCTGAATACAGGCGCTTCAATTATTTACCGGCTGGGAGTCAGTATAGAGCATCCGAAAATAAAATATACGGTTAATCCACCGCAGGACTTTGAGAAATGGTCGGATATTTGCCTTCATATTATACGGCATGTCAATGAAGGCTGGGCTGATGGGCATCAATGGAACATCCGTTTCTGGGAAATATGGAATGAACCGGACCTTTTAAATGAAGACCGTTCAACAGACGCGATGTGGTCCGGAACGCCCGACCAGTATTTTCAGCTTTATGCCATTACCTCGCGTAAATTGAAGAAAGCCTTTCCGGAATTGATGATTGGCGGTTATGCGGCTGCTTTTGCTTCGGAAAAAAGAAAAGTTTTTTTCCAAAATTTTCTGGATTTTGTGAAGAAAGAACAACTGCCGCTGGATTTTTTTTCATGGCACCGTTATGCCGATGATCCGGAAGCCGTGGCGATAGAAGCCGGTATTGCCCAGGATGGCCTTGATCACATCGGCTATAAGAATACGCTGAGCATCTGTGATGAATGGAATTATACGCCATGGCGAATGGCTCCTGAACGGTATCCTATGACGGCCGGTTCGCAATCGGCTTTTGTGCGGGGCGGGCTTGGCTATTCAGCAACTTACGCCGGCGCGTCCTATGATGCCGCGGTCATAATACGCCTGCAAGACACGTCGACGGCTGTCGCCACGCATTACACGGGCGACCCGACCAATTATTACTGTACGATATTTGATCGCTATGGATATCCGGAAAAACCGTATTATTCGTTTGTTGCTTTCAATGAAATTATAGCCAGGCGAAATCGCTGCCGTATTGATCTGGAGGGCTGTGAAGAAGGCTTATATGTTTGCGCGGCTGCTGATCATACAGGCGCCGCTTTATTGGCAACTCCTTTCAATCATGGTGATAAAACCTATAAGATAGATTTTAAAGGCCTTGACTCGTCTCAGATTTATCACGTGAAAAAATACTTGATTGACCAATACCATTGTTATGATTTGATTGAAGACCAAAAAGGATATCTTGCAGACCTGACTATAGATACGTATTTAAATACAAAGGCGACTCTTCTCATAACCCTATTGAATTTATAATATTTATAACACGAAAGGATGAGTTATATGAATGAATTAAAAATCGGTTGGGCATCACGGGATGTTTCGACAACAAAACCTGTTAATATTCCGGGACAGTTTCACATGCGTATATCTGAAGGAATCCTGGATCCTGTGACCGTTAACACCTTGGTTATTGATAATGGCACGGATATTGTTATTTTCCTTTCAGCTGACTTGGTTGTCATCCGTTCGCATCTGCTTGATGAAATCCGGGAGAAAGTAAAGAAAATAAACCCAGCGATACCGGCGGTTAAGATTTTAATGAATGCGACGCATACGCACACAGGACCGAGCCATTATGCCGACGGCGGCTGGGATTCGGTGAAAACCGGGTCTTCTACGGCATCGCCCAGCGAGTTGCCGGAAAGCGGCATTGAAATCGCCTCCAGTGATGAATATCGCGATTTTCTTTCAACACAGGCTGCAGAAGCAATTAATGAAGCTTATCTGAAACGCGAATCCGGCGGAATCGCTTATGGGTATGGTTATGCCGTTGTTTCACACAGCAGAAGAACCATTTATTTCGATGACGTTTCGAAACGTCCTGGCGTGCAAAGCAATGGGTATCGTGTTGATGGGCATGGCGTGATGTATGGTAATACAAATGACGATAATTTCAGCCATTATGAGGCCGGAGCAGATCATTTTGTCAATTTGCTGTACACCTTCAACGCTGCCGGAGCATTAACCGGAGCGATTATTAATGTCCCTTGCCCCTCGCAGAATTCTGAAGGAGAATACCGGCTTTCCGCTGATTATTGGAATGATGTCAGAGTTGCGATCCGAAAGCAATACGGCAATATCTATATCCTTTCCCAATGCGCAGCAGCCGGCGATCTATCGCCGCGGATCCTGCACTATAAGAAAGCACAAGAACGCCGCTTTCGCTTGAAATATGAAATGAGCCAATCAAAAGATGGGGTTAATCAGACTGAACTCGCCGCACGCAAGGATATTGCCGAGCGTATTGCCGCAGCTTTTACCGAAGTATTATCATGGGCCAAGAAAGATATTAAAACGTCACTGCCCCTGTCTCATATCGTGGAAACGATCTATCTGAGCAAACGTCGGATTTCTCAAGATGAACTGAAATTCGCAACGAAACAGCTTGAAGAATTGAATAAAATTCCTTTTAAAACGGGAAGTGCCGATTTAAAGAAGCAGTTGGCGGAAAATTCCAGCCTTGCCGCTCAGAGAAATCGTTTCGTTCGCATTATCGATCGCTTTGAAACTCAGGATGCAGAACCCAAACTGCCGATGGAATTGCATGTTCTGCGTATTGGCGACATCGCGTTTGCATCCAACAGGTTTGAGCTGTATATGGATTACATGCACCGCATTCAAGCACGCAGCCCGTTTGAGCAGACCTTTATCATTCAATTGGCCGGAACGCCGGGCGTTGATGGCGGGACGTATCTGGCTACAGAACGGGGAGCGGAGGATAAGGGATATAGCGCTTGTTTGTTTTGCAATCTTGTATCACCCCAAGGCGGTCAAGAACTTGTTGAAGAAACCGTTGATGTTTTGAAAAAAATATATACGGAAGCAGAATGAGACGGACACAAAACAGGAGCATGGCATGAAAACCGCAACAGTTGATTTTAGTAAACCCCTTGGTTTGATGAAGCCGGTTCATGGCGTCAATAACGGGCCGGTAACCCGTATGTTCAGCTTGAATATGTCGGAATATTTCCGCGAAGCCGGGATTCCCTATTCCAGGCTGCATGATACGGAATACCCCTATGGCAGCGGCCATTTTGTTGACATTCCCTGTATTTTTCCGGATTTTGATGCAGATCCGATGAATCCGCAATCCTATGATTTTACTCTGACAGATGAATATATTAAGGCCATTATTGACAGCGGGACAAAGGTGTTTTACCGTCTTGGTGTCAGCATCGAACATGCATCGAAAAAGTATAACATTTTTCCACCGAAAGATTATGATCAATGGGCGAAAATCTGCGCCGGCATCGTCAGGCATTATAACCAGGGCTGGGCCGATGGATTCCATTATCAGATCGAGTATTGGGAAATCTGGAATGAGCCGGAGAATCCGCCGATGTGGCAGGGGACGAAAGAAGAATATTTTCGCCTGTATGTAAAAACAGCCAACACCTTGAAAACGCTGTTCCCGGATATCAAAATCGGCGGTTATGCCGGCTGCGGTTTCTATTCATTAACAAGGAAAAACACTTCGGCGTTTTACCAGGGATTTATATCTTATTTTACAGATTTTCTGGAATACATTTCATCTGCGGAGAATCGGGCGCCCCTGGATTTCTTTTCATGGCACCTGTATACGACCAGCATCAGTGAAATGGCAGCCCATGCTCGATATGTGAAAAAAACTTTATTAAGCTATGGGTTTGACAAGACCGAGAGTATTCTTAATGAATGGAATTATGTAACCGGCAAACCAGGGATGTTCGAACAAATGAAGCAGATGTCAGCGGCATCTTTTGTTGCCGGTTCATTGTGCACCATGCAAAAAGCCGCCGTCGATCTGGGCGCTTATTATGATGCACAACCCAGCATGCAGTATTGCGGCCTTTTCGACTATACGGGCCCGCAAAAGCCATTTTATTCGTTTAAAGCCTTTAACGAACTATATAAATTAAAACACGAGGTCTTTTCAGCTTGTGAAAAGCAGCATGTGATGATTTGTGCTGCCGGAACGAATCAAGAAGGCGCAATATTATTAGCTGCCTGCAACAGCAAACCGGAACGGTTGCTGGTCGAGATAACCGGGTTCGACAACCATGGCGTTGAGACAGAATACTACTTGCTTGACGAGGTGAATAATCTTGAATTAAAGCGAAGCGAGTTGTATTATTCCGGTACATTGAGGGAAGTTGTCGAATTGGGTAAAGATACAGTTGTATTGATTAAATTGAAGATGCGGCTGGAGGAGTAAATATGCAGGGGAATAATCAAGGAATAAAAATCGGTTGGGCGCAAATCGACATAACGCCCGACCGGCCTGTTTTTAATGCCGGTCAGTTGTACATCCGGGTTTCGCAATATGTGCATGATCCGATTACGGCAACTGCTTTAGTTCTGGACAACGGGGCAGACCAGGCGACATTAATTTCGGCAGATATGGTCGGCGTATCACCCAATGTGCTGGCACAGATGCGAAGCAATCTGAGCGCTGTCGAAGGTCTGGATGTTCAGAAAATATCCTTTAGCGTGACGCATACGCATAATTCCAGCAGTTTCGATATAGATGCTTTTTCAGCGGCTAATTCCCGTATTATCGGCGATGATATTTTACCGTTGCAGGATATTCCGGATGACATTTTTACCGGAGCCGAAGCAACGGCGTTTCTGGTTGATAAACTAAGCGAATTGGTACGCAGTGCTTGGGAAAACAGACAGCCGGGCGGGATCAGTTATGCTCAGGATTATGCCGCCGTTGCTTTTAACCGCCGTCCGGTTTTTGAGGAAGACGGCCAAAAAAAGACCGTGATGTATGGCGTCTGCGATCAGAAAAGTTTTAAGCGGTTTGAAGGGGCTTCGGACCATTCGGCTGATATGCTTTACACTTGGGATAGGACCGGCCGCTTAACCGGTATCGCTGTCAATATTCCTTGCCCTTCTCAGGTTTTTGAGTTGCATTGCATGATTACCGCCGATTACTGGGCGCCGACCCGCCGCCAAATTCGTGAACATTTGGGCAATGTGTACATTCTGCCGGTCTGCGGCGCCGCCGGAGATCAAAATCCGCTTGATCTGGTCCGAATTAGCAAAGACAACAAAAAAACGCTATTAACATGGGGCGGACAAACCCGGGAAGTATTCCGGAATCTGGATATGGGTCTGGAATGCGAACGTATTGGTGAACGCATTACTGAAGCAGTTTTACGCGGTTATCGCACAGCCGGCAATTATATTGAAATGAATCCGGTTTTCCGCCACCGGGTCATATCGATGACCTTACCTTTACGGATGGTTACGGAGGCCGATTATCAAGAAGCGCTGGACCGCATCGCGGAAGAGAAAGCGAAGTTCTCGTCTGAGCATCGGATGACCATGAATGAAGTGGTTGCTCTTTTTGAGCCGGAAGGTGTAATTCTTCGTTGGGAAAGACAACAACAAAGCCAGACTTTCGTATTTCCGGTACACATTCTGCGTCTTGGCCATTTAGCCATAGCGACCAATCCTTTTGAATTATTTTGCGAATATGGCATGCGCATGAAAGCCCGCAGCCGATCCAGACAAACAATGATTATTCAGCTCGCGAATGAGAACGGCGGATATTTGCCAACGGAAGATGCTTTGGCCGGCGGTTCCTACAGCAGTAAACCGGCTTCGACAAAATGTGATCCGGCCGGCGGCGATCTTTTAGTTGAAAATACGTTGAATGTGTTGAATAGCCTATGGTCTGAGTAGTTTATGCAGCATATAACGATTTCTAAGGAAAATTATTTTTTAGTCCCGGCAGAATGGACGCCGTGAAGTGATGCAAATATCAGAAATAAAACGTCTGAGCCGTGTAGTCGGTAAAATTACACTGCCTGTTTTAGTTGAACAATTTTTTGTCGTGATCATGGGTGTAATCAACACGATGCTGGCGTCTAATTTAGGTAAGACGGCAATCTCATCAATTGGCATGATTGATTCCATCAGCAATATCATCGTTTCGCTTTTTGCGGCGCTCGCTCTTGGCGGTACGGTTACGGTTGCTCAGTATACCGGACATCAAGATCGGGATTCAGCCAATCAGACAGCAGCCCAGGCTGTGCTTTCCAGCTTGGTGATATCCGGCGTGGTAACGATAACGCTGGCGTTGCTGAAAAAGCCCTTGCTGATTGCTTTATATGGAGAAGTTGAACCGATTGTATGGCAAAATGCTATGGATTATCTGTCCATTGCCTTATGGTCTTATATTCCAATCAGTATAGTCAGTGTTTGTTTCGGTATCCTGCGCGGTGCCGGGGATACCAGAACGCCGATGACCATATCTATATGGATGAATGTTTTAAATGTTATATTCAGTTATATTTTAATTTATGGAGTAAGGATAAATTTCGACGGCCTGGTTTTCCAACTGCCGGGGTACGGCGTTCGCGGCGCAGCCGCCGGTCTGGCTTTGGCGCGTGTTATCGGTATGATTCTTGTTCTGATCCCATTGATTCGCGGATCAAAGAAAATCGTACTAAATAATCTGCATGCGTTCAAGTTACGCTGGGATTTACTACGTTGTATCTTTATACTAGGTATACCGGCAAGCGCCGAACAGCTAATGTTCCAGGGCGGCAGACTGGTTACTCAAACATTCATCGCACGTCTGGGAACAGACGCCATGGCGGCCAATACAATTACCACTTCAATAAACAACATCAGCCTGATTCCCGGGCAAGCCATCGCCATAGCGGCAACAGCAATCATCGGACGTCAGATTGGCGCACACAAGAACAAGGAAGCCAAACAGCAGCTGACATTTCTGGTTGTCTTTTCATCAATCGCTATGGGATTGGCCAGCCTATTTATTTTTATCACCAAAAACGGTTTTATACAACTTTATACGCAAGATCCGCAAATCATGAGGCTAGCCTCCTTGATTTTATCCGCATCTTTGTTAGTCCAACCTCTTGTGTATTCAACATCTTTTGTTATACCGGCCGGATTGCGCGGCGCTGGGGATATACGGTATACAATGATCGTATCGATTATCAGTATGTGGGTTTTACGGATTTTCCTGGGGTACATTTTTTCAGTGATCCTGCCTTGGGGCGTGCTGGGGGTCTGGATTGGCATGTTTATTGACTGGTTTGGCCGTTCAATATTATTCATTCGCCGCATGTCACATCAAGAATGGATGCATCGTGCCGTTTTTCAAAGTCGACAGCTAAATCAGGATCCTGAGATATAATTAGTGTATAAAATATCGTTATTGGAGGGTAAAATGGGACCAGATATCATATACATCAATAGAAATAATGAAGTTCCAGAAATTGCCGTTGATATTCTCAAACGAAAATTATCTGAAAAGTGTATGGTATCATTTTCTGTTGATGCAAGTCTGGTTATAGATATAAATATTGATCATAAAATAGCGCATGATGCTTATAGAATATCATGCGGGAGCCATTTTGAAATTACTGGCGGCAGTATTCGTGGTTTATTATTTGCTGTAGGAGCATTTATCCGGGGCTGTAAACCGGGATATGGATTTGAATATAATGGGTGGAATGGTGAAGTATCTCCAGATATGCCCTATAGAGTGGTATATCTGCCGATGCACTTCTTTAATTATTATCACAGCGCTCCCATAAATGAGCTTTTTATGTATCTCGAAGATGTTGCGTTAATGGGGTATAATTATATTCTGATGTGGTATGATATGCATCATTTTACGTCAATTGATGAACCTCATTCAATAGAAATGATCAACCGCATGAAATTGATCTATAAAAAAACTGAATCACTGGGCATGGGCAATATGTTATTAGGTCTCAGCAATGAAGCTTTTGCCGATAGTCCGAAAAATTTACGTGCCCGATCTTCAGGGGGACATGATGGATATACAAGTAATCTGGCCGGCCATTATCATGTCGAGTTATGTCCTAATAAAGATGGCGCCATGAAATTGATGCTGGAATGGCGATCACAAGTGCTCAATACGTTTAAAGACTGTAATATAGAGATGTTTGCTATAGGCCCATATGATCAGGGCGGCTGTACATGCAGCAAATGTAAACCCTGGGGTGTCAATGGAAACATGATCATGGCGAAAGAAATATCCAAGCTTGTAAAAGATGTTTTTCCTGATGCTAAAATCCTTTTTTCCACATGGCGATTTGATGCTTTTACCAGCGGCGAATGGGAGGAGCTTGGCAAGCTGCTGGCGTCGAAGCAAGATTATGCGGATTTGTTGTTTTCTGAAATTCAAGAACCGGGCGTTTACAATTATTTTACCAAACACGGTGTGCCGGGCGGTTTGCCAGTTATTGGTTTCCCGGAAATAAGTATGATAGGCGCGGTGCCATGGGGAGGATTTGGGACAAATCCTCATCCGTCGGTTATCCAGGACAATTGGAATAAAGCGCGAAATTATGTTAGCGGCGGCGCGCCTTATTCTGAAGGGATATATGAAGATATTAATAAATATATTTGTTCGCAAATGTACTGGAAATCAAAACAGAATTGTTGGGATAGCGTAAAAGAATATATTCAATCTGAATTCTCTGCAGATCCTGTTATTGTCGGGGAAATCATGGAATTAGTCCATATTTTTGAAGAAACACTTTACAGGCATAGAGTGGATGAGCGGGGAAACGTTCATGATTACCCGGACGATAATATACCAAGATATGGCATACAGCGATTTATGATATCTAATCCAAGCCGCATTAATGAAGCTTACACTTTAGCGCAGCATATTGATAGCCGGCTTCCGGATCTTATTAGGAAGTCATGGCGATGGCGTTTATTCTATTTGCGTGCTTGTATTGATGATGAGCTGCGAAAAAATGATTTTATTTGCAATAGCGCGACAGACATTTACATGAGTGAGCTTATAACGTTGTATTATGCACAGAAGGCAGATTACGCTTGCAGTCCGCCGACCCGTGAAGTTATCGAAACAAAAAGCACCGGGACGACTTTTATAACATTTGACGAAGAAGAACAGTTATAATTGTTGTATAACTGAAAGACTATCCTAAAGTAAAGAAATTATATTAGGATATGGAGCATGAGATGATTACACATTTTGCTAATAGTCGTTGGAGTCATGTAAAAGAAAATTACGAAAACTGGTGGACAAATCAGCTTGAACGCCCGATCTTTAATATACAAATCCATGGCGCTGATCCGGGTTTACCCAAACCGGAGGAACCTATCTATGCTAACTTGAGCTCTTATGATTTGTCAGTTCCAATGGCTACTATCATTAAGCATTGTGAATATTCATTATGCAGTCGTTACTATCTGGGCGATAGCTACCCAACTTATCTGCCTGATTTTGGCGCGGGTGTTAATGCAGCATTTGTTGGCGCCAAACATCTTGTTCGCCCGGAAACGGTTTGGTTCGAAGCTGAAAAACCTTTGTTACCTGAACAGCTTTCTTTCAGGCATCATCCGGAAAACATAGTTTACCAGCGAATTGTTGATTTTTATAACCAAGCAAATACATATTTTAAAGGATCAGTTGTTCTGGGGATGACCCATTTGAATAATGGCATTGATATACCGGCGCGTTTTTTTAACGGCGTAGATTTTTGTCTGGCCTTATATGACAGCCCTGAAGAAATTGAACGGCTGGTATGGGAGAACCATGAATTATTTCTGTTTTATATGCATAATTTATCATCCTTAATGAATAATAATCCGGGTTATACCTGCTGGGGCGATATTCTGGCGAATGATCCCTGGATGGGGACACAGAGCGATTTTAGCGCTATGATAGGTCCGGAGCAATTTGATCGGTTTATCCTGCCGGAACTGGCTGCTTGTTTGAAAGCATGCCCGAAATATAATTTTTATCATTTAGATGGCCGGGAAGAATTGATTCATTTGGATAAAATTCTAGCCATTCCCGAACTCCAGGTTGTTCAATGGGTCGCCGGTGATGATGAATTGCCTGATCGTGAATGGATGCAGTTGTATAAGAAAATCCATGACGCAGGTAAAAAAATCTGGTATCTGGGACCGGAAGAAAATCTAGATTTGTTGGCAGATACATTGGGTTCACTAAAAGGTGTATATTGGCAAGCCGGAGGAAGCGGTAAAGATATTGATCATTTTTGCCGGACTATGGAAAAATTTGGTGTTCCTGGTAACCTGTAACGATAAACAATAATCGAAATACCGTTTATAGGCATACTCAGATCATATGATCTGAGGTGTGAAACCTGAGACGGTATTTCTGTTATTTTATCCATCATTTGACAGGGTTTCCGGCAGCCTTTATAATGAAAACAAAAGCATTCTGGCCGAATCGAAACCGTTAAGAAATATTGGAGAAAGAATATGGCAAATGAAGTGAAAACAAATTTGCAGGATAACAGCCAATCGGCTCATCAACCGGAACAGTCTGGCGATGTACGTCTGGATAACAGCGTTGAAGCGCGCCGGACGCAGATTCAAGCTATTCTTTCCCGTGAAGGAAAGGTTCGCGTACTCGATTTAAGCCGGTCCTTTAATATATCGGCGGTGACGATCCGCAATGATCTGGCGGAAATGGAGCGGGCCGGCCTGGTTGAGCGGGTTCATGGCGGCGCGGTCAGCACCAATAAGTCTTATTATAATATGAGTGATAAAGAACGCATGGTTACTCATGAGCGGGAGAAACGGGCCATCGCCGAATATGCTGCTCAGCTGGTCAACGAGGGAGATACGCTTTTTATTAATTCCGGCACGACATCTCTTTATCTGGCTTCGGAAATCAAGCGGATCAATAATATCCTGGTGATCACCAATTCACCGCTGGTTGCCCAGGAACTGGGTTATTCGCCTTTTTGCGACGTCATCTTGCTGGGCGGTAATTACAGCGGCCGCTATCGCTTTACCTATGGCGATGATGCGGCTAACCAACTGGGTAAATATCGGGCCGACAAATTCTTTTTATCTTGCGACGGCTTGCATGAAGAAGCGGGGATTACCACATATCATCATCTGGAAGCCGACATTAACCGGCAGTTTATGCAAAATGCCCGGCTGACGATTGCCGTTGCCGATTTCAGCAAGATTGGCAAGGTCAGCCGCATCCATGTTAATCCGATCCAGTGTCTGGATACTCTGGTTACCAATCAATGCGCCAAACAGGATACCTTAGATGCTATTCGCGCTCTGGATGTTGACATTATCTGCGTTTAACTGCGGATTACGGCTTTTTCGGCATATTCGCGCAACAATCCGATGTAGATCTGATAATCGGCAAAAGAAACGTTGGGCGGTGTCTGATGGTCAACCGACGGTATGTATCCGCCGCTGCGCATGACCGGCAGCAGCCGTTCGAACTCGGCACGTATCGCCGCTTCGCCCTGACTCATAACCCGTTTATCGAAACCGCCCAGCATGAGAAAATGCGGGTACTTTTCGCGGATTGCCTGAACATCGACGCCTGATTGCCGTTCCAGCGGATAAATGCCTTCGATGCCGCAATCTACCAGCCAGGGCAGCAGCTCGCGCACCTGGCCGTCGCTGTCGACAAATACTTTCATGCCGGCCTGTTTGAGGCGCGGCACCAGCTGATGATAATAGGGAGCGATGAATTCCTGAAATAAATCTGCTGACAGCATCGGCCCTTGATTATAAGACATGTCTTCGGCAAAACCGACCATGTCGGGAGTCAGAATGGCCAGGACAGCATCGAGAGCGCGCAGATGAAAGGCCGATAAATCGCGGTTCATGCGCTGCATCAAATCCGGATAATCATAAAAAGCATAGAAGTGGTTTTCGATGCCAAACAGAGAGCGTGGAAACCAAAAAAAACCGTCCAGCCATAAGCGGATAATGACTTCGCCAGCGTCATGGCGGGCTTTCAGCGCCCGTGCGTCGCGACAGAGCCGAGCGATAGCCTGATCGGTATAAAGGTTCGGCAACATGGTTTCATAATCGGCTTCGTTCATCAGGATGCCGGCGCCGTGCCGGATGGGTTTGGGACATTTCGCGCCGATAGGTCCGGCTGCAAGACAGTACATTTCATCAAGGCCGAAATAGCGCATTGAACGGCTCATACCTTTTTTTGTCCGGAAATTGCATCGGGCGGGCAGCCCTTCCTGCAGCCAGCGATCCAGGGTTACATCCCACCAGGCTGCCCATTCAACTCGGGGCAAGCGATCCTCGGGCTGTTCGAAATTCAAGACACGGACAAAACGTTCACGAGCATTCATCTGGGTTTACCTCCAGCATTTTGTGGAATGCAGCTGCCTATAGCCGGAACAAAAGCTTATATCCTTAACAATAGTGGATTTGATTGCCGTTTAACAGGATGGAATAAACATATATCTGGACAAAACGATCCTTTTCTGTATGCTGATAAGAGGAAGATTGTCTGGATGATCTTGGAAAGGAAAGCCCAGCCATGCAAAAGGCCGATGGTTTCGACAAGAACATAAGGGTAAAGCAGCCGGCCGGTTCAGATCTGGCTGCCGGATGCGGCTTGCCCGCGCCGACGATATGCTGGCCGGAATTTGTAAAAGGTGAATCCGAAGATGAAGCGGTGATTACACATTATACTTCGCGGCAGCAGGTTGACTGGCACGACCATCCTTTTTACGAGATTGTACTGGTTAATCAAGGCAGTTGTGTACACTATTTTCGTGAGACATCAGAGGTCCTGATTCCGGGCGACTGCTTTTTAATTCCTTTGCATGAAAAACACGCTTATGCTATTCCGGGTGAAACAGAGATCATCAACTGTTTGTTTATGAAGCGGACTTTAGATCACATCTGGGCCGACTGGCAAGATTGTCCGGAGATCAACCTGTTGTTTGAGCCCGGCGGCAATTGGCAGATCCTCCATCTGTCGCCTGACCGGTTGGCCTATATACGGATGTTGCTGCGGCAGATCGAAGATCATAGTGAATCGGATGAAACCGGTCTGATCTGCCGCGTCCGGCAGCACAGCTTTGTTCTGCTGCTGCTGGAATTAGCTGGTCAGTATGCTCGTTTACATCATCAACGATTAGGCTCAGTCAATTCAGATATACAGCTGCCGGACGCCGGACGCACGCTGATTGGCCGGATGCTGGCCTATATGCAGGGCAATTACCAACAGCCGATGACCGTTAAGCAGCTGGCGGAACAGGTGCATCTGAGTGAAGGGCACTGCCGCCGTTTGTTTGTCCGCTATACCGGATACTCGCCGATCGCGTTTCTGAACCGGCTGCGGCTGCAATATGCATTGCAGCTTCTGGAAAAAGGCGATCGCAGTATAGCTGAAGTAGCTGACCGGGCAGGCTTTACCGATGCAGGTTATTTCGCCCGTTTGTTCCGCCGTCAGATGCATGGCGCGCCAAGGGATTTTTTAGGCCGCTCATGATATAATCATGACATTGTTTTGACAGAAAAGCGGCTGCCGGCACAGCGCAAACCAGGCCAGGAGCCGGCTGCGGAAGGATGAAGAGATCATGCCGGTCGGACAGATTTTATTCGAATATTATGGCGAGCTGATGAAGGTTGACCATATCCGGCGTTCAGCGGTTTATATTATGTCGCCGCATATGCATCAGGACCGTTATGAGATTTATTATTTGCTCAGCGGATCACGGGACTATTTGGTCCGGGATGGCATCTATACCGTCAATAAAGGCGAAATGATCCTGATCCCGGCCGGCGAGCTTCATAAAAGCCTGGAAAGCGACCGGCCTGAGCATGAACGCATCGTCATCGAATTCGACCGCCGTTTCATTGAAACCGATCTGCTGTCGGTTGGATTGCCCCTATTCGATGTTTTTCAGACCGACCATTATGTTTTGCACCTGCCGGATGGATTGCGCCAGCGTGCGGAACACCTGCTTTTTGATATCATACGCGAGCTGCGTGATGAACCGGAAGGGTATGAAGCCATGATCCGGACATCCCTGATTCAGCTGCTGATCCTGATCTACCGCTGCCATGACCGGCGCGCATGTCAACAAGAAGCGCTCTTGCCGGGCCGTAAAGCCTGGATTGCCGGCATTACGCGATACATACACGATCATTATGCCGAACCGCTGACCTTGCCTGATCTGGCCAGGCAGTTTGCTGTCAGCTCGTACTACTTGAGCCGCTGCTTCCATCAGGAAACAGGCATGCATTTGCCGGATTATATCAATCTGGTGCGGGTTAAAGAAGCCAAGCAACGTCTTTTAGCCGGACAGACACAAATTGCGGCCATAGCTTTGGCTGTAGGCTATACGAATGTGACGCATTTTGGCCGTGTTTTTCATAAAGTGCATGGCGTTTCGCCCAGCGAATTAAAGCGGACGATCCGCTTGTCGCGCGGAAAGTCCGCTTTAAAACACAACGGTTAACTCGGCCGGTCAACCGGACTATTCAGTAAAGAGGCGGTAAGCGTTGCTCCAGCAAATCCGATCGATCAGATGATCCAGCGCGGTCCGATCCATGGGATATTCGCCGTTTTCAACCCATTCGCCCAGTTGATTGCATAAAATCCGCCGGAAATATTCGTGGCGGGTATAAGATAAAAGGCTGCGGGAATCCGTCGTCATGCCCATGTAGTTGGCCAGTACGCCGACTTGGCTGTATTGCTGAATATGTAAAAGCATACCGTCTTTCTGATCGTGAAACCACCAGGCCGGTCCCAGATTGACCCAGGCGGATTCGCCGTCATGGGCGAAAGTGCCGGCGATGGCGCCCAGCGTCATATTGTCTTTGGCGTTGAGGGAATAGAGGAGAATACGGGGCAAACGGCCGCTTGTCTGGCAATCATTCAGCCACTGCACCAGCCGGCCGGCGATCGGCTGATCCTGGATCGCGTCAAAACCGGTATCCGGTCCTAAAAGATCATAATATTGGCTGCTGGTATTGCGCAGAGCGCCGATATGGAGCTGCATCGTCCAGCCGAGATCCTTATAGACCGCCGCCAATTCACTGAGCAGCACATATTGAATCTGAGCCGCTTCATCCGGGGTCAGGATATCGCCGTTCAGGCGTCTGCGGTAAAGCGAATCAACCGAAACCTGAGGGGCCGGCCGAATGGGCAGGGTATCCAGGGCGTGATCGGAAAGACGGCAGCCGTTCTGATGGAACAAGACGGCGCGCTGCCGCAATGCCGCGGCCAGGCCGGCGATGGTATCCGGAATGGGCGTATCCGGACCGGTTTTGGCAGCCAGTTGAGCGATCAACTGGGGATAATCCGGCTGCAGAACACGCAAGAAACGGTCGGGACGGAAGGCCGGGCGGATTTCCAGTTTGCCGGTCCGGCCGGCCAGCGCCGCGTGATCGGTTAAGTCGGACAACGGATCGTCGGTTGTGCAAAGAATGCGGACCTGCAGCCTGTTCAGTAACTCAAGCGGCCGCCATTGCGGTTTTGCCAGGCAATCGTTGGCTTTTTGCCAAATCTCTGCCGCGCTGGCCGGCGTCAGAGGCCGGTCGATATCAAAGTAACGCTGCAATTCGAGATGGGTCCAGTGGTAGAGCGGGTTGCCGATTAAGTTCGGCATGACGGAGGCCCAGGCACGGAATTTCTCTTCCGGGTCCGCCGCGCCGGTGATCAGCCGTTCCGGCACGCCGGCCAGTCTCATGGCGCGCCACTTATAATGGTCGCCGCCTAACCAGGCTTCGGTAAGGTCGCGAAATGGCTGGTTGGCTGCCAGGACGGCTGCGTCGATATGACAATGAAAATCGCAGATCGGCAGCGACGCGGCCGTTTCGTGATATAGAGATCGCGCCGTTTGTGTTTTAAGCAGAAAATCCTGGTCTAAAAATGTTCTCATGATCAACCTCTTTCTGATGACCGGCTGTCGTTATCTGCTGTGCCGGCCGATCTGCAGTATAGTGAAATAGCGGCGAATCGCCGGTTTATAAGGTTACCCCGTTTTTAAAAATAGCTATTTCACGATAATCATGCGTTTCATTACGCGTCCGGACTTCACCGGAAGCGACGCTTAAAACCAGATCGACCAATTGTTGATCCGTTTCATCCCGTTTGGCCGGACTTAATAAAACCTGTCCGGCATCCAGATCGATCCAGTGCGGCTTTTTGCCGGCCAGTATCGTGTTTGAGGCAATTTTCAGAGTAGGCACCGGACTGCCCAGCGGTGTGCCGCGCCCGGTCGTAAACAGGATGATCTGGGCGCCTGCCGCCGCCAGAGCGGTGCTGGCTACGATATCATTGCCGGGTCCCTCAAGAATCGTCAGTCCCGGCTTGCGGATCCGGCTGCCATATCGAATGACGTCGACGATCGGCGAGCTGCCGGCTTTCTGGGTACAGCCCAGCGACTTTTCTTCCAGAGTGGTTATTCCGCCGGCCTTATTGCCGGGCGACGGATTCTCGTATACAGGCAGATCATGCTGCGTATAATACGTGCGAAAATCGGCAAAAAGCCCGTCTAGTCGCTGAAAAACATCAGGATTGGCAGCCCGGCGGAGCAGCAGATGCTCGGCGCCGAACATTTCCGGAACCTCGGTCAGCAGCGTGGAACCGCCGGCTGCAGTAAGCCAGTCGGAAAAACGGCCGAGCAGCGGATTTGCCGTTAAGCCGGAAAAAGCATCGGAACCGCCGCATTTAAGTCCGACAATCAGTTTGTCGACGGAACAGGGCTGACGGGTAAACTGTCCGGCATAATCCGCCAGCTTTCCGAGAAGTTTCTGTCCGGTTTTTTCTTCATCGTCAACTTCCTGGGTAGCAAAAAAGGCAAGACGATCGGGATTGGAACTGCCGATTTCGGCTTTCAGGCCGTCGATCTGGTTGTTTTCGCAGCCCAGGCCGACAATCAGGACGGCTCCGGCGTTGGGATGACGGGCCAGATCGGCCAGAATCTGCCGTGTCTTGACATGATCGTCCCCTAATTGCGAACAGCCATAGGGATGAGTAAAACCATAGACGCCATCAATGCCCGGCCAGATGCCGGCTGCGATTTGTGCCTGGCCATAACGGGCTAAATGCTCGACGGTTTTATTGACACAGCCGACTGTCGGGATAATCCAGATTTCGTTCCTCAGGCCGACTTGCCCGTCCGGACGGCAATATCCGTTGAAAAAGCCTGTGCCGGCCGGGCGTTTTTCAGGCGCCGCATCTTGAGCCTGACCCGGGCCGGCTGCCGGAGCAGCTGCTTTTTGGACCTGGGCAGCTAAAAAATGATCGTTATTCAGGCCCGTTTTTAAATTATGGGTATGAATCCATTCTCCGGCGGCAATATCCTGACTGGCAAATCCGATGGGATCGCCGTATTTGATGACGCTTTCGCCCGCCCGGATAGCCCGCAAGGCGACTTTGTGCCCGGACGGCAGGCCGTCAACCGCCGGACCGATGAGAATCCCGGCGTTATCTGCCGGATGGATCTGCAATACACGGCAGTTGTCCTTGAGAACATCCGGAGTGAGGATGATGGGGGCGGACGGAGGTTTTATTTCAGGAGTCAAGCTGCCGCACCGCCTCTCGCATACCCAGGTTGATTTGCCTGCCCAGCTGTTCGGAGACAAAGCCGGCCAGACCGGGAATCAACGTCAGATCCTGTTCCCATAATTCAGTGCGGCCAAGCAAGGTGCTGACCAGCTGATCAAGACTGCTTGCTGATGTTGGGTCGCATGCTGCCCAGGCCGAAGTAAAAAAGTCGATGATGGCCGGATCGTCTGCCGGCTTTGCCTCTGCGCCGCCGCGATAAAAGAGCAGCAAAGCGGCAAAAGCGAAACTCAGATGGCGGGGCTGCGCGTTTTGTTGTTGGCCGTAAGCCAGCAAGGACGGTAAAACACGGACTTTAAATTTCGATATTGAATTCAAGGCGATTGACAACCAGCGGTGTTCGATAAATGGATTGGCAAAACGTTCGAGAACCGCGGCGGCATATTGCTCCGATTCTTGCCGGCTGAGCGGGAGCGTGGGGATGATTTCCCGGTAGAGGGTTTGCGTCATATATTCATGGATGTCCGGATCAGTCAGGGCAGCGCCAACCGTTTCCACGCCGCTGAGTAAGGCGGCGGCAAATGTTGCGGTGTGCAATCCGTTCAAAACACGGACTTTGCGGTCGCGGTAGCGGGCGAGATTATCGGTCCAGATCACATTCAGACCCGCGTCGGCAAAGGGCAGAGCGGGTTCCTGCTTCCCTTCAATAACCCAGAGGTGGAAATATTCAGCTGTGTCGTAAAAATCATCCTGGTAACCGGCTTCAGCCTGCAGCTCGGCAATTTCGTTCCGCGGGAAGCCGGTGACAATACGGTCGACCAGCGTGTTGCAGAATCGGCAATTCTGCAAAAGCCAGCTTGTGAAGGCGGCCGGCAGGTCCCAATCGGCGGCATGATGCAGGATGTGATCGCGTAAATGATCGCCATTGCGGTCGATCAATTCACAAGGCAGTAAAATGAGGCCTTTAGCCGCATCACCGGAAAATGTCAGGAAGCGGTGATAAAGAAATTGCGTTAGTTTGGCCGGATATGAGGCAGCCGGCCGGTCATGCAAAGAACAGCCCGGCAGCCAGGTTATGCCGGCTTCCGTCGTATTGGATACGACAACCTGCAGGTCAGGATTTTCCGCCAGCCGGAGATAACTGTCAAAATCGGCATAAGGATCAATGCATTGGCTGATAACATCGATAATCTGTCGTTCCTGGCGGATCCGGCCTTGTTCGATACCGCGCAGAAACAAGGTATAGAGGCCGTCCTGGCGCCGCAGATCCGCAACGCGGCCTTGCGCAATCGGTTGAACGACGGCTATAGAACCGTGAAAGCATCCGCTTTGATTTAAGGTATAAAAGATCCAGTCAACGAAACCGCGTAAAAATACGCCTTCGCCAAATTGGACGACCTTTACGGGAGCAGAAGCCGAAAGAGGTTTTATAGAGGCGGCCAATTGACGATTCAAACGGGGTAATGTGTCAGACATAGGTAGTTGCCAACCTTTCATCAAGATATCAGTTTTATGGTAAAATGAAGCCGGTATGATCGACTGGTAAAATCGATGGCCGATCACGGTTAACCGATTTAAGCATATCATGGAATTATCGCCTTTAGTCGATCAATTTTGCTCAATGTATCTGTTTTCGATCTATATTGCACTGGAATCAACTCGCCTCATGGGTCATAGATTTTTCATGGTGAAAAATGCACAAACGATTGCACAATCGATTGCATCACGGAATGTTCCGTGGTAAACTGCACGAAACAGACAAATCGGGTTTTAAGAACCAGCAGGAATAACCGGTTTGACAGGGGAGGTCTTAGTGGACTTTATGAGTGCAGAACATCAACCGCGTTTCATGTATCAAAATTTAGCCGAACTGGAAGCAGAGCTTGAGCATTTAAATCTATCGCTCCCGATGAAGGGCTCCTGGACGGCCTTGGCACAGCCGGTAAACATTGGCCGGGGGACAGCTCCCAATCGGCTGGCTGTCCATCCGATGGAAGGCTGCGATGGCACGGCGGATGGCCGGCCTTCGGAACTGACATACCGTCGGTATCGCCGTTTTGCCGCAGGCGGTGCCGGCTTGATTTGGATGGAAGCGACAGCCGTGACGCCTGAAGGGCGGGCCAATCCGCGGCAATTGCAAATCAATGAAGCGAATCTGCCGGTTTTTCGCGCGTGGTTGAACGACATTGACGATATTGCGCCGCAAAAGCCCTATAAAGTTCTTCAATTAACGCATAGCGGACGTTATGCTCGCCCGGAGGGCACGCCGAAGCCGCAGGTGGCGGTTGAGAATCCATGGCTGGATAAAACCGGGCAAAAAATGGAGATCATGAGTGATGAGCAGCTGGCGGCTCTGGTTCCGCTGTATCGGCGGGCAGCCGAAATGGCTTATGCCGCGGGCTTTGACGCTGTAGATATTAAAGCGTGCCACCGTTACCTGATCAGTGAACTGCTTTCCGCCCACACCAGGCCGGGCCCATATGGCGGCAGTCTGGAGAACCGGACCCGCCTGCTGCTGGACATTATTCATGCCGTGCGCGAAGCGGCGCCTATCGATGTGGCTGTCCGGCTGAATGCTTTTGATGAAATCCCTTATCCCTATGGCTGGGGTGTTGACGCCAATGACTTTCACAAACCAGATTGGCGCGAACCGGTTGAGCTGGTCCGGCTTTTAGCGGCTGCCGGCGTTACGCTCATTGATGTGACCGGCGGCAATCCTTATTACAATCCCCATGTCAACCGGCCGTATGATGCCGGACCCTATACGCCGCCGGATCATCCGCTGATTCATGCCGTTAAGCTGATCGGCGCAGCGCGGACGATGAAAACCGCAGTTCCGGAGATGCGGATTATTGCCACCGGACTGACCTGGTTCCGCCAATTTGCCGGCCCGCTGGCCGCCGGTTTAGTTGAGCAAAACTGGTGCGATCTGGCCGGCTTTGGCCGGTTGGCTTTCGCTTATCCGGATTTTGCCGCGGATCTTTTAGCGGGCGGCGGCCTGAAAAGCAGCCGCTGCTGCATAACCTGCGGCAAGTGCAGCCAGATCATGCGGGATGGCGGCACTACAGGCTGCGTCGTTCGCGACGCTGCGGTTTATCTGGATCTTTACCGCGCCGGCCGAGCCGGAAAACCGCCGGTCGACGGCAGCAAGGTGGCAGAGCATGTCTGACCGTCAGACTACCATTAAGGATGTTGCTCTGGCTTGCGGTGTTTCAGCCAGTACGGTTTCACGCGCGCTCAGCGGTAAAATTCCGGTCAATCGGGAAACGATGGAACGAATCAAACAAGCGGCGGAACGGCTGCATTATGTTCCCAGCATTCTGGCGCAAAGTCTTAAAGAAGGTTCCAGCAGAACGATCGGTTTGATCGTGCCCGATATAACCAATCCGGTTTTTCCGGCGGTTGCCTTAGGCGCCGAAACAGAAGCGGTCCGGCAAGGCTATCAAATCTTTTTAACGCATTCGCATGAAAATCCGGAACAGGAGAAACAGCTGGCCCAGATGTTGATTCAGCGTCAGGTCGACGGTTTGCTGATTGCGACTTCCTGCCGCGGCCAGGCGTCGCCGGCTGACTGGCTGCCCGAATCTGTACCGGTGTGCCAGCTCGTGCGGCGGCAGACTGATCGCCTACCATCCGTAACGGTCGACCAATTCATGCTTGGCCGTCTGGCTGCCCGGCATTTATTGGAGACCGGTCGAAAAAAACCATTGATCCTGGCCGGCGATCAGACATTGGCGATCCATCGGGACCGCCTGGAGGGATTTCGGCAAACCCTGAAGCAGGCTAACATTGAATTACCGCAGGAACGAATCATCGACAGCAGCATGAACGATGAAAACGGCGTTCGGATAACGTTTAACTTGCTTCGGGCATTTCAAGCTTCGATTGACAGTATTTTTGCCGCGTCGGATATGCAGGCCCTCGGCGTTATCCGGGCTCTGGGGTTACGGCAGATATCGGTGCCCCGGCAGATCGCCGTCATCGGGCTGGACAATCTGGGCATCAGCGCCTTATGTACGCCGACCATGACGTGCATCAGCCAGCCGTTGCAGGAGGTCGGCCGCCTGGCCTGCCAGCGGCTTCTGGAAAACCTACATTCCGGCCAGATCAGGCGGGAAGAAGAGAAAACGGGGATAACCGGCGCTGCCGGAATAAAATCAGGTCAGCCGGCTGTCCGGCATGACCTGCTGCCTTGCGAGCTTTATATTGGCGAAACGACTTAACAAGGAGGAGATTATAGATATGAAAATTGGTATGATAACCGGCGGATGCCGTGGTATTGGTTTGGCGATCAGCCGGCAGCTGCAGCGGGACGGTTATGCCTTATCGATTCTGGGTACGGCGGATCCGCGGCAGGTGACAGGCGTTCTCGAAGAATTGCGCAGCGTCGGGCCGGTCAGTTATACGCAGGGTAATTTGGCGGAATCGGCCGGCCGGGCACAATTTATCCAGGATACTCTTGCAGCTTATAACCGGATCGACCTATTGGTCAATAATGCCGGCGTTGCGCCTCTGACCCGCGCCGATCTTCTGGAAATGGGTGAAGATAGTTATGATCACGTCATGTCGGTCAACCTGAAGGGCCCGGTTTTTTTATCGCAGCTGGTAGCCCGTCAGATGCTGGAGCAACCGGCGCCGGATGAGCATCGTGCCAACGGCAGCGTCCCGCGCGGCATGGTGATCAATATCAGCTCGATTTCAGCCGATACGGTATCGATCAACCGCAGTGAGTATTGCTTGTCAAAAGCCGCCCTTTCCATGTTTACCCAATTGCTCGCCGCCCGTCTGGCCGGCGATTCTATTCCAGTATATGAAATCCGGCCGGGTATCATCAAAACCGATATGACGGCTCTGGTTCAAACGCGGTATGATGACCTGATCGAACAGGGACTGCTTCCGATCGCCCGCTGGGGTCTGCCGGAAGATGTGGCTGACGCCGTTTCTCTATTGGCTTCCGGGCGTTTGTCTTATTCAACCGGCGAATGCCTGCATGTCGACGGCGGTTTCCACATCCGCCGCCTGTGAAAGGGAGCGATCTGCGATGAATGGCAAAACGATGATTGTCGCCGGCATCACGGTTTCCGTCCTGGATTTTCCGGCGGTAGTCGTCGGCAGCGGCGCCGCCGGCCTCGCAGCGGCCATGCGTCTCGAGAAGGGCGGCCTGTGCCGAACCGCTTTGTTAACCGAGTCTTTTCAAGCCGGAACTTCGCGCAATACCGGTTCCGACAAGCAAACCTACTATAAACTATCATTGGCCGGCGATATGCCCGACTCCATAACCGAACTGGCTGATACTTTATTTCAGGGCGGTTGTATGGACGGCGATCTGGCGCGCATTGAAGCTGCGTTATCTGCGGATTGTTTTCACTGGCTGTGCGACCTGGGAGTTCCGTTTCCCCGCAATCAATATGGTGAAGCGGTCGGTTACAAAACCGATCATGATCCCAAATGCCGGGCGACTTCAGCCGGTCCCTTAACCTCGCGCTGGATGGTTGAATGCCTGGAAAAGGCCTTACAAAAGACTTCAATACAAATTTTAGACGGCTGGCAGGTTATCCGGCTGCTTACCGATGCCGAAGGCCGGGAGATCCGCGGTTTATTATGCCTGAACCGGCAAAATCCGACAGAACGCGCCGATCGTTATCTGATTGTCCGCAGCCGCCGCGTGATCTTTGCGGTTGGCGGGCCGGCCATGCTGTATGCCGATTCGGTTTACCCGGCCAGTCAGATGGGCGCGTCCGGTTTGGCGCTGGAAGCCGGCGTCCGGGGCAAGAATCTGACGGAGTGGCAGTATGGCCTGGCTTCGCTAAAACCGCGCTGGAATGTTTCCGGCAGTTACCAGCAAGTCCTGCCCCGTTATTTTTCCACCGATCAGGCCGGAGGCGATTGCCGTGAGTTCCTGGAGGAATGCCTGCCGGACGAAACGCAACGGTTGGGCGCCGTCTTCCGTAAGGGGTACGAATGGCCTTTTGACGTACGCAAAATCGCCGGATCGTCGTTGATCGATCTCTTGGTCTATCAGGAAACCATCCTGCGTAACCGGCGGGTTTTCCTCGATTACCAGGTAAATCCGGGCCAAAAACCCATCTGTCTGGATAAACTCGATTCGGAAACCGCTGATTTCTGGCATCGGGCCGGTATCAACCAGGAAACGCCCTTCCAACGGCTTCTCCATCTCAACCAACCTGCTGTTGACTTCTATCGCAGCCAGGGTGTGGATTTGGCAAGAGAGCCTTTGGAAATCCGGCTTTGCGCTCAGCATCACAATGGCGGGTTGGCCGGAGACGGGTGGTGGCAGAGCAATCTGGCCGGATTTTATCCGATCGGCGAAGTCAACGGAAGCCATGGCGTTTACCGGCCCGGCGGCAGCGCTTTGAACAGCGGACAGGTTGGCGCTTTACGCGCGGCTCGGCATATCTGTTCCGAATGGCGCGCCGATTCCGCCAGGTTGGATGACAGGGAATTGCAGAATTGCTGGATCGAACCGGAATTTGAACCGGCAATCTGCCGCCAGATCGAGGAAAAAGTAAGCTGGGTTGAAAATCGGCTGTCGCCGGATCGCCCTCTTTTCCCGTTAGCCGAGGCCTGGAAACGGGCAGTTCGGCGTATGAGCCGCGCCGCCGGCGCTTTTCGGGCCATTGAACACTTAGAAGCGGCTGAGCGGGAAAACAGCGAAGAACTGGCGGCTGTAGATCGGACGTTGTATGTTGCTGCCGCCGGTCAACTAAGCATGGCATGCCGTTATCGGGAATTATTGCAGACAGAGCGTTATTATCTGGCCGCTATGCTGGATTATGTCCGCCGGGGCGGCGTCAGCCGCGGATCGGCGCTCTATCTGGACCCGGCCGGGCAATTGCCGGCTTCCGGATTGCCGGAATGGTCGCGCTGCCGGTTGCCGCGAGCCGGCCGGCCGGATCATGCGGATGAGATTCAAGAATTGGATACCGCGGCGGGCGAAATAAAATTCACGTGGCGGCCGGTTCATCCTTTACCGCGGCCGGACGATGTTTTTGAGCAAGTCTGGCGCGAGTGCCGGGCAAATTCCCCGAATACCCTTGGCAGCTCCCGGTGATTTGGTATAATAGCGACTGAACCTATTGGATCGCAGACCACCGCAGGCAGGAGGATCATATGCAGAAGAAAAACGCATTGGTTGCATTGGGAGGGGGACCTTCACCGGTCATTAACGCATCGCTGGCCGGAGTGATTGATCGCTGCCGCGACTATCCCGACAGTATAGGCGGGCTTTATGCGGCCTGGCACGGCGTCGAGGGAATTCTGCGTGAGGAATTTGTCGACCTGAATACCCAGGATCCTGCCGAACTGGCTCGTTTGAAACAAACGCCGGCATCCGGCGCGATCGGTACATGCCGCTATAAACTGGGTCCTAATCAACAGGAGGATTTCGAACGGATTGTCGAGGTCTTGCGTGCGCATCATATCGGCTGGTTTTTTTATATCGGCGGCAACGACTCGATGGATACGGCCGATAAGGTATCCAAGCTGGCGCGCGAACGCGGTCTGGATATTGTGGTAACCGGCGTCCCGAAGACGATTGACAACGATGTGGGCGACGAAGCGCGAACCATCATCGACCATACGCCGGGATATGGCAGTACAGCGCGTTATTGGGCCAGCATCTTGCAGGATACAGAAGAAGAGAACCGAGGGATGTCGGTATCGGAGTGCGTATCGGTCTGGCAGGCTATGGGCCGGCGGTCCGGTTTTATTACAGCGGCATCACGTCTGGCTGATCCGGACCGGAATTGGCCGCTGCAGCTTTATTTCGCCGAAGCCGGTCATAATCTGGAATCGATGGCCGAGGCGGTAAACCGGTCGCTTATGCAATCCGGCCGCTGTATCGTGGTGGTTAACGAAGGTTTTGATGTGGGAACCATCGGCGCGGCTCGCGATGGATTTGGACATATTGAATATGGCGCCAGCCAGATGTCGGCAGCCCAGATGGTGGTCAATTATCTCAACCGGGTTGGCTTGAAAGCGCGCGGCCAGGCTACCGGCCAGGTTCCCGGCGTTCTGCAGCGGTCTTCTTCCATTTACCGTTCGGTGGTTGATATTGAAGAAGCTTACGAAGTGGGCGCACATGCCGTGGACCTTGCTCATACGGCGGGTACCGGCTATATGGCGACGCTATTGCGTGAACCTGGCGAAACTTACCAGGTTCGATATGACAAGGTCGATCTGCGGACCGTAGCTAATTCCGAACGGTTTTTACCCAAAACCTGGATATCGGACGACGGGTTGGATGTCACCGACGATTTTATCCGGTATGCCCGGCCGCTGATTGGCGACCGTTGGCCGGAGATACCTCTGGAAAACGGGCTGCCGCGGTTTGCCAGGCTGAAAATCCGGTTTATCGACCCATTATGCCCGGCATATATTCCGGTGGCGCTGCGCCCATGACAAGGCAGCAAATCCTGTCCGCCCTGATCCCGATCCTGCTGCTTATCAATGGGGTAGCGCTGGTCCTGATGGGCTGGGATAAAAGAAAAGCGCAGCGTCATGACCGACGGATCCCTGAGAAGGTGTTCTTTGGGTTGGCTTTGTGCGGCGGCGCGGCCGGAATATGGGCCGGTATGGGCTTGTTTCGCCATAAAACCAGACATCCGGCATTTCTATGGGGCATTCCGGCTATTTTGCTGATTCAGTTGTTCGTTGCTTTTCTTATATCAACGGTTTTTTAAAATCGGTGAAGACGCCTGTATTCTGAGGGCGCGTAGCCGGTTTGTTCTTTAAACTGCTTGGAGAAATAATAAATATCATGAATGCCGACTTGGCGGGCAATCTCCGACAAGGTGGCCGACGTAGTCAGAATCAGGATGCCGGCTTTATCAATCCGCCGCCGGTTGATGTACTGGATCGGCGATTGGCCCAGGTGATTGCGGAAAACCCGGCTGAAATAATTAGGATGAAGATGAACGATCCGGGCCAGATTATCAACAGTCATGGCGCAATCCAGATTGCGGTCGATGAATTGAACAACCTGCTGTAACTTGCCGCCAAGCGGCGAAGCCGGCAGGGAAAGCTGGGTGCTGCCGGCGAGATTCAGATAGTCGGCGATCAGATCCAACAGGGCGGATTTGATCGAAAGCGGAGCTGCGAATTGGTCGCTGCCGCAGTTTTGAAGCAGCCGTTCGAATTTTGCGGCAACCGATCCGGGATCCAAAACCCGGACATAATGCGGTATGTCCAGCAGCTGCGCCAGATCCACGTCGCCGACCATCGCTGTGAAATGACACCAGTATTTTGTCAGGAGGTTGTCTTTTCGTGTCGCCGAGTAGGATTGCCGAACGCCTCTGGGCATCCAGAACCATTGGCCGGCCTGAGGCGTGTATTCATGCCCGTCGATCGTCAGGCTGCCTTCGCCGGCGCAGATAAAATAGAATTTGTTATAATTGGGGACATAATCCAGATACTGCCATTCCGGCCATACCGTCAGATATCCCCAACTGAGGACCTGCACCTGAACCTGAGCCAAAAAATTCTGTACGACCAGCTGATCATTCTTTATCATTTTTTCTTATCGCCTGTCTGATTTATACAAATTATGCTTAGCTTTGTCCATCTCAATTATAGGGTAAAAACGGTACAATGCAATCATGGGTATTCTGCCTGCACAGCATGAAATCATGACACAGCCGGTATCATCCGGAATTACAGGAGGTTTGATATGGATCAATATGAAATAAGACAGGAACGGACACGCTGGTTTCAAGAAGCTCGCTTCGGCTTGTTTATTCATTGGGGGCTCTATGCGATACCGGCGCGCGGCGAATGGGTCCGCTCGGTCGAGAAAATCGATATACCCGAGTATCAACCTTATTTCGACGCATTCAATCCGACCTTGTTCGATCCCCGGCAATGGGCCAGAGCAGCCCGGCAGGCCGGTATGAAATATGCCGTTATGACAGCCAAGCACCACGATGGATTCTGCCTTTTTGATTCGGCGCTGACGGACTATAAATCGACAAAAACCCAGTGCGGCCGGGATTTGATCCGGGAATACCTGGATGCTTTCCGTGCCGAAGGTTTGAAAGTCGGCGTATATTATTCACTTCTGGACTGGTATCACCCGGGTTATCCGGCTTATGACGACGCCAATCATCCGATGCGCGGCAACGAAGCCTATAAAGGACAGCCCCGTGATTTTGACAGCTATGTCGCCTATTTGCATGGACAGGTCCGCGAGTTGTGCACCAACTATGGCAAGATCGACATCATCTGGTTCGATTTTTCCTATGACAAGATGACCGGCGAAAAGTGGCAGGCTACCCGCCTGGTTGAAATGGTTCGCTCACTGCAGCCGGGTATCTTGATCGATAACCGTCTGGCCGCCTCAGGCAGCGACAGCTCAAGTATCCGCAGCGTTAATCCGCCTGTTTATGCCGGCGATTTTGCTTCGCCGGAACAGATCATACCGCCCATGGGTGTTGTTGATGAAATCGGCCGGCCGATTCCCTGGGAAGCTTGCGTGACCATGAATAACAACTGGGGTTATTGCTCGACCGACAAGTTGTTCAAGTCTCCTAAGCTGCTGATCCGCAAATTGGTGGAGTGCGTCAGCAAGAACGGCAATCTGCTTCTGAATATCGGACCTGACGCCAAAGGGTTGATCCCGGAGGAGTCTTTGGCGATCATGAACGAAATAGGCTCCTGGATGCGGCTGAACGGCGACAGCATTTACGGCTGCGCGTCGGCCGGACTGGATAAGCCGGATTGGGGTTACTATACCCGTAAAGGACAGCGCCTTTTTGCCCATGTCTTTGACGGCAATATTGGTTCGCTGCCGCTTACCGGCCTGTGCGGAAAGGCCCGCAGCGCGCGCCGGCTGGCCGACGCTTCGGAAATGCGCTTCTCCCATTCCTGGAACCATGCCGAATACCCGAAGGACTTGTTTCTTAATTTTGGCCCGAATGACACCTTTACCTATCCATTGCCGGACGACAAAGATACAGTCGTTGAACTGGATATGCTGCCTTGAGCGCTCTGCAGGACGCTGGTCATGCCGGCGGTCGCTTCCGTGTGGCCGTCGGCGAAAATCCACAACGCCTCGCAATCCGGCAGCGACTCAATCAATCGCCTGCCGTCGTCATAGGGCAGTAAAAAAACAGCTGTCGACAGATAGTCGGCCAGGCCGCTGTCCGGCGTCATGATGGTAACCGCCCGAAAATAACGGGCTGGCTGCAGGGTCTTTGAATCGATTAAATGGTGGTAAACCTGGCCGTTGAATTCATAATAACGCTGATAATCGCCGCTGGTGACGATCGACTGGTTATTGGCCAGAATAATTTCCAGCGGCTGATCGTCAGGATCAAGCAGATTGCCGTCCGGATTCTGCAGGCCGACCTGCCAGGTCTGCCTGCCGTCGGCCGGCGCGCCGATCAGCCGGACATTGCTGCCGCCGGCGCTGATGATGCCCGAAGTCATGCCCGCGGCTATTAAATCCTGCGCAACCAGTTCGGTGGCGTAACCTTTGGCTACCGCCCCGACATCCAGCATCATGCCGGAGTCCTGCAGATAAACCGTTTGTTGTTCCGGGTCGATGATGATTTTCCGCGCGTCGCAAAACCGGCTGGCCTGCTGCAGTTCTTCCGGCGCCGGAATCGCGGCCTGGCCATTATCCAGGGCGGCGGACCGATATTGACGCCAGATTTCAAGAACCGGACCTAATGCCGCGTTGACAACGCCGGGAGCCAGAGCGTCTTTTTCCTGGTAAAACTGCAAAAGGCTGATAATCCGGTCATCAACGACAACGGGAGCGATGCCGGCTTGTTGATTGATCGTATAGATGTTGTTCATGCCGTCGTAAGCATGGTAGATATCAAATAGCCGGTGCAGCTCGGTAAACCGGCTCTGAGCCAGCTGAGCCAGACGGCTGAAAGCTTCTTCCGAGGTATCATAGCCAATAATCTGTATGACTGTATCGAAGCAGCCGGTAAATGAATAGGTGTACTTTTCAGGCTCTTTCCGGCAACCGGCTGATAAGGCCGGCAATATGAGGAATACAGCCAGAAGAAAGCATAAAACAACACGGCGTTTCGGTAAGTTTTTCGGATCAGCCCGCATCGGCAATCGCCTTCTTGACTGCTTCAAGATAGTCGGTTGCAGAAATAGTAACCGATGCCTTCAGATCGTCGATTTTTCCTTCAGAAGTCAGCGCCAGACCGGTTAGATCACTCAGGGACTTGCCAAGCAGCCAATTCTCCAATGTCGTTATCTCCTGATTCCATTCTTGGCCAATGCCGGATTTGTCTTTCATACCCAATTGGTCGCCTTGTTCTTTATACGATTTAATTAATGTAGCCGGATCGGTTGCGATTTTACCTTCTTTGGTAAAAGCAATCCTGGATTGAAGAGCATCGATCTTTACAGCGATAATTCTGCCGTTGCTGTCCAGCGAAACGGCGGCAACGACGGTGTCGGTTTGCGCGTTGCCATCGGCGTCGCCGGCGTCGGCCGACTTGTTGATCCGGCTGACCGTGCCCAATCCTTGCCTGATGACGTCGGCCATGCTGGCTCCGGCGCTGCAAGAAGCGGAAATCATGGCTGTCAGCAAAAGAACGGTGATCAGTGTCATAAGCTTTCGTATCATGATAACATCCTCCTGTTTTGTTTGCGGCAGACGATCATTCCAGAGCTTATCGTCACAGGGTGATGCAAACAGGATAACAGGATCATGATAAAAAAGCTATGTTTAAGACATGATATCAGGGCTTATCGGCCAGATCCAACAATTGTTGGACGATTTGATCACGATCGCGGCAAATGCGGGGTATTTGCTGCCAATAATCGTTGAAATAACGTTGAAAACCCTGAACCAGCGTGCTTTCCTGAGCAAAGATATGGCTGTCCGGTTTATTGGGCGACCAGGCGGTTACAAAAAAGCCGGTCATGATCATGAGATTCGGCCAGGCAGTCTGGTGGAACCGTTCAGACCGGATCAAGGCGATTTCCAATTTGGCGTTTTTCCGGAGTTCGTCGGCCATCTGGCGTAAATGAGACCGAAAGATTGTTTGGCGGATCTTAATCGGCCGTCCTGTGATGGCTGACAGCATCCAGTCGTCTACGAAGGGTTTATGAATAGCTTTTTCCAGCGAATCCAGCAGAAAAACATGACGGGCGAACTTGCTGCCCGGCTTTTCCGGTCCGCCGTCGTTGGCATGGAAAATAGTCCAGTTCTCCAATGTTTCGCGGCATTGCCCGTCATCCAGCCGGTTGTCTGAGATGATTTGCGTCAGCTGGTCTTTCGACCAGGTCATCAGCGTGGGCATAGTCGTCTGCATGCAAAAATGCTTTTCAGTGCTCTGATGCCACAGATATTGGAAACGATCGGTCATGGGCAGGATATCTTTTGTCTTGAAATGCTGCATCAACGGCTGGCAATGCGCCTGTATCGAATAAAAAATGTTCTCGTTCTGAGTGATTGTACCCAGATCGGAATAAAGCATTGTATGGCGGCTGTCCGGATTGTCGGCAATCGATGAGCCGCTCAAAGCCAGGTGACCCGGTATGATAAACAGGGTCATGGGGAGGGTGATGTCGCCATAAACCGGATAATAACAGGATTTGATCTGCGTAATCAGGTGCAAAGGCAGCCAGTATTTAATGACTGCCTGCAAATCGTCCGGCTTACGGTCGATCCAGTGGATCAATTCAATATGGTGATGACTTGCGGCCAGAGTGCTCAGTTTTAATGTAAACTGCTGTAAAAACGCCGCATCGCCGTTGAACCAGTTGGTATCTTCCTGAGTAATCATCAGTATCGGTATGTCCGGCGGCAATGACAGCGCCGTGTCAAAAAAGCGCATGACGGCAATCTGGCGGCCGCTGTCGCCCTGATAAACTTCCATGGGGCAGACATAATTGTTTTTGCTCAGCCAGATTTGCGGCGGCTGGACGAGGCTTTTTCCGCTGTCCAGAGGCGCGTGGTCCTGCAGCCATCCTGTCAGCAATTGGCCCAGTTCTTCACGCGTCGGTTGTCTGCTGTCATGGGCAGGACACAGCAAAGGCCTGAGAACCTGGCCGCCTTGCTCTTCATCTGAAGTAATCAGGTAAGAGACGATTTTCGGCATGATATCTGTACGGACCGGTATGCGCCGCTGGTTGTTTTTCCACTTGCTCAGCAAGGAATGATCGACATCCAGTGTCTTCGCCATGTCCGTATTTGAGATATCCAGCATTTGCATGATCAATGCCAGTCGGCTGACGGCTTGTGTCATATAATAAACCTCCGCTATCTTACGGCAGCTGCCGGACTGCCGCATACGCCTGATTGATATTATACAGCCGGTTAAGACTAACCGGTTACCTAAATAATAAACGGATTTACTGGCGATTTCGTTACAAAAAAAAGATTGAAATCATTCATAATAATGATCGATTATTGAGCATTATCATATAAACAGATCTTGACGGAACGATTGCTTGGGGTAATTGTTTTGCTTTAGCGATGATAACAGACGAACTGCCCTTCACGCGCTTCTTTTATCGTGCTAAAATGGCTGGGAAAAAGGGGGATGAATACCATGTCAGATTATCATATTGAAACCCGGTGCATCCAGAGCGGTTATCATCCGGGTAATGGCGAACCGCGCGTGCTGCCAATCTATCAGAGTACAACTTTTAAATATGATTCGGCCGCAACGCTGGGTCAGCTGTTCGATCTGGAGATCAGCGGTGACTTTTATACCCGGCTGGGCAATCCGACTTTGACGGCCGTGGAAGAAAAAATCGCCGAGCTGGAAGGCGGCGTTGGCGCTCTGTTGACCGCAGCCGGCCAATCCGCTTCTTTCTTTTCCGTATTGAATATCTGTAAGGCCGGCGACCATGTGATCAGCTCGTCTTCTATATATGGCGGCACTTATAATCTATTCAACAAGACCATGCGTGAAATGGGAATCGATTTTACTTTTGTTAATCCAGACGATGATCTTGAAACACTGGAACGTGCTTTTAAACCGAATACACGGCTGGTTTTTGCCGAAACCCTGGCTAATCCGACCCTTGTCGTTCTGGATATCGGCAAGTTTGCCGATTTAGCGCATAAACACGGCGTTCCCTTGATTATTGACAACACTTTTCCGACGCCGATCAATTGCCGGCCTTTTGATTTCGGCGCCGATATCATCGTTCATTCTACAACCAAGTATATGGACGGACATGCCTGCAGCATGGGCGGCGTGATTGTCGATGGCGGCCGCTTCAACTGGGAGAACGGCCGATATCCGGAATTAACCGAACCGGATGAGTCTTATCACGGCGTTATTTATAACAAGCAGTTTGGAGCGGGCGCCTATATTGCCAAAGCACGGACTCACCTGATGCGTGATTTGGGCGCCGTAGCCAGCCCATTCAACGCCTTCCTGCTTAATCTGGGCCTGGAGACATTGTTCCTGCGGGTTGAACGGCATTGCAGAAACGCCGAAACTGTCGCCAAGTATTTATCAACCGATCCGCGGATCAGTTGGATCAACTATCCTGGGTTGCCGGATAATCCTTATCATGCCCTGGCGCAAAAATATATGCCCAACGGAACCTGCGGCGTCATATCCTTTGGCATCCGCGGCGGACGGGAATCCGCGGCCCGATTTATGGAAGCCTTGAAGCTGGCGGCGATTGTCATTCATGTCGCCGATGCGCGGACCTGTGTCCTGCATCCGGCCAGCACAACACATCGGCAGCTGAGCGACGATGAACTGGCCGCGGCCGGAATAACACCCGATCTGATCCGTTTGTCGGTAGGCATTGAAAACGTCGATGATATCCTGGCTGATATTCGTCAGGCTCTGGATCAGATCTAATTTTAATTTAAGCCTGGTATTGTGTGATGAAGCGTTCGATCAGAATCTGATCGTCGCTTCTTTCGCATTCAATCGTGACATCCTGGGATTCTGCGACTTTCATAATGGGATCCAGGCCGATAACGGCGGTCAGAATGCCATTCGCGATCAATTGATCACCTTCGGCCGTGATAAGACAGACTTTTCCGGCACATAAACGGATGATGGCCTTGAATTCATCAACATGGACAGAGTTAAGCCGCATGAGTGCACCTCCAAAGGTTGTGAACACTGATTTGATACGATGATGAAAAAAATCCGTCTCATCTATTTTAACGAGTGGCTGAGCATCGGTCAATGGTTTTTTGACAAATTATATAAAAGCAGCAAGTTGTTTTATAACATAATGTCCGAATAGGATTATCGATGCCGCCGAAGTATCGTTAATCTGGCCAAATGGCCTCCCAAATTTAGCGCAGCATATCGACGGCATGGTCAGCGTCAGGATTCAAACAGGCTGAGCACTTCATCCAGCGTCATTTTGGACAGCAAATTCTGGTCCGGTTTGATGATGGCGTCAATCAGATTCTGCTTTTTCTGCTGTAAAGCAAGAATTTTCTCCTCAACGGAATGACGGGTATACAACTTGAAAACCTGGACGATATTTTCCTGACCGATCCGGTAAGCCCGGTCGGTAGCTTGTTCTTCGACCGCAGGATTCCACCAGGGATCAAAATGGATGACGGTATCGGCGCCGGTTAAATTCAGGCCGGTGCCGCCGGCCCGCAGGGAAACCAGAAAAAGTTTGCCTTCGCCTTGGTTGAAACGCTGAACCTGATTGATCCGTTCATCGGCCGGTATCTGCCCGTCAATATAAAAAGGCGTGATGCCGTTGGCCTTCTGGCCATCCCGGATGAGTTCCAGCATACTGGTAAACTGGGAAAAAACAAGAACGCGATGGCCGGCGGAAAAACTGTCTGCCAGCAGTTCTTCCAACAGCATCAACTTACCGCTTCCGCCTTCGTAATGATGGAGAAACAACGCGGGGTGGCAGCAAATCTGACGCAGCCTGGTAAGCAGGGCGAGAATGTAGATCTGACTGTGAGAATAGCCGTTCAATTGTACTTCTTTGACCAGATCGTTACGGGACTGGGTCAGGAATGCCTGATAAATCTTGCGCTGCTCTTCCGTCATGTCACAGATCGTCCGGGATTCGATTTTGTCCGGCAATTCTTTCAGAACATCTTTTTTCATCCGGCGGAGAACAAAGGGCATGATCTGGCGGTGCAGGTCGGCCAGCATAGTCTGACTGCCGTCGCGGACGATCGGCAATTCATATAGATTTTGAAAAACCCGCTGCGAATGCAGATAACCGGGCAGAATGAAATCAAAAATGGACCAGAGCTCGAGCAGTGAATTCTCGATGGGCGTGCCGGTCAGAGCAAAATAGCGGTCAGCCTGGACTTGTTTAACCGAACGGGCGTTCAGGGTGTCCGGATTCTTGATGTTTTGCGCTTCGTCAAGAAAACAGCTGATGAAAGAACAGCGGCTTAAATCGTCAATGTCGCGGCGTAATAATGAATAAGAAGTAATGACGCAGGCCTGTTTGTCTATTTCCTGAAATTGGCTGCTGCGCTGCTGGCGGTTGCCGTCGATCAGCATGACCGGCAGATGCGGGCTGAATTTGTCGAATTCATTGAGCCAGTTATAAACCAGGCTGGTGGGCGCGATGATCAGCGAAGGCCGCTTGTGCCGCTGCCAGACCATCATGACGAAAGTAATGGTTTGCAGGGTTTTGCCCAACCCCATGTCATCGGCCAGAATGCCGCCTAAACCATAATAATCCAACGCGCACAGCCACTGGACGCCGATTTTCTGGTATGGCCGTAAAATGCTGCGCATAGACTGCGGGATGCGGAAAGATAATGACCCCGGTTCGCGCAAATGATGAATCAGATCCCGTACGGCATCATCGGCCTGGACGATCGGCGCCGCGCCCTGGTCCTGATCCTGATCCTGGTCTTGATTCTGCCTGATCCGCAGTAAATTTTCCAGCGCCAGCGCCCGGTAGCGCGGCAGCCGGTTATTGGCCTCATCCGGATGGACATTCCAGAGCTGGAGCAAATCCATGATCACCGGCAAGGTTTCCCGATGGGCGGGATTAACCTGACGGAAATCGCCGTTCCTGGTTCGGATGTATTGCCGGCGTTCGCGCAGCGCATTCAAATATGCCGATAAATCATCCTGGCTGAGGCCGCCGTAATTCTGTTCGAGCAACAGGTCGTCCCGATTGTCGGACCAGCTGAAGCGGATTCGGATATCCGGCATCGGTTGTAAAACCAGGGGCGCCGAAGCATCGGTAAAGCGAATCTCCGCCATTTCCTGTAAAGTGTTCCAGCCGTCTTGCAGAAACTGATAAAGCTGATCCGGATCAGAAAGCCGCCAGGCTCCGCCTTGCCGGGCAAATCCGGCATGCATGAAAGCGCTGGCCAGTTGGTCTTCCTTTTGAAAATCCCGTAATACCAGGGTGTTACGATCAATGTCCAGTTCCGGCGGATGTTCCGATAAAGGATTGATCGCAACGTCACCGTAATGAAAAGACATATCGGCCCGTAAACCGGCCGCGCTGTAATCGAGATCAATCCTGCTCCGCAACGGTTCGCGGATCAGCCGCGATTCCAGTTCTGTTTGCAAGAGGAGCGGGCAGGCGCTTACTAGACGCGGCGCGATCATGCTGATCAGCGAAATGGCCTCATCCCGGCATAAATATAAAAAGCGGCATCCCGGCGTATTGAAGGTGGACAGAATCGGTTCCAGCAAACGAATGCTCTCACGCGGCGGCAGATAAAAGACATCGCCGACCAGATAAATGTTACGTGACGCCGTCATTTGCTGCAGCGGCTGATCGCACAGCAATTCCAGACGATAAGGCGCGGCCGCGTGATCATTGCCGTCATCAGTCAGCGATAATTGCAGCTTGATGGGCAGATTGGCCCGGCGAATATAAATCGGCTGCCGATGCTGATCTTTAACGCCTTGCCAGCAACACTCGGAGAGTGTGCCGGAAAAGGATAGGAAATCGGCAAACCGACTGGCATTCAAGGTAAAGAAACGATCTCTGCTGGATGCGTGCGACGTGCCGAATACGGCTTTATAATCGTTTTCAAACGCGTCCTGCAGGAGATAGATCAACGCCTGATCTTGTTCGGCAAAACACTGTTCCATGGGATTGAATGTGAAATCTTTATCAAGCTCAAGCGGCAGGTCGCGGGAAACCGCTTCGGCGAACTGCTCGACATTGGCAACCGGATGCAGAACCGTGTCGCCGATGGCAAAACTGAGCCAGGGAAGCGCGCAGGAATTGCGGGAGCAATGCAGAACAACCTGGAGGCGGATGATTTTTTTGGCGTGCATATCCAACAGCCGCACGACATGATCCATACGGGCAATGAAGTCGCGCGTTTTGCTGCGGCTTCTTCGCTGAGCCTGCTGCCTGGCCGATTGCTGCTGCCGTGAGATATCTGAAAGGATCATCGAGGTTTGGCCGGATGTCTCGCCGGCTGTCTGATTGTCTGAATCAGTCAAGTCGGCGCCGTCAGCCGACGCATCGGAAGGATCGGCAGCCTGGCGGGCCTGATTGTCCGGATCCAGCGTATTGTCTGGTTTAACAGAAGGGATGATATGGGTTTTTTCCTGACCGAAAGTATCCACGCAATAAAGCAGCGCCGCCGCAATATGGCGGCAGAGACCCCAATAAGCCGAAAAAGCGCTGCATGTACAGGTCGCGTCATGCAGTTCACCCTTGCCGTCGAGAATAATCCGGACATTATAAGTCCTGGTTCCGTCAACCTGAGCCAGGATAATCCCCTTTTCCTGGTCAAAGGTAAGATGTTTGACTTGCCCTTGCCGATAATATTGGCGTCCCTTCATATAGGTAGGACCGTTTGTGGTTTGCTCCCGGATGGTATCGATTTTTACATGAAACATGGTGCCCGCCTTAATACTCTTGCTGATTCTGTCGGTTGTGCAAATTCATGAGTATACAGCCTTAAATTATATCACAGGTCTTTACAAGGGTAAACAACGCCGGCGTTGCCTTTTTACCTTCGGAACCTTCGGCTTATTCAGTCGGAAAATAGCGAAAAACAAAGAAAAGTGAAGGAAGATTCAGCTAATTTAAATTGATCCTTGACAGGCCGGCAGCAGCAGATTAGAATAGATGAGCATTGGATCGACTCGATTATGGTCTGGATAGAATGTGAAATGATGGAGGTAAGCTGACAAATGAGTACATATGTGGCCAAACCCACAGAGATTCAAAGAAAATGGTTCGTCATTGATGCCGACGGCCTGACGCTGGGTCGTTTGGCCAGTGAAGTGGCTAAAATACTGCGGGGCAAAAACAAACCTGAATATACGCCGTTCCTGGATACCGGCGATTTTGTCATTGTTGTCAACACGGCAAAAATGGTTTTGACCGGCAAAAAGTTGGATCAGAAATTGTATCGTTATCATACCCAATACCCCGGCGGATTAAAAGAGATCAAGTATCGCAATTTGATGCAAACTAAACCGGAGAAGGTATTGGAACTGGCCGTCAAAGGTATGCTCCCCAAAAATGCGCTGGGACGGGCTATGTACAAAAAGCTGAAGGTTTATGCAGGACCTGACCATGAACAGGCCGCACAGAAACCCGAAGCTTTAAAACTTTCGATTTGATGAGGGGAGGATTATTTGGAGATGGCTATGAAAAAAGCTGCTAAGACGTTTTTCTATGGCACCGGCCGCCGCAAGAATGCAGTCGCTTGTGTAAGAATTTATCCTGGCAAAGGCCAGATTACCATCAATGATAAAGATATCGACGATTATTTCGGGATGGAAACCCTGAAACTGATCATTCGGCAGCCTCTTGTCGCGACAGCAACAGAAGGTCAGTTCGATCTGATCTGCAAGGTTGTCGGCGGCGGCTTGTCCGGCCAGGCCGGCGCTATCCGCCACGGACTGGCCCGGGCGCTCGTTAAGGCCGATGAAGAAGCTTTCAAGGCAATTATGAAGAAAGCCGGCTATTTGACGCGTGATTCCCGTATGAAGGAAAGAAAGAAATACGGTTTGAAAAAAGCCAGAAAGGCGTCCCAGTTCTCCAAGCGTTAAGCCGGGATGCTGGTCCGAAAGAACATGGATTGAGAACGGGACAGGGACAATTTATTGCTCCTGCCCGTTTTTCTGTCTATAAAATCATGAGGTGCCTGTCATGCTGTTGATTGATAACGTCATGCTTCTGACTATGGCGGAAATCCAATATGAACGCGGTTATGTTTGGCTGGATCCGCCCCTGATCCGCGCTGTAGGCCGCGGCGATCCGCCGGCGGCTATTCTGAACGAACATCGCGGCCCGGTGCTTGATGCCGGCGGCGGTTGGCTGCTGCCCGGCTTTATTGATGCCCACTGCCATGTCGGACTATTTAATGACGGCCTCGCTCTGGAAGGTGAAGACGGCAACGAGTCTTCAGACCCGATAACCCCTCAATTGCAGGCTATTGACGGCCTTTATCAAGATGACCGCTGTTTTGCCGAGGCCTTGGCGGCCGGAATAACCGGCGTCATGACCGGTCCGGGAAGCGCCAATGTGCTGGCCGGCCAGTTTGCATTCCTGAACACCTGGGGACGTACGGCCGACCGGATGGCTGTACAGTCGCCGGCCGCGATGAAAGCGGCATTCGGCGAGAATCCCAAGAAAACATACGGCCATAAGGATCATTCTCCCATGACCCGTATGGCGACAGCGGCTCTTTTACGCGAGGCGCTGGCCAAGTCGTCTCATTATCGGACCGGACGGCCGGCCGCCGGGAACGCCGGAACGCCGGAACCTGACGCGCGGTGGGAAGCGCTGCTGCCGGTTTTAGACGGCCGCCTGCCGCTGAAGGTCCATGCCCACAGAAGCGATGATATCCTGACGGCCATCCGCATCGCCAATGAATATGGTTTGCGCTACACGATCGACCATTGTACGGAAGGGTATAAGATCGCCGATATATTGGCGGATGAATATCATAAAGGGCAAGAACCCGGACATGGGCGCGGCGAATCCGGCAAAGGCAGGCTGGAAGGCATCATTGTCGGGCCGATCCTGTCTGATCGCAGTAAACCTGAACTGGCCGGAGCCGATATCCGCAATCCGGCTATCCTGGCTGCTGCCGGGATTCCTCTGGCGATCATGACCGATCATCCGGTAGTCCCCATTCAATACCTGCCGTTATGTGCCGCCATGACCGTACGCGCAGGTTTGCCGGAAGAAACAGCCCTGGCGGCTATAACCAGAGACGCCGCCCGGATATGCGGCCTGGCTGACCGGCTGGGCAGCATCGAGCCTGGAAAGCAAGCTGATCTGGCTTTATTCAGCGGCCATCCTTTTGATTATCGCAGTCAGACCCGCTGGGTATTTCTGAAAGGCTGTCCGGCGTACCGCGCGCCGTCCGAAAAGATGCCGGAGGCGGTTTTATGATGTATATCACCCCGTTATCTTCGGCGAACCCTGCGGTCTGGACTGCCCTGTGCGACAGCCCGGAAGCTACCGGACTGCTGGGCCGGCGCCTGGCCGGATACCTGTCGGCTGATGATGTGATCAGCCTTGAAGGGGATATGGGCGCCGGTAAAACCGCTTTTACACGAGGCTTGGCGGCCGGCCTGCATTGCCGGGGTACGGTTGCCAGCCCGACCTTTACCCTGTTAATGGAGCATCCGGCCGGAGCAGGAGGTTTGGCGCTTTATCATTTCGATACTTATCGCCTGAGCGGCGCCGAAGAATTCTGCGAGCTGGGGTTACAGGAATATTTTACTGCCGGCGGCGTCTGCGTTCTGGAATGGGGCGACCTTGTCGCGGACATTTTGCCGCCGCTGGCCTTGGTGATCCGGTTCAGCCAGATCGATTTCAACCGGCCGCAGACACGGCTGATTACGATAACCTGGCCGGCCGGCGAGGCTAAACTGGCGGCCGTGACCCGTGATTTGCTGCAAAATGCCGATCAGGCTGTTTTATGCGAGGAGGGATCTCCATGCTGATCCTGGCCAGCGAAATCTCCGGTTCCAGCGTCAGTGTCGCCGCCTGGCGTGACGGAAGCATTCTCGGTGAACTGAATTTGCGTAATGGAGCGGCGCATTCGGCAACCTACCTGCCCTTGCTGGAACATTTGATCAAACAGTGCGGTTTTCAAATGGGCGACGTGGATCTTTTTGCCGTCACCACCGGCCCCGGCTCATTTACCGGGATCCGGATCGGCATCAGCGCCGTCAAGGCTATGGCGTATGCCGCCGGCCGCCGTGTCGTCGGGGTGTCGACTCTGGAAGCTTTGGCCTGGCCGTACCGGATACTGGAGAGAACGATGATTTGCCCGATGCTTGACGCGCGCAACGGGCGGATTTACGCTTCTGCCTGGCTGAACGGAATCGCCGTGATACAGGAAGACGGCCGGCCAATGACCTCTTTTCTCGAAGAAGCCAGGCAAACGGCCCGAAGCCGGTCTGACTGCAACGAAATCCTTCTGCTTGGCTGTCAGCCGCCGCCATCCTTCATGAATCAAGAACAGTCCCCGGATTGCCCGGCTTACCTGGCGCCGGCGTCATCCTGGCTGCCCAGGGCGGCAGCTGTGGCCGAAATAGCGGCCGTAGCTTTCTCTGAGGATCGGACTGTTCCGCCGCAGGATCTCAAAGCCAGTTACCTGGCGCTCTCATCGGCAGAACGGCTCAAAGACGCCAAACATGCTTGACGGCAAAGAATCCGTCCGGCCGGCTACAGCCGACGATGCCGCAGAATTGGCCGAGATCGAACAGGCGTGTTTTGCCATTCCCTGGAGTTTCGAATCCTTACAGCATGACCTGTCGGCAAATCCGGCCGCCCATTACTGGGTTATCGCCGCGGCAAATGGCCGCCTGGCCGGATATGCCGCTTACTGGCAGGTCATGGACGAGGCGCAGATCACGAATATTGCCGTGCTGCCGGCTTATCGGCGGCGGGGGTTCGGACGGCGCCTGATGCGGCAGATGATGATGCAGGCGGCTTCCGATCATTTGACCCATATGGTTCTGGAAGTGCGTCAAAGCAATCAGGCTGCCCGCAGTTTATATGAATCTGAAGGCTTTCTGCCGGTCGGATTACGCCGTGGATATTACGCCGACAACGGTGAGTCTGCAATCACAATGCTGAAAATTGTTGGTAAAAACGATGTGTGATTTGTGCATAGAGACAAGATGACTCATCCGTTTTATAGCATGTTGACAAAGACTATTCGATCACACTATACTTAGTCAAGGATATCATTAAGCTGTAAAATCAGCTTGTGTACGATTGTAAACGGCTTGGGGAGGACGAATGATGGTTACTAAGACAGTGCTCTTTAATTGTGATGAATCCTTACACATGAAAGCGGTGGCTGTTCTCATTCAAAAAGCCTCAACCTTTCGTTCGAGCATCTGGCTGTCCAGAGGCGAACGGCGTGCCAACGCGAAAAGTCTGCTTGGCGTGATGTCATTAGGTATAGAAAATGCTATGGAATTGCTTGTTACTGCCGAGGGCAACGATGAGCGTGAAGCTTTGGAGGCTATTGCCGGTTATCTGGAACATCCGGAATTTTGACCGGCTGCCAATTATCAGAAGAAATGCCTCAGATCAGCCGCCAGCTTGATGCGAGGTTGGATCTCGTTCCCCAGAGCCCGGGCGTGTATCTCATGAAAGATACAGCGGGTTCTGTTATTTATGTCGGCAAAGCCGTCAATTTGCGCAACCGTCTGCGCAGTTATTTCACAGCCCGTCCTCAAGGCACACCTAAAGTCCTGGCGATGATAGCCAGAATAGCCGATTTTACGACGATATTATGCGCGAATGAGCTGGAAGCGCTGGTTCTGGAATCGACTCTGATAAAAAAGCACCTGCCTCAATATAATATTCTGCTTCGCGATGACCGCGATTATCCTTATATTCGGGTTACTCTGAATGAAACTTATCCGCGGATCCTGAAAGCTTTCAGGATCGGCGACGACCGGCGTGAAGGCGCTCATTATTACGGCCCGTACCTTGCCGGCGATGTATTTCGCGCGCTGGAGGCTCTGCGCTCGATTTTCCCGTTGAAAACATGCCGGCGCCTGCTGCCGCGCGATATCGGCAAAGAACGGCCTTGTCTGAATTATCACATCGGCCGCTGCATCGGACCCTGCAAAGGGGATGTTCCGACCAGCGCATACCGAGATGTCATGGATCACATCTGCCTGTTTCTGGAAGGCCGTTATGACGGGCTGCTCGACAACCTGCGCCGGGATATGGAAGAAGCTTCCGCCGAATTGCATTTTGAGGAAGCGGCTCTTTTGCGCGATCGCATCAGAGCATTGGAAAAACTGATGAATCGTCAGAAGGTTGTCAGTAATCGGCCGGAAGACCGGGATGTTCTTGGTCTGGCAAATAACGGTAATGAAATATGCCTCCAGAAGCTGGAAATCCGTCACGGCAGGCTGGTGGCCGCCGCGGCCTTTTTTTGGCCGGAGAACGGTCTGGATGTCTCAGAATTAATCAGTTCGTTTATCACCCAGCATTATCCGGATGCTGCCCTGATCCCGCCGGAAATCCTGGTTCCCGTACAATTGGCAGATGAAAAACCCTTGATGGATTTCCTGCGTGGTTTGCGCTCGGGGCGATGCTTGCTGCACTGGCCGCAGCGCGGCGCCGGACGCGAGCTTCTGCAAATGGCGCAGACCAACGCCGAAGAGGCGCTGCGGCGGCATACGCTGCTGGGAGGAAGCGGTGAAACCGCCTTACAGGAAGCCTTGCGCCTGTTGGCTGAGCTGACCGGAATGGATCAGCCGCCGCATCGTATTGAGGCCTTGGATATCTCCAACACCGGTCAGCAGGATCAAGCATCCAGCCTGGTCGTTTTCCAGGATGGCCGGCCTGCCAGACAGCAATACCGGCAGTTCAAGCTGGAGCAAAACGAAGGAACCGATGATTATGAAGCGATGCGGGAAACGCTGCGGCGGCGTTTACGTCATATTGACGAACAGGCGTTCGGCAGCCGGCCGGATCTGATTCTGGCTGACGGCGGCCGGGGTCATGTGGCCGCTTTGCAGCAGGTCATGCGGGAAATGAATCTGACGATCCCGGTTGCCGGTATGGTTAAAGACGAACGGCATCGCACGCGCGGATTAGTCACTGCGGACGGGCGCGTTGTCAATTTACGCCCGGAACAATCGGCAGGCCGCCAAAATCAGACAGCTGCGGAGCCGGGAATACTTGATGATGACCCGGAATTAAGAATCAGCGAATCGTCGGAGGACTCGCTGCTGCCAGTCCGCCGGATGATGCTGCTGCGCCTGCTGACGGCAATACAGGATGAAGCCCATCGCTTTGCCAATCGTTATCGCGGAAAATTGCAAAAAAAGAGACAGACCCGTTTTACGCTGGAGGGCATTCCCGGCATCGGTCCTGCCAAACGGCGCGTCTTGCTCCAACAATTCCAGACAATCAAGAAAGTCAGCGAGGCCGGCCTGGACGACCTGCTCAATCTCCATGGCCTGGGTGAACCGGCCGCAAGGGCTGTTTACCAGCATTTTCATCAGGAGGAATGACACATGGCCCTTTTTGCGCTTGCCGATCCCCACTTAGGCTACGGCGTCAGGAAACCCATGGCTATTTTTGGCCCACAATGGGCAGATCATGATCGCCGGCTGGAAGAAAACTGGCTGGCGGGTGTTCGCATGGAGGATACAGTTCTGATACCGGGAGATATATCCTGGGCGATGAATCTGGATGAGGCACTGCCTGATTTGCGCTTTCTTAATCAGCTGCCCGGTCGTAAAATCCTTTCCCGGGGCAACCATGATTACTGGTGGTCATCGCTGGCGAAAATGGAGCAGTACTGCAGGGATAACCAACTGGATTCTATCTCATTTTTACGCAATAACAGCGTGCCTGTTTCTGATGAGTGGCTGGTATGCGGGACGCGCGGATGGCTGCTGCCCGGCGATGCAGATTTTCACGCAGCTGATGACAAAATATACAATCGGGAAATCGGCCGTCTCCGGCTGTCTCTGGATGCCGCCGCCCGGCTGCGCCAACCCGGACAGAAACTGGTTGTCTGCCTGCATTATCCGCCCAGTACGCGGGAATTCCATCCGACGCCGTTCACGGAATTGATGGATACCTATACGGTGGATCATTGCCTGTACGGCCATATTCATGGTTTGCCGCCTTCCTATGCGTGTTTTAATCCGCCTGGCCGGATCCGGTACCATTTGGTTTCCGCCGATTATCTGGGCTTTAAACCCTTGCGGCTGTGAATGGAGCATTCTCTGAAAGAACCTTTGAAAAGCTTGCAAACAGCGCTGCAAGAGGGCTGAAAAGGCCGATAACAGCACGATTGCCTGTTGCGCCGCGGGCTGTCTTGATATATAATCAGTAGACTGTAATGAGTGGAAAGTAATGAGGGTGCCGGATATGGGTTCCAGTATGACCGGGTATGGTCGTGGCGAAGCGGCAGATGCCGATCGCCGGGTTACGGTTGAGATAAAGTCAATTAACAACCGTTATTGTGATCTTCAAATTCGCATGCCTAGAATCATGGCTTCTTTGGAAGGTCAGGTCCGCGAAATGACCGGCAAACGGATTAACCGCGGCAAGGTGGATCTTTTTATCAATTATGAAGATACCAGTCCGGAATCCAGCCGGGTGGTTTGCGATGTCGGTCTTGCCCGGGCGTATGCCGGCGCGCTGCGTGAAATAGCTTCAGCCGCGGATGTGTCTGAAGGATTGAACGCTGCAGTTATCGGACGTTTTTCCGATGTCCTGCGTGTCGAATCCGCCGTAGTCGAACCGGAGCGGATCTGGGGCTTGCTGTCTCCGGCTCTGGACGCGGCTTTGTCCGGACTGTGCCAGATGCGCAGCCTGGAGGGCGGGCGTCTGGTTGCCGATGTTCTGCAGCGGGCGGAAGTCCTTGAGGCAAACCGCAAGCTCGTAGCTGAACGGGCTCCCGGCGTTATTATTGATTATCGGCAGAAATTAGCGGACAGAATCAACGATCTGCTGGGTGAACGTGCCGGCGAGCTTTTCGATGATCAGCGTATGGCGGCCGAAGTTGCTTTATATGCCGATAAATGCGCTATTGATGAAGAACTGGTTCGTCTGCAAAGCCATATTGCCCAATTGAAGTCCATCGTCCAGCTTCATGAGCCGATTGGCAAGAAGCTGGATTTTATTGTCCAGGAAATGAACCGGGAAATCAATACGATCGGTTCCAAAGCCAATGATCTGGTTTTAGTGAATCTCGTCGTCGCCATGAAAAGCGACGTCGAAAAGATTCGCGAACAAATCCAGAATTTGGAATGATCGGCTCATGAGGGAGTGAAGCATGGAACAAACGTTATTCATCAGGATCGGCTTTGGCAATCTGGTTTCTGCGAACCGGATCATTGCTATTGTCAGTCCGGATTCATCGCCTGTTCGCCGTTTGATACAGGACGCGCGCGACCGCGGCGGATTAATCGACGCAACATCCGGACGTAAAACCCGGTCGGTGTTGGTTATGGATAGCGATCATCTGGTGCTTTCGGCATTGCCGGCAGAAGAATTGGAACAGGAATGGCACAAGGAACAGCGGGAGGGTGAGACATGAGCGACAGTCATATTGAACCCGGATTAGTGATCTGCGTTTCCGGTCCCTCCGGCGTCGGTAAAGGCACTGTTATCAAGCAGGCCATGCGGCTGCGGCCGGACCTGGCTCATTCGGTTTCCGTGACGACACGGGAAGCGCGGCCCGGCGAACAGGAAGGCGTTGATTATTATTTCCGCAGCCGGGATCAGTTTCTGGCCATGCTGGAAGCGGGCAATATCCTGGAATATGATCAGTATTGCGATCATTTTTATGGCACACCGCGCGAACAGCTTGAGCATCTGGTCCGGAAAGGCCGGGATATCCTGATGGATATTACCGTACCCGGCTCTCTGGCAGTCATGAAAAGCTATCCCGCATGCATAACCCTTTTCCTTATGCCTCCGTCTTTTTCCGAATTGCAGTGCCGTTTGGAAAAAAGAGGCACGGAGTGTTCTGAAATCGTACGGAAACGGTTGGATAAAGCGCGTGACGAGATAGCGCTGGCCAATCGATTTCAATATATTGTCATCAATGATGATCTGGATCTTGCCGCCCGCCGGATATTGGCGATTATCGACGCCGAACACTGCCGCTACCATCGCCTGGCAGGCTTGGAAGCAACGATTCTGGCTCGCTGAGCCAGTGACGAATTATAAGGAGGATCAACCGATATGTTGGTTAAACCGCCCCTGGAGAAATTACTGCCGAAAGTAGACAACCGTTATACCCTGGCCATTCTGGTTGCCAAACGAGCACGGCAACTGGTTGATGGCGCACAGCCGCTTATGGAAACCGATTCCCCCAACTTTGTAACGATAGCTTGCGAGGAGCTGGCGTCCAACCGCATCAGCTGCGTCAGGGGTATACTGAATCCGTACATCCCTCTGCGGCCGGAAGTTGAAGCGGCCCGCCTGGCAGCTAAAACGGCTGCAGCTCACGCCAGCATGGCCGACGCTGTCAAGGACGCGCTGGACCATGCCGCCGGATTGGGCGGGGATGACCTGGATGAGTCAGATGCCGGCTTGATAGCCGAATCATTGATGAAAAATCCGGAATCGTTGGATGCCGAAGAATCAGCTCCGGATGCCGGCGCCGGCCAGGACGACCTGATTAATACCGAAAACGCCGGCCGGGAGGACGAAGCCTGATGCAAGTTGAGAAGACCATGGAGAAAATCGTAGCTTTGGCGAAAAACCGCGGTTTTGTTTACCCGGGTTCGGAGATTTACGGCGGATTGGCGAATTCGTGGGATTACGGCCCTCTGGGCGTTTTATTAAAGAACAATGTCAAAGCTGCCTGGTGGCAGAAATTCGTTCAGGAAAGCCCTTATAACGTCGGAGTGGATTGCGCCATCCTGATGAACCCGCAAGTATGGGTTGCGTCAGGCCATGTCGGCGGGTTCAGCGATCCGCTCATCGACTGCCGGCAATGCAAAGCCCGGTATCGCGCCGACAAACTGATTGAAGACCATGACAAAGCGCACGGCATCGAACAAAGCGTCGACGGCTGGGACAATCAGCGCCTGATCGGCTATATCCGTGAACAAGGTGTTTCCTGCCCGTCTTGCGGCGGTCATGATTTTACCGATGTCCGCAAATTCAATTTGATGTACAAAACCTTTCAGGGCGTAACGGAAGACAGCAAAGCCGAATTGTACCTGCGTCCGGAAACCGCGCAGGGCATTTTTGTCAATTTCCGCAATGTCCAGCGGACAACGCGAAAGAAGATTCCTTTCGGCATCGGTCAGATCGGCAAATCGTTCCGCAACGAAATCACGCCGGGGAATTTTATTTTCCGGATTCGCGAATTTGAACAGATGGAACTGGAGTTTTTCTGTGAACCGGGAACCGATTTGGATTGGTTTGCCTATTGGCGCAATTTTTGTTATCAATGGCTGCTCGATCTGGGCTTGAAAGCCGACGAGCTGCGCACCCGCGACCATTCCCCGGAAGAACTGGCTTTTTATTCTAAAGCTACAACCGACTTTGAATTTCTCTTTCCCTTTGGCTGGGGCGAGCTATGGGGCGTAGCCGACCGGACCGATTATGACTTGAAGCAACACATGGATACTTCCCATGAGGATCTATCCTATTTTGATCCGGCGGCCAACAAGAAATATATCCCTTACGTTATTGAGCCTTCTCTGGGCGCCGACCGCGTTACGCTGGCTTTCCTTTGCAGCGCATATGATGAAGAAACGCTGGCTCCGGGCGATGTCAGAACCGTCCTGCGCCTGGCTCCCGCTCTGGCGCCAATCAAGATAGCAGTTCTGCCGCTGTCGGCTAAACTGTCGGAAGCCGCCAATCTGCTTTATCAGCGTCTAAGTAAAAAATGGGTGTGTGAATTTGACGATCGTCAATCGATCGGCAAGCGTTATCGCCGTGAAGATGAGATCGGCACGCCGTATTGCGTGACCTTTGACTTCGATTCACTGGACGATCAGTGCGTGACCATCCGCGAACGTGACAGCATGAATCAGGTTCGCCTGCCGATAGACCAGCTGGAAACCTATTTTGCCGACAAATTCAATTTTTAGTTTTTATCCTGATGATCTGCCCGGTTCAGGGCTGACACGATAAAAGGAGGATCTGCAGATGACCAAATATGTCTACATGTTCGCGGAAGGTAATGCTGCCATGCGTAACCTTCTGGGCGGTAAAGGCGCCAATCTGGCCGAAATGACCGGCTTGGGGCTGCCGGTGCCACGCGGTTTCACCGTAACGACCGAAGCTTGTACCCGCTATTATGAGGACGGCGAGACAATTGCTCCGGACATTGAACAGGAGATTTTCTCTACCCTGGCTAAAGCAGAGCAGCTGATCGGGAAAAAATTTGGCGACGCCAAAGATCCCTATCTGGTATCGGTCCGTTCCGGATCACGCGCTTCGATGCCCGGCATGATGGACACCATTTTGAATCTGGGATTGAATGATCAGGTTGTCGAAGGTTTGGCTGCCCTGACCGGCAATCCGAGATTTGCCTATGACAGTTACCGCCGGTTTATCGCCATGTTCGGCGATGTCGTCATGAATGTACCCAAGAGCAGTTTTGAGGCCGAGTTGGACGCCGTCAAACAATCGCATAAGGTGACCCTGGACACAGATCTGGACGCCGATGCCATGAAAGAAGTCGTCAGACGTTATAAAGCCTTATATGAACGCGAAATGAAGGTCCCGTTTCCGCAGGATCCCCGCGTACAGCTGATTGAAGCGGTTAAGGCCGTTTTCCGTTCCTGGAATAACGAACGGGCGATCATCTATCGCCGGATGAACGACATCCCCGGCAATTGGGGCACCGCGGTCAACATCCAGGAAATGGTATATGGCAATATGGGCAATACTTCCGGCACAGGCGTTGCCTTTACCCGCAATCCGGCAACCGGCGAGAACAAGTTGTACGGCGAATTCCTGATGAACGCGCAAGGCGAGGATGTGGTTGCCGGCATTCGGACGCCGCAGACCATCGACCAGCTGCGTGACGTCATGCCCGATGTATATGAGCAATTCAGCAAAATAGCCAAAACCTTGGAAACCCACTACAAAGACATGCAGGATATGGAATTCACGATCGAGCGCGGCCATCTGTTCATGCTTCAGACCCGCAACGGTAAACGAACCGCCGCAGCAGCCTTGAAAGTGGCTGTGGACATGGTCGGCGAAGGCATGATCAGCCGCGAAGAAGCCTTGATGAAAATCGATCCCAAGCAGCTTGACGCCCTGCTGCATCCAACCTTCCAGCCTGCCGCCCTGAAAGCGGCTAAACCGATCACGCGCGGCCTGCCGGCTTCTCCGGGCGCTGCCAGCGGCCGTGTTTATTTCGACGCTGAAAAAGCAACCACAGCCAGTGATCTCGGCGAGAAAGTCATTTTGGTCCGCCTGGAAACTTCGCCGGAAGATATTCAAGGCATGAATGTTTCGGAAGGCATCCTGACCGGACGCGGCGGCATGACTTCGCACGCGGCGGTTGTCGCGCGCGGCATGGGCAAATGCTGCGTTTCCGGCTGCTCTGATTTGTTGATCAGCGAAGCCGACAGGTATTTCAAAACACGTGACGGCAAGCAATATAATGAAGGAGATTGGCTGTCGCTGGACGGCACGACCGGCCAGGTATACAGCGGCGCCATTCCGACAGTCGACGCCCGTTTGTCCGGTGACTTTGCAACCATTATGCAATGGGCCGACGACGCTCGCAAACTGAAGATCCGCACAAATGCCGACACGGTCCGCGACGCCGCGAAAGCGGTTGAGCTGGGCGCCGAAGGCATCGGTCTTTGCCGCACCGAGCACATGTTCTTTGAAACCGACCGGATCTTTGCTTTCCGCCAGATGATCGTCGCTAAAGATGAAACCAGCCGTCGGACTGCGCTGGCGAAAATTCTGCCGATCCAGCGGGAAGATTTCATCGGCTTGTTTAAGGTTATGAAAGGGCTGCCGGTAACCATCCGGCTGCTGGATCCGCCTCTGCATGAATTCCTGCCGCAAGAAGAAGGCGAAATCATGGAGCTGGCCAAAGCCCTGGGCATGACTGCCGATGATCTGAAGCAAGTGATCAACAGCCTGCACGAGATGAATCCGATGATGGGACATCGTGGCTGCCGTTTGGCGGTTACCTATCCGGAAATCGCCGAAATGCAAACCCAGGCGATCATCGAAGCTGCCATCGAAGTGAATGCCAACGGCATGAATGTTGTTCCCGAAATTATGGTGCCGCTGGTCTGCGACATAGCCGAATTGAAATTTGTCAAATCGATTATCGTCCGTACCGCTGACCGGATCATTGCCAAGGCCGGCGTTCAATTGCCGTATAAAGTCGGTACAATGATCGAAATCCCGCGCGCTGCCCTGACTGCCGATGAGATTGCCCGGGAGGCGGATTTCTTCAGCTTTGGCACCAATGACCTGACTCAGATGACATATGGATTGTCGCGTGATGACGCCGGTAAAATTCTGGACGCTTACTATCGGACCAAGATCTTTGAAAGCGATCCGACAGCCAGACTGGATCTCATCGGCGTGGGCAAACTGATGCGTATCGCCAGTGAAAGCGGCCGTCAGACCCGGCCCGATATCAAGCTGGGCATTTGCGGCGAGCATGGCGGAGATCCGTCCTCGATCGCCTTCTGCCATTCTCTGGGCTTCAACTATGTGTCCTGCTCGCCATTCCGGGTGCCGATTGCCCGCCTGGCCGCCGCACAGGCTGCTATTGCCGACAAAAAGTAAACGATAGCTGTCCCTGTAAAAAGACCCGCCGCATCAAGTATGATACTTGTGTGACGGGTCTTTTATTCTTCGTAATTAAACCAAATTAATGACTTCAGGGATACAAGCGGTCTGTGGAATCGGGATTTCATAATCTGTAAAAGAACGGGGTTCTTCAACTTTAGTGGTAATCTGCAGAGAACGCTGAATCGTTGCAGACGTTTCTTTCGGTGTCTTTTCATCGTGTTTCCACCAGTAAACGCAACAAACCTCGCAAGTACCGTCAGGACGTGCAGAAGATGCGTCATTTTCAAATAATGTACACAAGGAAATTTTAATTTTCTCTGCATCCTCATCTGTGAATCCGGTTTTTTCAGCAAGTTGGCAGTTTATGCTGCCGCGAATCACATACAAGCCAAAATTCACATAATGCTTCGTGCCCATTGTATCAGAAGCCTTTCCACTTTTTCCGGCTTCTGCATTTACGCTTTTTGTGATTTGCATATCAACAATCTCAATGGGATCAACACTGACTGCTTGTTGGATGGATACCGGCCCACGTACACCGACGGATAGTTGACTACCATTTTCATCTTCCTGCCCGATTGCTTTTTTTGTGTCTTTTTTAAAAGCAAACACTTGACCGAAGGATCTCACGTCAATCCATTTTTCACAGGCAATTTTTGCAAACACTTCAGCATCTGCATCCTTGCCCTTTTTAATTTCCGCAGCTAACTGCGAATCACCGGCTGCACGTTCTTTGAGACTATGGTAGTTTTCCTTCAGAGAAGGATCAAACTTCATGTCATTTTCCATTCCGTCTGTTTGGACAAAGATATAATTACCCATTTCCTGAAGACGATTTCGAATTTTTCGTTTGATTGCTACATCAGAGAAAATACCATAACCATTGTAATCCTCACGAGGGCGGTTCCCATTGAGCGGGTCTCCGTTGATGTTCGCACGTGTTACCGATACGATTGCTGCGAAATCAATTTTGTTTTGCAGAATAGCCATTTTAATTTTCCTCCATCTCTGTATTGACAAATTTTTCATCAGTCTTGTCTGTCCCATCTTTTTTTTGATACTTCAGAGCCGCTCGCTGGCAGTCATAACCGAGAAGAAATCTTCCATCAAGTGCCTTCTTTTCATAAAAAGCACCTTCCTTGAACATATCAGATATTTCACTGTATAGATTTTTATAATACTCTCGGTTGCTTGGTTTTAGCTGTTTAAGGTATATTTGTGTATTCCTGCGAATGAGCTCCCATGTGCGAAACGGCGTACGAGAAAACTGCTGCATATACCGTTCTGCATTCGTAATGCGTGTTTCGTCACGTTCAAACGTGCTTCGCTCAATCTTTTCGGCAACTGCCAGCAAGCGTCCAAAGAGATAACTTCGATCTGTGCATTTTTCATCAAGCTTCATATCAAAAACCACTCCTCTTTCCCAATAGTATCGTTTTACCAGAGAACAAGTAATATGAAGAACTCTGAGGTAGTTGAACTCTTTTTCATAAGCTACTGGATTGGATGCTTTTTTTACTGCGTTGTAAACAATATCAAGTGGAATTGCCTTTCCGTCAATAATACAGGGACGTAGACGATCGAATATGGAAATAAGCGCAGGACATTTGCCGTCACTGTTAGAACGTAAAGTAAGCTGTTTATTCTGTTCCGTGCCATAAACTACTTTTGCTACTTCACTTATAGCCGCCATGCCCTCGTATTGGCAGAAGTGCTTATCCATGAAATACTCATGACGCCAACAACAGCTTTCCTGCCAAGCTCGAATGTTGTCAAGATAGCGAGAGGTTGCCAGTTCTTTATAATAGGTTAGGGCGAGACGACCAGGAGTTGCGCTGTCAAGCGCCATGACTATCATAGATGATAAATTACTCAGTTTCATTGAATATCCATCCAACGCCATATTTAATTCTTTGGCAGATATATAGTTGGTATCATTTTTCTGTATATCTTTCTCGTCAAATAGCACATCGTCGTCGATATCTGTCTCTTCATTTTCACTTGCAATCCTTCCGATTATCGTTGCAGCACTATCGTAAAAGCGCGGCATATCTTTTAGGCTGCTTTCCCATGTCACAATACACAAGCCATCACGTACATATCCCTGCCTGCGAATAATCCACTTCAATGCATTGTGTATTTTTTGTGAGGTTTCATAGCCGATTGACATCGCTTCGTTGAAACCGTTTTCTTTGTCTTTCGTTTTGAAACGACCGCGGTAAGTAAAATTTTCATTATCGTTTGAAGAAATCAAGCTGGCCTTTGTATCCCATTCACCACGGATTTTAACAGGATTTGTCTTTGCAGTTAAAACTGCATCACCAGTCAGAAAGCATATATCTATTTGTTTTGTAGTTGATAAATAATAAGAAATAAAGCTACGCTGTACGTCTTTGTCCAACCATACAGAGGAATCATTCTGCTGCGTATCACCTGTATAAACCCGAAACCGCACAAAGGCTTTATCAATGCTCACCCCTTGAAATTTCTTTCTATCAGATATTATCCCTGCATCATCTGTAGTCAGTACTTTGCTTTTTATTAAATCGTCAACGGTGCTTTCCTTTGAAACATACTTGAGAATAGCGATGACTTTAGGATGTGCATATACCGAGGAACACCAATTAGACAATCCTTCCAGATATGATGGATAGCTTTTTTCAATATCATCTAATTTCCGCTTTTTCTTCTTTTCCGTCTCTCCATCGCAATACATGGTTACTTTATCCGAAAAATCTCCTGCAATATATGATAGGCTGTCGCATAAGGGCAGTGCTTTTACGCCGCTGGTTCTGCGATCAGGGTATGGTACGATTGTTTCTGATTCTGTTTTATTTAGCGAACGAGCATTAATAAAATTTCCTTCTCCGTCAATGGTGATCTCAATTTGTGCTTTCATCGTGTCGTATCCCAAAGGAATTAATGTCAGTGACTTTCCATTCCACGTTTCAATCTCACCGGCACGCCATGCGTTTGCATCAAACAAAGTACACAGGGAGGATGCCCAGCTCATAATCCAACCTCCTCATCCGTAAACTCTTTTAGCCCCATAAAATTATCGCATTCTTCACCAAATGGTTTGATAGCCATTTGGTGAAGAATTCTTCTGTCCTTGTCCGGTATCGATTCCGGTTCAGGAAATTCAATTATTCCTTTTCGCATAACTACTTGATGAAAACGCAGGCTTATATGCCCCTTTTCTGCTTCCCGAACCGCCTCGTCAGCATAGGTAAATCCGTGAAACATATAACCGAGTGCTAATTCGTCGATATTATCATATACGCCTGTTCCTTCATTAAAAATGCATGGAGATACGTCGCCATGACACTCTCGGGTACCTATGAAAATATCACGTCTGCCGCCTCGATTAATCATCCTGCGGGCAATATTGTGATGTTTGTTTTCGTTGCGGTCGGCAGCAAGCTCTGGTCGATTCTCATTCCAAACGAAGTGCGCACGAACCTGATATCGTACATTCTTCAGATAAGTGTAAATAGAAAGATCATTTCCACCGTTGTAATTTTTCGTCCTGATGCCTTCTGACGCTGTCTCGATAGCGTTCATTACCCGAACGGAATCAATAATCCAAATAATTGTCGGTTTAAAGTACACGGACATAAGGATACCTTTTAAAGCCTCATAAGTCGGTACATAGTAACTGGTTTTTTCTCCGCCAACTCGTGTAACCGGGTCGGAGAACAGAGCTCGATCACCGCTTACTTCAAATTCAACGGTATTTCTTTTTTTCTCCATGGGTTGTCCGCCTCCTATAATATCAGCACTCTTGGATCATCGCTTACCCCAAATTCATTATGGTAATAAACTCGAGACAGAATAAAAACACCGGCATCCTCATCAAATCGTACACCTGTTCCGATCTTCTGCATAATATATTTGCTTAATTGCACTGTATATTGCTGTAAATAACGCAATTCTTTTTTCTTATCCGAAATCAACCGAGTTGATAGCATTTTTTTAATGTGAATTAAAGCGTCATCGTTGTATTCGACAATCACATCTTGTTTGCCAATGTCCTCGATAACAGCAAAAGCATCTCCAGCTTCTTTAAATGCCTGTTTTAAAAGTATGGTGTTTGCATTTTTGTTTTGCTTACTACCAGAAGGATTTGTTGTCAACAAGTCAATTATTGTATGTTCAGGATCATCCTTTAAGGGGAAAGCCATTTCTTTTTGCATTGGGTGGTAGTACTTCGTATAAAATTCATTCATAGCAGCTTTAGATAAAGCACCGCCCGGATATTGCTGTGGATTTGTCTGGATATTGTGCAAGACTTCGCGAGTCACTTCTTGAGCTCTCTGTATATAATCGAGACCACCAATGCTTTCATCTCTAATGTAGATAATAGAAACGATACCGCAGACTGTTTCTCGATTTCTGTTACAACGTCCGGCCGCCTGAATAATACTATCGAGTCCGGTCAAAGAACGAATCACGCGCTCAAACGATACATCGACACCGGCTTCAATAAGCGTCGTGCTGATACAGATGATTTTTTGTGAATTCCCCTTGTCTTGGAGGCAGCTCCGCATCTCTTTCAGAACAACGATCCGGTGTGCTGGACACATATTGGTAGATAAATGGAATAGTCGATATGCATTCGAATTTTTAACAAATTTTTGAATGCATGCCGCTACTTTACGGGCTACAGGTTTTGTGTTTACAATAGCAAGAATGGAATGCGTATTCTTTGCCTGCTCCAGAATGAAGTTCGCAGTTTCATCGATGGAAAAGCCGTTTCCTTTAGTATAATCAACGATTTCAACTCTCTTGAAAACCTCATCAAACCGTCCATCGTCATGTATTAAGCTTTTGGGTGGTATGATTCGATAATCATTCAGCTTATCTAACAATGGTTGTGTTGCCGAGCAAAGGACAATAGCCGATCCGCAAAATTGTGCAAGAAAATTCATTGCTCCATTAAATAGCTTAAGAACTTTAATTGGCAGCGCCTGAATTTCGTCTACGATAATAATTGAATCACCAAGCGACTGCATACGCCGTACACATGAGGTTTTTGAGTTGAACAGCGTATCGAGAAATTGCACTGCAGAGGTGGCAATCACAGGAGATTGTGACCAGTTTTCGGTCAACAATTTATACCTCTTTTCGACTTCACTATCATCTGAATCGAATATTACATTTGAGTGGTGTCGTAAGACAGCATCGTCGTTCCCAATGTAAGTAGCGATTTCGCTCGCATTTTGTTCTAGAACTGAATTAAATGGAGCGATATAAAAAATGTGCTTTTTCCCATAATGTGCAGCTGTCTGCAGCGCATAACGCAGTGCCGACAACGTTTTTCCCGCACCGCAAGGAACTACAAGACGAAATACACCGTTACTCCCGCCGTCAAACGCAGAACAGGATTTCGAAATCTCAGCACGAAATTGGTCTAGTACCGAAGGATATTTATCATACTGGAATAGTCTTATCTTTGCTTCGCAATGGTCCAGATATAAATTCCACATATTTTTTCGCGTTTGGCAGGTCGGCAACGATTTCAATTCAATTCTATCTTCAAAACAGGCTGTATCTGTGCGGTCGGCGTCAATTATGATTGAGGTAAGTAGTCTTATATACATTGCTAAGTAAAAATGAGATGAGCCATAGCCCTGTTTCACGCTGTCAAATTCCTTTATTTTGGCTCTCATCATTTTAGCATCTCTGCATGCTTTTTGAAATTCGCTTTCAATGACATCTTTCCCATAATACTTATATACAATCTGTTCAACCGCACTATATGAGTCAGAAATGTGCTTAATAGCTGCATGAAAGGAACATCGTCCATCTGATGTAAGACAGTCTCTCAATCCGTGATGGCTCATAATAGCGGTTCGCACCATCTCTGCAGAAAGCCTTTCAGTGGTATTTGTGGTACTTGCCAGATTGTTTGCTAACATAGCGCCGTAGGTTGAGTGAATAACTGAACCGCGAACAACAGATTCACCATCCGCCGCAGCTTTAAGATACGAAAGATATTCCTGAGTGTTTTTTCCATCATCATGATGCCGACCTGTAAATATGGACAAATTACCAATGCCATACTGGTTTCCGATATCGTGGGCTATTTTTGCTACGCCGTTGTTATGTTCAGCAACCGTCTGTTCCCGTCCATCTGATTTTCGTATATGAGCAACGTATTCAGAATTACCTTCCATATAGTTCCTCCAAATGAAATATAATATAAAGAATTGGAGGTTAAGGTTAACATATAAGTATTTTAGTTCTAATTTAATATTATTTCAAGATGCTTTCAAGTTTATTATAATATATTTTTATTTGTTAAAATAAAAGCTATTAAATATGGGTTAAAATGTTTTAGATTCATATTACAGAAAACGCAATGACAAGTGTATATAAAGTGAATATTTAATAATTTCTTCTACTTCCGCCAAACTAAATGAAATTATTCTTACTAATCATCTGGCATATATTTCATAATATTGCCGAAACATAGTCAAGCACATCATATATCTTGATGAAAATGGCAAGATTGACCATCTCGTCATAGCGTAGTAACGCCATTTTATATAAAACGATGCCTGCAACTTTACGTAGGCCATTCTTCCTCATCTTTATAGCAGATCTACTGCTGGATGTAGCTGAGTTGCTGCAAGGAAAACTATAAATCCGATGTGGTAGCGGGACTATCAACCCCGATCGAGCATTGAGCAAGGACTTTGCCTTAAAGAATCTTCTCGGCCGTATCGACCCCTGGCAACTCACAGGAGAAAGTCGGTCAACCGGTCACTGCGGCATCATGCGATCTCCCTCGCTCTCTTTTCAGGAAACTTGCTTTACAATATACACGCCGCACCAGGAATTCATTAACCGCGGATATTTCGATTTCAATCCACGCTCCCACGCGGGGAGCGACATAATCGTGGATTAATTAAAAGTTCTGCATCATTATTTCAATCCACGCTCCCACGCGGGGAGCGACACGAGGCGGCGGAGGAGGCGAAGGAGGCAAAGTCGATTTCAATCCACGCTCCCACGCGGGGAGCGACCACATGACTACCTGTTCGAGGTTGGTCAAAGCCAAAATTTCAATCCACGCTCCCACGCGGGGAGCGACCTGTAAACCCATGCCTGTACTCCTGCGCTATCCTATTTCAATCCACGCTCCCACGCGGGGAG
>JAYFQE010000003.1:0-187621 GCA_034927345.1 Clostridiaceae bacterium
ACCTGAACCTGATTGACGCCTTCCAGGCGATACTCGACCGGGTCCTCAACCGTGATGATGTTGCGGTTGATCTTGTTCAGTTCACGCAAAACGGCATAAAGGGTCGTCGTCTTGCCGCTGCCGGTCGGGCCGGTGACCAGGATAATGCCGTTTGTGCTTTTGATGATCTGGTCGAAAAGGACAATATTACTATCCGTAAAGCCCAGCTGGGTTTTGCTCAGGACCAGGTCGCTGCGTCCCAGCAGGCGGATAACGATTTTCTCACCGTAAACGGTCGGCAGAATAGAAATACGCAAGTCGACGTCGCGGCCGTCCAGCGACATCTCCACCCGGCCGTCCTGGGGCAGACGTTTCTCGGCGATATCCATCTTGCCCATGATCTTGATCCGGGTTACGACCGCCGGATGAGCCGCTTTGGACGCCTTCATGATCTCCTGCAGCTCGCCGTCGATCCGGAAGCGGATGCGCAGGAATTTGTCGAAGGGTTCGATATGAATATCGCTGGCCCGCGAGCGGATGGCATGCTGAATAATCGAATTGACCAGCCGGACTACCGGCGCGTTGCTGATATCGCTCAATTCGCTGTCCGCTTCGCTGATCTGATCGAAATTTAATTCTTTCTTGAAGTCTTCGACAGCTTTTTCGGCGCCTTCGCGGCTATAGAAACGGTCGATGGCCGACAGAAGCTCATTTTTCAGGACAATAGCCGGTTTGATTTTCATGCCGGTAAAGATCCGGACATCGTCGATGGCCTGCAGATTTAACGGGTCGGCCATGGCCAGGGTCAGCGTATTGTCTTCTTTGCTGATCGGGATAACCTGATGGCGGCGCGCCATCGCTTCGTTGATCAGCAGGGGGCAGGACTGGTCAACTTCATATTTACTGAGCTCGATCAAGGGAATTTTAAGCTGGAATTCCAGGGCTTCGGCAATCTGCTTTTCCGTAGCCGCGTTCATATCGATCAAAACTTCGCCCAGACGTTTGCCTGAGGTCCGTTGTTGATCCAGAGCCTGCTGCAAAATTTCCGGCTCGATTAAGCCGGCTTCTATCAGCAGTTCTCCCAGGACTTTTCGCCCATTTTCACTCATGCAATGCTGTACTCCAGTTGTTTAGAACTTTGATCTTATTTATACCACAAAACCTTAAGATCGTCAAGAAAAGTCACGAACAATAAAAAGCAGGTTCTTGTTTTATTTACCGCAATGGCGACCAGGAACTTAAGCCCGAAAAGGTTTCGTATTACTCTGTTTCGCGATGATTGCACCTTTTTGACAAATCTGTTGCAGAACGGTTTTCTTGTATGACGCGTTTGTAAAGACATGATTATAACCAAAATGGTTAAATTACTTTTACTAAATTTGGTTAATTTGCTTATATAAGCAGCATGTTTTGTTTACTGTCCCGGTGATGGACAAGATATTTCTTTTAAGCAGGTTGATTTTTCTATAACAGCAACAAAGGCGGCATGTCGTCAGAATCGAAATGCCGCCTCATTTTTCGTGCAAGATGATGACATCCGGTTATGCATCAGGACTCGACGACGACGCCTTTTTTCAGGATGATATTGGCATACAGCGCTTTTTCGCCGGTCGCGATGACAGCATAGCATTTCCTGGCCCGCTCGTAAAAAGCAAAGCGCTCGACATATTCGATCAGGTCGCTGCCGTCGCGGCCGTCTTTCTCGCTGATGATCGATTGATAGGTGTCCCAGATCGGCGTTTTTACCGGGTCGCCCGGCGTAACCGCCATCAGGGCAACCGGCCGGCTGGTATATGTGTCGAGCGGATAGAGCTGCAGGATCGCCTCCAGAAGCTCCGGCACGCCATGGCCGTCGCAGCGGATCGTCCGGCTGTTGATCGATTCATGCGGAAAGTTGCCGTCGCCGATGCAGATTTCATCGCCATGGCCCATTTCCATCAGTGTTTTTAATAATTCCGGAGATAAAAGAGCAGGTATTCCCTTAAGCATATGAACCTCCTGATTTTCAGCCGGCTGGCCGCCGGCAGAGTTTACAGCGGAAAATAACGATCGAGGTCGGCTATCCGTTCTTCGTCTAAAGGCCTGCCCAGCCCCGGCGCCGGTATATCCAGCTGAGCCCGGGCGGCAAATTCGGCGACTTCAAAGCGGTCGTAAGCCTGCAGCAGCGATTGGCCGGTGACGATGACACCGTCGTTGGCCAGCAGAATGGCCGGCGTTTGCGGGCCGAACAGGGCGGCCACTTTCTGGGGTTCGAGATAATTGAATCCGTACGGGTATTTGGGGATCTGCCGCAGCATGACATAGCTTTCCGGCATCTGGCGGACATCCAGTACGGCGTCGGTCAGGGTGTAAACCATCAGATGGGCGGGCTGGGCGCAGATTATCGCCCGGACTTCCGGCTGGCGGTAGTAGATCAGCTCATGGAGAAAGACCGCGCGGCTGGGCGTTTTGCCGGATTCTTTCATGCTGCGGTGCATCAGGACCAGGTGTTCTTCCTGGATCAGGCGCCGGTCGCGTCCATACGGCGTGATCAGAAACGAGCCGTCGTCAAGACGGACGGATAAGGTCCCCTGCGTACTGGTAAAAAGTTTTTGATCCAGAGCGCGCTGGATCGTGGCGACCATGTCGCGGCGCAGGCCGAGTTCCTCGCTGCTGTGATGGCGCGGCTTAAAGTCGCTCAGGCGGGTATGGGCTTTGGTGCGCGCCAGGTCGATCTGTTCTTCCGTCAGGGCGTTCACCGGGCCGACACGCCGGGCCATCAATTCGATCCGGGCGGAATATTCCAGCGTTTCAAAAATCTTATAAGCCTGACTGAGATTTTCGGCGGCGACGCAGATGCCGTGATTTTCCAAAAGCACCGCCGAGTAGCCTTTGCGGAATTCTGCCGCCAGCTTGTCGCCTAATTCGGCCGATCCCATCCGGGCATAGGGCGCCAGGCCGACATGGCCGCAGACGACCCGGGTGTTGGGAATCAGGTTGACGGACGGCACCTGGTTCATGATGCTGAAAGTGACCAGAGCCGGCGAATGGGCATGCAGAATCGCTTGAACCCGATCGCAGGCTTTGTAAATGGCCTGATGAAATTGCAGCTCGGAAGTCGGTTTGCGAAAGCCGCTTTGGCTCAGGTCAGGATGGATGCAGACCATGTCGCTGCGCGTGAGGGCGCCTTTGTCGATACTGCCCGGCGTCACCCACAGATCGCCGTTCGGTTCACGAATCGATAAATTGCCGCCGGACATCGTCGTCAAGCCGCTCGAGTAAATTCGGTGCATAACGGTTACCAGCTGATCAGCCGGATGCATGAGATCAAGGCGCATGGAAAGCTCCTCCTTTAATGCGATCGATCATTTTTAGTTTAGCACAAACTGAGCCGGATCGTCCTGTTCGATTTATCCGCGTTACATTTTCTTTGCATTGAAACCGGCAGGCACGTTATAATACTTTTGCGAGGTGTATGCCGATGAATGTGATAATCGCCGACGATCAAACGCTTTTTCGCGATATGATGCTGTCTCTGCTCGGGACGGAAGCGGACATCAACCTGACCGCCTGTGTCGGCAACGGCGCCGACGTTTTAAAGGTCTGCGCTTCACAGCCGGTCGATCTGGTGCTGATGGATATCCGGATGCCGGAAATGGACGGTATCGCCGCCGCCCGCAAACTGCAGCAGGTTTCGCCCCAAACGCGGGTTATCCTGCTGACGGCTTTCGAGGAACGTGATCTGTCCGGGCTGGCCGAACTGCCCAATATTTACGGTATCCTGCTTAAAGACATCCACGTCGAACATCTTTTACAAGCCATACAAATGAGCCGTTTCGGTTTATTTGTGACCAATAAATCCTGTTTACGCCCATCGGCGGAACCGGACGCCGCGAGCGGAGAAGCCGGCGGCGGCATGCGGACGGCGGCGCTCCGGGAAGGGCTGAATCCTGTCTTTACGCCCCTGGATCTGCAGATTCTCCATTGCCTGTCTTCCGGGATGAGCAACCGCGAAATCGCCGAAGCCATCAATTATTCCGAAGGCACGGTCAAAAGCCGGATATCCCGGCTGTTGGCGGAGATCGACCTGAAAGACCGGACGCAGCTGGCACTCTTCGCGTTAAAGCACCACTTGACCTGAGCAGCTGTCGGTTCCGGTATCCGGAAGCGGCTCCACGGCAGGAACCGGCGGCGGATCTGCCGGGCCGTCTGTTTTTCGCGGCCAGGGTACGGCGACATAAACACCAAAGCCGCTGCTGTCGCTCTGCAGGCGCAAGGTTCCGCCCAAGGTCTGAACGCGCCGCTCCATATTGAGCAAGCCAAATCCTTTGACAAAATTCGGATTGCCGCAGCCGTTATCCAGAAGAATCAGGTCATAGTGCCGGTCGTCGGCCAGCAGGAAAAGACTGATTAAGGTTGCATGGCCGTGCTTGACGGCATTGGTCATGGCTTCGCGGCTGATCTGCAGGATCTCGCTCTCATGGGCAGCCGGGATTTGCTCAACCGGCCCCCGGCAATCCATTTCCAAACTGACGCCGGACAGAGCCAGTTCGTTGCCCAGCGCGCGCAATTGAACCGGCAACGCGGCGGCAGCGACCTCGTTCTCCGCAGCCGGCGCCGGTAAATGATCTTCATAAGCCGGGTATGGAGGCAGGTTTTGCGTTAAGGGCAATTGATTGAGGATTTGATGAAGCAATTGGCCGGCTTGGCCAAAAAGCTCGGTTTGTTCCGGCTCTGTATCCGGCCGGCTTTGTATACGTTCCAGCAAAGCGATCAGGATAATCAGACTATGGCCCAGGGAATCATGCATCTCACGGGCCAACTGATTGCGGACCGTGATCTGGCGCAGTTCCGAGGCGATCTGCGCATAACGCTGCAGGGATTGGTTTGCCGACGCCAGCTGCTCATTCTGACCGGCCAGCAGACGGCGCAGCTGCAGCTCATTTTCCAGTTCGGCCAGGCGATAAACGAAACCGACCGGACGGCCGTTGCGGTCGCAGACTTCATGGACGGTCCATTCAAATAAATGCTGACCGGCAGCGGTATCGAGCTGGATTTCCCGCCGCAGGGGTTTGGGTTCTGTCGGAAAGACCCGTAAAAGCGGGCTGAGATCCGCGACCGGCATCAGGCGATGAACCGTTACGGCCGGTTCGAACAAACGGGACAAAGCCAGATTATAATCAATGATACGTCCGTCCAGCCGCGTAATGGCCAAAGCGCTGCTGATCTCATTCATGATCATCCGCCGGGCCAGCGGCGTGATATCGACAAAATGAAATCTCAGAACAGACAAGCCGATCAAAGTGATGGATACGGCGCTCAGAAGCGGTTCCAACATGAAAGGCGGGCGCCAGGCGCCGGCAACAATGAAAATATGTACGATGACCGGCGTGAGAATCCCGGCAAGGAAAAGAACAATCGCCGGCCGCCGGCGGTCCGCCTGCCGGATCAGACTCAGGCAGCAAAACAACAGGCCAAGAGCCAGATAAATATAATTATAACCGGCAACAATCCCATAAGCCGGGGCGGTCGTCTCGGTAAAAGCCGTAAAGCCGCGGAAACATCCCTGATGCAGCGGATTCGTCAACACCAGCAGATAGACGAGGGCGGCCGGCAGGCTCAGCGGCACAATGACCCGGGAGGGCAATTTATGGCCGCTCTGACAGCTGATGCCTAAAAAGAGCAGGTTTAGACTCATACTGCAGATCGCCAAATACTGCATACAGATCATCACCCATAGCCAGGGCTGGCCCGGAACGCCGGCCCGTAAAATGATCGTGACGATCCATAAAGCCAGACTCAGGCCGGCCGCTAAAAAGTAATCCTGCAGGGGTGATTTGCGGCTGCGAAGGCCGACAAAGACATTGAGCGCTAAAAGCAGGGCCAGGACCGCCAGGTAAATGGCTACCGGGCCAAAAGATTCTTCAGGCAGTATTTGTATCGTCGGCAGAGTCCTTCCCTCCCTTTTGATTTTTTATCGCGGCAAGCCGGAACCGGATTGATGCCGGCCGGCTCCGGATTCGCTCAACCGGTCAGGCGGCCGACCAGCGCGCGAATATCGGCCAGCGCCTGCCGGCTTTCATTGATCAGAACTTTCAGCAGCGGTTTGCGGTCTTCCGGCCGGAGACCGGGAGCCTGGCTGATCAGATCGGCTGCCGCCGTCAGCCGCTGCCGCACCGAGGTGTCGATGAAGGCGGCGACCTCCTGCTGGGTAGCGGCTCCGGCGTACTGCTCAACCAGCTGGGCATAATTGGACAGCTGGCGGTTAATTTCTTTAAGCTCGCGGTTCTGGCGCTGCAGCTGCTGGGAAATATTCCGGGTTGGCGTAATATCGCTCAGGAGCAGGAAAAATCCGGCTACACGGCCTCGTTTATTCTTCAAAGCCTGACAGCACCAAAGCCAGGTCAATGTTACTTCTTCATTGGGCGACCACTCCAGCTCGCCGCCGGCCCGCGAGCCGGGATTTTGCATGGCGCGCGCCAAAGCGGAACAGCCGCCTTCGCAGCCATTCATCATCCGGGCGAGCAGTTCATCCCGGTTGCCGGCTCCTGCAAACGCAGGATTGGTGCTGTTGTGATCGATCAGATTGCCGGAACGGTCAAAAACAAATACGGTGTCGGGAACCACCAACATGATCCGGTCAAAGGAAAGATCGGTAATATTGATCAAATGCCGGCTCAAGGCGTAAATCAATTGCAGACTGTAAGATACCATGAAAAAGAGCGGCAGCAGCTGGTAGCCTCGGAAAAAGACATCCTCGCTGCCGATCTGATCGGCGTTGATAATTAAATCAAGGAAATTAAAGCTAAAGAAGAAGACGATCAAAGCGCCGGCGCCGCTGATCATTTGCAGCAGCAGGGGCAGCCGCGAGCGGGTTACCAGGGTATAAGCCAGCTGGATGGTCAGAAAAACAGTCAGAGATAAAACGATCAGGCCGGCGATGACAATAACGGACAGGAGCATCGTGTCCGGCGCGTGCAATTCAAGCATATGTAAAAACAAACCCATTAAAATGGCGCTATTACAGGTGATTAAAGCATAATAAGCAGCCGAGCGGCTGGAACGGGCATACAAGACAACCGCGATGACTACAGCTGCGATGATAGCCGGCAAATACAGCAGGGATTGGATAAATAAAGCAGAATCCATTCCAATATCCTTCCCGTGGCCTGTTGGCCGAAGCCCTGAACCAGGTTCCCTTCATTATATCCATTGCCGGCTGCGGCCAGCAATAGCTTAAACGCCAATCCTTTGCCAGCATGAAGACGCAATTTGTCCGATCGGCCGGTTGTTTATAGCCGTTCGGCCATTCAGATGTTCCCGGCAAACCTTTATACTGAAAACATGAAACAAGCCGTCCCAACGGCTAGAATAATGAAAGAGGTGTATTTCATGGCTAAATTTTGTCCTTCTTGCGGGAAATCACTAGATGACGCCGTTCAATTCTGCGACGGCTGCGGAGCTCCGCAAAATGCAGCCGGCGCCAATCCGGCCGGCGCAGCGCCTAATCCCGGCGCGGCAGGCGGACCTGCGGCTAAAGTCCAGGAAGTTTTTGCTCCCGAAGATATCGAAAAGAACAAAGTTATGGCCGGCTTGGCCTACATCCTGTTTTTCTTGCCGCTCGTAGCCTGCCCCGATTCCCGCTTCGGCCGTTTCCATGCCAATCAGGGCCTCTTATTGTTGATCCTCAGCGTCGGCGGCAGCATTGTTTCCAGCATCATCCCGATTCTGGGCTGGTTCATTCTCGCGCCCATTCTCTGCGTTGTTGTCCTTATTTTCGCCATCATGGGCCTGGTCAACGGTTTAAACGGCAAAGCGAAAGAACTGCCGCTGATCGGTAAATTCCGCATCATCAAATAAATCGTCGTTATGGCTTATAACCCTTAACCATCGGCAAAAAAAGAAGGCGCGTGAAGCGTCTTCTTTTTTGCCTGCAGACAGGTTATGATCTTCGTCCGGCCGGATTATTCTTGTTTTCTATGATGATGCAGGACCAGCATCAGGCTGGCGGCCAGCGCCAGGAGAATACCGCCGATGAGCAAGCCCTGATTTGTTTCACCGGTCTGCGGGACTTGATCATCATCGATCTGGGTTGTGGGAGACAGTGTTGTGGTCGGCGTTTGCGTCGTCGTTGGTTCAACCAGAGGCAAGGTGCTGTCGGTTAAGATGATTGTCCCGGTTGTCGTCGGATTGGTCTCAACCGTTTCATTGACGCTGGTTGTCGGCGTGACTTCCGTTGTTTCGGTTGTGGGCGCCGGTTCATTGATGCTCACGCTGAAGGATTTGGTCTGCGTCGTCTCGCTGGGTTTGATGCCGATCACCGTCTGCGATTGGCAGGGATCCAACTGAACAGCGTCTTCACAGGTTTTAAAAGTGACAAAAACGCAGGCGCCGACGGATTTGTTCTTCAGTGTTGTCGCATAGAGCGTAAAGGTCGCGGCTGCATGGATATCATACAGCTTCAGCTGATAGTTGCCGCTGCCCGCGTCGATAATATCATAGGCGGCGTCGGCCAGTACCTGATCGGCAGCGTCCTTGACGGTAAAAACAATCGGCGCGCCTTCCGATGATTGAGCGAAAAAATTAAATGTATAGGTTGTTTCGCCATCTGAGCGATCCTGCGAATCCGGTGTCGGCGGATTAAGCGTCAGATTGTTGACGACACTCTCAGCCGAGGCCGGGAGACAGGGGGTTTTCGTATCATCCAGCAAATCGTTGTAGATCGCTTTGACCGCGGCGCTGGCTTCATCGGGTAAGCCTGTGCCATGGAGATAATGCCACAAAGCATATTGAACGGCGGTAATGCTATCCTTATCTGTTTTGTTCCAGGAATAATTCAGGATCGCCCGGATCTTATTTTTAATGATTTCCGGAATGATTAAATGGGATGCGGCATATTCGAGCGATATTTTTACGTAATCTTTGTCGGTTCGAATCGGGGTCAATCTGTCGGCGCAAAAAGCAATATAACCTTTGCTCATATCGAATCTTTTGACGTAGATGCTATGTCCTTCCCAATAGGTGTGCCCGCTAATACCTGTCCCCTGGTAACGATAAAGGTCCGTTGTGTCGATTACTTCAGCGGATACCGCAAATACCGGCAGCAAAAATACCAGAACCATAACCAGAACCATGATAAGCCGTATCTTTTTCACATCCATACACCTCCTGTGCACATTGAATCAGCTGACACTTTAGCGTTGTGATCAGAATCGTAACAGAAATGAAAAACACCTCCCGTCAGTAAGTAAATCAACAAAATAAATAAAGTGTTTACTCTGTTGGTTCCTTGCTTTTCTGGAGGCAAGCTTCTCTTTTTTCAGCCTCGTTTTTTTGCGGACAAACGGGGTTAACCGGTATTCATTTATAAGGTTTATCTGAAACAATTTAGACTTCTACAGTTATAAATTATAGCAGGGCGCTACATCCTTGTCACTAACATTATTTTCCTTCAACAGGATTCATAAAAAAGGGGCTGTCTCAAAATGAAGTGATCCCTGTCAAGTAGACAGTAAAAAAAGCAAATTATTCAGTCGACATGGCCTGACTCCTGAATTCCAAGGGAGTCAGGCCATTCAAGTTCTTTTGGTATCGTTCAAAATTGTAAAAATGAATATAGTTTTCGACTGCGCTCCGTAAGTTGTCATAGTCATAGAATCGATTCAAGTGATACATCTCGGCTTTGAGCGTGCCCCAGAAACCCTCCATTGGCCCGTTGTCAATACAGCGTCCAATGCGCGACATGCTTTGGACAAGGCCTGCATCGTCAAGCTTGCGTTTGAAAACACCTGAAGTATACTGAATGCCTCGATCACTGTGAAACAAAGGTTTGGCGCCTGGATTAGCTGCAAGAGCCCGATCAAGGGTCTCTAGAACAAGTGGAACATTATTGCTATGCCCAAGACAGAAGGATACAATTGAACGGTCTCTCATGTCAAAAATTGCGCTCAAATAGGACTTCTGTGAATTGCCATAGGCCAGCTCAGTCACATCAGTCAGCCATTTCTGGTTAATAGCATCAGCTTGAAATTGTCGAGCCAGGAGGTTTTCTGCGGTAACCTGAGGGGTAACTCGAACATAGTTTTTTCGTTTGCGCCGGATCACGGAATGAAGCCCAATTTTGCGCATCAGGCGCCGAATGCGCTTGACGTTGTAACGCGTATCACTGTGTCGGTTAAGTGTGAGCGTTATGCGACGATAGCCATATATACCATTAACAGATTTATAAATTTCAATGATACGTGACAGTAACAGCTGATTTTCCAATTCTCGCTGGCTTGGTTTGCGGTTCTGCCATTTATAATACGCTGAGCGCCAAACTTCAAAAAATGCGCAAAGCTGTACTAGAGGATATGCCTTCTCTTCATGTAATTGCTTTATTGCTTGGTATTGCGCTTCTTGGCGAATCTGGCTGAGATCAGCCCCCTTTCGATCTCGTCGGCTTTTTTTAAGACATCGTTCTCCATCTGCAACTGTCTGTTCTTCGCTTCCAGTAGCTTCAGTTCAGCCCGCGTTCGTTCCAATTCAGTCATATCGTTCAATTCACGCCCGCGGCCACGATTGTCCTTAAGGCCTGAAATGCCCCGTTCTTTGTACTTGTGCGTCCAGGCATAAACTTGATTGTATGAAACTTGAAAAACAGCAGCTGTTGCCTGGTAATCCGAAGCATGCTCAATACAATAGCCAACAATCTCGATTCGCTCTGCACATGTAGTTTTTCGTCCCTTAGTCATGGGGTTTCGCCCTCCCTGATACTGCTTGAGGTTGCCTCCATGACTATTGTATTCCTTTAACCATCTTTGGACAGGTGCTTTATGGGGAATCCCATACTTGAGTGTCAGATCAAACAGGGATATTCCGCCAACAAGATATTCTTGCAACACTTGCCGTTTGAATTCAGCAGAATAGGTCTGGTTAGTTGTTCGTCGCTTAAAAGCATCGATTCCAAGTTGCCGATAGCGGTATGATCCTTGAGTAATACTGTTTAAAGACACGCCATATTCTTGTGACAATAGCTTTCTTGATTCACCGGCTAGATAACGCTTAAAGAGTTCTTCCCAGCACTCTAATGATAATTTCGATGCTCTGCCCATAAAAAATGATCCCCCATATGCAAACAGAATTTGTTTTTTCTCTGTCTACTTATGGGGGATCATATCAAAAGTAGTGAAAACTACTCGAGAGATGGCTCCTTTTTCATACTAAAATCTTCAAGATTGCCTATTCCAGTACCAATTATCCACACGATGTGGACACGAAGTGTGCCTGGCATCAGGTGATGTGGAAAACTGAGTATAGCAAACACACTATTTAGCAATTCTTTGAGCAAATATGCTATTTAGGCAACATCAAGGCTATGCAACAATGTTTGACATCGTTTGTTCTGTATCTTGTTATGCAGTTTATTCAGATTATAACCCATGCAAAGCAGCGTATACTCGGTTCTGACGTTCTTCTTGCCTCGCAACAAGAAACGTCGAAAGCCATAATCTTCTTTGAGCACCCCAAATGCGCCCTCCACCTGGATAGACCGGTTCATGCGCAGCAGGATGCCAAACGGTGATGTGATATTATCGAGAGAAGCCTGACGAAGACCGAGGAATGTTTTAGCTACCTGCAGATGGCGATTGCCAGCGGCTTTGGTACAGCGGGATTTGACCGGACAACCGTCACAGCTTTGGCACTCGTAGATCTGAACCGTGGATATATAGCCGGATTTGGACTTCGGATGTTTCTGGTAAGCAGGCAACAACAAGCGGCCTTGTGGGCAGGTATAGGTGTCCGAAACTTCGTCATAGGCCATATTCCCAGCCCGGTAAGGGTCGTTGCGGTACTGCCGCGTTTTACTCTGCTCATAATTCTGAGGCTTGATGTAGGCTGTATAATTTTGTTCAGCCAGATAAATATAATTCTCTTCGCTTTCATACCCGGCATCCGCCACGATATTCTGGTGCTTGTGGGAATGACTGGCCTGTAGCTTCTCCAGAAACGGAATCAGGGTCAGCTGGTCGCTTCGCTCGCTGCTGATATCTATGCCGACAACATACTCGCCCTCGACGCCGATCTGGACATTGTAGCCTGGCTTGAGCTGGGAGTTACGCATGTGATCTTCTTTCATATGCATGAAGGTGGCGTCAGTATCTGTCTTGGAGAAACTGTTTCGTCCGTCAAACAGACTATTGTCGTGGTTATACTGCTCCTGTCGTTCAAGATAGCCACTGATTTCCTCATAATCACGCTGCAGTTGTGTCTTGTGCTGGCCTTTGCCATGCGCCAGCTGAACCCCACTGTCTGCAAGCTGGTCTTGCAGTTGCTTTTGTAATTGACGAAGATCTTCGATTGCGATCTTTTCAGGGACTGGCTGACCACCAGTAATCCGGTCAATGGCAGCTTTAGCCTTGGCCTGCAGCTTGACTTCATTTTTGGTTACGGCTTTCTTCCAGACGAAGCTATATTTATTGGCACTTGCTTCGATTTTTGTTCCATCGACAAAGAGGTTCGCAAAAGCGATTTCACCGTATTCATGGAGCTTTTCAACCAGTTGGCGGAATAGGTCATCCACGACGTCCGTCAGCCGTTCACTGCGAAACCGGGCGATGGTGTTGTGATCTGGGCTGGCTTGCCCCTGCAGCAGCCACATGAAGTTGATATCCCGACGACAGGCTGTTTCCAGGCCTCGGCTGCTGTAAATATTATTCATGTATCCATAGACCAGTACTTTGAATAGATTCTTCGGGGAGACTGCCGGATTTCTCCCCAATCGGGAGTATGCCTGATACAGCTTGCTGTAGTCCAATTCCTCCATGACCTGGCTTAACAGTCTGACCGAATCGTCCGCTGGTATAAGGATTCCTGTTTCGATGGGCAATGACAATTGCATATACCCGCCAAATTTGCTATAGTCGTGAGGTAATTTTATTTGTGTCACAACTATAATTTTACCGGATTAACGGGTTCTTCGGAACCCGTTTTTTCGTTTTTAGATATAAAAAAAGGGACCCTCTCAAAATTTCTCTTTTTGAGACAGCCCCTTCTTCTATTCAATGATTAGGAATAATTTCCTTACTCGTGCAGTTTGCGGCGGCGCAGGAGAAGCACCAGACTGCCGGCTAAGGCAATGAGGATGCCGCCGATCAGGATACCCTGGTTCGCTTCACCGGTTTTGGGGATTTCATCATCCTTGATCTCGGTGGTTGCCGCTGTGGTTGCCGAAGGATCTGTTATGGTTGTGGCATCGGCAATCGTCGATGTGGTCGGAACGACCAGCGGAATGGTTTCATCGGTGATCCTGATGGTGGTTTCCGCGGCGGTCGTGGTCTCGTTAACCGCTGTGGTTTCCGCGGCGGTCGTGGTGGTCTCGGCTACGGTTGTCGTTTCGGCTGCGGTTGTGGTGGTCTCGGCTACGGTTGTCGTTTCAGCAGCAGTTGTGGTGGTCTCGGCAACGGTTGTCGTCTCGGCGGCCGTTGTGGTCGGCTGCGGCAGAACAAAGCTTACGTTGAAAGAACGGCTTTGAGTGGTTTCACTCGGTTTGATGCCGACAACAGTCTGAGAGAAACTCTTGTCCAGAACGTTGATGCCTTCTATTTGTTTAAAAGTAACAAAGGCGCCGGCGCCGACGGATTTGTTTTTCAAGGTTGTCGCCGTCAGGTTGAAGCTGGAAGCAGCGGTGATATTGTTAAAGGTTATCGTGTAGGTTCCATCGGCATTTTTCACGATTGTATAATCCGTGCCGGAAACTAATTCATGATTGGCGCCATCTTTGACTGTAAAAACAATGGCCGCGCCGGTTGAAGAAACAGCGGTGAATTTGAACGTATAGGTTGTGGTTCCCGACGCAATTTCCTGCGACGCGGATGACGGGCCGGTCAGGGTCAGGGTGTTGACAATGGCTTCGGCGGAGGCAGCGATGCCCGGTGTTTCGACATCGCTGAGCAATTTGGCGTAGATCGCTTTTATCCCCGTATTTGCCTGAGCAGGCAAGTTTGTGCCGTTGATGAAATGCCATAAAGCATATTGAACAGCAATTACGTTGTCATGATCTTTCTTGTCCCAGGCATAATTTAAAATCGCGCGGATTTTGCTGGCGGTACCGACAGGGATAATTCCATTTGTTGTGCTTTCGGCAAGCTCCAAAGGGACTTTTACATAAGGCGAAGTTTTGTTGATATAAGTATTGATATCAGCGCAATAGGCAATATTGCCATCGCTCATGTTAAATCTCTCGACAGTCGTTAAATAAGGATCATTGAAAAGCAAACCGGTTCCCAGCCATTTGTAGGTTTTTGTATAATCGATGGTTTCTGCAGAAACGGTAAAAATCGGCAGCATAATCATCAGCACTAAAGTAACAACCAAGACGATTCTGAATTTTTTCATTTTCGTACACCTCCCGTGTAATCCCATCTCATAATTCATATCAAAAGCGAACTTTATTAAGCTTGCATGTTCTGGAGGCAAGCGCTCCGTTTTCAGCCTCGCTTTTGGGGATAAACGGGGTTAACCCTGATTTAATTTTATCGGAATTTTTATGATGACCGGACAAACATGTTCTTAAATATAAAAACACCCCCATTTCAGTAAGCAAATCAACAAAATAAACTAAACCGATCTACTTTGTTGTTTTGCCTGCTTTTCTGGAGGCAAGCTACTCTCTTTTCAGCCTCGTTTTTACGGACAAACGGGGTTAACCGGTATTCACTCTTATTTGTGATTCATGATGTCACTTAAGAATCACTACAGTTTCAGATTATAGCATGTCATTTTTCATTTGTCATTATAATTTAAAGGCAATTTAGTACAAATTTGCGAAAAATGCATAAAACACAAATCTTCATCAGCAAGAAGCAGATTAGCCGGAAAAAGAGAAGCTGCGCTTTATTATCCTTTGATATTCATGATTGCTTGCCGCTTCGGCAAACAGCCGAAAAAAAAGGATGCCCGCTTTTTGCGGGCATCCGATGTTTTATTGCGGGACAAACGATATGAAAATTGAGTCAGGCCGTTTTAGTCTTGATTTATATGACGGCGGCGCAGGATCAACATCAAACTGGCGCCCAGGGCAACCAGGATCGCTCCGATCACGACGCCTTGATTGGTTTCGCCGGTCTGCGGGATTTCGTCGTCTTTGATCTTGGTTGTTTCACTCAGGGTCGATGTTGTCGCGCCGGCCGAAGAAGACGGCGTTGTCACGCTGGTGGTCGGTTCGACTAACGGAATGGTGTTCTCGGTAAAGATATAAGTCGTTTCCGCAGCGGTCGACTCGCCGACCGATGATTCTACGGTCTGCGACGACTCGGTCGCCTGAGAGGCGGTAGACTCGGACCCGGACGGCTCTGTGGCTTGCGTATCCGACGGCTCGGTGCCTTGCGTATCCGACGGCTCGGTGCCTTGTGTATCCGACGGCTCGGTGCCTTGCGAGGTTTGGGTGCTTATAGAATCCGATGGTTCATGATCCGGCGTATAAGCGATCGTTATATGGCTGATGCCGGTAACGTTCAACTGCTGCTGACCCTTTTTCGGCGTATAAAGATGGCCGTCATAAGTCCAGTCGCCGGAATAGGTATAAAGCAGGAAGCCGTCGCCGCCTTTGACCATAAAGTACTTGATCGCGATATTGGCGGACTGCCATTTCTTGATATAACTCTTGCCATCTCCGTCAATGCCCAGCCAGACTTTCAGGACCTCCGTATTGTCAAGCGGATTGACGTAGAAGGTAAAGAGCTTCCCTGAGGTTGTGTTGTCGCCTGACAAGTAGCTCCCTTCCTCGTTGTTGTTTACCTTGAAAACCGAATAACCCGTCACATATTGAGGCGTATTATCGTTGACATATTGCGGAACGACGCCCCGATCGCTGATGGCATAAGTAAGCGGATAGCCAGGATCGGTTGTCGGAAAAGGCGGCGCCGTCCATGCCACCGCTATGCCGGTAAAAGTAAACAAAACGAGCACCAGGGTTGTGATGATCAGGAATCTCTTTGATTTCTTCATAAAAAACACCTCCAGATAACAAGCTCAATGTCATGTGACATCAAACCTTGTTGTTCTAGAGGCAAGTTCTCTGTTTTCAGCCTCGCTTTTCAGGATAAACGGGGTTAACCTTTATGAACCGAATGCTGATGAATACGATGTCATGTCAATGGACACTGTCGATATCATCTTACTGATCTCATTTTACAACAGCTATAAGGTAATATGCAAGCCCTGCTTGGCGTTTTCTATACTTTTTCTTTTCTTTGTTTAAAATTTTCGGGATAATCTTTTAATGCCCCCATTGGGCCAGCCAATCTGTCAGAGTAGCCGCGTCAGCCTGAAAGGACTCGCGTGTCTCGTTTTGTACGAATTCGATCATGAAACAGCGCGGTTGTTTCATGTGATCTGGGGTTTCAATTTCCGGTATCGCCAGAAGACGGGGCAGATAACGGGACCATTCGGCTTCCGCTGTTTTTAAGAGACTGCCGGCGCCCTGGCTGGCAAAAACATGGACATGTGACAGATAAGGCTGAGCTGCCTGTAAGGTTTCGAGATTGTCCAGAAAATCCAGTTCGTTTAAAGGCTGCCATAAGGTGTAGATCGGCTGCGGTTTTGTCAATGCCGACAGCAGACGGCTCGTAGCGGCCGGGCGATCATTCAGCGTATTGTTGTGATATTCCAGCGAGACGATGATGCCGGACGCGGCGGCCATATCGCCGATTCTGGCCAGGTCTTCGACCGTCCGCTGCCAGGTCGCTTCATCGGCTGCCTGCGAAGCGGTATGATTGGCCCAAACCCGGATATTCGCGGCGCCTAACGCTTCAGCGGTGGCCAGAACCCGGGCGAAATCCGGATTGGGTTTTGCGTCGTTTATTTCATCCCGTCTCAGGCCGGCGCAATAATAAGATCCATAAGTCGGGATCGCTATGCCGCGGATTCTTGTTTCCTGGCCGATTTGCGCTGCCCTCACCAGATCGCCGACCGGAACATGGATATCGCCGCCCCATTCAATCGCTTCCAGTCCCGTTTCCGAAACAAGATCCAGGATCTCCATGGGATGCAAAGAACGAAATGTCACCGATACCAAACCTTTTTTTACTTGATTAACCATACCTATCACCTCATTTAATTCATATTCGCTCAAGTTAAGGCTGAAAGAAAATAGGTTTAACATGAAGCCCCTTCAATCAGCAAATATAAAATGAGTATAACATACTTAATGTTGATCGAACAGAGCCAACGGTTATAAATGTCATTTCGCTTCCTTTTTCAAGCCGGAATCCCCAGGTTCATCCAGGATAAACGGCGGCCGGTTTCGGGTGGCGTCGAACATCCGCCAGAGATATTCTCCCAGGATGCCCAGCGAGAGCATAATCACGCCAAAGGACATCAGAAGCAGCATGAGCAGCGTCGTATAACCCTCAACCGTAACCCGGGCTGTAATCTTGGCTGCAAGCGCCACAACCATCCAGATCAAAGAACCAAGAAACGAACAGATTCCGATGCCTGTTATAAACCGGATCGGGAAATAGGAAAAGCCCAATAATGAATCGATAAAGAGTTTAACCTTTTTGCTCAGTGTCCAGCGCGATTTGCCGATGCGCCGTTTTTGTCTTTGATAGGGCACTGTGCAGGTTTTAAATCCACTCCAGAGGATCTGAGCCATAAGGGAGGTATTCTTCTCATTCATATGAGTTAAAATACGGATAACCTGTTTATCGATCAGAAAACAATCAAAACCGCCTTTGGGCATATTAGGCAGAGCCAGTTTACGCATCATCAAGGTGTAAATCGACGAAGCCGCCCGTTGATGCCAGGGTTCGTCGCGGCCTTCGCGGACAGCCAGCACAACTTTATAGCCGGCGTGATACTGAGCGAGCATTTCCAGAACCAGTTCTGAAGGATCTTGCAGATCGGCCGCTTTGCGGATGGCGCAGGTTCCGGTGCAGCGTGACAGGCCGGCCAGGATAGCGGCATGCTCGCCGAAGTTGCGGGATAATTTCAGGGTCAGGACATGCGGATCGATCAAAGCCAGTTGTTCCATCACTTCATATGAACGGTCTCCGGATCCGTCGTCAACAAAAATCAATTCATAATCGCAATCCAGTTTATCAAGCACCTTCGTTTTCATATCGGCATAAAGGGGCAATAAATTATCCTGATTGTAGTAAACCGGGACGATAATCGACAATTTTTCCATAATGTTCCTCCTCATTTTATTGGTAATAAACGATCAGGCCGGCTACAATCAAGAGATTGCCAATCACCTTGCGGCGGCTGATTTTTTCTTTGAGAAATATCGAACTGAAAATCAAGATAAAGAGGTATTCTGTCGACTCGATCATAATGCCGTTTTTATAAGTCAAGCCCCGGAAAGCCAGGATTGTCAGGACCGTTGACAGGAACAGCAGTAAATAAGCGCTGATAACCCTGCTATTCAAGTATTCCCGCCACAAGGCGGCATGTGTCAGCCGAGCGCTTTTTTTTAGCAAAATTTGCGCCGCGGCAGCAACAACAACCGAGAGGACAAGAATCCAGGATGAACTATTCCAGACCATCTTGATTCACCACCACAATGCCGGCGATAACAATGGCCACGCCGATCAGATTATTCAGGCTGACTTTTTCCTGAAAAATAAGAACCGCCCACAACATCAGCCAGATAATGGATAAGGCCCGGCCAATATAGGCGGTCGATAAATCAAGCCGTTTGATAACTTGCTGCCATAATAGGGCATATGCGCCTAAAGCCGCTAATTCCAGACCGTAAAACAAGATGAAGTCCCCGGACAGGAAAGAACAACCCGAAGCTATTTTAGCCGCGACACTGGCCATCGTATAGATCAGGACCGCCAGCTGCAGCAGCAAAAAGCTGCGTATTTTTTTCATAAAGCCAGAATCCGCTCCATTTCCCGGGTATCTCCGGCAGCCAGAATGTAGTAGCCATATCGGCTTGAACTGTCGACAACCGGCCGGTCATTAAGTTCGATCGGTCCTATTTCTACAACAGATTCCGGCACAGCCTGAACAATCCGGTTCATTTTCGCCAGATCCGCTCCATTCATGATGAAATTGATCGCAGCGGCCCTGGGGCCGGTTTGTTTCTGCAAATTCGGCCTCTTCCCGGCCGCGACATCAAGGACCATCCCCATAAAGTCATACCCGGTTGACAGCGGCACCAAATGTGAACCGATACAATCGCCGCCCATCCGGGCGCCGATCTCGATGATCCGGATCCGTCCGGCATGATCGACCCGAAATTCGGCGTGCGATGCGCCGCAGGTTATGTCCAGCGCGTCATAAGCTGCAAACAAGATTTGAGCAATCTCGCTCTTTTGGGCTTCCGGAAAGGCAGCCGGCTGGCGGTGGCCGGTTTCAATAAAATCCGGCGCTCCGGTCGTTATCTTCTGGGTTAACGCCAGCAGATGATGCTGTCCCTGTTCGGTCAAACATTCGCAACTGTATTCGGGACCTTCCAGAACCGTTTCGACAATGGCCTTTTTCTGAAACGAATATCCGGCGGCCGTTTCGACTGCCCGCCGCAGCGCCGGATCGTCATGAACCAGCGCGATACCGCGGCTGCCGGAACGGTCGGTCGGCTTGACGATCAAAGGATAGGATAACCCCCACGCCGCAGCGCCGCCGGCCAGATTAGCTTGATCGGCCAGAACAAAATCCGGCACCGGTATTCCTGCTTTCTGCAGGGCCCGGCGCATCAGGTATTTGTTCGTCGTCTTTTTCACACATTCCGGCGAGTTGGACGGCAGACCCAGCCTGCAGGCAACCTCGTTAACGGTAATCGCCGCCAGGTCCGAGGCGATGGAGGCGACGGCCGCCGGCCTGATTGAACGGCATAAAGCCAGGATCTGCTCCTTCTCAACAATGCTGACCGGATAAAAATAATCGGCAGCTTCCCGGCCAACCGCCCCGTCTTCCCAGGCAAAGACATGGGTTTCATAGCCCATGCTTTTTGCTTTCTCTATAAGCGGCTTCTGGAAAATTCCAGCGCCGATAATCGCAACTTTCTCAATCATTCCAGTAATCCTTCTATATCCATGATTCACGCGGCTAAAATGATCCGACAGCCGCTAAACATGAAAAAAGCGCTGCACGGCCGCGATAACACGATCCTGATCTTCTTCGCTCAGATGAAAATACAGCGGCAGCCGCAGCAATCTTTCACTTTCACGCGTTGTATAGCAGTCTTCGCCATGAAACCGGCCGTACTGGATGCCGGCTTGCGAACTGTGCAGCGGCACATAATGAAAAACAGCCTGAATCTCCTGACTGGCCAGATACTCGATCAAGGTTGTCCGTTCAGCCAGATCCTTCACCTTGATGTAATACATGTGCGCGTTATGGCTGCATTGAGCCGGAATTACCGGCTGGTCGATCAAACCCTGTTCAGCCAGCGGCCGGAGCCGCTCATCATAACGGCGCCAGATCCGCAGACGATCCTGGTTGATTTCATCCGCATGCAGCAGCTGCGCCCATAAAAAGGCGGCGTTGATGTCACTGGGCAAATATGATGATCCACAATCGACCCAGGTATATTTATCGACCTGACCTCGCAGGAATTTGCCGCGGTTGGTGCCCTTTTGCCGGATGATTTCTGCACGCTCGGCTTGTTCAGACTGATGCACAAGCAGCGCGCCGCCTTCGCCCATGCTGTAGTTTTTTGTTTCGTGGAAACTGTAGCAGCCGATATCGCCTATCGTACCGAGCGATTTTCCTTTATAAGCCGCCATAACGCCCTGAGCAGCGTCTTCCACGACGCTGAGGCCGTGCCGCCGGGCGATCTCCATCAAGGTATCCATCTCACAGCCGACACCGGCGTAATGGACCGGGACAATCGCCCGGGTCCGTTCCGTAATGGCATCCTCGACCAGTTTTTCATCGATATTCATCGTATCCGGCCTGATATCGACAAAAACGATTTTCGCGCCATGCAGAACAAAGGCGTTCGCTGTCGAGACAAAAGTATAAGAAGGCATAATGACCTCATCGCCCGGCTGGATATCCAGCAATAAAGCAGCCATTTCCAGAGCGTGGGTGCATGAGGTGGTCAGGTAGGCATGATCGATCTTAAAGCGGTCGCAAATCCATTGAGCGCACTGCGCCGTATAGAAGCCGTCGCCACAGATCTGATGCCTCTCAATAGCTTCTTTGATAAATTGCAGTTCACTGCTGAAATAAGGCGGTCTGTTGAAATCTATCATGTATATCCTCTTCTCACTGGGTTCCATCTTCCGGCTGTCAATAAACATATTTAGGCAGCAGGATTCCTATATAACAATAAACCACCACAGCAAAAGCAACTGAGCAAATTGCCAATTGGATGGTCGTTTGAATCCATCTTTTGGGAAATAACCGGTCGATCAGCTGTTGCGCTCCTCTGGTTATAAAAACCATCATCGGGATCACCATGGGCAGCAGATAACGTCCCTGCGGCTGCAGATTGCAAAAAAAAGTATAATAAAGGCTCAGGGCAAACGGTATCGGCAGCGCCAGCAGCATTATGCCGGTAAACAGACCTTGCCTTGAGACCGAAATGAACGGACGCCGGTCCTTATGACTCAGCGCGAGCGATAACAATCCTGTTATTGCGAGGCTCCACAAGATGGTAAAAAACAGATAAATCCGCTTATCCAGCCAGATATTCATATAACCGAAACAACCAATAAAACTCTTATATGAATTCTGGAGCCAATGCTCGGTGATCAACAGGCGCCATAAAGACCAGTGCATATGATAAGCCGAATTGGATAAAGAAGGTTTACATCCTCCGACACCATACAGCTCTCCATAATAATCGGATGTTCGCATACCGAGGATATCGCCCTGATAAATAATCGCATTGCGGATAAACCACCAACCGGCCAGCAGCAAAACTATACCGACCATCAGGCCGGCCCGGCGGCCTGTTTCACGCCAGAATTCCCGGGCCGGCAGACTGTTCGCCGCGCAATGCAAAGCTCTGTAAGCCTGATACCGATCCCCAAGATAAAGCAGGATGCTGCAAAGAATAAAACCGTAGGCATTGTAATAAGACAAAGCGCAGAGCGACACGCCGACCGCCAGCAGGACGCAGTCCGGCCACGCCCACCGGGAGGACAGGTTCCTGATCCAGGCATAAACAATCATAGCGGTCGAAAATATGGCTAATGAATCGTTATTGACATAAGCGCCAATAAACATGAACTGCGGTAAAAACGCTACAAAACAGACAAACAGCCAACGATACAGGCCTTTAAACAATCTGCCGGCTATCAGGAAGCAGATGATGACCGTACCGGTATTGCACAGAACGCTGACCAGCCGGGCGGAAAGCAGCAAAGCGGCCGCGTCGGTCGTAAAAATGCCGGTTATCCTCATAAAAAGCGCGCCGATCATATAAGACAGGATGGGCGTAAAGCCATATGAAATGCCCCAGGCAGCATTACGGATTAAGGGATCGCCGCCGTGCGGCAAAGTTCCGTAATGATAAATGAACTGCGGAATTTGATAACGCATTCCTTCATCCGGCGCCGCATCGAAAGGCAGAATAACAGCCCAGCAAAGATAGACGCTGAAAGACAGGATCGTAAAAGCAATCGCCGCCAATAAATAACGGTTCTTCGCCTGCCTGGCCATTTCCCATAAATGTGAACTTCGATGACCGCCAGAAAAGTCCATATGCGTTAAGCTGTTCCCCTCTCCTATATATCTGCCTTCATACTATACGAAATTATAGGGGGCGACTTGTTGCAGAAAAGTGTACGTCATGTAAATAAACGATCATTATTTATTGCAATTTTGCCATATTTAAAGATTGGCAACACAGATATTCAACCACAATTCCGTTATAACAGAACATATGAAAAAGAAACCCAGCAAGCAGCAGTAATTGCAAGGTTTCTTTAGGGTATCCTTCAGAGACGCGAGCCCAGACGCGAGCCCAGACGCGAGCCCAGAAGTTTACCGATATGTGTCATTACCTAATATTTTGCGTATTGATCGCCAAACACCGTAGTCTTTTTCTCTATGTTTTATCCTTTCACTCCGCCTGTCAGGCCGCCGACGATATATTTACTCAACAACACATACACGATAAAGGTGGGCATGAACACGATGATCACCGACGCAAACAGGCCGCTCCAATCACCGCTGTACTGCATGCCGTTGATCATTGAGAACAGACCCAGCGCTACAGGGCGCAAGTTATCGGAGTTGACAAACATCAATGACAGGAAGTATTCATTCCAGATATTGATAAAGTTGAAGATGGTCACAGTGATAAGCCCGCCTTGCGCCATGGGGAATACGATGCGCCAGAATGTTTTAATGGGGTGGCTTCCATCAATGGCGGCCGCTTCCTCGTAGGAGCAGGAGATATTTTCAAAATAGGCCATTAAAAAAATCGTTGTATATGGAATCTTGGTAGCTACAAATAAGGTGATCAAAACCATACGGTTTGTTAGTTCATGCCGCAGCAGTCCCGCGCGAGCCACCATCATGTATAACGGTATAATAACCATGATAACAGGTACGCCTGTAGTGGCGGCCAGCAATGTATGGATTATTTTCGAGCCGGGGAATTTAAACCGCTGAAGCACATAGGAATAGGGCGCGCAGATCAAGATCAGCAACGCGCATGAAACCGTCGCGTATATAAGCGAGTTAAGAAAAAATACAGACACATTCGATGATACCCATGCACGAGAGTAGTTTTCGAGATGTATCCCGCTGCTGAACGAAAAAATCGTGCCCTTGAAAATATCAGCCGGCGTCGAGAGGCTGGCAGCGATGACCCATAACAAGATTATTATGGTGAAACCTACCCAGGTAACCAGCAATAGATAACCTGGCACAAGGGGAATTTCTTTTTGTATATTAAAAGAACCCGCGATATTCGGTTCCCTTTTTTTGTTCATCAGCATAATCTTCTCCTTAAAATTCCAGATCATCTGCCTTGATCAAGCGGTTCACCAGTGTAAAAATGAACACGATGAACAGACACAGCATTACGCCGATAGCAGCAGCTACACCCGCGTCGCGCACAACATTGCCCGTGTTTTCCGTACCAAACAGTTTATCGTACATATAAATCATAGGCACTATAGTGGAGGTATCGGCTGAGATAGGTGAAAAAAGCTTAGACCAGATAAAAAATCCTGACACGCTGATGGACCACATGATAATATTGGTACGCAGGATGCCCCTTAGTAATGGCAATGTGATACAAAAAAACTGATTGGTTTTACTTGCGCCGTCAATACTGGCAGCTTCATAATAATCTGGGCCGATACGTTCTATACCGCTAATCCAGATCAACATGAAATGCCCGATCATGCCAAAACAGTACGACAGTAACAACGCCCAAAACTTATGATCTGCGTCCAGCCATTGTATTTTTGCCAGAAAACCAAGGTGTAGTGCTTTAAATAAGTTTGTCAACATGCCATAGGACGAATTGAACACATATTGGATCCACATTGTGGCCATGGCTACGGCGCTGATAACGTTGGGCAGATAAATAGCTGCCTGAAAAAATCCTTTTCCACGCACGCCGTTTTTGAGAATGACTGCCATCAACAACGAAACGCTCAATGTGATGATACCGCCAATCACAAATATCTTGATGAGATTGAGCCAGGATGTCTGATATAGCGGGGTGGACAATAAACTGATATAGTTGTTAAAACCGTTAAATTTCCATTTATCGGTCGTGTCCGTGATCTCCTGGATCGTGAAAAAGCTCATGATCACGGTACGGATAATCGGATAGATGAATGTGGCGACAAATATTAACGTGGCCGGTGCCGCAAATGCGACGATCATGCTGCGATTCCTCTTCATACACAGCTCCTTCCCTAAAAAATAGCGGACAGCTTTCAAGGCTGTCCGCCATATTAACGCTGTGTGTTACTTCTTGGATGCAGCTGTCATATTTGCTACAAATTCTTCAGCCGTGCAGGTACCGGCGTACAGTTTCATCAAATTTTCCTTCAGAGCCGGTGTAATATCCGGATTACCCTCCAGACCGCCTGAAGTTGCAAAGATCTCCGTACAGTTGTCCATATAAGGTTTCGCGTCGGCGAGTTGATCGGGCCAGGATGTATTGTTCATATCGGCGGGAAGAGCCAAGCTTTCCTTTGCCAGTTTCGCGTCCCATTCACCGCGGGTTAACATGACAAGCAACGCAAAAGCAGCTTCAGTATTCTCGCATTTGTTGGTTACAGCAAGGCTCTGGCTTCCAATGACCATAGCCTCCAGGCCGTTGATGCCGCCATCAACCTCAGGATAGCCAAAGAAACCCCACTGGAAACTTGAGTCGGTGATATTTTTTGTCTCATTAACAACATAAGTGCCAACACAGTACATGGCGGCTTTACCGGTTGCAAATTCTGTGTTCTGACCGGTAGGCCAAACATTTGAGCCAACCTGACCGGAAAAGTACCCGTTTGATGCCAGCTCCTGAAAGGCTTTCGCGGTTTGAAGAACTTCAGCCTTATCCCACAAACCCTCCTTAACGACTTTCTTCACCTCATCAGAACCGAGCAAGCGGGCCAGATGCATACCAAAGGCCTGTGTGGCGTACGCGTCATCAGTCGTCAATGGAATAATGCCGGCGTCTTTTAACTTTTGGCAGACAGTAAGAAATTCTTTCCAGTTGGTCGGTTTCTCGTTGATGCCAGCCTGCTTGAACAAGGTCTTATTATATAAATACGCGTTGGCTTTCATTTGATACGGGATCTCGTATAGTTTACCATCACTGTAATAACTGCGGCATAACTTCATCAGTACCGGGTTGGTATCTTTTTCATAATCAGCTGCCTTAACAAGGTTCTCCAAGTTGATAATGCGTTCCCCGTAGTTACTTTTGTTACCGGCGCCATCAAACAGGTCAACTTGCTGGTTTGCATCGAGCGCGGGTATTAAGCCTTCCTTTATCCCCTTACGGCCCTTGAATTGCAGGTCAACCGTCGCGCCGGTCTTCTCTTCAAATGCTTTTACAGCTTCGGTGATTACGACACCCTGAGGTTCGGTCGCTTCCCAGTTGGACCAGTAAACCAGTTTTATGTCCTTATACTTCTGACCTTCGGATGCGGTCGTAGAAGAGGCCGTTGTGCCATTAGATGTCTTGGTGCTGTCGGATGCCGTGGTGCCGGACGGTGTTCGGCATCCTGTCAATAACGTGACGGCAAGGAGACTGCAAGTGATAAGACATCCCATTCTTTTTGCAACCTTGTTCATTCAATTTACCTCCATGTCATTTTATCTGAACTTCTGTAGAAGCCCAAATTACTGCTCAAAACGATGTCGATGGGGCAATCAACGCGTTGGGGTGGCTCTATGTTCTTTACAATTCGCTCTACTAGAATCTGCAGGCTGGCATATCCCTTTGCATAGGCTGCTTGATTAATGACTGCTTTTATTTTTCCTTGTTGCAATAGGCAGGCTGTCATATCATTCAAATCGGTGCCAACAATCGCCACGTGGTTAGCTACGCCAGTCTCCTCGGCTGCTCGTACCATCAGATCATTATCATGAGATGTCAGCGCATAGGCCGCTACCGTATCCGGATACTGGAGATACGCTTTTTTTAATGCGTTGCAAACCATTTCTTCCAATCCTGGTTTATTTGAATACCCCGTTACGACCTGAACTTTAAGGCCTGTTTTTTTCTCGGCAATACTTTCAATAAAGCTCTTTATTTTATTGATGTGGGTTTTCGAATCCGGCCGGCCTTCCGATACAAGGACAGTGCCGATTTCCGGTGTAATCAAACTAATAAACTCACCTGCTACGCGTCCAAGGACTTTTTCATTCGAGGGAATGCAATAGAGGCCCTCCGGTTCCTTCAATTCGTCATCTACTACGACTGTCGTTATTTTTTGTGATACGAGCCGCTGCAATTGCATCAATACCTTTGGGCTGCGTGTATAGGAAAATGTGACCACGCCCGTGTATTCCCCCTCGGTATCGGCAATTTGTTTAAGCAACTCATATTGATGCTGTTCATCACGGCAGTATATTTCCTTTACCTCAACGTTAAGGCCTTTTGCCTCTTTCGAACCGGCCCGAACGCCTTCCCAAATACAAGAAAAATATAGTCCTTCGTCCTGCGGCATGACGATGGCCATGCGGCAAGGTTTGCGTTTGATGGAGGCGGCAGCATAATTAATCTCGTAACCCATTTCTTGTGCTGTTTCTAGAATTTTCTTGCGCAATATGTCGCTCACGCCATCCTTGTTGGATAAAGCGCGATGTACGGAGACAGATGACACTTTCAGTCTGGCGGCAATATCCTTAATGGTGACAGTATCGTAAGTGGGTTCCGTTTTTTCCGTCATTATCTTTGTATTCTTCCCTTCTCTGTCACCGTTGTTGTGACTTGTGTTTAGGATGTAAGGTTTAATTATCGTTTACTTAATCGATTACGTTATCGTATACACATAAGTTACACCTTTTTGATTCCGTGATCAATATGGAAATAATCCTAATTTTACTTTATTTTTTTGTCTAAAATGGAGAAAGATCACGCGTCTGAATTTATCCGTTGCATGATATGCATTGTTTACTTCATACCCGGCAGTTACTATTGGTCTCTCTTAACTTCGTAAACTACAGTAGGTACATAAATAAAAGACGGCCTTGCTCTTTTTAAGAGTAAGGCCGTCTTTACAAATAATGGTGCGCCTTCAGGGACTCGAACCCGGGGCCCACTGATTAAGAGTCAGTTGCTCTACCAACTGAGCTAAAGGCGCGTACCGTTCTTGCGAACAGATGTTATGATACCAGCGGGTTACAGGAATGTCAAGATCGATTACAGGACCTGTCGATTACAGCTCCGTTATATGTCTGCGCGAGCCGTAGTTACCGGGGCACAGATACCGTATGGCTGTTTCGGAAGGTTTTCAGAATCTGGACCGCTTCATCACGGTCTTTTGCTTCTACACTGAATGAAATGCCTTGGTCAAATCCTCTGCTATACGCCTGTGCTAAATTCTCTTTCGATATGCCATAGTCGGTAATCGTAATTTTCTTGCTTTTTGCTGTTTTGTATATTTTATCAAGGAAATCATAGCCGAAAACAAGATTCTGAGGCTGACCGAAGTTCATGCCAAAGAGGTTTTTGCATTCCATCATGGAAAACACCCATTGATCGGCTCTTCCGCAATAATGGATGCTTCCACCGCCAAATGCTTCCAGTAGTTTCTCGTCATATGGTCTGACATATTCTTCATACAGTTCTTTTGAAAGGTTGACGGAAGTATCGTTTCTCAGTACTATGCCGCCTCTGAAAAGCGTTCCCCAGTGGCAAACAAAACCTTCCGCTTCATCGTTGATATCGGCTTTGACTGCTTTAATGAAGCGGATATAAGTATCGCATATCAATTCAAGCAACTCGTGAACCAGCTCCGGTTCATCGTATAAGGCGTAATAGATATCTGATCCCCATATCAAATGAGCTGTATCGAAAGGTCCTTGCGTATCCGGATGATAGATGCTGATCAGTTTCTGGCAAACCGGATATTTTGCCAAAACCTCCTGGTAGAATTCATGCGTTAAAAAAACTTTCTTTCCGAGTCCGGAATGAATATCCGGTACGCCGCTATGCAGAATGCTCCGGATACCGTCGATATTCTTTACGGGATCGACCCAAGGCATGTTATTCTCCAGAACTCTGCATTGAACCCCAAATAATGACGGCAAAATGCCAACGCCATAATTCGCGCGTATCATAGGAAGGGCATCATCCTTTAATGCGCAGGCTGAAGCGGCCGTTATCAGTTCATTCACCAGCATTTTTTCCATATCTTGAACGGTTTCGCCATAAGAATATCGCTCGAACCGGCTATCCGGATATGTAACCCTAAGAGGCATATCGCCGGTTCCTTGATATGAAAAACTCTGTTTATACCGTTTTCGCGAGTCGTTCAGATGATCTGCGTCAAGATTATCTTCAAGGTACTTCAAGATAGTATCAAGCTGTTCCATCCTTGCTAACCTCCATGCTTTTTCTTAACATTATAAGAAGCATAAATAGTAAAATCTTTTCATATATATTGAAAAACTATGCGTCTTGTTCTATTATTCTTGATAAACCAAAAGAGAAAAGAGTGAACAGCTATGAAGGAACCGGCCCTTAAGCTGTCGATAAGCGATGATACTAAAATCATGCACGCCATAAGTGAACATTGGAGCATGCCTGATTTTCATTTCCATGACGCGTTCGAAATTTATCTGTCCATGACAGAAAACGTCAAGTACTTTGTCAATGATAAACTGTATGTTTTAAAAAGAGGAGACCTCTTGGTCTTTAACAATCTGGATATCCACAAAACCGTCCTTCCGGCCGGCGTGTTGTATGACCGATATATTATGACCTTTTCCCCTTCTCTTGCTGAAGAAATATCCACGCCTTCAACCGATCTCCTGGCGTGTTTTCTGGGCAGAGATATCGATTTTCATCACTGTGTCCATCCATCAGAGCTTTTCTTTGCGAAATTAACCCATCTATTCGAAGAAGGCATATTGCTTGAGGATTCGGTTGCTTACGGTTCTGATATCAGAAAGAGAATTTTATTGGAAGAGATCCTTCTCATCATAAACGAAGTATACAGAACAGAATCCCACGTGACCACTTTCCACAACGACAGCAATTATATAAGAATCAAGCCAATTCTACAGTATGTACACGATCATATCGATAGCGACCTGCAGATTGATGTTCTTGCACGCACTTTCTTTATCGGCCGGTCGTATCTCTGCTGCCTCTTTAAAAAAGTTACCGGCTTTGGTATAAACGAGTATATTGTCAACCGAAGAATCAGCTTGGCGCAAAAGCTTTTAAGCGATGGCTTTCCCGTTTCGGAAACACGGGAAGCCGTGGGGTATAAGAATGACGCCCATTTTATCAGAATATTCAAAAAACACGTCGGCGCAACGCCAAAACAATACGGCTTGAGTCATAGTCAAACCAATAAAATTATGCGGCAAACCGGAGATAAGCAGAAGTTTTAACACAGAAAGCTGCTCTGAGCCGTTTATATCGATGTCGCCGGCGGACTGACCCGCGCCAGGATGCTGCGAGCCGCGATGACGCCGCTCGCGCCGGCCTGGGATAGTCCGCGGGTGATGCCGGCGCCGTCGCCGATCGCATACAGGTTGGGGAGTTTGGTTTCCAATTCCTGGTTCAATTCCAGGCGCGAGCTGTAAAATTTAACTTCGACGCCATAGAGCAGCGTATCATGGTTAGCCGTGCCGGGCGCCAGTTTATCCAAAGTTTCAATCATCTCGATGATGTTATCCAGGTGACGCTTGGGTAAAACCAGGCTCAGGTCGCCTGGCGTCGCTTCCAATGTCGGCTGGACAAAGCTTTGGCTCAGGCGGTGTTCATTGGTCCGGCGGCCGTTTATAAGGTCGCCGAAACGCTGGACCAGCACGCCGCCGCCAAGCATATTGGATAAGGAAGCGATACGTTTGCCGTATTGGTAAGGTTCGCGGAAGGGCGATGTGAATTTGTTGCTGACCAACAGGGCGAAGTTGGTATTTTCACTGCGCAGAGCCGGATCGGTATAGCTGTGGCCGTTGACGGTCAGGATGCCGTCGGTATTTTCAGTAACCACATAGCCATAAGGATTCATACAGAACGTACGCACCGGATCCTTGTATTGTTTCGTCCGGTAATGCAGCTTGGCTTCATAAACGGCATCGGTGATTTCTTTAAAAACGATAGCCGGCAATTCTACGCGCACGCCGATATCGACCTGGTTGTTGATTAAGTCCAGTTTCAGGCGGCGGCATTGGTCGGAAAACCATTCGGCGCCGGAACGGCCCGGAGCGACGATTAAATAACGGCAGGTGAACTCTTCGCGGCTGGTTTCCAGGCGGTACCCTTCAGCGCCGGCCGGAATGATGTTGAGGACTTGGGTATTGCACAGGATGTCCAGACGCTGCTGCAGATAATCGTACTGGGCAGCCAGGATTTCCCGGTTTCGCTCTGTCCCCAGATGCTTGCAGCGGGCATCCATTAAATGGAGATCGAATCCGATGGCTTTGCGCCGGATCAGATCAGCTTCTGCCGTGTAAGTCGAATAATAGACGTCGGTAGCGCCGAATTTCTGGTTGACTTGATCGACGTATTCGATCAATTGCATGACTTGTTGATCAGATAAATAATCATTGAGCCAGCCGCCAAATTGAGTCGTAAAATTGAATTTGCCGTCGGAATAGGCGCCGGCGCCGCCAAAGCCGCGCATAATGGCGCAATTATGGCAGTTGAGGCAGTGATCGGTTTTTTTGCTGATCAGCGGACAGTCACGGTGACGAATATCCGGTCCTTGCTCCAAAAGCGCAATCTTCAGATCAGGCCGGTTGCCGGCCAGTTCGTAGCCAGCAAAAATCCCGGCCAAGCCTCCCCCGATTATAATGACATCGTAGGTTTGTGCCATAAATCAACATCCTTATCTTTTATTGCCGTGTATGCCGGAAGGCGGAATTTTGCCGTTATAATCCGCCGGTAGAGCCCATACGGGTATATCCGAGTTCTTCCATGGTGCATATGCCACGATCCGCGGCGTCTTGACGCAAGCGGGCATATAGCTCGGCCTGGACGGCCTGATAGTAGGGGATGACAAAAAGGATGCCAACGCCGCAGCACAGGAGGCCTAACAAGAACCAGCCCAGAAATGACAAGTCCAGGATAAACATTTCGCCCTTCTGATTCTGCGTCAAAGCCATAGACAGCTTCAGGGCGCGTTTATAGCCAATCTTGGGATTGTCGGCTATAATCCAGGGAGTCATCCGGTAACTGTAGGATTTAATGATCACGGGAATGCCGCACAGTAAAGAGCCAAAAACAACGATCAGACTGGCGCCGACCAGCGACCACACATTTTGATCGAAAAAAGCTTCCCAGTTGCCGGAATTCAAGGCATAGCGGCTGAAAAGGCCGCTGTATGCCATTTGGATGCCACCCCAGACCAAGCCGGCGATTACGGGAATAGCCGCCAATAAGCCCCACAGGAAAAGGAAAAGGTTCATCCAAAGCAGGCTGCCGACCGTTTTCAGATAGCAGCCGTTTCTGAAAAGGCTGAAGACCTGACCCACCGAGGGCACCGCCACAGATTCGCGGCTTCTGGAAAACCAGCGCATACCGCCCGCAGAAATGACCGGGCCGACAAAGATACGGTAAGCCAATCCCAAAGCGGCGGCACAAATTGCCAGAATAGCTATAAAAATAAACGCGCCGGTGAAAATACCGTATTCATAGCCTCTGAATGGGTTGGCATTAAAAAAGGACTGCCAGCCCTGCGTTGAAAAAAAGTCATGAAAGTTGTATGACTGGTTGGTATTGTTTTGGTGAAAGGTATAACGCCAGCTGAAAATATTAGAGCCTGTACCCAGTATGCTGACGATCAGAGATACAACAAAAGCAATCCAGTATTTATCTTTTAAATGATGCTTCGCTAATTCTTTCAATTCATCACGACGCCACATCGTTCTTCCTCCTTGCTGATCGCAGCTTCATAGATATGGTTATTATAACTGATTTACCGTTAAATTACATCCTTTGACGCTGATCGCCTGAATGTCTTGCATCCGTTCTTCATTGATGATAATGTCTTGTTATTGCAAGTTTCGAGGAGGTTGGCATGGATATTATTAAAGGCAGTATTACAACGCCGAAAGGTTTTAAGGCTGCGGGCGTAGCCTGCGGCTTAAAGAAAGACAACCAGCCTGATCTGGCTCTGATCATCAGTGACCGGCCGGCGCGGGCAGCGGGGGTTTTTACCCGCAATGTCGTCAAGGGGCATTCTCTGCAGTTGACCCGTAAAAATCTGACCGGCGGCCTGGCCCGCGCAGTCGTCATCAACAGCGGCAACGCCAACGCCTGTGTCGGCGAAGCAGGTTATAACGACGCTCTGGATATGGCCGCGAAAGCCGCCGGCCTGCTGGGCTGCCCGGCTGGACATGTTCTGACGGGTTCGACCGGAGTGATCGGCAAACGGCTGGACATGACGGCGATCCGTCAAGGACTTCAGACAGCTTATGACGCTTTGTCTTCCGAACCGGAAGCCGGCCATCAGGCAGAGCGGGCTATCATGACAACCGATACGATTCCTAAGGAGGCGGCTGTCCGTTTTCAGCTGGACGGCAAGGAGATTGTCGTCGCCGGCATGGCCAAGGGCTCGGGGATGATCCATCCCAACATGGCCACGATGATCGGCGTCCTGACAACCGATTGCGCCGTCAATCCGGACCGTTTGCAGCAGATGCTGCAAAAAGCAGTCGACCCGTCGTTCAACCGGGTTTCTGTCGACGGTGACACCAGCGTCTGCGATATGGTTGTCGTTCTGGCCAACGGAGCGGCCGGCAATAATATGCCCGAGGCTGATTCGCCAGCTGAAGCTTTACTGCAGGAAGCTTTCAGCCGGGTCTGCATGACGCTGGCCCGGCTGGTCGCCCAGGATGGCGAGGGAGCGACTAAGCTGATCGACGTGCGCGCGGAAGGCGTTCGCAGCGCCGAAGACGCCTATAAGATTGTCTTGTCTGTTGCCCGTTCGCCTTTAGTCAAAACGGCTATTTTCGGCGAGGACGCCAATTGGGGCCGCATTTTGACAGCAGCCGGATATTCCGGCGCCGATTTCGATCCGGCCCATTGCGACATTTATCTGGGCCGCCTGAAAGTCTGTGCCGGCGGCACCGCCCTGCCCTTCGATGAAGCGGCGGCAAAGAGCATTTTGCAGCAAAAAGAGATCCTGATCCGGATTGTGCTCACGGAAGGATCTTTTGCCGATCACATCTGGACCTGTGATTTCTCCTATGATTATGTCCGGATCAACGGCAGCTACCGGACTTGAGCCGGCTCGCCCGATATGTTTCGTCAATTAAAAGAACCGGCCGAGGCCGGTTCTTTTATAAGGAATCGAATGTTATGGCGCCATCTTTAATATCGGCCGATACGGCAATCTTGCCGGCCAGCTTGCCGGAAAGAATCAAATCCGACATTGGATCTTCAACCAAGCGCTGAATGGTCTTGCGAAGCGGACGGGCGCCGTATTTGGGATCATAGCCTTTTTCGGCCAGAAAATCCTTGGCGGCATCGGTTATAACGAAATTCAAACCCTTATCCTTGAGCTGATCGATGATATCCTTGAGCATCAGATCGACGATCTGACGGATTTCACTCCGGTTCAATTCATGGAAAACAACAATTTCATCGACCCGGTTAAGAAATTCCGGACGGAACATTTCTTTAAGAACCGTCTGCACGCGGCTTTCCAGAGCGACATACCCTTCGGCGCCAAATCCGAAAGCGTTGGCTTTCAGAGTCGTTCCGGCGTTGGATGTCATGACGATAATGGTGTTTTCAAAACTGACCAGACGGCCATGGCTGTCGGTTAAGCGGCCGTCATCGAGAATCTGCAGTAAGATATTGAAAACATCGGCGTGCGCTTTCTCGATTTCATCGAGCAGGACGACGCTGTACGGCTTGCGGCGGATTTTCTCAGTCAATTGGCCGCCGTCATCATACCCGACATAACCCGGCGGCGATCCGATCAGTTTGCTGACCGTGTGCGGTTCCATGAATTCCGACATGTCGAGCCGGACCATCGCATCTTCGCTGCCATACATGGCTTCAGCCACCGCCTTGACTAATTCTGTTTTGCCGACGCCGGTTGGGCCGACAAAGATAAACGAGGCGGGTTTGTGTTTTTTGCCGAAGCCGGCCCGGTTGCGGCGAATTGCCCTGGCCAGAGCCGATACCGCCTGGTCCTGGCCGATCAGCCTTTGATGCAGCCGATCTTCAAGATGAAGCAGTTTGTCGGTTTCGGTTTCACTGATGCGCTGCACGGGAATGCCGGTCCACATTTCAACAACCCGGGCGATGTCTTCGCTCTGAATGACAGTCGGCTTATTTTCGTTTTCCATTTCCTTCAGTTCTTGTTCAACACGCAGCAGGCGGGATCTTAAATCAGCCTGTTTCTCGTAAAGATGGACATCTTCCGGACTGCCGGCGATCTGGTTTTCCAGATCCTCTTGTTCCTTTTTCAAACTGTCCAGCATATTGTGGCAGTTTTCGAGCCGAACCAGCATAGTGTCGGACAGATTGGCATTGGACCCGGCTTCATCGAGCAGGTCGATCGCCTTGTCCGGTAAAAATCGGTCTGTTATATACCGGTCGGCCATACGCACGGCAGTCTCGATCACCTCGTCGCTGTAGACGACATGGTGATGGACTTCGTAATAATCGCGGATGCCCTTGAGAATTTCGATCGAATCGGCCACCGACGGCTCATCGACAATCACCTTCTGGAAGCGGCGCTCCAGAGCCGAATCCTTTTCGATAAAACGGCGGTATTCATCCAGGGTTGTTGAGCCGATAACGCGGATTTCACCTTTGGCTAAAGCCGGCTTCAGGATATTGGCCGCGTTCATGGCGCCTTCGGCATCGCCGGCGCCCATAATATTGTGCAATTCATCGATAACCAATATGACGTTGCCGGAACGGCGGGCGTCGTCGACGACACCCTTCATGCGGCTTTCAAACTGGCCGCGGAATTGCGTGCCGGCCACCATGGCCGTCATATCGAGCAGATAGACTTCCTGATGCAGCAGTTTGGCGGGGACTTCGCCGGCGGTTATTTTTACAGCCAAACCTTCGGCAATAGCCGTTTTGCCGACGCCGGGCTCTCCCAGGAGCACCGGATTGTTTTTCGCCCGCCGGTTCAGAATCTGGATAACCCGCGCCAGTTCCTTTTCCCGGCCGATAATGCGGTCGACTTTTCCGTCGCGCGCTTTTAACGTCAGATTTGTCCCAAACTGATCAAGAAACTTGCGGCGCTTGTCGGCCGGCTTATTCCGCTCGCCGGCATGTTCCCGCTCATTTTCCCGGCCGCTGCGGCGCGAATCCGGCACATCCTCAGATTCGCTGCCGACCGAAGCCGGCAATAATTCGCCGCCTTCTTTGTTATCATGATCCGGATCGGCCAGCTCATCGTCTTGATTTCTGTCGGGCATGCCGTCTGTAAGGCTGTCCAGATCCAGACTGCCGCTGATCAGCGATTTGAACAGGTTTTCCGGACTATCGCCGTCCATTTGGGACATGACATTGTTCATTCGTTCCGTTAATTCATCGATATTGCTATCGTTGATGCCGGCTTTGGCAAATAACTCATCCATACCGCCCAACCCTGTCCGGTAAGCGCATTTCAGGCAAAGGCCCTCGCTGATCCGCTGGCCGTTCTCAAAGCGGGTCGTAAAGACAACCGCCACATTTTTCTTACACATTACACATTTAGCCATTCAGTTTCTTGTTCCTTTACTGCTTTCAAACCCTTTTTCCGGGTTTTGTTCTTCCGCGGCACCGGATCTGCCTCCGGCTTCTGTTCTGCAGGACTTACAACAGCCGGTTCTTCTTTGACTGAGGCCGGACTTTGCTGGAGAATCCTGCGTAAATATTGTCCTGTATAGGAGGATTCCACCCCGGCGACTTCTTCGGGAGTACCTTCGGCTATGACATAACCGCCGGCATCCCCGCCTTCGGGGCCAAGATCGACTATATAGTCGGCCGTCTTGATGACATCGAGATTGTGCTCAATGACTAAAACGGTATTTCCATTTTCTGTCAGACGACGTAAAATGTCAACCAACTTATGCACATCGGCAACATGCAAGCCGGTTGTCGGTTCATCCAGAATGTAAAAGGTCTTGCCGGTGCCGCGGCGCGACAATTCGGTGGCCAGTTTGACCCGCTGCGCTTCGCCGCCGGAAAGCTGGGTAGACGGCTGGCCGAGCCGGATATAGCCCAGTCCGACATCATAGAGCGTCTGCAGTTTGCGGGCAATGCGCGGAATACTGGCGAAATACTCCAGCGACTCGTCTACGGTCATGTCCAGAACTTCCGCGATATTTTTATCTTTAAACCGGACTTCCAGAGTTTCGCGATTATAACGCTTCCCTTTGCAAACATCGCAGGTAACATAGATGTCGGGCAAAAAATGCATCTCGATCCGGTTTACGCCGTCGCCGCAGCAGGCCTCGCAGCGGCCGCCCTTGACATTGAAACTGAAACGCCCCTGTTTGTAGCCGTGCGCTCTGGCATCCTGTGTGCTGGCAAACAGATCGCGGATCAGATCAAACACGCCGGTATAGGTCGCCGGATTGGATCGCGGCGTGCGTCCGATCGGCGATTGGTCGATGGCAATGACCTTGTCCAGATATTCCAGGCCTTCAATCGATGTGCAGGCGCCGGGATATCGCCGGGCGCCGTTCAATTCGCTGGCCAGTTTTTTCAGGATAATGCCGTTGACCAAAGAACTCTTTCCCGAACCCGATACACCGGTAACACAAGTCATAACGCCCAACGGTATATGAACGTCGATATGTTTCAGGTTATTCTCCGACGCGCCGCGGACCACCAATTGGTGGCCTTCGCCGCTTCGCCGGACCGACGGGATTTCGATCATGCGGCGTCTGCTCAGATATTGGCCGGTTATCGACTCCGGCGCGGCCATAATGTCTTCGGCAGTTCCGGTCGCTATCACATAGCCGCCGTGTTCACCGGCTCCGGGACCCATATCGACGATATAATCGGCTTCCCTCATGGTTTCTTCGTCATGTTCCACGACCAGCACCGTGTTGCCGAGGTCGCGCAGCCGCTTTAAAGTCGCCAGCAAACGCGAATTATCGCGCTGATGCAGACCGATGCTGGGTTCATCTAAAATATACAGCACCCCCATTAGGCCGGAGCCGATCTGGGTCGCCAGGCGAATCCTCTGGGCTTCGCCGCCGGACAGGGTGGCCGAAGCGCGGGCTAACGTCATATAATCCAGACCGACATCCACAAGAAAACCCAATCGGGCATCCAGTTCCTTGCGGATCTGGGCGGCTATGATCTGCTGACGGGGCGTCAAATCCAGCTGATCCATGAAAGTCCGGGCCTGGCGGATCGGCAGCATCGTCAGTTCATGAATATTCTTGCCGCCGACATGGACCGACAGGCTGGTCGGTTTCAAACGGGCGCCGTGGCATACCGGACAGGGCGTAATCGACAGGTACTGTTCATAATAAGCTTTCATATCGTCCGAGCTGGTTTCCGCGTAACGCTTCTCCAGGCTGGGAACGACGCCGCTCCAATCACTGTGGTAAATGCTGCCGCGCGCATATTTACTGTTTGAGGTATCGATATTCAGCACTTCTCCGTCATTGCCATAAAGGATTATGTGCTGGATTGTTTCCGGCAATTGTTCAAAGGGCAGGTCCAGCGAAAAGCGATACCGTTTAGCCAACGCGTCGATAAAAGCGCGGGCCCAGCTGCCGCGATCGGCAAAATTCCAGCCGCCGGCACGGATCGCGCCGTCATTCAGGGACAGGCGCCGGTCGAAAACAACCAGTTCCGGATCAATATGGCTCATCTGGCCAAGGCCGCTGCATTCCGGGCAGGCGCCGTAAGGATTGTTGAAAGAAAACATCCGCGGCGTAATCTCTTCCATGCTGATTCCGCAATCCGTACAGGCAAAGTTTTGTGAAAAGGTGACCTCGACCGGTCCGGCTGCTTTATCGCTGTCCTGTTCGCCCGCCGCATCGTTATCCGGCAGCTGGACGCTGACCAGCAGCAAGCCGTCGGCCAGATGCAGGGCGGCTTCGATTGAATCGGTTAACCGATGGCGCAGACCCGGCCGCATAATCAGACGGTCGATGACAACTTCAATGGTATGCTTATGATTCTTTTCAAGCGGAATTTCTTCATCCAGCTCAAAGATCTGGCCGTCAACACGCGCCCGGACATAGCCTGATTTGCGGAAATCATCGAACAGCTTATTAAATTCGCCTTTCCGGCCGCGGATGACCGGAGCCAGTAAAATCAAACGGCTGCCCTCAGGGTACTTTTCCAGATTGTCGACCATCTGGTCGACCGACTGGCGATCGATGACTTTGCCGCATTTCGGGCAATGCGGCGTACCGACGCGGGCATACAGAAGCCGTAAATAGTCATAGATTTCCGTAACGGTTCCGACTGTTGAACGCGGATTGCGGCTGGTTGTTTTCTGATCGATCGATATCGCGGGAGATAAGCCCTCGATGTGATCCACATCCGGTTTTTCCATTTGTCCGAGGAACTGGCGGGCGTAAGAGGACAGCGACTCGACATAACGGCGCTGTCCTTCGGCGTAAATCGTATCAAAAGCGAGCGAAGACTTGCCGGAACCGGAAAGGCCGGTCAGTACGACCAGTTTATCGCGTGGGATATCCAAACTGATGTTTTTCAGGTTGTGCTCGCGGGCACCCTGGATGCGAATGGCAGGTTGCATGGTATTCTTTCTCCTTGTCGTCAATGCTAAACCAAACATATGTCCGACAATCATTATAGCAATTGATTGTATCATATACACGCTTTTTTTTGGTATCTCAGGTCACAAGATTCACGAAAGCTTTGCGGAGTTATGTCCAGAATATGTCTTCCGGCCTGGCCGGCCTGAGATACGGATCAGCGGACCGGGCGCGGTTCTGCGCGAACGGAGGCCGCAAGGCCGCAGAATGAGCCCTGGATCAGAGGTTCCCCTCTTGTTTCTCGCGGGAGGCCATGATATAATAACCCCCGCTGTCATTTTCAAATAGGACAGTTGCGGCCCTATGGTCAAGCGGTCAAGACGCCGCCCTCTCAAGGCGGAATCAGGAGTTCGATTCTCCTTAGGGTCACCAGAAAAAATACCCTTCCCGGTTTTTCTCCGGAAAGGGTATTTTTTATGGCTTGTTTCGTTTAAATCACTCGGATTTTTCCTCAGTTCGTTCGTTCAGGCTGACATATTGACGGCGTTTTTGAACACATTTATATGCGGGACGGATAATGCGGCCGCCGCTGACCAGTTCTTCAATGCGATGGGCGCTCCAGCCGGCGATGCGGGCGGTCGCAAAGATGGGCGTAAACAATTCGGGCGGGATGCCCAGCATGCTGTAAATGAAACCGGAGTAGAAATCAACATTGGCGCAGACGATTTTATCGTTTTTCTTCACAGTGCGGAATACTTCCGGCGCCAGACGTTCGGTCAGCAAATAAAGCTCATAGATATCCTCCCGGCCGGTTTCATAAGCCAAGGCCCGGGCATAATCGCGCAAAAGCTTGGTCCGGGGATCGGATATCGTATAGACGGCATGACCGATGCCATATATCAGGCCGCTGCGGTCAAAAGCCTGTTTCTGGAGAACCTGGGCCAGATAATCGGCGATTTCCATCTCGTTGCGCCAGTTTTTCACATGAGCCGCCAGATCCTGCATCATGGCAAAGGCCTTTCCGCTGGCGCCGCCGTGCTGCGGACCTTTCAGGGAACCGATCGCCGCGGCCATGACGGAATAGGTATCCGAACCGGAGGATGAAACCGCATGCGTGACAAACGTCGAGTTGTTGCCCCCGCCATGTTCGGCGTGCAGCACCAGCGCCAGATCGAGGATGCGCGCTTCCAGTTCTGTAAACTGGCCGTCCGGCCGGATCATATGCAGGATATTCTGCGCGGTGTTGTAAGCCGGATTCGGCGCGCGCAGATACAGACTCTTTTTATCGACATAATGGCGTTTGGCCATATAACCGTACGATATTAAAACCGGGAATTGAGCGATCAGCTGGATGCATTGACGCAGGACATTGTCGACTTCCAGTCCATCCGGATTGCGGTCATAGGGATAAAGGGCCAGCACTGTGCGGGCCAGTTTATTCATGATATCCGGGCTGGGCGCTTTCAGGATCATGTCTTCGGTAAAGCCATCCGGCAGATCGCGATAGCTGGCCAGCAATTCGACGAAAGCAGCCAGTTGTTCCGCATTGGGCAGGTCGCCAAACAACAGCAGGTAGGCCGTTTCTTCATAGCCGAATCGTTTTTCCTGGAAAAAGCCGTTGACCAGATCGGCTACGGCCAGGCCGCGGTAAAATAAACGGCCTTCGACGGGAACACGGTCGCCGTCGTCCATAATATAAGAAAACACTTCGCCGACTTCCGTCAGGCCGACCAGAACGCCGGTGCCGTCTTCGTTGCGCAAACCGCGCTTGACACTATAACGCTCATATAAAACCGGCTCGATGCGATTTTTGGCCGTCGAATTGAGCGCCAGATCCTGTATTAATTTCTCACGGTTTTTCCCATCGATCATGTCGACCTCCTGATTCTGCTGATGGCCTGATAACTGGCGGCGGCCATGGCTATATGAATGCGCATCTGCTCATGTGCCTTTTCGCTGTCGCGCTGCAGGATCGCCTGTAAAATCAGCTCATGTTCCTGCAAAACTTTTTGACTTCGCCCGGAAGTAGACAGCGATACCAGCCGGGCCTGCTGAGTGTAAAGATTGATCGGCATCAGGATATTGCGAAGTATCTTACTGCCGCTGCCGCGAAAAATCAAGTCATGGAATGTGGAATCCAGATTCTGCAGATTGATAATTTCACCATCCTGGCTTTTTGTCTGCCGCACTTCCTCATCATAAGCGGCCTGCAGATCCCTCCGCTGCTCCTCCGTCATCTGGACCGCCGCGCGGGCGGCGGCTAAAGTTTCCATACGGCTGCGCACTTCATACAAATCCAGAATATCCTGATCGCTGAAGCCCTGGACAACGACACTTTTATTGGGCGTCGTCATGACCAGGCCGTCCAGTTCCAGCTGGCAGAGCGCTTCGCGGATCGGAGTCCGGCTGACGCCCAGTTCATGGGAGACACGCAATTCCGTCAATGTTGTGCCATGCGTGTAATATCCCTGCAAAATCCGCTCCCGCAGCTGTTGATAAACTTCAGTACGCAACGATCCGTGGCGAACGGTTCCAGGCATATTCATTCCCCTTTCCGGGTTTGGTTCAGCAAACCGCCGGCCAGCAGAATGCCGGCCTGGCGGCTGGAGATCGGCAGATCGCAGATGATTGAACTGTCACGGGTACGATTGAGGACGATCAGCGGCCGGCCGGCGGCCAAGGCCTTGATCTGTTCGTCAGCATTTTCAATGAGCAGTTCATCCAGTAAACTGATCGCGTCATAATCTTCCGGATTATGGAAGGTCAGCGGCAAAATACCGTTATTAATCAAGTTGGCCATATGAATGCGGGCAAAGGACTTGGCCAGGACAGCCTTGACACCGAGCTGGAGCGGCGCCAGAGCGGCGTGTTCGCGGCTGGAGCCCTGACCGTAGTTGGCGCCGGCAATAATCATGCCGCCGCCTTCCTTCTTCGCGCGGGCAGGGAATTCCGGATCGCAGGGCGTCAGGCAAAAGTCGGCCAGGTATGGAACGTTGGAGCGATAGGGCAGCAGCTTGGCGTTGGACGGCATGATGTGGTCGGTCGTAATATTGTCTTCGACCTTGATCAGTACTTTTCCGGTTATATCGCCTTCTACCGCATGATTGACCGGGAACGGTTTGATGTTCGGGCCACGGACAACCGTGATGGCGGCGCCGTCGGCGGCCGGCCGAATGGTCAGATTGTCATTGACCAGGAAACGGTCCGGCAGGCAGATAACCGGCGCGTTGCCCAGAGTGCGCGGATCCGTCAAAACTCCGGTCAGAGCGCTGGCGGCGGCCACTTCTGGGCTGACCAGATAAACGCCGGCCGACGCGGTGCCCGAGCGGCCGAAGAAATTCCGGTTGTTGGTGCGCAGTGAAACCGCGTTGGTGCGCGGCGACTGGCCCATGCCGATACAAGGGCCGCAGGCCGTTTCCAGAATTCTGGCGCCGGCCGCGATCATATCGGCCAGGGCGCCGTTCAAAGCCAGCATATTCAAGACCTGGCGCGAGCCGGGCGCAATGACCAGCGATACTTCAGGATGAACCGTTTTCCCTTTCAGGATAGCGGCAACTTTCAACATATCCATTAAAGACGAATTTGTGCAGCTGCCGATGGCAACCTGGTCGACTTTGATCGGTCCGATTTCGTTGACCGAAGCCACCCGGTCAGGGCTGTGCGGCTGGGCGGCCAGCGGTTCCAGACTGTCTAAATCAAGATCATAGACTTCGTCATATACGGCGTCGGCATCCGGAGCAAGCGGCTGCCAGACTTCTTCCCGTTTCTGCGCGGCCAGAAAAGCGCGCGTCATTTCGTCGCTGGGGAAGATCGACGTGGTGGCGCCCAGTTCGGCGCCCATATTGGTGATGGTGGCCCGTTCCGGAACGCTTAAAGTCTTGACGCCGTCGCCGCCATATTCGATAATTTTGCCGACGCCGCCTTTGACAGACAGACGGCGCAGGACTTCCAGAATAATATCTTTAGCGCTCACCCAGGGACGCAGCTTGCCGGTCAAATTGATCCGCACCATTTTCGGCATGGTCAGATAATACGGACCGCCGCCCATGGCCACGGCGACATCCAAGCCGCCGGCGCCGATTGCCAGCATGCCGATACCGCCGCAGGTCGGCGTGTGGCTGTCGGATCCCAGGAGGGTCTTGCCCGGCACGCCAAATCGTTCAATGTGAACCTGATGGCAAACGCCGTTGCCTGGTTTTGAGAAAAGAATGCCGTATTTTCCGGCGACTGTCTGGATATACTGATGGTCGTCGGCATTTTCAAATCCGGTTTGCAGGGTATTATGATCGATATAGGCAACAGATAGCTCTGTCCGGACCCGAGGGATGCCGATCGCCTCAAATTGCAGATAAGCCATGGTTCCGGTCGAATCCTGGGTCAGCGTCTGGTCGATGCGGACAGCAATTTCCTGTCCTCGTGCCATCGTACCGCTGATCAAATGATTTTTTATGATTTTTTCTGCCAGGGTCAAGCCCATATTCGATCCCTCCCAAAGTGATTGTATACAATATTGAACCTATTATCATACAATGCCCTGAATTTTGTCAACTATTCTCTGCCGAAAATATGAATGAAAACGCTAAAAAGAATAGATTTCATCGGGAATAATCGATCTGGCAAACAAATTTATGCAATTTTAACAAATCAAACTTGCATTATCAACCGACAAGCGTTTTGCCTTCCGGGTGAACCAATTCCTTTTTGGCCGCATGCTGCATGGTCAGGCTGAGCGCGAAGGACGCCGGACCGACACGGCCCAAGTACATAGCCGGAATCAAAACCGCCCAACTGGCCGGATGCAGACCGGGCGTGCCCGCCGAAGTCAGGCCGACTGTCGCGAAAGCGGACGTGGATTCGTAAACCAAATCCAGAAAACTGAATCGGCCGGCCCTTAAAGCATCATTTTCGAAGAAACTCATTAACATACTGCAAATCAGAACAATGCTCATAGCCAGACCCATAATGGCAAAAGCGCGGGTAAAGGTTTCGCGGGGCAAGCGGTGCCGGAACAAAACGATATTTTCCTGACCATGAACATCGGAAATAATCGTCGCCATGATGACAGCAAAGGTTGACACTTTAATACCGCCGCCGGTCGAACCGGGCGCGGCGCCTATAAACATCAGAATAGTCGTCATAAACTTGGAACTGTCTGTTAAACTCCCCTGATCAATCGAATTGAAGCCGGCGGTTCTCGGCGTCACCGACTGGAAAAAGGCGGCGATCGGCCGCTGCCATTCCGGCAGCGAACCTAATGAATAGGTTGTCATTTGATTGTTGTATTCGACAATCAGGAAAAAAACGGTTCCGACCAAAAGAAGCAGTCCGGTCATGGATAAGACAACCTTACTGTGAAACAGCAATTTACGTTCTTTATGGAAATCAAGCAAATTGGACCAGACAACAAATCCCAAACCGCCGAAGATGATCAGAAAACCGGTGGTCAAGATAACGACCGGATCGCCATTCCAGGCGGTCAGACTGCTGAACGGTCCGGCGTCTGAGTCGCCGTGCAGATCGAAACCGGCGTTGCAGAAAGCCGATACGGATTGAAAAAATCCTTTGCCAACGCCGCGGAGGAAGCCATATTTCCCGATGAAACGCCAGGACAGGATGACCCCGCCGACAAATTCAGCGCCGAACGTGATCGCCATGATTTTACGGACTAGCCGCAGAACATCCGGAAAACTAAAGCTGGCTGTCGATTCCTGGGCGATAACCAGGGTTTTCAGCGTCGCCTTTTTTCGCATAAAGCTATAAAAAAAGCTGGTAATGGTAACCAGGCCCAGGCCGCCGATCTGGATCAGGCCGATGATGACCAGCTTGCCGAAGACCGTCCAGTGCGTGGCGGTGTCGACGGTAACCAGACCGGTCACGCAGGTGGCTGAGGTGGCGGTAAAAAGCGCTTGCAGGAAACCGATGCTCCGGCCGTCGCGCGAGGCCGCCGGCAGGGTTAGCAACAGGCCGCCGGTCAGAATAACCAGTAAAAACGAGGTGGCGATAATCCGGACCGGCTTGGCATTAAGCCAGTGCCCGGCCAGAACAGGATGATTTTTCTTAACAACGATCATAACTTTTCTCCTACAGATGTCAGCGAACCATCATTTTCCAGATAGAATCATATTCACTTTCATCACAAACCAAAAGCATCATATCGCCCGGGTGCATAACCAGATCGCCGCCCGGCATTTCGACGGTTCCGTCTTCACGCGTCAGCAAGACAACTTTGCTGGATCCGGGGAAATCGTATTCCAGCAAGGTTTTCCCAACGGCGGCCGAATGAGGCGAGAGTTTGAATTCGACAATAGACTTGCTGGTTTTTTCGATGGAAAACGCGACCCGCATGCCGATGTAGTCAATCTCCTGCTCAATGATGTCGGCGAGAATCTGGGTGCTCGAATAGACGCGGTCGACGCCAAGGCGGTTGAACATTTCGACATTTTTCGGGTTGTTGACACGGGCAACGGTCACTTTGACGTGAAAACGCTTTTTGGCAATTTCACAGCCGACCAGGTTATTCTCGTCTTTGCCGGTTACGGCAATATAGAAGTCGGCGCGACGGCAATCGACTTCTTCCAGCATCTGAATGCTGGTTCCGTCGCCGTTATAGACATTAACCTCGTCAAAATCGGTGGCAATCCGTTCACAAACGTCTTTTTGCTGTTCGATGATCGATATATCATGCCGGTAAGGGCGCAGAGTCTTAATCAAATAATAAGCGAGCTTGCCGCCGCCAACAATAAATATTTTCATTTACAATACCTTCTTCCTCACTGCAGATCGGCTAAAACCAGTTCATCGCCGGCTAATACTCTCAAGCCGGGTACCGCCAGGAGCAAACGGCCGCGCCGCAGCAAACCGAAGATCAATTTGCCGGTGTCGGTTGACAGATCGGTTATTTCTTCGCCGATCAAATTTACATCGATCGGAACGCTGGTATAAAGAACATTCGTATCGTAGACTTTTTGATATTGTTCCTTCTCTTCGCCGGCAATTTTGCGCAGAAAAGCCTGAACCGTAAGATCGGTGGAACACACCGTATTTAAGCCAAATTCGTCAAAAACCTGGCGGCTGCGCGGATTAAAAATCCGGGTGATTATTTTCTCAACATGGAAGATTTCCGCCGCGATTTGCGCGACCATGATATTGATATTGTCATTCTGGGTCACTGCGCAAATTACATCGGCAGTTTCAACGCCGGCCTGACGAAGAACATCGCGGTCGATCGGCACGCCGGTTATCTTGATACAATCCAGATCGGCAGCCGATTGAATCAGCTGGCTGTCACTTTCGACGATAACGACATCGTGTCCTTGAGAGACTAATGCGGAAGCCAGCGATGAGCCGACTTTACCGCAGCCGATGATGATAATTTGCATACTTTCTCACCTCATAAACGATTATGCCATACTTATGTATTGGTGCTCATTAAATTCCTGTTAACATCTGCAACGCATCAGCTAAAATTCGAGCCGCGCCGGGCAATCATAAGTTCATAACTTAAAATCGACGCAGCTGCCGCCGCATTCAGAGACTCGGCTTTCCCCGGCATCGGGATGCGGACGAGAATCTGGCAGGCCGCGCAGGCCGTTTCGCTCAGACCATGCGCTTCGTTGCCGATAACCAGCGCGGCGCTTGGCGGCCAGCTTGTACGCTCCAGTACCCGGCCCCGCGAATCGGCGGCCAGCAAAGGGATTCCGGCTAAAGCCAGCCAGGCAGCGATCGTCCGGATATCCGGCATCATCAGTAAAGGGATATGGAAGCAGGAGCCCATAGCCGCCCGCAAAACCTTGGCGTTCATCGGCCAGACCGTACCATCGGTAATAATCACGCCGTTGAAGGCAAAAGCATCGGCCGTACGGATTAAAGTGCCCAGGTTGCCCGGATCTTGCAAGCCCTCGGCAATCAGATACAGGCCTTGACTGTCCGGCGGGCCGGCCGGATTTTCCAGGACCGGCGAACGGCAGACCAACGCAATGCCCTGGGGATGTTCCGTATCGCATAGGCCGGCAAATAAGGTATCCGGCATACTGTATCGGGATACTTGTCCGGGCAGTTGATCGACAATCTGACGCGCGGCAACGCCGGCGCCATCAGCAAGGATCGCGGTTTCCGCGACAACACCGGATTCGAGCGCATCCTGGCACAGTCGGCTGCCCTCAAGGAAAACCAGGCCCGCCGGCCGGCTCTGGCGAGGGCGGCTGACAGTCAACAGGTTCTTGTATTTGGGGTTGGCGCGACTGATGATGCGTTCCATGATGTTTTTCCTTTAATGCTGCAAGGACGGGCAAAAACCCGTCCAATGCTTTGAAAAATGTCTTGCGGCCAGTCCCATATCGGGAACTGACCGCGTTTGTTTGCATACTCCGCCGAAACGGAGCCGATTTTCAACTTATAAAGCCGCTTTGGCCTTATCGCAAAGCGCGGTAAAACCGGCCGGATCTTTGACCGCGATGTCGGCCAGAACCTTGCGGTCCAGCTGGATCTGAGCGCGGCTGAGTCCGTTCATGAAACGGCTGTAAGACAGGCCGTTCAAACGGGCGGCAGCGTTGATGCGGGTTATCCACAGTTTGCGGAACTCGCGTTTTTTATTGCGGCGATCGCGGTAAGCATAGCTCAAGGATTTCATGACCTGTTGATTTGCTACCTTGAAGAGCTTGCTCTTATGGCCGAAATAACCTTTGGCCAATTTCAATATTTTCTTGTGGCGTGCTTTCGTTCTGACGGATCTCTTTACTCTAGTCATCTAGGAACCCTCCCGTTACATGCATCTTGGAATCAGGGTGTCTGCTTACATATAGGGAATAAGCTGACGGATCGTATGCTGGTTGACCGATGAAACAACGACGGATTTGCGCAGATTGCGTTTCCTCTTGGTTGATTTCTTGGTCAGGATATGCTTTTTGTACGCCTGAGACCGCATCACTTTACCGGTTCCGGTCACCTTGTATCTCTTTTTTGATGAGCTGTGTGTTTTTTGTTTCGGCATATGCAATTCCTCCCTTATTGTGAACTCATGCGCTGCAATCAGTTTTTGCGGGGCGCCAGGAACATCACCATATTTCGGCCTTCAACCTTGGGGTCACGATCCACTTGCCCGACGTCCTTGCAAGCTTCGATAAACTGTTTCATGACCTCATATCCCCGGCTGATGTAAGCCATTTCGCGTCCGCGGAATTTGATGACAACCTTGACCCGGTCTCCATCCTGCAGGAACCGGCAGGCATTCTTGGTCTTGTATCCGAAATCGTGCTCCTCGGTCGTCAGCTTAAGGCCGACTTCCTTGATTTCCGTCACTCTTTGGTTCTTTTTGGCTTCACGTTCTTTCTTGGCGAGCTCAAACATGTACTTGCCATAGTCCATGATTTTGCAGACTGGATTATCTGCCTGAGCTGAAATCAAAACCAAATCCAGATCCTGATCCTCTGCTCTTTTTCTCGCCTCAGCTATGGGAACAACGCCCACCATGCTGCCATCGCTTTCAATCAGTCGCACTCTTTGGAATCTGATCTCCTCATTGATCAGCAGACCGCTGCTTTGCTTGCCGATAAGAATACACCCCCCAAAATAAAAAATGAGCCGACGCCCGTACATCCGCTCCAGCTCAATCATGAAAGTCATTCTTCCGATGAATCTGCTATAAACCTCTTCGCTTTGCTTGAGGTGAGAAGCGGATGCCTCTGCTTGCTATCAAAGGTATTTTAAGCGGCAAACGCTTGTCTGTCAAGTCTTTTTGTGATATCGTGATCGAAAAGGCCGCCAAACCGGCCTGACTATCCAGGAGGCTAAGCATGATTGCTGAAAAAATCGCCGTCAATATGAGCAAAGGTTCGATGATCCGGAGGATGTTCGAAGAAGGAAACCGTCTGAAAGCGCTTTATGGCGCCGATCAGGTTTTTGATTTCAGTTTGGGCAATCCGGACCTTGAGCCGCCGCAGGCGGTTATTGACGCCCTGCGCCAGCTGGCGGCCGAATCGGCCCCCGGGCTGCATGGCTATATGAGCAATGCCGGTTATGCCGCGACGCAGGCTGCCGTCGCCGGCAAGATCAGCCGGCAGTCCGGCATGGATATTCCCGCCGGCAGCATCTGCATGACGGTCGGAGCGGCCGGCGCGCTTAACGTCATCTTAAAAGCGCTGCTCAATCCCGGCGACGAAGTACTCGTGCTGGCGCCGTTCTTTTTCGAGTATCTTTCCTATATTGATAATCACGGCGGCGTTCCGGTTGTCGTCAAAAACGATCCGCAAACGCTGCTGCCTGATTTGGCTGCCATCAGCCGGGCGATCACCCCGCGGACGAAAGCGGTCATTATCAACTCGCCGAACAATCCTTCCGGAAAGATCTATCCGGAAACGCTGCTGCGTGATCTGGACCGGGTCTTGCGGTCGGCCGGGCATACCATTTATCTGCTGTCGGATGAACCTTACGCCGAACTGGCTTATGACGGCCACATTGTCCCTTCCACACTGGCTAATATTGAACAGGCGATCATCTGCACCAGCTGGAGCAAATCTCTTTCCCTGCCGGGCGAACGGATCGGCTGTCTGGCAATCAGCCCGCGCTGCGATGACTATGAACGTCTGGTCCAGGCCGCCGCTTACTGCAACCGGGTCCTCGGCTATGTCAACGCGCCCGCACTGTTCCAGAGAGTGATCGAACGAACTGTCGACGCGCGGGTCGATATCGCCTTGTACGAGCGCCGCCGCGATATGCTGGTTGACATCATGCGCCGCGCCGGATTCAACGTGGATTCGCCGGAAGGCGGGCTCTATCTGTTTCCCCGCGCGCCGATCGACGACGATGTGGCATTCGCCGATACCTGCGCCCGCCACCGGGTTCTTTTAGTTCCCGGAAGCGGTTTCTGGTTTCCGGGACATGTCCGGCTCTGTTTTGCCGCCAGCGAGATCTGTATCCGCAACTCAGCCCAAGCTTTCCAGGCTATCGGCCGCGAATACGGCTTGAATTGACCGATGGCCGGCCGCCGGCCGGCCGTTTTACTGTTCCGGCGTCGCAATCAGAAGAATGACGCCTTCTTCCAGACTGATCTCCACTTCCGGCACTCCGGTAAACGAGTTGCTGACGCCCCGGCTGCTGCCAAGGGTCAGTGTTGCGCGCTGCAGCGGATAAGCCAGACCGTCCTGATAAGTCAGGCCGGCCGCCACAGCCGTTATGGGAATCGCCGATAAAGACCACTTTAGGCCGGCCGCCGGCGCAGGCAAACTCAGATGCAGCGTCTGGCCGCCGGCGAGGGTGTAGACGCGGCTGACGCCGTCGGTCAGGATCAGACGCCAGCCCTGACCGGCCAGGCCGGCCGCCAGCATTTGATTGGCCAGCACATGGTCGGGCCGGCTGCCCAGGGCCGCCAGGACAACCAGTTCATGATCCCGGCGGAGATCCGGCAAACACCCGGCGGCATAAGTCAAAGCCAGTTCGGCGTCCGTGGCGTCTTTTTCAACCGGATAACGCATAATCGGTATTCTTTTTTCAGAAATCCAGGCCAGATCGTCCGGACTGATGGAATCAAGGTCGCCAATCAGCAGATCCGGCGCATACCCCAGCCGATGCAGATGCCGGGCGCCGCCATCGACGCAGATGACGCGGTCCGAGCCGGTCAGCCAGGCCCGCGCCGCTTCGTCATCGCGGATGTCGCCGGAAAGAACAATTACATAACGCACTGCCGGAGCCCCTGTAAAGCGGCGGCAGGATCAGGCTGTCCATAAACCGCATTGCCGACCACGATCATATCCGCTCCCGCGCGGTAGTTTTCCCGGATGTTGCCGGGGTGCAGGCCGCCGTCTATCTCCAGATGCACCGGGCGGTTCAACTGATCGAGCATTTGGCGCAGGCGGCTGATTTTCCTGAGCATGCCCGGAATGTATTTCTGTCCGCCGAAGCCCGGGTTGACGGTCATCAGCAGAACCATGTCGGCAAAGGGCAGCGCTTCTTCGATGATCTGCAGCGATGTTCCCGGATTGATCGCTACGCCGGCGGTGCAGCCGGCCGCGGAAATCAATTGCAGCGCGCGCAGCAAGTGCGGGCAGGCTTCGGCATGAACGACCAGGCTGTCGGCGCCGGCCTGAACAAAGGGTTCGATCCACTGGATCGGATTTTCGATCATCAGATGAACATCCAGCGGCAAACGGCTGCGTTTGCGCAAAGCCGCCACTACCGGCGGACCGATGGTGATGTTGGGAACAAAATGGCCGTCCATCACATCGACATGGATCATGTCGGCAGTATCGGCCACCCGATCGACCGCCTCGCCCAGCGCGGCAAAATCAGCCGAGAGAATCGACGGGCACAGTAACAGTTTTCCTTGGGTTTTTTCATATCCAGGTATCACTAGAACTCCTCCTCGGGGTATTGGGCCCCATGATGTCTAATTGTTTGCGTAAGGTCCGATAACGGGCCAGCCGTTCAGGATCGATGCCGCTCGCGGGCACAGCGCAGCCTAATTCGCCCAGATGGCGGCAGCCGCTGAAACGGCAATGCTCGGCGGCCTCCAGCATCTCCGGATATCCGAGCGGCAAGTCGCGGCCGTCAACGCCGAGTTCGTCCAGTTCCAGCGAACTGAAGCCGGGTGTGTCGGCCAGATAGCCGCCGGCGCAAGGAAAAAAGACGACTTCACGCGTTGTGTGCCGGCCGCGGCCGATTTTTTCGCTCAAATCGCCGACCGGCATAATATCTTCGCCGCATAAGCGGTTCAGCAAGGTCGATTTACCGACGCCGGATTGGCCGGCCAGGCAGGCGGTGCGGCCGGCAAGCCAGTCTTTCAGGCCGGCCAGACCGGATTCGTCCTCAGGCGATGTCTCCAGCAAATGGCAGCCAACCGGACGATACGAAGCCAATATATCGGTCATCCCATCGGATAAATCCGTTTTCGTCAGGCAGATCCAGGGTTCTATCTGATGGATCTTGCATAAAGCCAGCAATTTGTCTGCCAGAAAGAAGTCGGGCGGCGGATCGGCGGCAGACAAAACAATGAACAAACCGTCCAGGTTGGCAACGGTCGGCCGGACCAGGTAATTATGCCGGGGATGGATCGTCATGATCCGCCAGGGGCGGTCCGGATCGCCGCTGGCTTGATAATCGACCCAGTCGCCGGCTGTCGGAGCCATGCCTTTTTTGCGTAAAAGGCCGCGGGCGCTGGCCAGAACCGGTTCGCCCGCTGCAGGGGCGATCCGGTACAGACCGCCGATGCCCCGCAAGATCCGGCCGGTCAGGCAGGCGGTATTCATGGTGGCGTAACACCGGTTTGCGACGGCGCAGCTGTCCCGGTCGTTTCATGCGAAGTCGTTGGCGTCGTAGGCGGCGTTGTTTCCGTCGGGACCGGGGTCGGCTCGCTGGTCGGAGCCTGGGTGGGCTCAGGCGTCGGAGTCGGAATGGGGGTCGGAACAGGGGTCGGATTCAAGAACTGATCCCAATCCAGCTTGGTGCCATAGGTGAAGCCGACGACAGACTGGGTGCGGACTTCACTGCCGCCGACAGGATTCTGTTTGATGATATACCGGTCGTTCTCCGGCACATCAACCGTCAGACCGGTCACCGGGTCAACGGACATGCTGTTCAGCGGACCGAGAACCAGATTCAGCTTAACCAGTTCTTCTTTCGCTTCCAGGAAGGTTTTTCCGGTCAGATCCGGCATAATCATTTTCGATGACCCGTCGCTGATATAGAGGACAATGTCGCTGCCTTTGGGAGCGCTCTGGCCTGCGGCCGGCATCGTCTTAATAACCTGTCCTTTGTCGAACATATCGGAATACTCATAAGCCGTTGTGACATGAAAGCCGTAGGTCTGCTCCAGTTCGGCTTTGGCGACGGTATAGGTCTGGCCGCTGTAATCGGGCAGCTCTATCATATTCTGGCCGCCGCTGACATATAACATCAGGACCGTGCCGCCGCCCGGTTTGATGGTAATGCCGGCTGTCGGGCTCTGATCGACGATAATTCCTTCGTTGGCCGTCGTATCGTCCTTATATTCATATTTATAGGTTACGCCGGCGTCATCGAGAATCTTTTTCACATCATCCAGTTCCAGGCCGATGTAATTCTCCACTAAAAACTCCGAACTGGACGTCTGGTGGATGCTGTCCTGGATTTTCTGCCAGCCCCAGATGCCGATCGCCGTTAAAAACGCAATCGACAAAACAATAATGCCGATGACAATCGCCAGATCACGCTGGCGCGAACGGCGCCGGTCGCTGATGGTGTGCTCGATTTCACGCAGCTTATTGTAATTCGGCTCCGGGCGGCTGAGACCGATGGCGGTGGTATTGCCGTCCCGGTCCAGATTGTTGTTGACGATGCCGTAAACGCCATCCGGATCGACCATGAAAGCGTCCAGTTCGTCAACCAGTTCGCGGGCGTCGGAATAGCGGTTTTCCGGTGATTTTTGGATGCATTTGAGAATAATGCTGTCCAGCCCGCTCGGGATATCGCCGCGCAGGCTCGACGGCAGAGGCGGCATTTCCTGAAGATGCTTGATCGCGACGGCAACGGATGTTTCGCCGTCAAAAGGAACCTGGCCGGTAACCATCTCGTAAAGCATGATGCCCAGCGAGTAAATATCGGATTTTTCCCCGACAAGGCTGCCCCGGGCCTGTTCCGGCGAGAAATAATGGACAGAGCCGAAGGTTACGCCGCTGGTCAGGGTGATCGTATTGGTATTGACGGCGCGGGCAATGCCAAAATCTGTCACTTTGGCGATCATATCCGGCGTAATCAGAATATTGTGCGGCTTAATGTCGCGATGGACGACGCCGCGGCGATGGGCATGCTCCAGGGCCAGTCCGATCTGGATGGCCAACGGAACCGCCAGCTGCCAGTTTAAAGCTCCGCGCGTCTGTATCAGGTCTTTCAGGGTCGATCCTTCCACATATTCCTGGACGATATAGCGCAGGTCGTCGTCCTGCCCGTAACCCAGAACTTTGACAATGTTGGGATGATCCAGGCTGGACGCCGCTTTAGCTTCCGTGTCGAACCGCTTGACGAACTCCGGATCATGCGTCAGTTCTTCCTTCATGATTTTGATTGCGACCTGACCGCCGGCCAATTGGTCGTCAGCCAGATAGACATAGGCCATACCGCCTTGCCCCAGCGGTCTGATTATATTGTAACGGCCGCCAATAACGGTGCCGGCCGGAACCTGATGCCTATTTGAATTCATTTCCTATCCTCCGCTTTGCGTTTCTGGTCAGGCATATGCAGCCAGAACCGTGATATTATCTTCGCCGCCGGCTTCCAAAGCCAGAGCCACCAGTCTTTCTGCCAGCTCGACGGGTGTTTTCTCTTTTTTCATACAATTATGGATAGCCGTTTCCGCGACAGAACCATGAAGGCCGTCGCTGCACAAGAGCACCCGGTCGCCTTCATGGAGGGGTATGGTCATGATATCCGGCTGCAAATACTCAGGAATGCCCAGAGCGCGGGTCAGGACATTGCGGCGCGGATGCTGCAGGGATTCGGCAGGCGTCAGGCTGCCGGCATTGACCAGTTCCTGGACAAGGGTGTGATCGACGGTCAGCTGACGCAAATCATCGCCCCGCAGCAGGTAAGCCCGGCAATCGCCGACATGGGCCAGGAGCAGCTGATCGGGCAAAAAAACAGCCAGGGTCAGCGTCGTGCCCATACCCCGGTTCTCTTCATCGCTCAGCGAGCCCAGATAAACCTTAACATTGGCCTTTTCAACCGTATCGGTCAGCTGACGGCTCAATTCATTGGCGTTAACATGCATTTTAAATTCTTCGGACAGCCGTTCGCGGACATAATCGACGGCAATCTGGCTGGCCAGCTCGCCGCGGCGATGGCCGCCCATGCCGTCGGCCAGGATCAGGGCATATGGATAGCCGCCTTCATGATCCAGAACAGCATAGCTGTCTTCATTATTGGCACGCACCAGACCGACATGGGTTGATGCGCCGCAGGTTAAGGATTCCCGCATGCTTCGATTCGTCTCCTTAGTTGGCCGCAAGCAGCCATAATATCCGATCCCAATTCACGGCGTACGGTAGCGTTGACGCCGGAGCGTGCCAGGCGATCCTGAAAAATCTGCACAGTCGTCTGCCGGCTCTGTTGATAGCGGCCGCCGTCGATCTCGTTGGCCGGTATCAGATTGACATGACACAGAAGGCCCTTCAGCTGTTCCGCCAATTCCGCCGCGTGTTCCGGCCGGTCATTGACCCCGTTGAACATCGAGTATTCAAACGAGATGCGTCTTCCCGTCCTGTTCACATGGCGGCGGCACGCCGTCATAAGCTGACCGTAATCATACCGGCTGGCGATCGGCATCAGCTGGCGCCGGATCGTATCGTTCGGCGCGTGCAAGGATACGGATAGCGTAACCGGCAGACCTTCATCTGTGAATTTTAGCATCTCAGGCACAAGACCGCAAGTTGACACGGAAATATGACGCATGCCGATATTCAGGCTGCGCGGGTCATTGATCCGGTGTAAAAAAATAATCAGCTGATCATAATTGTCAAAAGGTTCGCCGATGCCCATCACAACGACATGGCCGATCCGGTTTTCGCATTCGCGCGCGATGAGCGCCACCTGCGCCAGCATCTCTCCGGCGGTCAGGCTGCGGCCGAATCCGGCTCCGGTCGAAGCGCAGAAGGTGCAGCCCATCCGGCAGCCGGCCTGCGACGATATGCAAACCGAATAACCGTAATGATAATGCATCAGAACACTCTCGATGACATTGCCGTCGGCAAGCCGGAATATGTATTTAGCCGTATCATCAAGTTTCGATTGCAGCTTTTGCTCCAGTACAAGGCCTTCGACCAGAAATGAATCGGCTATCAGGGCGCGCAGGTCTTTCGGCAGATCAGACATATCGTCGATCGACCGTGCTCCGCGGGCCAGCCACTGGTTGATCTGCCCGGCCCGATAGGCCGGCAGGTTATGTTCTTGCATCCAGGCTTGCCATTCACTTAAATTTAAATCATAAATAAAACGTTTTGAGATCATCATGTTCCTCGTTTCAGCCGGGCGATAAAAAAACCGTCCAGTTTATGCCGGTGCGGCAGGATCTGCAGCCAGCCGGCAGCGGCTTCTTCAGCCAGATCGGGATATTGCAGTAAGGCGGCCGGTATCTTGTCATCAATGGGTTCCAGGCGGAAAAGCCCCGCCTGCTCCTGAAGAAAAGCGTGTATCCGTTCTATGTTTTCCGCCGGGTTTATGGTGCAGGTACTGTAGATCAGGATGCCGCCCGGTTTGGTCAGGGCGGCGGCGCGGCGGAGAATCGCGGCCTGAAGCGGATATAAGTCCAGGATCCGTTCATGGTTCATATGCAGGCGGATCTCCGGTTTGCGGCCCAAAAGGCCAAGGCCGCTGCACGGCACATCGGCCAGGACCAGATCGGCCGCGGCAATCCGGTCGTCCGGATCGTCCGCAGACGCGTCGGCGGTCAGACAACTGATCGCCGTAAGGCCAAGGCGTTTCGCGTGCTCGTCAACCAGCTTCAGGCGTTCGGGATGGATATCGAGGGCCAGAATGGGACTGCGGTTGGCCGTCCGTTCCGCCAGATGGCAGGTTTTACCGCCGGGCGCCGCGCACAAGTCGACGATCTGCCAGCCCTGCCGGGGATCGGCAACCCGGCCGACCAGCATGGCGGCCTCGTCCTGGGCTGTCATCAGGCCGTCCCGATAGGCGGCGAGCCGATCAAGCGGGCGGCCCTGCAGATCCAGCGACACGGCTTCCGGACAGTAAAGGCCGCGCGCGGCGTCCACGCCGTCGGCCTGCAAAACAGCCGTCAGCTGTTCGGCTGTAATCCGCAGAAGATTAGCGCGAACGGTAATCCGGCTGTCGTCCTGTAAAAAAGTTTCCGCCAACGCAAGGGCTTCCGGCTGACCGTACCATTTGCGTAAATAGCCGAATAGTTCCGACGGCAAGCCTGTCCGCACCGGCCAGTTGTTTTCAGGGATCGCCACCGGCTCTCTGGCCAGCTGCCGCAGCAGGGCGTTGACATAGCCGGGGGCTGCCTGATTGCCGCGTTCGCCGGCCAGGCGGACGCTTTCGTCGATTGCCGCCGGCGCGGGAATACTGCGGCCCCAGTAAAGCTGCCAGACGCCCATCCGCAGCAGCGTGCGTACCCAGGGGTCAAGCTTCGGCAACGGCCGGCGGCTGACCTTGCCCAGAAGCCAGTCGATCGTCGTAATACGGCTCAAGGTGCCATAAACCAGCGCTGAAGCAAATCGGCGGTCAAGCGGAGACAGACGATGATTATTTAAGATAACGGCAGAGCTGAGATTGGCATAGGCGCCTTCCTCAAGAACCGCCTGCAAAATCCGCGCGGCGGCAAGGCGGGCCTGGTCGGCCGAACGTTTACGCCGAATGGGTTTATGGTCCGGAGCGGCATCAGCGGCGGCGGTCATCGCGGCCTCGTGACAGCAGGATCAGCCGCAAAAGGCTGGCAAAAGACATGATCGCCGAGGCGACATAGGTCATGGCGGCCGCGCGCAAGACTTTGCGGGCTCCGCCGAGTTCTTCGTCGGTTAACAGATTCTGGTCTTCCAGAATCCGGATAGCCCGCCGGCTGGCATTAAACTCGACCGGCAGCGTGATCAGATAAAACAGCACGGCTCCGGCAAAAAGCAGAATGCCGGCGTTGATTAAAACCGGAATACTGAGGAATATCCCAAAGAAGGCCAGATAGGGGCCGAACGCCGAACCGATCTGGGCAACCGGCACCAGCGCGCCGCGGATCTTGTTGGGCAGATATCCTTCGTCATGCTGGATGGCGTGACCGGCTTCATGGGCGGCTACGCCGATGGCCGCGATGGACGGGCTGTCGCAGGTTGATTCGGACAGGCGCAGCACCTGAGTGCGCGGATCATAATGATCAGTCAGCTGGCCGGGTGTTTTTTCCACGGTGACAAAAGAAAGCCCGCTCTGATTTAAAATCCGCCGGGCAGCGCTTTGGCCTGTGTTTCCGGAGCGAGCCATGATCCGGCTGTATTTATTAAAGGTCCCCTTGACGCCGGCCTGGGCAAGCAGGCTCAGCAGCAAGGCCGGAATGATCAGAACCAGATACCAGATGTCCAGACCATAATACAGACCGGCGGTCTGACCGAATCCAACCAAGTTAATCAACATGGCTGCCACCTCCCATTTTCTGTCCAAGGCGGTAATTATGGGCACAGTCGCGACAATGCAGCCGTTTGCCCGATTCTGACTGGATCTCCAGCAGGTCCAGAACACCTTCGCCGCAGGCCACGCTCATCGTTCCGGCGCCGCAAACGCAAAGAGTTCCGGCCGGAAGGCCCGCGGCGGTCCGGCAGATTTCCGGATCCCGGTTGATCCCGGCCCGATGGATCTTTAGTTTCTTATCGCCGCACCAGGTATAGGCGCCCGGCCAGGGATATGTGCCGCGGATAAGATTATGAATCTGCTCCGCGGTCATCGTCCAGTCGACCTGACCGGCTTCGCGGCTCATCAGCGGCGCCGGACTGGCGTCGGCAGCATTCTGCGGCCGGCGCTGCAGCGTCCCGGCCAGCCAGCGGTCCACGGTTTCCGGCAGGATCCTGGCGCCAAGCCTGGACAGCTGCTCGGACAGGCAGGCGGCGTCCATATCTTCCGGGATAGCCATCTTTTCCTGTACCAGAATATCGCCGGTGTCCATGCCTTCATCCATCAGCATGATGGTGACGCCGGTCTCACGCTCACCCTTGATCAAGCTCCACTGGATCGGCGCCGCGCCGCGGTATGCCGGCAAAAGCGAGGCGTGTACATTGAGGCAGCCGTATCGCGGGACAGCCAGAATATTGGGCGGCAAGATCCTGCCATAAGCCGCGGTAACAATCAGTTCAGGATTCAAAGCGCGCAAAGCCGCTTCAAAATCGGGCGTCCGGACTTTCTCCGGCTGCAGGACGGGGATGCCCCGGGCGGCAGCCAGCTTTTTAACCGGCGGCGGCTCCAAACGCATATGCCGGCCTTGCGGCCGATCCGGCTGACAAACGACGCCGACGACAGAGCAGCCCTGTTCCAGCAGCGCCTGCAGCGGCAAAACGGCAAATTCCGGCGTGCCCATGTAAACAATGCGGGTTTTCATTCGGAAGTCAATTCCCCCTTGACCTTATCCCGGAAAAGGATACCGTCCAGATGGTCATATTCATGGCTGGCGCAAACCGCCAGCATGCCGGCGGCATTAAGCGTAATCTGCCGGCCCTGGCGGTCGGTCGCTTCCATAACCAGGCTGGCCGGCCGTTCGACATCGCCCCATAAACCGGGGATTGAAAGGCAGCCCTCGTGGGCGATCTGCGAGCCCGACGCCGATATGATCCGTGGATTGATCATCACATGGGCGCCTGTGCCGTCCTGAACATCCATGACAAAAACGCGCCGCAGGACGCCCACCTGCGGTGCGGCAAGCCCGGCGCCATTATTGGCGTACATGGTTTGCAGCATATCGTCGATCAAGATCTGCAGCCGGTCGTCGATCTGTCCGACCTCCCGGCTGACCTTGCGTAAAACTTCGTCGCCCTCTTTTACAATTTGTCGCAGTGCCATAAGCATCCGCCCTTTCCGGACCGGTTTCCCCCGGTAATTTCATAACCTTGATTGCTATTATACCAGATGCGTTTTGAATGATCTGTTAATCTTGTTACACCCGGCCCGCCATTTAAAGAACTACATCATGTTATAAGGATCCATATCCATGGCCAGGACCGTTTTGCCAAAATCGAACCGATCCGCAACCGGAGATAAAAAAGCAGCCAGAACAGCCGTGTCAGGGCCTTTGAGAACCAACCGCCAGCGATAGCGGTCTTTGATCTGGTATATCGGCGCCCGGGCCGGGTCCATCAGCAAAATGTCCTGAAAGGCCGGTTCGCTTTCGCGTCTGGCCTTTAAAGCGGACGCCAGCTCCAGGCATTTGTCCCGGGTCAGGCGTTCCTGCGCTGCTGAAAGCGTCATGGCGCAAATCGAACCGAACGGCGGATATTGCATCAGGCGGCGATAGGCGATCTCCTGGCGGAAAAAGCCGGGATAATCCTGCGCCGCCGCGTACCGGACCGCATAATCATCGACATTATAGGCCTGGATCAGGACTTCGCCGGCGTCATTGCCGCGGCCGGCGCGGCCGGCAGCCTGTGTGATCAGCTGGAAAGCCCGTTCGGCGGCACGGAAATCAGAAAGGCCTAGCATCAAGTCGGCGGCCAGGATGCCGACAACCGTCACATTGGGAAAATCATGGCCCTTGGCGATCATCTGCGTCCCAATCAGAACATCGGCTTCCCGCCGGGCAAACTGATCCAGCAGCTTGGCATGGGACAGGCGGCCGACCGTCGTATCCTGGTCCATCCGCAGCGCGCGGTACGGAGCAAATTCCTGGTTGAACAATTCTTCCACCTGCTGGGTTCCGGCTCCGAAACGTCCGATCCGCTCGCTGCCGCAAACCGGACAAGTACGGGGCGGGCGCGTAATCCGGCCGCAATAATGGCAGATCATCCGAATACCGCCGTCAGGATCATCAGGCCGGGCATGCGGATTCTGATGGCTGGTCAGCGAAACACTGCAGGAACGGCATTTAACAACATGACCGCATTGGCGGCACAGGAGAAAGCCGGCGTATCCGCGCCGATTCAAGAAAATGATGGCCTGATGGCCGGCGTCGAACGCCCGGGTCAGCGCCTGACGCAGCCCGCGGCTGAAAATGCTGCGGTTGCCGGCGATCAATTCTTGCTTCATGTCGACGATTGTCGTCTGCGGCAAGCCGGCTTCGCCGATCCGTTCCGGCAAATCCAGACGGATGGCCTGGCCGGTTTCACAGCGCTGAAAACTTTCCACCGACGGCGTAGCCGAGCCGAGAATCAGGACGGCGCCCTGCTCTTTGGCGCGCAGCCGGGCAATATCCCGGGCGTGGTAGCGGGGGTGGGTTTCTGATTTATATGAGGATTCCTGTTCTTCATCAATGATGATCAGTCCAATATCCGGCAAAGGCGCAAAAATGGCCGAACGGGCGCCAACGACGACCTGAACGTCCCGGCGCAGGATCCGCTGCCACTGGTCATGGCGCTCCGCCGGCGTCAGGCGGCTGTGCAACACGGCGGCGCCAGATCCGAAGCGCGAGCGGATACGGCTGATCATCTGTGGCGTCAGGGAAATTTCCGGCACCAGGATGATCACGCCGCGGCCCAGATCGACAGCGGTACGGGCACATTGCAGATAGACTTCGGTTTTGCCGCTGCCGGTTATTCCGAAAAGAACATACTCCTGACAGCCGGCGTTGTTTTGCTCACAGGCCCGCATTGCCTGGTTGATGCGCTTAATGGCCCGGTCCTGCCCTTCATTCGGTTCAAAGGGTTCGGTCTGGACATAATGATCTTCATCAGGCAATTGACGCAAAGATTCCTGTTCATAGAGGCGGATCCATTCTTTTTTAACCAGTGTGGTTATAACGGAACGGCTGACCTGGCAGGCGCGCATCACTTCCTGGAGCGGCGCGCTGCCACAGTCGAGCAGCAATTCGATTACCCGCACCTGGCCGATCCGCTCTATCTCGCCGTCGGCCAGCCGCTGGGCCGCCTCGGCCGGATCCTGGAGTTCGGCCATGCGGACGGTTTTTTCATGAACAGCCGCCACAGCCGCAGGAACCATGCATTTCAATGCGTCGCCATAGGTACAAAGATAACGGCTGCGCATCTGGGCGGCCAGATGCATTTGATCCGGCCGCAGTACCGGATTATCCGACAGAAGCGCCAAAACCGGCTTGATGGTAAAATCGGAATCCGCCTCCGGCATGACCGCCGTCACAAAGGCCTCCGCGCGGCGGTTTCCCGCCCCAAACGGAATTTCAATGCGGCTGCCGACAGCCAGTTTGCCTTTCAGTTCGGCCGGCACCAGGTAGGTATATTCGCGGTCAAAAGACCGGGTTGCTTCGCGCAAGACGATACGGCAGTAAGACGCCACTGATGTCCGGCTCCTTTCGCAGATCTTCTGCCGGCTTTTACGGCCGGCTGAGCGTTACGTTAAATTTTCGTCAGCCGCCCATCAATTCAAACAGGTTCATCTGGGCAGCTTCCGGCATTTTCTCGAGACAGCCGGCTCCGGCCAGGGTGTCAATCGACGATTGGCCGATCCCGGCACGGCGCATCAGATCCTCGCGGGTTTTAAAAGGCCCGTCCTGCCTGGCCGCGACAATCTGGCCGGCAATCGCTTCGCTGATCGCCGGAATGGCATTAAGCGGCGGGCGAATCCGGCCTTTCCCTTCCTTGACGAACCGGGTCGCGTCCGAGGTATAAATATCGATCGGCAGGAAATCGATGCCGCGCAGCTGCATCTCCTCGACCAATTCCAGAATATAGTAGATCCGCTGCTCCCGGTCGACTTCATCCCGGAACGCCGCGCGCAGCTTCTCCCGGCTGCGGCGCACCTCATCGGCCGGCAGACACATCCGGCTGCTGTCGAATTCATCGGCGCGGACCGTAAAATAAGCGCAATAATACTCTTCCGGATAATTGATTTTAAACCAGGCGATCCGCAGCGAAGAGATCGTATACGCCGCAGCATGCGCTTTCGGGAACATATAGCGGATTTTTTTGCAGGAATCAATATACCACTCGGGCACCTGCTTTTCGTGCATCAGTTCTTCCTGTTCCGGCAGCAAGCCGCGGCCTTTGCGGACGCGTTCCATGATGTCGAAGGAAGCTTTGGGCGGCAGGCCGTTGTAAATCAAACCCGTCATAATGCCGTCGCGGCAGCCGATAACCTGTTCCAGCGTACAGGTTCCGGCCCGAATCAGTTCCTGGGCATTGCCCTTCCAGACATCGGTGCCATGGGAAAGGCCCATCAGCTGAACCAGGTCATAAAAGCGGGTCGGTTTTGTTTCGCGGATCATTTCGCGGGCCATGAAAGTGCCCAGCTCGGGCAGCCCCAAAGTCGCGCAGTCCATCGGCGAGGATCCCGCCGGGATCCCCAGGGCGTCAGTCGACTGGAACAACGACATGACCCGGGCATCCGGGATCGGGATGGTCAGAACATCGACGCCTGTCAGATCGCTGAGCATTTTCAGCATAGTCGGATCATCATGGCCGAGGATGTCCAGCTTAAGGATCGTATCATGCATGGCATTAAAATCGAAATGAGTCGTGATGGTGCCGGTTTCACTCTTGTCGGCCGGATGCTGCACCGGCGTAAAGTCGAAAACCTCCCATTCTTTGGGAACAACGACAATGCCGCCGGGATGCTGGCCGGTCGTTCGCTTAACGCCGATCAAGCCGCGGGACAGGCGGCTGATTTCCGCCTGGGTGGCAAACTGGTCCTTGTCCTTGAAGTACTTGCGGACAATTGCCTGGGCGTTTTTTTCTGCATAACCGCCGATGGTGCCGGCCCGGAAAGTATGGCTGCTGCCGAACATTTCTTCAATAAACTTATGGGCGCGCGGCTGGTATTCGCCGGAAAAATTAAGGTCGATATCCGGCTGCTTATCGCCGTTAAAGCCCAGGAAAGTCTCGAAAGGAATGTCCTGACCCTCCCTCAAGAAAGACGCGCCGCACTCCGGGCAATTCCGGTCAGGCAGATCGTAGCCGGATCCGTATTGTCCGGATGAGTCGAACTCGGTATAGTGGCATTCCGGGCACACATAATGCGGCGCCAGAGGATTGACCTCGGTGATGCCGCACAGGGTGGCGACAAAAGATGAGCCGACCGAACCCCGGGAACCGACGATATAACCGTCATCATTGGACTTCTTAACCAGCTTGTGGGCGATATAGTACATAATGGCAAAGCCATGGTCGATAATTGATTTCAACTCCCGTTCGATTCGCTGCCGGACAACATCCGGCAGCAATCCGTCCCGGCCATAAATAGTCTGAGCCTTGCTCCAGGTCAGATTCTTGATTTCCTCGGCGGCAGAAGCGATCAGCGGCGGGAAAGAACCGTCGGGAAAGGGTTTCAGATCCGGGGTGATTTTGTCGGCGACCGATGCCGGTCCGTCAAGAACAACCGCCCGCGATACAGCTTCGCCCAGGTAGGAAAACTCCGCCAGCATCTCTTCGGTAGTCCGGAAATACAGATCCGGCTGCTGATCGGCATCGGCATAACCCATGTCGGTCAGCAGAATGCGGCGAAACTCGCCGTCTCTTTTTTCCAGGAAATGGACGTCGCACGTTGCGCATACCGTCTTCCGGTACCGGTCGCCCAGACGGACGATCAGGCGGTTCAGATTGCGCAGGTCCTCGTCGCTGCGCAATCCGCTCTGGGGGTCGCGCAGGTAAAAGCTGTTGTTGCAGATCGGCTGGATTTCCAGGTAATCGTAAAAGCGGGCCAGGCGGGCCATTTCCGGGTCGCCCAGATGGCCGGCCGCCTTCTCGAGATCATTGCCGGATTCATGGTACAGCTGCATGACGGACTTGAAAATCTCGCCGGCCTCGCAGGCGCTGCCAAGAATCAAACCGGCCCGGAAATACTGCAGAAAAGAACGCGGGATCCGCGGGCGGCTATGGAAATAACGGGTATGCGACAAAGAAACGAGCCGGTACAGGTTATATAAACCCAATCTATCGGCAGCAAGTAAAATGATATGGTAAACTTCTTTCTTGTGGTCCAGGACAGCCTCCTGAGGAAGCTTTCCGGCCAGCCTGTTCAAGTCTTCCAGATTGGCCGCGCCGCTGCGCCGCCATAATTCATTGAAAATCAAGCCGCAGGCCAGGGCATCCGCTTCCGCCCGGTGATGATTTTCCAGGACAACCTGCAGATGTCCGGATACGGTTGACAGTTTATGGTTAGCCAGGTCCGGCAGCAAAAGCCGCGAAAGAGCCAGCGTATCAATCAAGGGCGGGTTGAATTTTATCCGCGGTTCAGCCTCGGCAGCAACCCGGAATCCTTCATAACGCAGAAAATTTAAATCGAAAAAAGCGTTATGCGCCACGACCGGCCGGCTGCCGATAAAATCCGCCACTTGCTGCAGAACGGTAACGGGCGCGGGCGCATCCCGGATCATTTCCGTGCTGATGCCGGTCAATTCCTGAGATTTGGGCGATACGGGAATACCCGGATTGATCAGGCTGACCCATTTATCGCCGGGACAAAACCCACCCCGGCCGTCAGGCACAAAGTGAACAGCCGCCACTTCGATCACGCGATCCGTCGCCGGGTCCAAGCCTGTCGTTTCGACATCGACCGCGACGTAGCCGTCGCCAAGATCGGCATCCTCGGTCAGCCAGGCCGTCGCCGGACCGTCGTCGACCAGGTAGCCTTCCATACCGTAAATGACTTTAATATCGGTTTTTTGTTTTTTCAGCAGCGACCGGGCCGAGGCAGCGTCCGGAAAAGCCTGCACAATTCCATGATCGGTCACGGCTACAGCCGAATGGCCGAAAGACGCAGCCAGACGAACCAGATCGCCGGCATCGCAAACCGCGTCTTTGGTGCTCATTTTGGTATGGGCGTGCAGCTCGATCCGTTTCACCGGCGCCTGGTCCTGCCGGAGCGGCTGGCGGACAGCTTCCTGCAAGCCGATTACTTTTGCCTGTAAATCCTTGGCATATTGCGAATCAAAATTGATTTCCGCCGCGACCCGGACATAAGCATCCTGCAGTTTTTCCTCGAGCAGCTGTTGGTCATCCGGTTTAGCAAAAAGAATGCAGCTGACCGAACTGGTCAGATCGGTCAGAGAAAACTTGCATAAAATCCGTGTGCCGTTGCTGATGGACCGCACCTCCAGATCAAAAACCACGCCTTCAACCAAAGCCAGACCGGTTTCACTGTTCAGCGTGTCGATCGCGACCCGTTTTAATTCCGGGTTGACACGCCCCCAGATAACGCCGGGAAGCTTAACCTGGCGCTGCCATGCCCTGGGCGTTTTTTTCATGTCGTCTGTCTTCCCTGCCGCCGCTTCCGGTCTGGCCTGGTCCGCCGCGGCGCGGTTGTTCTTTTTGGCAGCTGCGGCATGAGGGGTTTGGCCGGCCTGTCCCGCCTGGCCGGGCTGTATCGGCTGTGAGGCCTGAGCGGCGGCTAACGCCTGGTTGGCCTCATGATGATGTTCTTCATTGAGCTGCCGCGTGTATTCGGCCAGATTGCCCTGACCGGCGTCAGACAGACAAAATTGCGTTTTTAGATCGGTATGCCGGTTCATCCATTCAGATAACTCGTCCAGCCCCGAATCTTCAAAAAGCGGGCGGCATGCATCATGCAGTCCGACGACAACACAATTATCGCCGGCCCGGAAAGTTGCCTGCCGCAACAACGAGGCTTTCAGCGCGTCTTGTTTCCCAAGATGGCGCAGCAGCCAGGGGGCCAGAGAGGCCGCATAACAGCAGCGATCCTGGTCGCGCAGGCCGTCAGGCAGAGACTGGCTGATAATGACTTCAACAGCCGGCAAATGCTGTTCAAGAGCATCTTCCAGGCGACACAGCAGTTCCGCCGGACAAGGTTCCTCCATATCGCATTTGAGCAACAGCCGGCCATTATTCTGGACAGTCATGCCGCATACCTGTCCGTTAATCAGCGACGCAGCCTGACATAACTGGCGGTCTGGAATGACCTGATCGATGAACGTAGCAATAGATGTCTCTGCCATTCCGATTATTGACCCTCCTTAACCGGCTCTTGCTGTCTGGCGTGATCTTCCTGCTGCCGGCACATAAGGCGCAATTCAGCAAACAGGGCGTCGACAGCCTCTGCTTCGGGCACCTTGCGCAGCACCTCGCCATGTCTGAAAATGAGGAATTCCCCTTTGCCGCCGGCCAGACCGATATCGGCTTGTCTGGCTTCGCCCGGGCCGTTCACCGCGCAGCCCATCACGGCTACGGTAAAAGTCTGTGTGAATTCTGCCAGCCGCATTTCCACTTCCGCAGCTATACGCTGCAGATCAACCTCCGTGCGCCCGCAAGTCGGACAGCTGATCAGCCGCGGCCCGCGCCGGCGCAGGTCCAGGGCGCGCAAAATGCTAAATGCCGTCCGCACTTCCTCGACCGGATCGGCAGTCAGCGAAACCCGGAGCGTATCGCCCAGGCCGGCCGCCAACAAGGCGCCAACACCAACGGCAGACCGGATCATGCCTTCACGCAGGGTTCCGGCTTCGGTCACGCCGATATGCAGCGGATAATCCGTTTTATCTGCCAGCAAACGATAAGCCTCCAAATTTAAAAGCGGATCAGAAGCCTTGATCGATAAAACCATGTTATCAAAATGGCAATCTTCCAGCAAAGCGACCGACGCTAAAACCGATTCGACCATCGCTTCTGGTGTAACGCCGCCGAAACGTTTCAGGATCCCGCGGTCCAGTGATCCGGCGTTTACGCCGACCCGGATCGGTATCCCGCGGCTTTTTGCCGCATCGGCGATCTGGCGCAGACGATCCGGCGAACCGATATTGCCGGGATTGATCCGGATTTTGTCGGCGCCGGCTTCGATGCTCGCCAAAGCCAGCCGGTAATCAAAATGGATGTCGGCCACCACGGGCAGCGGAGACGCCTGTTTAATTGATTTTAAAGCCGCGGCGGCTTCCAGATCAGGGATGGCCACCCGCGTAATTTCACAGCCGGCGTCCGCCAGGCGGCGGATCTGATCCAGGGTGGCTTTTACATCGCGGGTGTCCGTATTATTCATTGACTGCACCGCAACAGGCGCCTGTCCGCCGATCTGGACAGGCCCAACCTGTACCATACGGGTCTGGTGTCTGATAATCATGGCTATTCCCTTCAATCTGCCTGTTATTTCCCGGTCAGGCGCATGATGTCAAAATACAATCCGGCCAAGGCCAGGATGACAATAATGCCAATACCCACCAGACCGATCAGATTCTGTATTTTTACCGACAGCCGTTTGCGGCGGATCGCCTCCACGCCGATCAGGACCAAATGATTGCCGTCCAAAGGCGGTATCGGCAGCAGGTTCATGAAACCCAGGCTGACCGATATCAAAGCAAACATCCAGAGCAGCTGGTAAATCTTGTCAACCAGCGGTTCTTCCTGGGTGACTACATCGCTGATCAGAGAGACAACGCCGACCGGGCCGGATAAAGTATCCTGCGGTTTGACGGTGCCGGCAAACATCAGCCCGATGCTGCGGACAGTGACTTTAATAATTGACCAGGACCACTGAAACGACTGCCCGATAGCCGGCAGAATTGCGGTCTGGCTTTGGAAAGTAATGCCGCGGTCATTGACGACTTGAGTCAAAGCCGGCTGCGTGACCACCGTCATTTCTTGGCCATCCCGCTGAATAGTAACCTCAACCGTCTTCCCCGCGCTGGCCTGGACAGCCGCGGAAAAAGCGTTCAGATCATCAGCCGGAACGCCGTTGGCAGCCTTCAGGATATCGTTTGCTTTTAAAACCGGATTACCGCCGTTTGAATCGGCGTCGACGGATTCGATAACCGTACCCAGACTGTTGTCGACCCGGATCTGGATGCCCAGGCGATATACATCGCTGACCGCCGGCTGTAAAACAGCCGTTCTGGTTTGACCGTCGCTGCCGCGAACAAGCAAGTCCACGGTCTGATCATCCGAAAAAAACATCTCCTGGCCGCTGTAATCCAAAGTCGTCCGGATTGCTTCGCCGTCAGCCCGCAAAATCCGGTCTCCGGTTTGAAGACCCGCGGCAGCTGCCTGCGTACCCTTCTGTATCTGCCCGATCACCGGAATCGTATAGCCAAAAGACGCAAACATGATGAAAAAAGCAAGAACGCCGGACAGAAGATTCAACGCCGGACCGGTACTGATAACAATAGCCCGCGCCCATTTCGGCCGGTTATAAAAATGGCTGGGATCCATGTCCACTTCGTCATTATCCAGATATTCGCCGGCGAAACGGACAGAAGCGCCGATCGGCAGCAACTTGATGCTGTATTTGATTCCCTTCTTTTCCCAGGAAAATAATACGGGTCCCATAAAAATGGCAAATTCTTCTATGGCAAAGCCCAGACGCCGTCCCGTAAGGTAATGACCCAATTCATGAACGATCATCATGACGCTTAAAATGATTAATCCGACAACAATACCCATCTGATCAATACTCCTTCACCTGTCTTCTGGCCCATTGGTCTTGCTCCATCATATCATCAAAGCTAAAAACTGTCATGAAACCGTGCTTCAGATGCTGATCCATACAGCGTTCCACCCGTTCGGCAATCTGCAGAAACCGGATGCCGCCTTCCAGAAAAAGATTGACCGCGGCCTCATTGGCGGCATTCATAACCGCCGGCATGGTGCCGCCGATCCGACCTGCCTCATAAGCCAGGGTCAGCGAACGGAACGTTTTTAAGTCCGGCTGTTCAAAGGTCAGCCGGCTGGCTGCCGGATCAAAGGGGTCAAATGCTTTGGATCGGCCCGGTTTACGCTCAGGCCAGGTTAATGCCAATTGAATCGGCAGGCTCATATCGGGAAAACCCATCTGTGCCAGGACTGATCCGTCCGTCAATTCAATCATCGAATGGATAATGCTCTGCGGATGGACGACCACCTGGATCTGATCGAGCGAACAGTTAAACAGCCAGGCTGCTTCCAGGACTTCCAGACCTTTATTCATTAAAGTCGCCGAATCGACAGTAATCTTGCCGCCCATCTGCCAGGTTGGATGACGTAAGGCGTCCTCCCGGCTGACCTGCTGCAATTCATCCCGGGTCCGGCCGCGAAACGGCCCGCCCGACGCAGTCAGCAAAATCCGCTTTAAACTGCCGTCCGGGGTTCCGGCCAAACATTGCCAGATTGCGGAATGCTCACTGTCAACCGGATACAGGCAGACATCCCGTTTCCGGATCTGCGGCATGACCAAAGCGCCGCCGGCAACCAGTGTTTCTTTGTTGGCCAAAGCAATCGACTTGCCGGCACGAATTGCCGCTAAAACCGGTTCGAGGCCGGCTACTCCGACCATCGCGCCAACCACCAGCGACGCGCCGGGCAGGCAGGCGGCTGCCATATTGCCCTCGCGGCCGTACATAACCGTAACCGGCGGATGCAGACCGGCCAGATTCCGGCTCAATTCCAGGGCATCGGCTTCGCGTTCAACGCTAACCAGTTCGGGATGCCATTGGCGGATTTGCTTTTCAAGCAGCCGGACATTGCGACCAGCCGTCAAAGCCCGGACGCGAATGCCCAAGTGGGCGCACACTTCCAGGGTTTGCGTGCCGATCGATCCGGTCGATCCTAAAAGGATGATAGAATCGGTCATGATATTTTACCTCTCTACGTGACAGTTCGCCCCATCCAGCGGGACGGTCCATCTCAAAGCTTTCAGGTCAGAAGGATCTGATACAACATTGCCATAATCATCGTTATAGGCAAAGTGAAAAAAGCGCTGTCGAAGCGGTCCATAATGCCGCCGTGACCGGGCAGGATATAGCCAAAATCCTTTACGCCGCACCAGCGTTTAATTCCCGATGCCAGCCAATCGCCCAGCTGAGATGCCACGCTGAGCACCAAACCGGTTATCAGAGCGTAAAACATATATTTAGGCTGTGTGATCGCCGGACGCCCCAAGATATTCTGAAACAGATGGAAGATCAACATCTGCGAGAGCATACAACCGGCAATGCCGCCCAGGCAGCCTTCTACCGTCTTTTTCGGGCTCAATACAGGAACGATCGGATGCCGGCCGATCAGAGAGCCAACGAAATAAGCGAAAACATCCGATACCCAGGGTGACGTCAAACCAATGACCACCCACAGCCAGCCGCCGGGAACCTGATCCAGGAGGAGAACCGGACAGCTCAACGGGAAAGCAACATAAGCCATAACAGCAGCCGTAGCCACTGCATCGGGCATATTCTGCGGACCACGTTTCAACAATAATGCAATAACCGTAATCGTCATGAACAAAAGCAAGGCAAACGCCGTTAACGCAAACCCGCTTAACGGCCGTAAAATCCCTTCCGCTTCCGGAAAAACCCGGCTGCCGACCAAGGGCAGAAGCATCATCAGGCTGCCGGCCATCGCCATCGGCAGACTGGGATTCAATTTACTCTGACGGATAACGGTTACGATTTCATAAGCCGCCAGGATTGCCACGCCGGTAAAAAGAACCACGGGCGGCCAGATCGACCAATAGCCCGGAATAATAAACAGGGCAATCACTAATGTAAAGATGACGCCGGTGATGATCCGCTGCTTCACGTTTCCTTGACACCTCCGAAGCGTCGATCCCGTCGCGTATAATCACGCAAAGCCGTTTCAAGGTCGGCCTCGGAAAAATCCGGCCAGAGGATGTCGGCGTACCATAATTCTGCATACGCAGATTCCCATAACAGAAAATTGGACAGCCTTTGTTCGCCGCTCGGTCTTATGACCAAGTCAGGATCCGGTACATCAGGCAGATAAAGAGCCTGCGCAAACCGATGCTCATCAATATCTTCCGTATTAAGCGTTCCAGCCTGCACTTCACCGGCCAGTTTACGGCAGGCATTAACGATCTCCCGGCGGCCTCCGTAATTGATGGCGATAATCAATTGCATGCGGCCGCGATCTCTTGATTCATCTTCAGCCTGTTGAATAATCTGGCGTACACGTTCCGGCAGCCCGGCAATATCGCCGGAAAAACGAACCCGGATGCCTTCTTCCGCCAGCCGCTGCTGATATCTCTGAAAAAATTCCACGAATAATTCCATCAGAGCATGAACTTCATCTTGCGGTCTGCTCCAGTTTTCGGTGGAAAACGCATAAACCGTTAAATATTTAATACCGCGCCGGCCGCACATCCGGCATAAATTCTGCAGATTCTCGGCGCCGGCCCGGTGCCCGGCCGTCCGCGGCAAACCGCGCCGCTGAGCCCAGCGGCCGTTGCCATCCATAAAGACAGCCAGATGAACCGGTATTTTCAATTGAACCGGCTCAGCTTCAGTTATATAACGCGGTTTCCGGCGTCCTCTGAACCATCCCGCAGTACCCATATGAAACAATTTGGCTAATTTGGCGATCATTGATTGGCCGTTTCCCCTCAAACAATAACCGGGCGTTCAGCGCCCGGTTTTTTCTTGCTTCACATGATGGCACTTATAATTCCATCAGATCTTTTTCTTTATCAATAGCTGCCTTATCTATTTCAACGATAAAACGATCCGTCAGTTTCTGCAGCTCAGCTTCAAATTCATTCATACCGTCTTCGGTTATTTCTTTCTTCTTCAGATGGGCACGATATTTGTCCAAAGCCTCACGCCGTATATTGCGGATCGCAACTTTGCCTTCTTCCGCATATTTACTGACACTTTTTACCAGGTCATGCCGGCGCTCCTCAGTCAAAGCCGGGAAAGCCAAACGGAGCATACGGCCGTCATTGGCAGGATTGATGCCAAGATCCGATGCCTGAATAGCCCGTTCAATAGCTTTCATCGAGCTTGGATCCCATGGCGTTATGGTAATGAGGCGAGGTTCGGGCACTTGAATATTGGCAACCTGATTGATGGGTGTCTGGACCCCATAATATTCGATTGTTATACGGTCAAGAACTTTCGGATTTGCCCGACCAGCCCGAATCGCGTTGAAGTTTTCATGCAAGACATGGATCGTCTTCCGCATTCTCTCCTCAAAAGGCTGATAAGAGTCTTTGGTTATCAGAATCACTGTCATACGTCTGCCTCCCTTGCGATGGATGGAATAGTGCCATTATATCCGAAAAGCCCAAGATATACAATCCGGAAGCGCCTATCTTTGGCCTGGACGGTGAATCATCTTCGTCGTGAGTCTGGACGGTGAGCCAATCCTCGTCGGTGTCCTCGGCTCTGGACATGAACCAAGCCTCGTCGTGTCCTCGGCTCTGGAAGCGAACCAAGCCTCGTCGGAGTCCTCGGCCCTGGAAGCGAGCCAAGCCTCGTCGGAGTCCGCGGCTCTTCGAGCCTGTGGAACTCCTCGGCTTAGTTCGCTTCCAGGCGATACTATAGAGGGTAGTTGAGAACGGATTTTTGTGAATTTCCTTTACGAATTATGTTTTCCTGATATCCTAAAATTCTAGTTATCAGCATCCGGTAGCCCTTTCTAATGTGAGTCAAGGCCGTCAGGCTTTCTTTCAAAGAACCAATCCTCGTCATGTCCGCGGCTCTGGAAGCGAACCAAGCCTCGTCGGAGTCCGCGGCTCTTCGAGCCTGTGGAACTCCTCGGCTTAGTTCGCTTCCAGGCGATACTATAGAGGGTAGTTGAGAACGTAATGATAAGTTTTTTTACGTGTTTTTATGTTTGTCGATAGCGTAAAATTCTAGTTATCAGCATCCGGTAGCCCTTTCTGATGCGAGTCAAGGCCGTCAGGCTTTCTTTCAAAGAACCAAGCCTCGTCGTGTCCTCGGCCTTATGGCCTGTGGAGCTCCTCGGATTGGTTCTTAGAAAGGCTATAACTCATAAATTAGGTTTATATGTCCAATAGCCTTTCTGATACGAGTTAAGGCCGTCAGGCCGCGAAGCCGAGTATCAGAAAGGTTATTGGACACCTCGCAAGGTCGAGCATCAGAAAAGGCTACCGGATATATATCAGAAAGGGCTGCCGGATACCCAGCTTGTCAACAGATAATCGTGCCGATTTTTTCACCGCAAACCATGCGGATAATGTTCTCAGGATCGGACATGCTGAAAACGCCGATTGTCATGTGATTGTCACGGCACAAGGCGGCGGCTGTCGCGTCCATAATGCCAAGACCCATTTTGAGAACCTGGTCATGGGTGATGGTTTCGAAGCGGACCGCATCGGAGAAGCGATGGGGATCCTTGTCATAAACACCGTCTACCAGTGTGGCCTTGAACATGATGTCGGCGTCGATTTCCGACGCCCGCAAAGCGGCGGCTGTGTCTGTTGTAAAGAACGGATTGCCGGTACCGCAGGCAAAGATGACAACCCGCCCTTTTTCCAGATGGCGGACTGCGCGTTTGCGGATATAAGGTTCAGCTATCTGCCGCATCTCAATTGCACTAAGCACTCTGGTTACGGCGCCAGCTTGTTCCAGAGCATCGGATAAAGCCAGAGCGTTCATCGCTGTTGCCAGCATGCCCATATGGTCGGCTGTGACCCGGTCCATACCGGCGCTGGTGCGGCCGCGCCAGAAATTACCGCTGCCGACTACGATTGCCACCTGAACACCCATCTCGGTCACCTGGCAAATCGTCCGGCCCAGGATTTTTAAGGTTTCATTGTCAAGACCGGATCCCTTGCTGCCGGCTAAGGCTTCGCCACTCAGTTTTAAGAGAATTCGCTTGTAAATAGCTGCCATTTCGATCCCTCCCGCTTAAAAAAAAGGGACATGTTTGACATGTCCCCAATGGATAAATTACTTAAGCTGCTTCATAACCTCATCGGCGAAGTTTTCTTCTTTCTTCTGCAGCCCCTCGCCCATCTCGAAGCGGACGAACCGGCGAACACTGATGTTCTCCCCGATTACAGCAATCATTTCTTTAACGAGCGTACCGATCGTCTTAGTATCATCCTTGACATAAGGCTGCTCCAAGAGACAATTTTCTTCATAGAATTTGGACATGCGGCCGTCAACGATCTTATCGACGATTTTCTCCGGTTTGCCCTCATTCAAGGCCTGATTGCGAACAATCTGGCGTTCCTGTTCCAGTTCGTCAGCCGGGACATCCTCTTTGGCTACCCAACGGGGTTTCATCGCGGCGACTTGCATGGCAATATCGCGGACCATCCGGCGGAAATCTTCGTTCTTTGCCGCGAAATCGGTTTCGATATTCACTTCGATCAGAACGCCGACACGGCCGCCGGCATGGATATAAGCATCGACGACGCCCTCGGCGGCAATGCGCGAAGCTTTTTTATCAGCAGAGGCAATGCCTTTTTCACGCAGCCAGACAATCGCTTTATCCATATCTCCATTCGATTCGGTGAGGGCCTTTTTACAGTCCATCATGCCCGATCCGGTTTTCTCACGCAGTTCCTTAATCATATCAACGGTTATGGCCATACTTATCCTCCGTACTTAACGCCTATGCGCAATTCTGGTTGCCGATTCATCATTATGGATGAATCAGGCTTCTCCTTCTTCGACCTTTGCTGCTTCATCTTCAGAAACCGGGGCATTTTCGGCAACTTCCAGCTGCTCGCCCTGACGGCCTTCGAGGATAGCGTCGGCCATTTTGCCGGCGATGAGTTTAACGGCGCGAATGGCGTCGTCGTTGCCGGGTATGACGTAATCGACTTCTTCCGGATCGCAATTGGTGTCAACTATGCCGACAATCGGGATGCCCAGGCGGCGGCCTTCAAGGACGGCAATGTGTTCTTTGCGCGGATCGACAATAAAAAGGCAGGAAGGCAATTGCGGCATATTTTTGATACCGCCGAGGTTTTTCTCCAGCTTTTCCATTTCCAGACGAAGCTTGGCGACTTCCTTTTTCGGCAAGACATCAAAGGTTCCGTTTTCCTGCATGGCGTTTAATTCAGCCAGACGGTTGATACGTTTGCGGATGGTCGTGAAGTTAGTCAGCGTGCCGCCCAGCCAGCGGTTATTGATAAAATACATGCCGCAGCGTTCGGCTTCTTCACGGATCGAGTCCTGAGCCTGTTTCTTTGTTCCGACAAAAAGCATGGTTCCGCCATTCATTGCGATCTGGCGGACAAACATGTAGGCTTCGTCGACTTTACGTACGGTTTTCTGCAAATCGATGATGTAGATGCCATTACGTTCGGTGTAGATGTACTCCGCCATTTTCGGATTCCATCTGCGGGTCTGGTGTCCGAAATGAACACCGGCTTCCAGTAACTGTTTCATACTGATAACGGCCATATAGATTCCTCCTGTTTTTTCCTCCATGGGTTTGCAGCCGAATTCTGAATTGAATCAGGGCAACAGGCATAGCTGTCCCATGTGTGTATTTAGACCGTGGAAATTGTAACACGAATGGACCTTGCAGGCAATAGCATTAACAACTTTTTGATTTGGAATCTGAGGCAAATCGGACAAAAAATGAGCTGTCGGGCAGAAAATCTGCCAAATTTCGTTTTTCCGTCACACATGAAGAAAAAAATCAAGTTATAATGGCTGTGCCGGATTATTTTTTTGCATCTGCAGCCGGCAATATAAAATGAGGGAGAGCTGCATATGTTATCGACTCAGATGATGAAGCTTGCTGAAAAGAACCAATGGAAAACCAACGCGAAAGAGGAAACAGTTTTTGGTTCGTTCAACGGCTATTTGTTTACGGGTTTGGAAGGGAAAAAATTTAAAACTTTTATCACCCCCCTGGCCGGAATCAGTTCTGAAGGGCTGAAGGCAATCCTCAAATTTCTTAAGGAAAACAAACGCGTTTTAAGTTTGCGCAATTACGAGGCCAGTGACAATTTTCTTTGCGTCCGGCAGCAGGAGGGCCTTTTCCCTTTATCTGTTGAAAAAATGGAATACTTGATGGCCCAGATTTCCGGTTTGCTCTCATTATATGAAATGCCGGCCGACGCCTGTGCGGTTTGCGGCGAACCGGCCCATCAGCGTGGTTTATATCTTGGCTTGTATTGTCATTTACATCCGGAATGCCAGGATCGCGAACTTGTTGATTTTACTAATGAACCGGCTGGTCAGCCCCCGCTTGTGGAATCTGCCGAACAGTCCGAATTTGTCGAAACGGCCGAAACAACCGTGACGGACGATCCGCTGCAAACGGCGGATCAGGCGCCCGCTGATGAGGGAGATGAAAGCCGGAAGCCCGAGGATCATCGTTCATGAAGCCGGTTGTCAGACCCGATCCGACTCATTGGCAGGCTCTTGTGCAGAAAATGAAGCCCTACGAGAACGGCATTGTTCATGATATCACCCGACTCTGCGCTATTCCCAGTGTCAAAGACCAGGCCGCGCCGGACGCTCCGTTCGGCGAGCAAACGCGCCGGGCGCTGGAGTGCTTTTTGGAAATCGGACGCAATCTGGGCTTTCGGGCGGTCAACCTGGACAACCGCGCCGGTTATGTGGAATTTGGTTCCGGGAAACGTCTTGTGGCCGCGCTTTGCCATCTGGATATCGTTCCTGCCGGCGACGGCTGGACCGACGATCCATATCGGCCGGTCGTCCGGAACGGTCATTTGATCGGCCGGGGAACGCTGGACAACAAGGGGCCGGCTGTCGCGGTGCTTTATGCCATGAAAGCCCTGCTTGACGAGGGATTTCAGCCTGACGGCCGAATCCGGCTGATTGTCGGTCTCGACGAGGAGAGTGGGAGCGCTTGTATGGCCCATTATGTTCAAGTTGCCGATCTGCCGGACGCAGGATTTACTCCGGATGCCGGATTCCCTGTGATTTATGCAGAAAAAGGCATGTGCTGGGCTAATCTTAGCATAACCGGCGGTCAATCCGATCGGGACGGTTTGCGTCTGATCGGTGCGGATGCCGGTTTGCGCGCCAATGTAGTCCCCAGCCGGTGTAATCTTACCTGGCTGGAACGGGACGGGACCGTATCGTCCGATGTAATTGAAGGCGTTCTGGCGCATGCCAGCACGCCCTGGGAAGGCCGCAATGCTATTGGCGCAGCCATGGAGGCTGCAGCCGTGCGGTTGGCTGCGGCCGGCTGCAGGCACCCTTTCGTGGATTTTTACCGGCAAACTATCGGTCTGGAATGGGACGGAGCGCGCCTGGATGTTGCCGGTTCGGATGAATCAGGGCCTTTGACCCTGAATGCCGGCATTTTACGGTTGAATGAACAAGCTGCCGAACTGACATTGGATATCCGCTATCCCGTAACCTGGTCTTATGCGGATTTTACCGAGAGGCTTCGGAAAAAGGCGGCGGCTTTAGGCGCCCAGGTATCCTTCAGCAAACATAGTCCGCCGCTGCATTTAGCGAAAGACTCGTCTTTGGTTTCTACCCTGTCAGAGGTTTATACCGCGATGACCGGCATAAACGCGCCGCCCATCGCTATCGGCGGCGGTACTTATGCCAGAACCATGCCGAATATTGTTGCTTTCGGCCCTACGTTTCCGGGAGACGCCGAAACAGCTCATCAAGCCGGCGAATTTATAGCCGTTGACAGCCTGCTTGCAGCAGCCGCATTGTTTCGCCAGGCTCTGCAGGCGCTTTCCAGGACCCGCTGACAATTTCCGGAACCATGTTCCGGTCAACAAGGGTTTGACGGAGGTTCGATCATGACCGACTTGCCAGTCTTACATACCCAACGCCTGCTCTTGCGCCTGCTCAATGAAACCGCCGCGCCGGCGGTTCTGGATTATTACCGGCGGAACCGCCAATTCCATCAGCCCTGGTTTGCCAATCGGCCGGATTCGGTTTTTACGCTGCGGCAGCAGCAATTGAATTTGGCAGCCGAGTGGGCTGAATTTCAAAGCGGCCGCGCGGTGCCGTTCTGGCTGTCCCCCGTTGACCATCCGGACCGCGTCATCGGACGGATGGCCTTTACGCAGATTGTCCGCGGTTGTTTTCATTCGAGTTTTCTGGCTTATCATCTGGATCAAGACTATCAGGGCCGCGGCCTGGCTTGTGAAGCCGGACAGGCGGCCATTCCCCGTTTGTTCGAAGATTTTGGTCTGCATCGCATTGAAGCCAATATCATGCCGGCTAATCGTAAATCGATCGCGCTGGCCGAACGGCTGGGCTTCGAACTGGAGGGCCTCAGTATCCGTTATCTGCAGATCAACGGGGTCTGGCAAGACCATCTGCACTATGTCCGGTTATCTGACGGTCCGCTAAAAGATTCAGGCCAACCGGCCAACGTCCGGGGCGTTTTGTCGACGGGCGCGCTATTGCTGCGGCCGTTGACTATGGCCGACATTCCGGCTGCGACGGCCTACACGCTGCGTAATCTGGACTATTTATCCGCCTGGAATCCTGTGGCGGACAATTTGACCCAGGATGCCGGCTGGCTGGAAAAAATAGCCCGGTCCGAACGGGATGAAGCCGCCGGAACGGCGGTTTTACGCGGTCTTTTTCTGCCGGACCGGCCGGATTATCTGGCAGGCACCGTCGAATGCCGGGATATACAGAGTCTGCCTTTTTCCTGCGGCGAAATTGGTTATGCTATTGATTCTCTGCTGGCCGGACGCGGGCTGATGATTGACGCCATGGCTGTTTTTATTCGCTATCTCTTTGGCTGCTATGGCATGAACCGGCTGACCGCACGGGTTTGCGAAGGCAATAACCGCAGTTTGCAATTACTGTCCGTTCTTGGTTTTCAGCAAGAAGGGTACGAAAAAAAAGCGATCTATTTACATGACGCTTGGCTGGACCGCAGATTATTGGTCTTGCCCAGAAGTTTGTTTCCTGTTCTTTAAACCAGATGCCTGCGCTTACTGTACATCAAAAAGGATGCCCGCTGCCGGGCATCCTTTTTACCTTTATGATCGGACAATCAGTCAGGACTGGTTATCTTCGTAACCGTGACTGGCTTCATAATCCGGCGGATTGATCGGTTCGACTTCCTTGATGCTGATGCTGACCCGCCGTGCTTCGTTGCTGACTTCCAGTACCCGCGCATCGACTTCCATGCCTTCGCTGAGCACTTCATTCGGCTTGGTTAAGCGTACGTTCGATATCTGCGAGATATGGCAGAGCGCGTCAACGCCGGGAGCGATTTCCACAAAAGCGCCGAAGGGAAACATTCGGACGACTGTTCCGTGCACAATGGAACCGATCGGGAAACGGGTCTCGACATCATGATAAGGATCGTCGGCCATCCGCTTGTATCCGAGCGAAATGCGCTTCTTCTCCGGATCAAAATCCTTGACATAAACATGAATCGGATCGCCGACTGTGACGATTTCCGAAGGATGCTTGATGCGGTTCCAGGATAGTTCGGAAACATGAACCAATCCGTCGACGCCGCCGATATCGACAAACGCGCCGAAATCGGTCAGACTCCGCACTATGCCGTCATATTCCTTGCCGATCTCGATGGTCTGCCACAATTCCTCTGCCTTGCCGCGGCGCTCAATGGCCAGCAACGCCCGGCGGGAACCGGATACGCGCAAACGTTTTTTGTCCGGATCATACTGGGTAACCAGAATGTCGAGCGTCTTGCCCTTGTACTGTTCCAGATCATTCACCATGCCCATTTCGATCTGGGTGCGGTGAATATAGATGTCGACCCCGCCAAAGCTGGCAATAACGCCATCTTTAACCACATTGACCACCTTGACCGTAATCGGAGTTTTCTGGTTGTAGGCTTCTTCGATCAAAGTCTTGTACTTGCCGAAGTCAACACGCGCTTTGGAAAGGATGATCTCCTTGCCAAGATCCGAATTGCGGATGTTGCGCACATAAACATCGATTTCCGTATGATCCTGAATAGCCTGATCCAGACTGAAGTCCGGATCGCCTTCAAACTCGTGGCGAGGAATCCTTCCCTCGGATTTATCGTGTACGTCAACATAAACCGTATCGCTGTCATAGCGGATGATCGAACCGCGTACGGTTGCTCCCCTCTTCAAATGGGGTATGTTGTCGATAAAATCCGAAAAACTGACATCAACTTGTTCCTGTTGGTTTTCCTGTTGATTCTGTAAACCCTCATTTTCAGTCATTGCCTGGATAACCTCCCTGATTATACGTTCTGGTGTCGACGCGCCTGCTGTTATGCCGACAGTCAGATCCTGCAGCTTTTTGCCTTGCAAAATGGATGCAACTTGATCTGGCCGCTCGACGAGGAACGTCTCACTACATTGACTGCGACAAATTTCCAGCAGTTTGTGGGTATTCGAACTGCCGGGACTGCCGATTACCAGCATCAAATCAACTTGCCTGGCTATTTCGCAAGCTTCTCTTTGCCTGCTTTCAGTCGTAATACATATTGTATCAAAAATCTGGAGCTTTGCAATTTTTTTCTTCAAAATCTCACATATATTCTGGTATTCTTCTGATGAGAAGGTCGTCTGGGCTACCAAAACCCAATTTTCATCCGTGAAGACGCTCTTTTCAGCCAATTCTGCCGAATCCAGCAGAATTGCCTGTCCATCGGTTTCGCCATTGATCCCTTCCACTTCCGGGTGTCCCGGCATGCCGGCGATGATGATTTTTTTCCCGGCTTGCCAGGCATCACGAACAATGATGTGGATTTTAGTGACAAAAGGACAGGTGCAGTCTGTTATCCGGCACTGCGTCCTCTGCAGTGCCTCGCGAATTGCCGGCGATATGCCGTGCGCCCGGATCAGAACGGATGCTCCGGTCGGAATGTCCGCCGGTTCCCGAGCCAGGCAGAAGCCCTGTTCCCGGAGGTCCGCCACAACCTGGCGGTTATGGATCAACTCGCCCAGCATATACAGCTGATCCGGCGTCTTGTTATCCTCCAGCATCCGGTAAGCTGTTTGCACCGCATGCTCTACGCCGAAACAAAAACCCGATGTCTTTGCCAGAATGATCTTCATCTTTTGTGCCTCGCCCGGCGGCCGGCCGCCGGTTCGTCCGCCTGACCGTCCAGATGATAGGTCTGACCGATCAATCCGTATATTTTCTGCATCATCTGGAAGCTCAACTGGTCAAAATCCAAGGCTTCGCCATCCAAAGCGCTGCCGCCGGCGGGCAGCCGGTACGGTTCTCCAAAAACGATGCGGACCCGATGAAACAGCTTAAAGGAGCCGCTGATGGCGATCGGAATGAGCGGCGCTCCGGTTTTGGCGGCAAAGTGAACCGCGCCGCCGCGCGGCTTGACCTGGCTGATTTCATCAGATTTAACGCGCGTGCCCTGAGGGAACATGCCGACCAGACGGCCTTGCCGCAGAGAACCGATAATGCTGCGCGCGGCTGACAGGTCTACTCTGGACCGGTCGACAGGGATACAGCCGGCGAGGCGAAAAAGCGCCGCCGGCAGACGATAGCGGAAGAGTTCCTTCTTCGCCACCCAGTGAATCCAGGGACGAACGCGGATATGGATAGCGAACATATCGATCATGCTGGTATGATTGGCTACCAATATGGCCGGTCCCGCCGCAGGTATATGTTCTGTTCCTTCATATCGGACCCGGAACAGCAAACGTACTAAAACCCAGCACAGGCCGCGCAGGAAGGCGCGTGTTTTCCGGTATGGCTCGTTATCCGGCATGGCGTCGGCCGGGTTCATGAGGCGGTCCGGCCGAGATAACCCATGACTTTCTCGACAACTTCTTCGATTGTCAGCCCGGTTGTGTCAACCAGAATCGCATCTTCCGCTTGTTTCAGGGGCGCCAAAGCACGGCTGCTGTCCTGGTTGTCCCGATAGCTCATGTCGTCCGCAACCTGATCCAGCGTCGCATCCTGGCTGCCGCGAGCCTGAAGGTCGAGTAGACGTCTTTTCGCCCGTTCACGCAGATCGGCCGTTAAAAAAAATTTATAGGATGCATGGGGTAGAACATAGGTGCCGATATCCCGCCCGTCCAGAATCAGATTTTGCCCGGAAGCGATCTGACGCTGTAGTTCAACCAGCTTCAACCGGACAACCGGCAAAGCGCTGACATCGGATGCTGCCCGGGAAACCTCCGGCAGCCGGATGTCGCCGGTAACGTCTTCGCCGTCCAGGAAGATCTGCTGACTTTGCCGGACAAACCGGATATCCAGGTTTGTTTGTTCCAGAAGCGCTGCCATAGCCGGCTCAGAACGCATGTCCGTTCCGGTCCGCAGGGCTTTGAGGCCGACGGCGCGGTACATCGCGCCGGTATCCAGATATAAGATGCCCAGACGTCCGGCAATCAGTCGGGCGATGGTGCTCTTCCCTGCTCCGGCCGGCCCGTCGATGGCAATCGTAATCACATTATCCATGTTCACGGCGGCAGCACATAACTGCCGTCAGCCCCCCTCGTTTATGTTTTCCGGATCCTTGTCAAACGACCCGGTGTCCCAGTCCAATAGCAACTTCATTTAAATGCAAGAGACCAATGCCAAAAAAGACGCAAACGCCAATGTGGTCATCGAGACGGGCTATGCCGATCTTGCCGCCGACATTCAAACCGATTGCTTTATTGATGATCTGCGATATCGCTTCCCTCGCCGCTCCGGCCACAGCGCCTTCTTCAGCGTGGGTAGAACCGATCAGCCCTTCGCGTTTCGCCGCGACCACTGCCCGTTCAACCATTTTCGAAACCGATGAAATAAACTCGCCGCCGAAATCAACGGCTGCCGCTTTAATGCCTAAAGCCAGGTCCTGGTTGATCAGCTGTCGTTCCTCGTCCCGATCAGCGGTCAAAGCAATCTTGATGGCTGCCGACGCGGCCAATTTACTGCCGGTCGGCTGATTATCACTCATGCGGAACCTCCCCCTTGTCATAAACTTCGTATTCATCCCAGATGTGTTCCAGTTTTTCCAGGGTTTGGGATACGACTTCCTGCCGTTTGAAGCCGATGGCCGCTATCAGGGCGTTGATCACACTGAGCGGCGCCACCAGAGAATCGACAAAGGAAGTCATATCGCTGGGCGCCAGTAAGCAGACATCGGCGCTATCGGCTATCGGCGTACCGGCTTTGTCGGTTATCGCGATAACAGTCGCCCCTGTCGAACGGGAATAGCTCATGGCTTTGATGGTCCTTTTGGAGTAACGGGGGAAACTCACGCCGATGACGACATCCCCCGCCTTAACGGACAGGATCTGTTCAAACATTTCACTGACGCTTGTCGTATGAACCAGACGTACATTATCGAAAATCAAATTAAAGTAAAAGCCAATAAAAGAAGCCAGCGGGGCCGCGCTGCGTACGCCGAGAATAAAGATTTTGTTGGCGCCGAGGATCAGATCGACGGCTTTATTAAAGGACTGGCGGTCGATGTGTTCATAAGTTCGCTTCAATTTCTCGACATCGGATAAAAGGACAGAGCCGAGGATATCGTCCTTATCGGTTAATTTAGCCGATACTTTCATCCGCTGCACCGATGTCAGGCGGCCTTTCAGTTCCTCCTGCAAGGCTTTCTGGAAATGCGGATATCCCTCGAAGCCCAGCTCCATGGCAAACCGTACAACCGTTGATTCGCTGACGCCGGCTTCTTCACCAATTTTTGCGGCTGTTATATAAGCAGCATGCTCGTAATGGGAAAGAATATAAGAAGCTATCGCTTTTTGGCCCTTACTCATTTGCGGTATGGCCTTCTCAATCTGATTCATCAAACTGATTTTCCCTGGTTCCATTTTTTCCTCCCGGTTTTGGCACAATGCCGCTTTAGAGTAAAAAGCCCGGCGGCCAAATCGCGCCTGTCCATATAGAACAGTCGCCATAGGCCGAACCGGGCAGTCGTCCAGTTTGCTTCCGTATTAGGCCGGCTGGTAGCCGCCTTCCACGCTGCCAACCGTGTCGTCGACCAGATGGCGCTGAGCCCGCCGCCATTTAAAGAATTTTTCGGCAACTTGCGGGAACATGGCATATGTCAGGACATCTTCTTCCTGCTCTACATATTCTGCGGCCTGAGCCTTGATCTTGTCAAGTTCAGGTTCAAGCAGATCAGCCGGCCGGCAGGTAATCGGCTGGTCGTCGCCAAGGATCTTTTTCTGGATTTCCGGATCGATCGGGGCGGGCGTCCGGCCATATTCGCCTCTGACCATGCCGCGTGATTCCTTGGGCACCATCTTGTAGCGCTCGCCCATAATGACATTCATGACAGCCTGAGTGCCGACGATCTGCGACGACGGCGTAACCAGCGGCGGATAACCAAAGTCCTTGCGCACTCTGGGCACCTCGGCCAACACCTCGTAAAGCTGATCTTCCTTTCCGGCTTGTTTCAGCTGGGAGACCAGATTGGACAGCATGCCGCCCGGGACCTGATAAATCAAAGCATTGACATCAACGCCAAGCATTTTCGGACTGATCAGGCCGCTGGCGATCCAGCGTTCGCGTACATCGCGGAAATGTTCGGAAATCTCGGTCAGCTTGATCAAATCCAGGCCGGTATCATATTCTGTTCCGGCCAGGGTGGCGACAAGCGGCTCTGTCGGAGGCTGCGACGTACCCATCGCCAAGGGGCTGAGGGCGGTGTCAACAATGTCGCAGCCGGCTTCGATCGCTTTGAGGTAGGTCATCGAACCGACGCCGCTGGTATAATGGGTATGCAGTTCAATCGGAATCGAGAGATTTTCTTTCATGGCTTTGACTAGTTTATAGGCCTCATAAGGCAGCAGCAAGCCGGCCATATCTTTGATACAGACCGAATCGGCGCCCATTTCCTCGAGTTGTTTGGCATCGGACACAAATTTCCCGATCGAATGGAACGGGCTGGTGGTATAGGCGATGCAGCCCTGGGCATGGCCGCCCTCGCGCCGGCAGGCCGCCATCGATTTTTCGATGTTGCGGAAGTCGTTCAGCGCGTCAAAAATGCGGATAATATCAATGCCATTGGCCACCGAGCGGGCAACGAAATAGTCTACCACATCGTCGGCATAATGCTTGTAGCCCAGCAGATTCTGACCGCGCAGAAGCATCTGCAGTTTGGTATTCGGGCAAGCCGCGCGGATCTTGCGCAGACGTTCCCAGGGATCTTCATTCAAAAAGCGCATTGCCGTATCAAAGGTTGCGCCGCCCCAGCATTCCAGGGCGTTGTAACCTACAGCGTCCAATTGGGCAAGCGCCGGCAGCATATCATCGATCGTCATGCGGGTCGCCGCCAGAGACTGGTGGGCGTCACGCAGGATTGTCTCGGTTATTTTGACTTTAGCCATGGATCAATTTCCCCCTTTGGCTTTATTCAAGACTGACCAGCGGATCACCGGCATTAACAGACGCGCCTTTGCTGGTGCTGATGCCGGCGACGACGCCGTCACGCGGCGCAACAATCTCGTTCTCCATTTTCATGGCTTCGAGAATACAAAGCACATCGTTTTTTTTGACGGCTTGGCCGACAGCAGCCTGAACGCTCAGAATGGTTCCGGGCATCGGCGCTTTGATCATTTCATTGCCGGCAGAACCGACCGCGGCCGGAGCGGCAGGAGCAGGAGCAGGAGCAGCGGCTGCCGGGGCAGGCGCCGCCGTTACGGGAGCCGCCGGAGCGGGAGCTGCCGGAACATAAGCGGAAACCGGCGCCGTTGTCGCAACGGAACCTGTTTCCTCTACTTCTACTTCATAAGCAACGCCATTGACTTTTATCACATATTTTTTCATATCGTTGTCCTCCATCACATTGTATAGGCTGTAGTCAGCATTTCCAGCGCGCTGATCAGGCGCGGCCGGGTGGCAGAAGGCTGAATCACTTCGTCGACATGGCCTAAAGAAGCCGCAACATAAGGGCTGGCAACCTCATCGGCATAACGGCTGGCAAATTCGGTCCGAGCCGTTATCGGGTCGGCGGAAGCGGCGATTTCCTTACGATAAATGATATGGGCTGCCGTGTCCGGACCAACGACTGCGATTTCCGCGGTCGGCCAGGCATAAACCAGATCCGCGCCGCAATTCTTGCTGTTAAAAGTCAGATAAGCCGTACCGATCGCTTTGCCGATGATGACGCCGACATGCGCCGTTTCCAGGCGAAGCATGGCTTTCATCAAATCAGCGCCGGCTTGAATCAGGCCGCCCTGTTCCTGGGCCAGGCCAATGGCATACCCTTCGGCGTCCGTGAAAGTAATTAAAGGCAGATTCAGGCGATCGCACAATCCAACCAGTTTGGCGGCTTTTCCGGCCATATCCGCCGTTATCCGCGGCTCGGCCTGGGCCAGCACGCCGACGGTGATGCCGTCCAGCTTCGCCAGACCGGTCACCATGCCAACGGCAAATGACGGAAACAGTTCCAGGAAGCCTGACGAATCGACGACCAGGTTGATCACCTCGCGCATGTCATAACCCTGATCCAAATTGGCAGCCAATTCATCTAAACGCGTCTCAGTGCGGTTCGGATCATCATCAGGACTTTCGCATCCCAGGAAACCTTCGCCGCTGTCCGGCAGAAAAGGCATCAGCTGCCGCACCAAAGCAATCAGGCTGTCCTCATCCGGCGCCGTCAAGGCAGCCAGGCCGGTCTTCTCGGCATGAATCCGGGCGCCGCCGACAGCCGCGGCGTCGAGCGTTTTATTTTCGGCTGCGGAAACAACCATCGGGCCGTTCATAAACAAACCGGATCCCTTTTCGCTCATCAGGACAAAGTCGCTGGCCGCCGCGGCAAAAGCCGCGCCGCCGGCACAAGGTCCGAAAACGGCGGCAATCAAAGGGATCTGGCCGGACGCGTCGTCTAAAGCCGACAAAAGGCATCCCAAGCCTTCCAGGCCAAGAACACCTTCTTCGATCCGGGCGCCGCCGGTATCATAAAGCCCGATAAACGGAACTTGAGCTTCACAGGCGAGCTGTACGGCTTTGGCGATTTTCTCGGCGTGCATTTGCCCGATCGACCCGCCATAAACAGACGGATCCTGGGCGGCCAGATAAACCATACGCCCGTTCAGCGTACCATATCCGGTTACGACGCCGTCGCCGGCTACTTTCGGCCGGTTAAAACCAAAAGTCAGTCCGCGGGCTTCAACAAGGGAATCCAGTTCGACGAAACTCTGCGGGTCCAAAAGCTGCCCGATGCGACGGCGGCAGACGTCCGCCGCGGCGTGCACGACATCCAGAGAGGCTCGTTTTTCCATATACCCGGTCATTTTCTCTCGAGATCCCATTCATTTCACCTCGTTATTAAAAAAGAATAATCCACTATTCTTGCGGCGGATTCTGAAAACCAATATCCCACCAAATGGGATTATAATTTATGACAAGCAATAGTTCAATAGATAATAAGCCTATTTGCGGTTATTCCTGAAGAGAATCCAACTCGGCGTTTCAATCATCATCGGCGTTTTCCGTATCGCCGAACAGAGCTTCCGAGACTTGCCAGACCGACGTATCAGCCAGATTGATATCATCTTCTCGGGCGTCGGCCGCCGTCTTTTCGTCATCGCCGGCCTGGCCGACGGCGACGCCGGTTTTTCCATTATTGTTATCAGCCGGCACAAAGGCCTGCACCAGCTGATCGATGGTCATTTGTTTGTCCCGGTGACGGCCGGCCGCTTCGTCAAGCGATTCGTCAAAATCCCTTAATGTGCCGTACATGAGCAATTCCATTGGCGGCAGTTCTTTTACAGAACACAAGCCGAAGTCCAGCAGGAACTGATCGGTCGTGGCAAAAAGCTGCGGCCGGCCAGGGGCGTCGAGCGTTCCGGCTTCATGAATCAGATTGCGCTCGATCAGCCTGGCGATAATGCTGTCGCTGTTGACACCGCGTACCGCCTCCACTTGGGCGCGGGTCACCGGCTGATTGTAGGCGATGATTGCCAGGGTCTCATATGCGGCCTGGGACAGGGGCGGCCGATGACGCGGCTGGAACAAACGCTGCAGAACGTCGCGCTGGCCCGGTTTGGTTGCCAGTAAATAGCTGCCGTCGATCTCCCGCAGCACAATGCCGCGCTGACGGTCGCGTTGATACCGCTCGGTCATGGCAGACAGGATCTGTTGCAGCTCTGAACCTGAAACGCCCGTGATCTGCTGCAGTTTTTCCAGCGATATCGGATCGCCGGCGGCAAACAACAAAGCCTCTAAAGCAGCCGGCACATCGTCGGCGGCTAAACGGACTTCCTCTTCCGGCGTTTCTGTCTCATAGTGCAGGTCTGCCGCCGATTGCTGCTGCAATCCCTCCTGTAGTAAATCATCCTGCTGATCAGTCATATTCTTTCTCCTCCACCGGAGCAGTCGACAAAAATTCATTGAGGGCTTCGTCATCATCGATGGTCTGCGCGTAGTCGGCTTCCAGGAGAATAACATCATACGGCCGGTCCTGGGTGGCGCGGACCTTATTCAGACGCAGCAGCTCCAGCAGCGCCAGAAAACCGGTTACCCGTTCGGAACGGCTGGTCCGGTCGGCCGGAAATATCTCATTGAAAAACAAACGGGTTTTCATCGCCACCGACCGCCAGATCAACCGCATTTTTTCTTTCAGAGAAACTTTATCGCGTTTCAGGATATGGACCAGCCGCTCACTTTGATCCTGAAACCGCATCTGATTCTGTCGGGTCAGCTGACGGCAAGCTTCTAGAAAACGATCCCAATTCAAGCGTTCCTGATCGACAGCCGGATCGATACCCAAACGCTGCGGCGTTTCGGGCAGCCGATACTGGCATGACGAATAATCGTCATGGCGGTCACGCAGATCGCCGGCCAGAGTCTTGCAGCGGCGATATTCCAGCAGGCGAAGAACCAATTCTTCACGCGGGTCATCGATATCGATGCGGTCTCCCTGTTCTTTTTTAGGCAATAACAAACGGGACTTAATATGCAGCAGCGTTGACGCCATAACCAGAAAATCGCTGGCCAGGTCAAGATCCAGTTCATCCAGACCGGCCAGATATGCCAGATACTGGTCCGTGATCTGCTCAATCGGGATATCATAGATATCGATCCGGTTTTTTTCGATCAAATGGCACAGCAGATCCAGCGGGCCTTCGAATTGGCTGATTTTCAATTCCGGCGGCCGAAGCCCGGCGTTCTCCATAGCGTGTCCTTTAAAGACCAATATGCATGGCCGAACGAACTTCTTCGATAGTCGCAGATGCTTTTCGCCGGGCCTTGGCGGAACCGGCTTCGATCATCTCGGTCAATCCGGCCTTGTTCTGCAGCAACTGCAGCCGTTTCTCATGGATCGGCTGGTGGAAGGCCATGAGCTTTTCATGCAGCTTTTTCTTGCAGGCAACACAACCGATCGTCCCCGCGCGGCAGCTGGACGAAATATCGTCAACCTCGTCAGGGCTGAAAACTTTATGGAACGAAAACACCGAGCATACTTCGGGATGACCCGGATCATTCTTGCGGATGCGGGCCGGGTCGGTCACCATGTTCATGACCTTCTGACGGACGGTCTCGGGCGTATCGGCAAAGGAGATGGTATTGCCATAACTCTTCGACATCTTGCGGCCGTCCGTACCGGGCAGGACCTTGGCGGCCGTAAGCAGAGGCTGCGGTTCCGGGAAAACCTGCCCGTACAAATAATTAAAGCGGCGGGCAATCTCGCGCGACAATTCCAGATGCGGCAGCTGATCTTCGCCAACGGGAACAAAATCAGCCTTATAGATCAAAATATCGGCCGACATCAGGCAAGGGTATCCCAGAAAACCGTATGTCGTAATATCTTTGTCTTTCATCTGATTGAGCTGATCCTTATAGGTCGGGCAGCGTTCCAGCCAGGCCAGCGGCGTAAACATAGAAAACAACAAGAATAATTCCGCATGTTCTTTAATCTTGGACTGCAGGAAGAGCGTCGCTTTATCCGGATCAAGACCGCAGGCGATAAAATCGGCCATCAGGCTGATCGTGTTTTCCGCCAACTGTTCCGTATCCGCATAACCGGTTGTCAAGGCATGCCAATCGGCTATAAAAAAGCTGCAGTCATATTCATCCTGCAAGCGTACCCAATTATGCAAGGCGCCAAAGTAATTGCCCAGATGGATGTCTCCGGTCGGCCGGGCGCCGCTGAGAACGATTTTTTTATTCATATGTCCCCCATTCCGCATCCGGGATGATCCGGGTTTTGAAGCCGGCAGCGGATGCCAGTTCTATATTTAAGCCATAGTCAACGAAATCAGATTAAACTTGCAGTCCGCCAGAACCATCGGAACAGCCAATCAATCGGATCGCAGATGATGTGGTTAAGCGGATTGGCAATGAATGACAAGACCGTCGATAAAATACCGCCGCCGAAAAGAACCAGCAGCAGGAAAGCCAGGCCGATATACCGTTCATAGCTCATCAGTTTATAATAGACGCCGTTGGGCAGCAGAATGCCGAATACTTTAAAGCCGTCGAGCGGCGGAATCGGCAGCAGGTTGAAAATGGCCAAAGTCAAGTTGGCTGTATAAAAGCGCAGCATGATCGTCTGCAGCAGAATTAATACGGTATTATCATAAAGGCCGGCAGCCAGGCCTATCGTACTGCAAATATAATATAAAAGCACAGCGGCCACCGCCAGGATCAGATTGGATACCGGACCGGCGACGCTGGTGAGCATCATGCCTTTTTTGATCGTATATTTATGGTCAAAACGGGCCGGATTGATCGGTACCGGCCGTGCCCAGCCTATGCCGCCGATGATGAATGTGATCGTGCCGATCGGATCCAGATGCGCCAGCGGATTCATGGACAGCCGGCCTTGAAGCGCGGCCGTGTCGTCGCCTAAGCGATATGCCGCCCAGGCGTTGGCCATTTCATGAAAAGACAATGAAATGCAGAGAACCAGGATGGTTATCAGAAAATCCTGCAGATTAAAATTGGTAAAGCGGCTGAGCAAGCCGCTCAGGGCTACAATGGGCATGATGACTCTCCCGTCGGCCGCCCGGGGCGGCATATTAGGCGGCTGCAGTTCAAACCGTCATTGGTGTTTATTATAGCACAAAGCCTGTCGGGGTGTGGCATCCCTTACTTGTTATAAGCGGCTGCCGGCCCGGGCATATTGTTCCTGCGGGCCGGCAGCAGTCTGAACGCGGTTTGATTTTAAGGTCTTGCAGGCAAGCGCTCCACAGATAAAGTACAGGTTTCGCCATTCAGATCCCATTCGCGGCTGTTGGGGCCGGCGCCGCATTCGATCCGGACAGCCAGTACTTCATCGGCAATTCTTGCCGTGTAACGCTCCATGATATCGCGGATTTTATCATTGCCCTGATGGCGCAAGACGATGCGGTCCATGATGTCGAAATCACTTTCTTTACGCATCGTCTGAACCTTGCTGACGATCTCGCGTACAAAACCCTCTTCAATCAGTTCAGGCGTCAGTTTCGTGTCCAGAGCGATGGTAAAATCGCGGTCATTCTCCGTCGCCAGCCCCTCCGGCTGTACCGATTCGATCAGCAGGTCCGCCTCGGCTAAAGCGATCGTTTTGCCGGCCAGATCCAGTTCAAGCTGTCCGCTGACCCGCAGCTCTTTTATGGCTTTACGGCCGTCCAGATGCTGCAGCAATTCGGAAACCTGCGGCAGCTGCTTGCCGAAACGTTTGCCCAGAGTCCGCAGCTGCGGCTTGAACCGATAATCCAGCAAAGCCGCGCTGTCCTCCAGATATTCCATCCGCCGGACATTCAATTCGTCGATAATCAAGGCATTATAGGCCGCCGGCAGTTCACGCGGGGCAACCGCATACAGGCAGGAAAGCGGCTGGCGGTTTTTAATAGCCGCCGCATTGCGGGCGGCGCGGCCCATGACCACCATGTGGAGAACATCTGCCATGTTCTTTTCCAGGTCGAGATCGATCATGCCGGTGTCGGCTTGCGGGAAATCACACAGGTGAACGCTCTCCGGCTCATCCGGCTGATGGCTTAGAATCAGGTTCTGGTACATGGTTTCCGCCATGAACGGGATATAGGGAGCCGTCAGGCGGGTCAGCGTCGACAGAACCGTAAACAGCGTCATATAAGCGTTGATCTTATCCTGATTCATGTCCGGCTGCCAAAAACGATCCCGGCTGCGCCGGACATACCAGTTGGACAATTCGTCAACAAAAGCCTGGATAGCACGTCCTGAAGTCGTAATGTCATATTGGGCGAGGCCTTGGTCAACCTGGCCGATCAAGGTGTTCAGCCGGCTGAGCACCCAGCGGTCCAGCTCGCTTAAACTGGCGCGGTCAAGCTGATATCGGGCCGGGTTAAATTGATCGATACGTGCGTACAGGATATAGAAGGCATAGGTATTCCATAAGGTTCCCATAAACTTGCGTTGCGCTTCGCTGACCGCCTCGTCGGAGAAACGCGAAGGCAGCCAGGGCGCGCTGCCTGTATAGAAATACCAGCGTACCGCGTCGGCGCCCTGTTTATTCAGGATCTGCCAGGGATCGACAACATTGCCTTTGTGCTTCGACATCTTCTGGCCGTTTTTATCCTGGACCAGGCCAAGCACGATTACGTTGCGATAAGGCGATTGGTCAAAAAGCAAGGTGCCTAAGGCCATCAAGGTATAGAACCAGCCGCGGGTCTGGTCCAGCGCCTCAGATATGAAATCCGCCGGGAAATGTTTCTCGAACTCCTCTTTATGCTCAAATGGATAATGCCACTGGGCGAAAGGCATGGATCCGGAATCGAACCAGCAGTCGATCACCTCGCTGACCCGGGTCATACGGCCGCCGCACTCCGGGCAACGCAAATGAACCTTGTCGATAGACGGCTTGTGCAGTTCGATGACATCCGGGCAATCATCCGACATAGCTTTTAATTCGGCAATACTGCCCACCAGGTGGCGGTGTCCGCAAGAGCATTCCCAGATCGGCAGCGGCGTACCCCAATAACGTTCGCGTGAAATGCCCCAGTCGATGACGTTTTCCAGGAAATTGCCGAAACGGCCGTCGCGGATTGTCTCCGGAATCCAATTGACCCCGGCGTTGTTGCGCAGCAAATTGTCGCGGACGGCAGTCATGCGGACAAACCAGGAGTCGCGGGCGTAATAGATAAGCGGCGTATCACAGCGCCAGCAGAAAGGATAGCTGTGTTCATAAGGCATGGTTTTTAAAAGAAGGCCGTCCTGCCGGAGCTTACGGATCAAACCGGCGTCGGCGTCTTTACAGAAAACGCCGGCAAAATCCGTCACTTCCGCCGGCATGGTGCCATCTTCTTTAACCAGCTGGACAAAAGGCAGATCGTACTTGTGGCCGACCCGGGCGTCATCTTCGCCAAAAGCCGGGGCAATATGGACAATGCCGGTGCCGTCGGTCAAGGTAACATAAGAATCAGCCGTCACATAAAACGCTTTTTTCCCCGATGCGGCAATTTTTGCCTCGGCATAAGAAAATAACGGTTCATATGTCTTGCCGACCAAATCATTGCCCTTCATGCGGGCAATGATCCGGCATCCATGATCAAAAAGCTGCGGCGCCAGCACACCGGCCAGATAATAACGAACCGGTTTAACCGTACCGTCCAGATCCTGATCCACTTCGATCAACGCATACTCTTCATCCGGATTGACGCAAAGAGCCACGTTGGACGGCAAAGTCCAGGGCGTGGTAGTCCAGGCTGCCAGCCAGGTGTCGGCTTCCCCGCTGACGCGGAAACGGACAAAAACAGAAGTGTCCTTGACATCCTGATATCCCTGCGCGACTTCATGGCTGGAAAGCGCCGTGCCGCAGCGCGGGCAATAAGGAACAATTTTATGGCCTTTGTACAGAAGCCCTTTGTCCCAGATCGTACGCAGCGCCCACCATTCTGATTCGATATACTGATTATCATAGGTGATATAGGGATTATCCATATCTGCCCAGAAACCGACCCGATCAGACATCTGTTCCCATTCTGTTTTGTATTTCCAGACACTCTCCCGGCATTTCTGAATAAAAGGCTCGACGCCGTAAGACTCAATCTGCGGTTTGCCGTTGATGCCCAGCATCTTTTCTACTTCCAGCTCAACCGGCAGCCCATGGGTGTCCCAGCCGGCTTTACGCAAGACATGGTTCCCTTTCATGGTCTGATAACGCGGAATGATATCCTTGATAACCCGCGTTAGAATATGACCGATATGCGGCTTGCCGTTGGCCGTCGGCGGACCGTCAAAAAAGGTAAACTCCGGGCAGCCTTCACGGTGCTCGATTGATTTCTGGAAAATCCGGTTTTTCCGCCAAAATTCCAGAACTTCCTTTTCCCGTTCGACAAAACTCATGTCGGTAGCAACTTTTTGGTACATGGCCAGGCCTCCTCAATAAAATCCAAATAAAAAGGCGCCCCAAACGGGGCGCCTTGCAGCGCGGTACCACCCGTAACAACGTCCGGCCATATCCGGCCGTTCGTTATCTCGTCTTCCTGTAACGGGGACGCTGCCCGAAGGCAGTCTGCCGGTCCTTCCTACCGCCGCGGATAACCTCGGTTTCGTCAGACAGTTCGCGGATGATTTTCGGTCAGGCTTGTTCCATGCGGCTCACACGATCCCGCACTCGCTGCGGCACATCCCCTGCTTACTCTTCCGGTCAAAACTTTTATGATTATTATTGCGTTTGATTATAGCCTGAGCATGGCAGGAAAGTCAAGATCAACAACCCCTGTTCAGGCGATCTTCAGCCGGCGTATAGATTTCATCAAAGCCGAAAGCCTTCGGCCCCAGTACTTCAAGCGCCTTGGCGGTCCGGAAAATATCTGCTGATTTTCTGACGATAACCGCTACTTGGGTACCTTCGGCGATGTTGGTGTTGGTAATCGGCTCCCCGGTTGAAGCATTAACCACAATGATGCTGTCGGGGCTGGTTATCAGCAGCTCATCGTTTCTCCAGCATAAATGGTTTTCATTTTTAAACCAGATTTTAAGGGTCTGCCCCTGATATTCTCCCTCACCTGCTATGGTATGAGTACCCCAGAAATATCCCAAACGGTCTTCCCATTCCTTTTTTACGACAGTGCCCCGGCTGATCAGCCAGCCGTCCAGCGCTTTAACAACGGCTGCAACCGGATCTCTGCCTTGTTCATAGGTTTGGCGGATAAGTCTGCCAATATTCAGGCATTCCGATAGTGTTCCTTTAACCAGAACCTCACGCAATTCCTTACCTGTCATTAAAAATCCGGCGTCGCCGGTCGAACTGAAGGAAGCTGCGCTGATCAGCTTGCCGACTCGCTCAGCCATGGCATAGCTGGTCGCTTCCTTAATGATGCATACATTCCCCCAGGCATCAACAGTCGTAATCGGCATCAAGGCTTTGTCAGCCAGAAAAGGCGTGGTCTGGGTAATTTCCGGGATGGCGCGACCGGTGAAATCCCCGTTGACCGTTGGAATGCCGATCAGGCTGCCGGCCGCTATGCAACCGGCCGTATTGCCGCCGCCCAGTTCCACCGGGATAAGGGCATCGATTTTCCGTCCTGAAAAGTCAGCCAGGACCTGAACAGCCTTGGCCAAACAATCCTTATCCTTATTGATAATTTCACCAAGACCAAATTTCCGCATCTCCTGGTAAGCTTCTTCAGTCAGCGGAGCGATTGAACCCATTAAAAAGGGACAAGCAACCACAGCGTCATCCGCCAGGTCATCAATATCGATCCAGCCGATATCCCTGCCCTTTTCCAGTTCGCCGGCTAATGACTCGATACCATGAACCGGATTGCCGCCGCCACCTGTACCAAAGAATGTGCAGCCTCTTACAAAATCTTGAATATCATTCAGATCCTTTAATACTTGTCTAGCCATTTTGTCTCCTTGTAATCTGATATATCTGCCGATATTTTTCAGCCGCTCAGGGCTGTCTTGTTTGTCTGGTTCAGATTCGGATTTAATAATTGAGTTCCAGCATGCAATGGCCGTGAATTTCCGGCACTGTCACGTGGATTGTCTGTTTTTCGTATCGGAATGGTATTTTCAGGCCGGCCGGCACAGTCATTATTGATTTAATTTCTTGCGGAAGATTCAACCTGCAGGATATATGGTAGAGGGGGATGACATCTTCGATGGTAAACATGTCGGCTGAAGCTTTAACCGGTATATAATGCAGCAGATGCAACACATAACGTTTTTCCAGTTCCTGATGATTGACTGTGGCGACCAGAGTGGACGGACCGTCATGTTCAAGGATAACCTCCGGAAGCAGCAGCCTGATCACATCATTGACCAGTTCCTTGCACCATTTGGGATGGTTTTTCTGATATATGCCGAATACCGGATGGATGAAATAGATGCATGGTCCATTGCGCAAGATGCCTGGATATCCTTGCTGATGTGATGAAGGAGTATGTTTGTGCGAACAAAAATGATCCCAAGTCCGGTTAAAATAAGGCGTATAAGTATAAACAAGGGTTTCGGCCGTTATCTGCCCAACCAGCATACCCGGCTGATACATAACATGTTCGGTTTTCGGCAAATTTTTACCAACCGTATCAGTCGGCAGTAAAAAGTCCGGACTATAGGGGGCTTGACCGGAATACTGAATGCCTAGACAAGCCAGAGCAAACGCGTCCTGATTCCTGTTAAGACCAGACCGGCAGCTGGCCAGGACCTTGCCGCCTCCGGCGGCATAAGCGTCGATTCTGGCGGCCAGTTCATCATCGCAAACGATCGTATCGGGTAGAATTAACAATCTATATTTATGCCAATCGGTACGACGATCGACAATGTCAAATTGGAGGCCCAGTTCATCCAGCATAGTGCAGGCTCCGTTGATTTCATCGGGAACACAGCCACAGGTTCCGACATTCAAACCCTCCTGCGTAAATAATGCAATATCGCAAAGAGCTTTCGCGCCGATGCACCAGGGTTCTTTTTCAGCTACTTCCTGATAGACGGAACCAATCAAATCGTAAACAGGCTGCGAAATCATCCCATCTGGTTCCAATTGATCGCCGATCAAGCACTTTGAATTATAAGCCAACATTCGCATACACTCATACTGCAGTGCTTCTTTATTCTTAAAAGAATGAAAATCGCCCCATGATGTGTGGAACTTTCCAGTGTGTGCCAGACAATCGAAACCGGTTGTCCGCGCATAACGGATCGTATTGACAAAATGAGAATACCCCCAATCGCCGCTGGGCAGCGATTCCAGTTCCCAATGCGTATAGGCGTCTTGAGCATCGACAGCAGAGGGGTTGATATGGCCACAATTATAAAAAACCGAGGCTCCCGGTTCAAGAACGTGGATAAACCGGGTCATGTCCCGCTTGAATTCATCCATCATCCCTTTGGCATAAAGCAACCGTTGGGTACGGTTTTCCGGATCATAACCGTTTTTTAGCATACCGACGACACAATGCTGACACGAACAATCTACGACGCTGACAATGTCCAGAAAAATGCCGTCTACATTTTCCGGAGCGACACAGGTAAAGACATCGGCAATCTGCGCTTTTAAATAATCCCGGTATCCTGTATTCACGCACAGTGTTCTGTAAAAACCCGGTTTATATAAATCGCCGGCGCCTTCGCGGCAATAATAAACCAGGGAACCATCCCGATTCAGGCAAACCCATTCCGGGTGCTTCGTACTGGCATGATAATCCCATTGCACCGTCGTATATATAGGCACACGGATATTCTGCTTATGGCAGGCGGCAATTTGCCTTTCCAATAGATTTCTTTCTTTCAGTCCTGGATGAACCAGTTCGGGGAAACGTTTCGAATCGTAATATAACAGACCGTGATGGCAGCGGGAAAAACAGGTAACCGAATTGACATAAGCTTTTTTTAGCGTATCGGCAAATTGCTCTGCGTTAAAACGGCCGGCCACAGTCGAAATTTTTTCACTAGTATGGAAATCCAAATGAATCTGTCTGAATCGTAAATCCATGATCGATCACCTTTCGATAAACAAATCAGCCTTTAACGGCGCCGGCCATCATACCTGCCTGAACCTTTTCATGGAAAGTGATGTACAAGACGACCATGGGCAGGACTGCAATAATAATACTGGCGAATATTGGGCCATATGAAATGGAATGGTTGCCGGTAAAGGACAGCAACGCCCGGGACATCGTGTATTTATCTGCATCCGATAGTAAGGTCAGCGCAAAAATCAGTTCTCCATAACAATAGGTCAGCATGAAAATCGCTTCCGTGGAAATGATCGGTTTGCACATCGGCAGCATGATGCGGCTTAAGAGTTTAAAATCATCACAGCCGTCAATCAGTGCCGCTTCATCAATTTCTTTGTTGATTCCATTGATAAAACCGGTATAGAGGAACACCGCCTGCGAAATATTAAAAGCAACATAGACCAGAATTAAAAACCAGTATTGGTTTTTGGCATGCAGACTTCCGGCCAGCGTCGAAATGGGGATAATCGCACAATGTACCGGCACCATGATTCCCACCATGAACAGCGAATACATCGGTTTGATAAAAACGAACTTTTTCCTGGAAAGAACATAAGAAACCATAATGCCGATAACCGTAAGCAATAAGGTGGCCATGACAGACAAGAAGATCGAATTACCGACCGCGCGGACTATGTTGGCAGACCGGACTGCTTCAACATAATTCTCAAAACGCCAGGTTCTGGGCAAATTGAACATGCCCAGATTAATCTCCACATTGTTTTTCATGGAAGACAGAAAAGTGAGCAAAAGCGGGAAAATCGTCATAAGCGCCCAGAAGAAGGAGAAAAAGTACAGCAGCAATCTGCATACAGACACCTTTGCCGCAGGTTTGGCCTGTTTTTTCTTCACGATAATTCTTCACTCCTCATTGCCCGGCTGACCAGCAGACTTAAAATGATGCCCATTATCAACAACAGAGTTCCGATAACGCTGCTTTTACCAAAATCTTTATAAGTAAATGCTTCTGTATAGAGTAAAATAGCCGGTGTGGAACTGACATTATTCGGCCCGCCCTTAGTCATAGCCCAGATTAGGTCAAAAACCTTCAGGCAGCCGGTGATACATAAAACGGAAAAAATCTTGAAGGATTCTTTCGAAAGAGGCAAAGTAATATGCCAGAGGCTCTTCCAGCTGCTGCAGCCATCGATCTTCGCCGCGTCGTACAGTGTGTCCGGGATAGTGATCAACCCGGCGGCAAAAATGAGCATGTTGTAGCCGGCATACATCCACTCATTAACCAGCACAACACTCCAGACATTAACAACCGGCGTGGCAAGCCAATCCTTGCACCAGGCGCCGAGGCCCAAAGCGGTAAGAAGCTGATTGACCGCACCCCAGCCGGGGTTGAGGATATAGACCCAGATCAGGGCGACAGCAGTTGTCGAAAGCATGACCGGCATGAAGTAGGCTACTTTAAAAAAGCGGGTAAATTTCAATTTGGATGTTACGATAATGGCTAACGCGAAAGCCAGCGGCATCAGAATCAAGAAACCGCCGATCATGAAAAATCCGGAATTAAGCAATGCGTTCCAAAAAGAATCATTAGCCAACACCTTGGTATAATTGTCAAATCCGACAAATTCTTTGGCGATGCCCGATATGCCTTTCCATTTGGTCAATGATAAATAGATCGTATTGCATACCGGATATATGATCAGCAAGGCAAAGAGAAGCAATGCCGGCAAAGACATCAATACCGATGAGACGATCTCCTTTTTCTTTCGAATCATGCCGCAAACTCCTTCTGTAAGTCAGAACACTGTAATACCAGAATATTACAGTGTTCTGATCTTATGTCGCTCCAGACTGCCGGATTATTCGTCTTCAGCAATGCGATCGACAATTTCTTTGCCGCATTGTTCGGCCGAATTGCCTAATCCCAGACCTTGAAGAGCGTTTCTGACAGTATTGATCATGTGGGATGCCGTATCATAGGTCTGCAGATCCGTCCGATAATCTGTTGTTGTGTTCATCAAGGCCTGAACCTTGTTGAGCAAACGGCTGTTGGCCGCTTCGCCGCTGAGTTCATAAGTGAACGGGAAGGTATCCGGCGCCACCTTGACGTGCCCTGCCGCAAAGTCGGAACCGGCCATATATTTAACAAAAACCACAGAAGCAGCTATTTCAGCCTCACTCTTTTTAAGTTTGGATATGTACCAGATCATGTCGGCGCCGCCTTGATTGACATGCGCATATTCTTCATTGATGGTCGGGAAAGCAACAACGCCGATCTTGTCATAGATGTCCGAATTCATAGCTGCGGAGATAAACCAGGTCCCATCGTATTTGAAAGCAGCTTTCTCATCCAAAAACAAAGAGTCTTCCGCAGCTGCGTTAGTGCTTAATGGATTGGGTCCCAAGTAGCCTTTGTCAAACATATCCTTGATAATCTGATACAGGGCGATCATTTCCGGGCTGTCATATTTCAGGCTGCGGTCAGCAAGCCGGTCGGTAACATCGGCGCCATAAGTTTTCAAAGCCAGGCAGTTAAATAAATGACCCCACCGGTAAATATCGCTCTCACCGACTTGAAACGGATAGATGCCTTTAGCCATCAGCGTCGCGCAATCCTGCAGAAGCTCGTCAAAAGTCACCGGAGGCTCAATATTGTTTTGTGACAGGATTTCCTTGTTGTAAAACAAGCAGACTTGATAAAGATGGAAAGGAATACCCCAGGTTCCTTTTATGCCGTCATATTGAGTAGCTCCCCAGATACCGTTCATAATGCTGTCCGACCACGTCTTGTCGTACGCCAGGTAAGGAGCCATGTCGACCAGAGCGTCAGCCTTCACATAATCGAGGCACCTCGAACCGCCAAATTCAACAAAAACATTGGGTGTGCTGCCGTCGGCAAATGCCGTCGCGAGCTTGTCCAGATAGTCCGATTCAGTAGATATATTATCCATTTCAACAGTGATTCCATTATTCAACGCATTGAATTGTTCGACACGGCTTCTGTAATACTCGTCATTTTTATTTGTACCGCCGTATTTAGATGAAACCTTAATGACAACCTTATCAAACTTCATGTTATTCACATCATAAGGACTGGAAGAAACGCCGGTTGTCGTACTGCCGGACCCGCTGGCGCCGGAAGATAAATCAGAAGAACCGCTGGTACCGGTCTGGGCGCCGCAGGCGGCAATCGACAGCACCATCAACATACATAAAAGAAGCGAGACAATTTTACTACCTTTTTTCATACCTGTTTCCTCTCTCAACAATACATTGAACCATTCTGGTTTGTTCCATGCGGAAAAAACCAGCCACTCCATTGTGTTTCGTTAGAAATTTGTTCGCCGGCGTACTGATGGACTGAAAAGACTTGCTTCAAGTGGAATTCATTGACAAGGCACTAGGATTATGCGCAGTATATCATTGCAACTAAGGATTTGTCGATGTTCAAAGCGAATGAAACCCTTCCCTCTGATTGTGCCATGTGCACAATCAGGTATAGCGCAATAATTTAGCAGCCAGGCCGAAGGTCAAGAGATCGCGACCGTTTTCCAGGTTACAGCCGGTTAATGATTCTATTTTCTTAATACGATAAGCCAGTGTATTTCTATGAAGGAAAAGTTGTTTGGCAGCAGCGCTTCGCACACCCATATTGTCAATCAGCGCTTCCAGTGTTACCAATAAGCCGGCCTGGTTATTATTGTCGAAAACTTGAAGATCGTCCATTAAAATATGGACATATTTTTGAAAAAAGGGTTGTGCATTGATGTTCATAAGCGCTATTTCCAGCATTATATTCTGGACGAAGATGATCGGATCGTTTACTGCTGTCGTCTTTACCGCCACAATAGCGTTCAAACATTCTTTATAAGCCTGAGCCAATTCGGTATAGGCTGACAGGCTCAGCGAAATGTACGCCTTCGCAGGATAACCGGTTTGCTCTCGAACCTGTGTTATGACAGTCTGAAAACCTTCTAATATATGATCCTTCTCATAACTGTCCGCAAAAATGATCATAATCGCATCCTGATTGACCGCGGCGGTGCATTTTATCTGATGCTCAAGCAATGTGTTCTTCACCACCGCTGCCAAGGTCTCCCTAATAGTCTGGATATCATCTTCTGATTTTCCCTGTTTGTCTGTCGCTAATTTTTCGATATTCAACATAGCAAGGCTGGCCGGCAGAACCGGCCAGCCTAATGCCGACGCCCGATCGGCAGCATCGCGCTCGGCTGCCACATTACCCAGAACCAGATCCATGAACAAGCTGTTGTCGAGCAGCAGTTTGCTGTTTTCAGCGGTCTTCAGTTTGGAAAACTCCAAAGCTGCGCTCATTGCGGCATGGTGTAATGCGATATCTTTATATTCATCATTCTTCTTGCCTTTAAATGCAACGATGATGTATCCGGATAAACTTTTACGCACCAAAACTTCTTGTGCCATAAGCTGAATATCATCCAGATGCGGCAGTACGGCAGGCTTTTGGCCCCGGCTGTTTTTATCGCCGAGTACTTCAGGACGGATATAACTGCCGTTTTCTCCGGATTTAGTCAACAGACTGACCAGAAGGTCTTCATGATTGATGCCGGAGCAGGCCAGTACCTTGAAATGAGGATCGGTGATAAAGACAGTGTAATCGGTCAGTTTGCCCAGAACATTGACAATGTCCTGAAAACCGCCTCCATTGATTTGTAAATCAATGAATTGCTTATTCATGGATTCTGAAAACCGCAGCACCTTATTCTGGTTATCGACAATCGCCTTCATCAGAGGATTGGTCAGTTCAATGAATGGTATATTAGGCGGTATTTTTATCAGTGGCAGACCTAATCGGTCGGCAAGTGCAATGGCGTCGGCGGAAAACTCGCCGATAAAATGTGTAGCAATAGCCAGGCCCGCTCCGCCAGCCCGATTGAGCTGGTCGATCAATTCCAAAAACAGATGGTTGTCATCTCGGATAGAATAGCCTGTCGTCATCAGCAGTTCATGCTTTTGCAGCCACCGGTAAATATTCGGTTCTTCCATCGTGTCAATACAGCGGATTTCCCGTTCCAATCCGGATTTGCCGGCTATCAGTGAACATTTTCTCATACCGCCTATGCTTAAAGCTTCCGCTACAGTAATTGACATGCGATTCCTCCTCTGGTTATCCAGACCGGATTAAAAACAAGCAGCCGGTAATTTACGAACCATTTACTACAATATAGGATCAGCGGTCCGGTCTGTCCAGTGAATTGTTACGGCAAGTCAGGTTCTTTGGGCCTATCATGAGCATATGGGCAAGGAACCGGTTTTTGCGAACAGGAGGGATTCTGATGCAGATTATTACCGGACGCTATAACAGCGCCAAAGTATTTACCGATAATCTGGATCCGAAAGCTGTTGATCAGATCGAGCATCTGCTCGACCAGCCTTTTACATCAGGCAGCAGAATCCGTATTATGCCTGACGCCCACGTCGGCGCCGGCTGTACGATCGGCACAACCATGACCGTCCAGGACAAGGTCGTGCCCAATATGGTCGGCGTGGACATCGGCTGCGGCATGGAAACGGCGGTTTTAGCCGACAGCCGGCTCGACCCCGGCCGGCTCGATAAATTGATCCATGCCGCCATTCCCAGCGGTTTTGACATTCGTGACCGGGCGCATGCCTATAACGCGGAAATTGATCTGGAACGGCTTCGCTGCCGAGAAGCTGTTCATATGAAGCGGGCTGTTTTAAGCATCGGCACTTTAGGCGGCGGCAATCATTTCATCGAAGTGGACCGCGACGATCAGGACCGGCTGTATCTGGTCGTCCACAGCGGCAGCCGCAATCTGGGCAAGCAGACAGCCGAATATTACCAACACGAGGCAGCGGCCCGGCTGAGCGGGCAAGGTATTGAAAAGTCGCTGGCTTATTGCGAAGGCGCGTTATTTCGTGATTACCTGCACGATATGTCGATCATTCAGCGCTATGCCGATTTGAACCGCAAAGCAATCATGCAGGAACTGCTGTCCGGCATGAAGCTGAGCGTGACGGACCGCTGGACAACCATCCATAATTATATTGATCTGGATACCATGATTTTACGTAAAGGCGCAATTTCTGCCCGCGCCGGCGAGCGGATCCTCATCCCCATCAATATGCGCGACGGCAGCCTGATTTGCCTGGGCAAGGGCAATCCGGACTGGAACCAGTCGGCGCCGCACGGCGCCGGCCGCCTGATGAGCCGCACCCAGGCCCGTCAGATTATATCGCTGAGCGAATACAAAAAATCCATGGAAGGCATTTATTCCAGCACGGTGAATGCCGACACGGTGGATGAAGCGGCTTTTGCTTATAAACCGCTGGAAGAAATACTCGGCAATATTGCCGATACGGCCGAGGTAATCCGCCGCATCCTGCCGGTCTATAACTTTAAAGCGGCCGAATAACGCTTGCCGCATCTATGCCGGACGCCGGCTGTAAAGAGGATCGGCTTCATTCCCGCCGAATCGGTTCATTGATTCAAAGGCAGCCAATCGAGGACTTTCTGGATCATTTCATCCCAATAACCCCATTCGTGGACAGCGCCGGGTTTTTGACTCCAAAGTAAATTATAGCCCAATTGCTCCAGGCAGGGTTTCATGCGGAGATTGTCCTGGTAAAGAAAATCGTCGGTGCCGCAGGCCATAAACAGATCCGGTTTTTGGCAGCCTGAATCCGCCGTTTTTTTCGCCAGAGCAAAGAGGTCGTTGTCGCTGCCGATATACTCGGCCAAGGAGCCGAAAATCATCCGGCATTCCGCCGCTGAATCCGGATCGGGCGTTTCAATGAACTGTGTCAGGTCAACGGCGCCGGACAGGCTGGCTGCCGCGGCATAACGATCCGGGCAGCGAAGCCCGAGCTTGAGGGCTCCATAACCGCCCATCGACAGGCCGGCGGCAAAAGTATCTTCGCGGCGGGATGATATTTTAAACAAGTGCCTGACGATCTGCGGCAGTTCCTCACTGATGAAGGTCCAATAGCGATAACCGTATTTTTCATCCGTATAAAAGCTGCGGTTGACCGTCGGCATGATCACCGCCAAACGGCGGTTGGAAACATAACGTTCAATGGATGTCCGGCGCTGCCAGATGGTATGATCGTCCGACAAGCCGTGCAGCAGATATAAAACCGGCAGAGGCGCCTCTTGATTTCCTTCAGCCTGACCGGCCACGCCGATGCCCTGACTGGCTTCCGGCAAGATAACATCCATGGAGCAACAGGTTCCGAGTACACCGGAAAAAAATTGTGTATGCAATAAAGCCATATGATATTGCCTCCTTGTAACACCGGACCGGCCGGACCGGCGACGAATTGTTGTTCTTATTGTAACGCTGCCGGCCGCGCTTGCAAACGCCCTTTGCCTCTATTTCTTGTCAAATATGCTTTTTTTCGGTAAGATTAATATGATATGACTATTTGTCACGCATTCAGGATTGAACGTCGATTCTGAGGGGATGAAATCGAAAATCGGAGCGTTGATATTGAAAGATTCTGTTCATCAAAGATCCGGATCGTCGGAAACGCCATCTTTTGTCCATCTGGCCAGTGAGCCGCGCCGGCGTCGTCACCGGATTTTCCCCCGGATTCTGGCCTGCTGCTTCACTCTTTGTTTATTGGCGCTGGCCTGGGGATTTCTTATAGAACCGCGCATCCTGACAACAACCCGTCTGACGATTGAAGACCCGGCAATCCCCGAATCCTGGGACGGAGCCGTCATCGCCTTTTTTTCCGATGTTCACGTCGGTACCGCATATCCGGTTGAACGGCTCGGTCGGGTCGCCGACGCGGTCAATGCCGCCCGTCCGGATCTGATCCTTTTCGGCGGTGACCTGATCGACCACCGGACGCCGACCGATGATGCTTACGCGGCAGCCGTCAGTGCTTGTCTGGCCCGGATGCAGGCGCCCCGGGGACAATACGCGATCGCCGGCAACCATGATAACCGGCTGCGGGCTGAACTCAATTTGATGAAGAGCATGCTGAAAGACGGCGGTTTTCAATTTCTCGATAATCAATCGGTCTTTATCGACGGGCTCTGGCTTGGCGGCCTGGAGGAAAGTTATTTCGGCCGGCCGGATCTGCAGAAAGCTTTCAGTATGGCCGGTTTGGCCGTTGATTCCCAATCGGTTCAGGAACAAGATTTAGCCGGGGCTTACCGGCTGGTTTTAATGCATCAGCCGGATTATGCGGCCTCCCTGCCGGCCGGATCGGCCGGGTTGATATTGTCCGGACATTCGCATAACGGACAGATAACTTTTTTCGGGCGCCCGATTATAACGGTCAGCGAAGGGACAAAATACGCTTATGGTCTCTATCATTTGACCAATGGCAGCCAGTTGATTGTTTCCCGAGGACTGGGCACCGTCGGCCTGCCGGCCCGTTTCTGCGCGCCGCCGGAACTGATGCTGATCACCCTGCGGCGTTCGGATTGACTTGCGGACGCTCTGATTTCTGAAATAATTCGATTTTGCACTCCGCCAGTTCATCAACCCGCGAGATATAATTGCCGATATCGCGGGGATTCGGCGCGCGTTCTACCCGGCTTCCTTCAACCCATTTGGTCATGGCGCCGCTGCCCAGACCGATAACCGTGCGCTGGTCGCTCATCATGCCGACATTATAACGGCAGCCTTCGCCCGGTCTGGCGAAGCCGGTATTTTCCAGGCCGCCGGCCACATCCTTTTGACGATATAGATAATACGGTAATAATCCGGCGTCGGCCAATGTCCGGCGGCCTTGTTCCAGCATGGCCGCCAGGCCGGGATCCGGCCGGTGGACCGGCGGCAGCGCTGTGGCTGAAGATTCCGGCAGGGTTTCCGCGTCCTGTCGCCGCTGGTTTTGCATTTGCTCCTGATACAGGCGGGAACTGCGTTTCATCGCTAAGGTATGCAGCGTGATGCTATCTGGCGCCAAGGCCAGCGCCTGGTTCAATGAATCGGCGAAATCGTCCGGGGATTCGCCCGGCAGTCCGGCAATCAGATCCATATTAATCCGGTTAAAGCCCATGGACCTGGCCAGCCGGTAGGCTGTCAGGGTTTCCTCTACAGTATGGCGCCGGCCGATACGTTCGAGCGTCGCGTCATGAAAAGTCTGCGGATTGATGCAGAGCCGGGTCGCGCCGGCCTGGCGGATCATATCCAGTTTTGCTTCGCTGATTGTATCCGGCCGTCCGGCTTCGATTGTCAATTCAGCATCCGGACTCAAGGGCAGTTCAGGCAGAACGCCGGTCAGCAGACGATGAAAAAGCGGATCGGATAAGCTGGTCGGCGTACCGCCGCCGATATAAAGTGCTGAAACCGGGCGGTTGAACCGGTGAAAAAATGTCCGGGTTTCCCGGATTACGGCTTCAACATAGGGTTCGAGCAACTGGGCGTGATGAAGGGCATCCTGGGCGATAAAACTGCAATATGCGCAGCGGCTGGGGCAAAATGGGATACCGAGATAAACCATAACCTGATCAGGCGGTATCCGGTCAAGCAAAGCCTGCTCGGCCCGGGCTGTTTCTATGGCCAGCGACGCTTTTTCCGGTGAAACAAACCAGTGCCCGGTCAGTTCGTCTCCGGCCGCCTGCTCGGAACCGGTCCGCCGCAGGCTTTCAGCCGCGACCTGTGTCGGCCGGATACCGGTTAATGATCCCCAGGGGAAATAGCAGCCGGTCCAATCAGCCAGGAGTTGATAAAGCTGCCGCTTTATTTCCCGGCGCGCCTGGACAGCCGCCACAATCGAACTGATTTCCCGATCCGGCATGCCGGTTGTAATCTTTACCAGGTCTGCCCCCGCAGCTTCCAGGCGGCTGATTATCAAGGGATCCGCCGATCCGGCAATGAATAAATCTGGTTCGGCCAGACGCGGCACGCCAAAGAAAAGTCTCAGGATATCCGAGACCGGATAAGTGTTTTGATGTCCGATTAAACGTAATCCCGGCATTTCAGTCGCCCGCTTTGTCCGATGCAAGGCAGGCAATGCTGGCGTCGAGCGTTCCCCGGCCGGTTTGTTGTTCATGCCAGGCCAGGACAAGATCGATCATGCGGCCATAACTGCGAACGCCATCTTGCTGCAGATTAGCCTGCAGATAAGCGTTATTAACCTGAGTCGACGCTTCCTGGACCGGCCCTTCGAATTGTTTCCAATAAGCGTTGCCGGCGCTGATATCCCGCCAGACGGCGTCATCAAGAAGCGCAGCTGTTGCTTTATAGGCGTCCTGGTCGGCATTGTACAGGGCGTTGAGACAGCGGATCGTCGCATCCAGAAGCACAGAGTAAGCAAAATCGGCGTCAGGATGAGCCAGGCCGGCTAAAAAAGCAATGAAACCGGCTTCATCTTCCCGGGCAAAACCTCGGGTATGGGCGATTTCATGTAAAACCGTCTCCGGCATACTGTATTCCGGAACATCGATATTAATATTGGATTCTACCAGCAGCGGAATATACATGCCGGTTATGCCGGTATAGGACCAGTAATGAGATAAAAGCACCCCTTTCGGCTGCAGATGAATACCGGCCAACAGCGGATATTCCGCGCTGGCGGCGGCATAACCGTCGGCAGCTGTTTTCAGGGTTTCGGCGACGCCGGACCGCAGCTGGAAAACGCCCTGCCCGTTTTCCTGAGTCCGGGCACGCAGAATGGTCGTCTGTTTAGCCAGCCAGGCCGCTGTTTCCGCCAAATCGTCCGCCGTTCGTTCGCGCGCCGGCAGCCCAAAACTTTCCGCAACCGGCAGCCGGGCATAATTCAGGCCATGCAAAAGCATAAACAGTAAATAGGCTATACTCAAAGTCCAGGCCAGGCCCCGCATCAGGCGGGCCAGCCGGGCCATTTTACCCGGGCGGCGGAACAGGCGGACCAACCAGATGACAAAAAGGATTAAAACGGCCGGAACACCCAGAAGCAGTATTGCTTCGGTCAGGGAAAAAGGCGCCAGAGAGGTCAGCCAGCTGATCGGGACCGATAGCCAGCGAAACAGGCCGCGGGCGTGGTATTGCTCAACCAAGGCAGGATAACCGGCCAGCAGATGCTGAGCCAGAAAAGCCGCTAATGCCGGTAAAATCCATAAATACCAGGAAAGCCGGCGATAATGATTGCGCTTCAGATCACTTTTTTTTAGCCGGGCGCCCATTAAAGCGCTCCTTTCTGCCGTTCGCCGTCCGAAAGAAGATATCCTGCCAGTTCGTCCGGATTTATAAAAAGTTCAGCAGCGCCGTTTTGCCGCAGTTCTTCGGCGCTGCGAAATCCCCACAGAACGCCAAGCGGCCGGAAACCGGCTCTTACGGCGGTTTCCATATCGCTGCCGGAATCACCGGCCAGCGCTGTTTCACCGGAAGTCACGCCCATACGGCGGCACAACTCAAGCGCCAGGGCCGGATCAGGCTTAGGCGGCCAACCGGCCAGCATGCCGCTGACGGCGTTGAATTCGATGGCCGGAAAATACCGCCGGATCATTTGCTGTGTAAACTCATCCGGTTTATTGGATAAAACAGCCAGACGGAATCCTGCGGCCAGCAGTTTTTCCAGAAGAACCGCCAGACCCGGATACGGCTGGGTCCGGATGGCCCAGCCCTGGTCATAAGCAGCCTTGAAGCCGGCGACCAGATCGTCGAGCGCCGTTGTTTCCAGAGATCCGGTTCCGCCCGCGGCGGCCCAGGCGCGGCTCATCAGATTGCGCGCGCCGGCGCCGACCAATTTTTTATAGCGCTCAACCGGCAGGGACGGCAAGCCATGGCCGGATAAAACCTGGTTCGTCGCTTTGGCCAGATCTTCCAGCGTATCCAGCAGAGTACCGTCCAAGTCAAAAATGATCGCCTTTATCGCCACTGTTCATTCATCCTTCCTGTCATTCGGGTATCGGTTCTGTTCTCATCATCCGGCCGGATCAAATCAGGCCGAAACCCCTAAGGGCATATAAAACGGCCAGCAGAACCGGCTGATGCAAGGCATAGACCCACAGCGAATGGCGGCCAAACCATTCAAAAGGCCGGCTGACCTGCATAAGCCAGCCCGGCGCGCCAGGGAAAGCGCTTTGCCGCGTACCGTAAACCCGGCGGCCAATCAGGGCGCCGATGATAAAAAAACCCAGCCAGGGAATAACGGGCAGATAATCGCCCATCGTAACCATTTGCGCCGGCGGCAAACCCAAAGGCAGAAGCCAATAACTGCCGGCGGCCGCCCAATGCGGCAGCAGCGCCGCCAGCCATAGCAGCAGCGCCGCCAGCAAAAGAAGCAAAACATCCAGCCCGGCTTTCCGGGTTTCATTGGCCTCAGACGGTGAAGCGTGCCGTTCCGGCCAGGTAACCGCGGCGTAAAGCAAGGTGCCTAAAGCCAACAGGTGCAGCACATTAAAGAAAATGTACAAGTCGATCCCGCTAATTCGCGACGCAATAACCGTCGCCGCTGTAAATCCGCAGGCAACCAACAACAGGCGCAGACCGCGCCGGGTGTTGCTGCGGGAAAAAGTGCAGCAAATGCCGGAGATCAGAAGAAAAACATTCAGGAATACCGGGCGCAGCAGGTTTTCAAACCACCAGGTTTCCTGAAAAGCAAAAACATCAAGATCCAAAAGGTAACGCAGATCAAAAATAAAATGATGCAGGATCATCATCAGCAACGCCAGGCCGCGCAGGGCATCCAGTTCAAAAGCCCGGCTGTTTTTCAAGGCCGGCATAAAGCGGCGCCGATGGCCGTGGCAAACTCGGCAGATTCCGGCACAAGGATATCAACATGATACAATTGGGAAAAAGATTCCAGCACGCGTTTGCCGGAATTGACCAGCGTCAGGTTGCCGGTGAACACGATCTGACGGATATGGCTTTGCCGGGCGGCCATTATGGCCGAGGTGCCGATCGACTGGAAAACCAGATTGACAATCCCCAGCGCTATATCTTCATGGGTAGCCGTATCGGTTACTTTACCGAAATTAGAAGCCGTGGTATCCGCCGAAAGGCCCGGAATTTCGTCTTTTGTAATGTCGCCGACCGACAGGTCGATATGCGACAGATCGCCTTTCTCCGCCAATTGGTTGAACGTTTCAAAATCACGGACATTGATCATCCGGTTCGACAGGCCCAGCAGAGTGCCGCCGCCGACCCCGGATCCGATCAGATGCTCGACTTCATGGTCCGACGCCCGGACAATCGCCGTACCGGTGCCTATGCTGACGACAATGGCTTCCGGCAGGCCGGAGATAAACAGGCCGCCCAAACCGATTGCCCGGAATTCAGCAGTCCGGATTGTCGGGATGTCCAGTAAATTGCCGCGCAAATAAGAAGCGCCGACGCCGGTCACCATGACGCGTTCGATGGCTTGCAAACCCAATTGATTCTGACTGACAAATTTCCCCAGGGCGCCGAAAGCCGACGCCACAGGATCATTGGCCTTGACCAGTTCCTTGCTGATGAGTTGACCGTCCAGCAGTCCGATTATTTTCGTCGTGCTGCCGCCGATATCCAGTCCGATAATGATGCCCATAACTTGGTCTCCCCGTTTCTTTCAGCTGAACTTGTAGATTCTCCGGGCGAGACTGAAGCCCTTGCGTGTCAGGAAGCGGCCGCTGCGGCCTGGGATACTGATGGCCCGGTTGATGAAATTGCGCCGGATAATCCGGTATGTCCGCAGATCATACTGACGGATATCCTGCCAGAGCTGGGTGATTTTTTCAGTGCTGACATCATTGTCGGCTAAAACCAGATGGACGATCGTTATCGTCACCATCATCGACATGTACCGATACATATAGCGGCGCAGATAAGGATCCTGGACATCCTGGTCCAGATGGTAAAAATGCAGCAAGGTGCGGGTCACCAGCAGCTGCTGGTCGATCCGCTTGATCATGTTGCTGGTATTGACGGACTGATCGGGGCGGCCGATAAAATACCTGTAAAAATCCGCGTCGACGTACATGATCTGCTTGGCAAAGGGCAAAGGCTGATAAGCGATAATATTGTCAACATAAAAAGTGTGTTCCGGTAAACGCACGCCGCAGTCATGCAGAAGTTCCGTGCGATAAATCAGGCTATGCATCAGCAGCAGCTGGCTGATGCGCATTTTACGCAGATACTCCCAGCCGAAGCGGCAATTCTGGGGAAAAACATTGCTGTAATTGACGATATTGCGGGTTCCGTTATAAAAATACTCGTAAACATAATTAACAATCAGAAGATCCAGGCTGACGCCGGTCGCTTCTTCTTTCAGCAGACAATCGAGAACACGCATATAGGCGTCATAGTCCAGCCAATCGTCACTGTCAACCACTTTGTAATAAATGCCGGTAGCCACATCCAGACCGCGATTGACCGCAGATCCGTGGCCGCCGTTTTCTTTTTGTTCCAGACGAACAATACCGGGATAACGCGCAACATATTCGCGGGCTATATCCGCTGTATGATCTTTCGATCCATCGTCAATAACAATAATCTCGACATCCTCACCGCCGACAACCAACGAATCAAGGCAGCGGCGCAGATAATCTTGGGAATTGTAAGAAGGGACAGCGATGGATAATAATTTCATGACGGCAACCTCCCTCAGTTCTGATCCCATTATATCACAGAACAAGAAAAAACGGCTAGTTCCGGAATAAGCCCAGGTTAACTGGCGGCTAAATCCGGGTAAGCGCTAAAAAAAGACACCCCGCCGCATCCTGCTGTTACGGAGTGTCTTGATTTAAATCCAAGGTCCGGATACTCCCGGCTGCCGTCAGCGCGCTGCGGTCTGACGGATGTATTCCATGCTCTGATTGACAATATTGCCTTCCACCAAAGCGGTATTGCGCGGCGCGACAACAAAAATGACCGAAGAAACCGGCATGACTTTCCCGTCAAGGGCATAAGCTGAACCGGTGATAAAATCAATAACCCGCTGGGCTACTTTAGGATCAACTTTTTCGATGTTGCAAATAACGGTTTTACCGGAGCGGATGTGGTCGCAGGCTTGCTGAGCTGCTTCAATATCGGCCGGCTGCATGATCACAACCTGCTGCTGACCCGGCGTCGGCCGAAAATCAACAACCTTGCCCGGCTGCTGGCGGCGGAATGGGCCAGGCCTGGGTTCTTCCGTTTCTTCGACGGTTTCAGGTTCGTTGACTTCATCTTGTTCATATTCATCTTCATAATCAACTTCATCATGAAAATTGCCCAACCGGTTGAATAGTCTGTTAAGAATATCAGGCATTGTAATCCCTCCCGAATCCTGCAGGAATAGTCCTTGGTATCATTATAAGAAGGGATTCCGACCGATGCAAGGATTCCGGCGCAAGCGTAAAATCGATGTAATCGCCTCGCAATATAAACCGCTGCATATCTCAGTCATGTTACGAACCGGCACATTGTAACTTGCTCAAGGTTAATCGCCGGATGTATTTCGGTTCAGAGGTTTTCCGGCGCGGCAGGACGGGGGCCAAAAATGGCGCTGCCAATCCGGACATGGGTGGCGCCGCAGCGGATAGCCTGAATATAATCATGACTCATCCCCATCGACAAGCAATCGATCTCGGCTGATCCCTTCAGCGAATCGGCCAATTTGTCATAGAAGCTGCGCGTCCGGTCGAAAACCGGCAGAGTGTCTTCCGGGTCGGCCAATAAAGGAGCCATCGTCATCAAACCGCGTAAACGGATTCCGGAAACAGATAAAGCCAATTCAGCCGCCCGGGCCAGTTCTTCCGGTTCAAACCCATGTTTCGTCTCTTCACCGGCGGTATTGACCTGGAGCAGAACATCCGTTATCAGGCCCTGAGCCGCGCTGCGGCGGCCGATCTCCTCCAGCAAAGACTCCGAATCCACTGAGTGGATCAGATAGGTGCGGCCGATTATCAACCGCACTTTGTTTTTTTGCAGGGTTCCGATTAAGTGCCAGTTCGTCTTCTGCCCAGCCGCGGCCAGATCGTCGATTTTACCCAGCATTTCCTGGACACGGTTCTCGCCTAAATCGGTCAAGCCGCATTGAACCGCGGCCAAAGCCGCTTCAGAAGGGAAAAACTTGCTGACGCCGATCAATGTGATTTCAGAAGGATTCCGGCCGGCTGCAAGGGCAGCCGCGGCTATATTTTCCCGGACATGCCGGATTCGCTCCGCCAGGGCAGCTTTCATCACGGGATCATAGGGATTAATTGCCAATAAACTCACCTTCCTCGATTGAATCGGGATTGACCACCAGAATATTGGATTCCGATGGTTTGTATGTTTCTGTATCTATAGGCTCGATAATCGCCGATTCGCGATCGTGGTCTTTGACCGTAACTTTGCAAATCCGCGTGTAGCCGTTTATAACAATCATGATGGAGCTCTGGCCGGCCGTTTCATCAAAATCGATCAGCGAGGTCAGGGGAACCTTGAGTCCGGTGGTCGAAGACAAGGTCAGCTCAGCCTGAATCAACCGCCGGTCGGAAAGCCATTCCACCTTGCGGTCTGTCCGGAAAACCACCAGGGCGTCGGTGCCTGAGGCTTCGGAGCGGATAACCCGGCAATTCTCGATCGTGATGCCGTCGTTCGGCACATTGATCGAGTAAAACTGATCGACAATAAAACCGGCAGGACTGGTATTCGGCAAGAGAAAGATCAGATACTGGTACAAATTTGACGCTATGCGCAATACCGGACTGTCTTTGGCGACTGTTTGGCTGACGGTTAAGACCGCGTTGCTGTCCTGAATATACTTTTGGTAATCAGCGGCAGTAATCGAAGCGGCTGCATCCAGGGTCAGAATCCCTTCCAGGCCGTCCAGTTTAAAGGATACTAAACCCGGTTTCTGGCAGATCAGCGTGCCGGCGTCGAGCCCAAGGGATTGTTCCAGTGTTTTCTGCGTCTGTTTGAGTTCAACCAGGCGTGAATCCTCAAAATCTATATTCATCAATTTAGACGTCCGCTGTTCCATAATAACCGACAATGAAGCTTCATAAGCGTTAAGATTGGCCAGAGAACCTTTGCTGGCATCGCTGCGCACCAGATTGATCACTGCCGCTAATGAAGCGGCGCTTTCGTCATAGATAGCCTTAGCGCCGGCGCCCTTGCCATGAGACATCAGTTCATTCTGCAGATCGATCATATCGTTCTCGCACTTTTGCAGGCTTTTTAAATCCTCTTCCTTGCCTTCAGGTATGATTAAGGCTAGTTTCTGGCTTTTGGAAACCCGGCTGCCTTCGGTTGTCAAGGGTTTCAGAATACCGTCGGCCGGAGCGTTAAAGACTGCTTCATCGCGGGCAATTAAACCGACGCTGTCGATATTGTGCATCAGTTCGCCCTGCTGCAGGAACACAAAACGGGGCCGCGGCTTGGATTGTTTCATCACCAAGATGATCGCCACAAAAGTCACCAGCATAATCAACATGACCAAAATAGCTAAAGAAGCCGCCCGGCTGCGGCCTTTACGCCGTTCAATCTGAGCCAGCCGTTCTTCCGATGTGCGGGGAGTCCGGGGAATGCCGGATCCCGGGCGAGCGCCGGAACGCGCCGGCGGAGCAGTCTGTGCGCCGGGCCGGGCTTTTATACGAGCCGCAGCCGGCGCGGCCGCCGGTTTCGCCCGGCGCAGCGGTTCCTGACGGACAGGATCCGGTCTGTCGGGCCTGTCGGGCGGCATCGGCCGCTGAGCAGCGTATCTGGCCGGCTCCGGGCGGCGCTTCATTGGGGCAGCGCTCCCATCTTTTCGACAGCGAGAAGACAAGCCAGGCGAATCGTATCAAAATTCAATCCGCCCTGCAAATAGGCAGGATACGGGGGGCGAAGCGGCCCGTCGGCGGATAATTCGATGGAAGCGCCCTGGACAAAGGCTCCGGCCGCCATGATAACCTGGTTTTCATAACCCGGCATGTCCCAGGGCTCAGGCCGGATATGGCTGTCAATCGGGGACGCGGCTTGAATGGCCTGACAAAAGGATACCAGCCGGCCCGCATCGCCCAGGACAATGGTCTGTACAATATCGCCGCGTTCGGCCAGCGGCGCCGGAAAAGTGCGATAACCGGCCAACTCAAAAATCGCCGACGCATAAGCGGCGCCCATCAGGCTTTCCGCCACAACATGCGGCGCCTGATAAAAGCCCTGCGCGATCAATCGGGAAAATCCCAAAGTGGGACCGACATGGCTGCTCAGGCCCGGAGCGTTCAAACGGTCCGCCACGCGTTCCACCAGATCAGCCCGGCCGGCAATGTAGCCGCCGGAGGGGCAAAGGCCGCCGCCCGGATTTTTAATCAGGGATCCTGCGCACAGATCGGCGCCGACCATGCAGGGTTCAAGGGTTTCGGTAAATTCGCCATAGCAGTTGTCGACCAGAATGACAGCCCGACTGCCGGCCTGACGGACCGACTGGCAAATTAAAGCCAGATCGGCCGCCAGCAAAGACCGTCGCAGGGTATAACCGCGCGACTTTTGGATGAAAACAACTTTAGTCCGCTCTGATAAATTTTTACCGATCGCATCCAAATCAGGGCTGCCGTCATCCTGTAAAGCCACTTCACGGTATGAAACGCCGAAATCGCGCAATGATCCTGTATCAGAAGCCGACGGGCCGAGCCCAATCGCATTTTGCAAAGTATCATAAGGACGTCCGGTTACCGAAAGCAGCTCATCACCCGGCCGCAGCAAAGCAAACAGGCAGAGCGCCAGCGCCTGGGTTCCGGAACTGATCTGGATGCGGACCAAAGCGGCTTCGGCGCCGAAAGTCCGGGCAAAAGCCGATTCGATCTGTTCCCGGCCCAGATCGCCGTAACCATAGCCCGTGCTGCCGCCCAGCTGACTTTCCGCCAGACGGGCAGTCTGGAGCGCGGATAAGACACGCAGCTGGTTGATTTCACGTTTTCTCCTGATTTCAGCGAAAGCAGGCGCCGCTGTCGCGAGCGCCTGCTCAGATAAACGATATGTTGATTCGGAAATACCGAAGGATTGATATGCAGCAAAACTCAAATGCCATAAACCTCCTTGCTGTCCAGAACACGGATTCCGGCCAGTTCCAGCTTTTCCAGAGCCATAAGGGGATTTTCCACACGAATCACGACAATGGCGTCGGAAGAAGCGCGGCCGACATAGGCATAAAGGTAGTCCACCGATATGGAACCGGAACTCAGTGTTTCCAATGCATGATCCAGAGTGCCCGGACGATCGGCAATGGCGATGGCAATCACCTGGGTCGAGCTGACCGTAAAACCGGCATCCGTCAAAACCGACTGGGCTTTATCCGGCTGATCGACAATCATGCGTAAAATGCCATATTCGGTCGTATCGGCAATATACAGGGCGCGTATATCGATTTGATGTTTTTTCAGGCATTTGGTTACTTCAGCCAGCCGGCCCGATTTATTTTCCAAAAAGACGGAGATCTGTTTAACAAGCATCACAAGTACCTCCTATGCGGGATTCTTGCTTTCTATTATAGCAGATCCGGCTTGAAATGCTTTATGATTGGCTGGACGAAGTTTTTCGGCAAAGACCTGGTCGATGGCGGTCAGAAAAAGCTCCGCCGGCAAATCCAGATAACGGGACATGGCGCCGATCATGACCATATTGACGGCCCGGGCACTGCCGGCTTCACGGGCCAGGCGGGCGCCGTCAAAGGCTTCGATCACCGCTTTATCACCGGCTGCCTGCCGCAGCTGTTCCAGAATATTCTCCGGATATTGGGCTTGCCCCATGGCAACGGTCAGGGGAATCGTCCGGGTCGTATTGATCAGAAGAACACCGCCCTCACGGAGCAAAGGCGCCCAGCGCAAGGCTTCCAGTTCTTCAAATGCCAAAATGATATCGGCTGTCCCCGCCTCGACGATCGGCGAAAAGACCCGGCTGCCCATTCGCACATAAGTGACGACGCTGCCGCCGCGCTGCGACATGCCATGAACTTCAGAAACTTTTACATCCAAACCAAGACGACCGGCCACCAAGCCGAGCAACTTCCCGGCCACCAGGGTGCCCTGGCCTCCGACGCCGGCTAAAACAAGGTTAAGCTGCTTAATCATCGGGCTTCACCTCCCTGCATTAATGCGTCAAATTTACAGACCCGGACACATAAATTGCAGCCGGTGCAACTGGCCGGATCGACGACCGGATAACCTTCCGGCCCGGAAACCAGCGCCGGACACATGATCCGGATGCAAGCCTTGCATTTCTTGCAATGATCAGTATCGACGCGAACCGCTCTATCCGGATTGGCTCTGCCGGCCGGAATCAACGCGCACGGCCGCCGGGCGATGATCACGGAAACGCCTGGTTTAGCTGTTTCTTCCTGTACGACGGTTTCGACTTGCCAGGTATCCGCCGGATCGACGATCCGGATGGAACCGACGCCGAGTTCCCGGCATAACGCTTCCAGATTGACCGCCGGCGCCGCTTGAAGACGGATGTTGCGGCCCGTGGACGGATTTTGCTGATGACCGGTCATACCGGTTATCGAGTTATCCAGAATAATAATCGTGCTGTTGCTTTGATTGTAGACGCAATTCAATAATCCGGTCATACCGGAATGGAGGAACGTCGAATCGCCGATTACCGCGACGGTCCGGCGGGATAACGCCCCGTCGGTCGCTTTGTCCATGCCGTGAGCCATGCCGATCGAAGCGCCCATGCAGACGCAGGCATCCATGGCGTTGGTCGGATTTAAAGCGCCCAGCGTATAACAGCCGATATCGCCGGTTACAATAACTTTTAACCGGCTTAAAGCCATAAACAGGCCTTTGTGCGGACAGCCGGCGCACATAACCGGCGGGCGGCCCGGCGCGGCGGTCAGGTCTTCGCGCCGCAGCGCGGGAACCGGTTCCGGATCCCGGGACAATACCCGACGCAAAAGAGCCGCTGAATATTCACCTTGCAAGGTAAAAAGAGACTTCCCTTCGCAGGCGATGCCGGCGGCGCGTAATTCTGTTTCCAGGAACGGATCCAGTTCTTCAACGACGACCAGACGGTCAACCGTAGCGGCAAAAGCCCGAATTGCTTCAATAGGCAGCGGCCAGATCAATCCCAGTTTAAAAATGGAAGCGTCAGGCAGCGCTTCACGGGCGTATTGGCTGGCAATGCCCGCCGTTACAAGGCCCAGGCTCTGCGAGCGCCGGATAATCTGATGACGGCCAAGATCGCCGGCTGCCGAATCAACTGCCAGCCGGGCCATCCGGTCTTCCACGACACGATGTCTGGCTATGGCCATAGCCGGCATCATCACATTTTTAGCGACATTCTTTACATAAGGACGGATCACCTGTTCTTGAGGCTCAGCCAATTGAACCGGCGAGCGCGAATGAGCCACACGGGTGGTCAGACGCAGCAGAACAGGCGTATCATACTGCTCGGACAGGGCGAAAGCCGCCTGGACATAATCCTGGCATTCCTGACTGTCGGCCGGTTCGAACATGGGGATTTTTGCTGCGCGGGCGTAATTGCGGCTGTCTTGTTCATTTTGGGAACTATGCATACCCGGATCATCCGCGACGACAATAACCAAACCGCCGTTAATCCCTGTATAGGAAGCGGTAAATAACGGATCGGCAGCCACATTCAGGCCGACATGTTTCATACAGGACATGGCGCGGGCGCCGGCCAGGCTGGCGCCGACAGAAACTTCCAGGCCGACCTTTTCATTGGGCGCCCACTCACAATACACACGCTCAAACTGGGTGATCGATTCAGTAATCTCGGTACTGGGCGTACCGGGATATGACGAAACCACTTTGACGCCGGCCGCGTAAGCGCCGCGGGCCACTGCCTCATTACCCAGCAATATTTGTTCCAATTTGCATCACCACTTTTTCTAGATTTCGTTCCCTATTATCGTTGATTCCAGCCTCCGGCGCAAGGGCTGTTCATGCTGAATGCCCCTAAAACCGGAAGACTGGAGATTTATTTTACAGGATCTTGATCAGACGAATTTAGCGCCTTCAGGAATTTTCGAGCAGCGCTGCGTGGCGAGACTGACCAGCGGCGTTATGATAAAGGATATCAGGATAGCCAGAACCGCCAATCTGGGCGCCCAGATCGCAGTCGAGCTTTTGCCGATGATAACGATGGCCGCGCCAATGACAACGGTGCTTAGACCGCCGACCATACCGGCCGTTGCGCCCGCTTTGGTCATCTTCTTCATGTAAAGGCCCCAGAGATAAGGGCCCACAAAAGCGCCGGAAACCGCGCCCCAGGAGAAAGACATCAGAACGACAATCGCACTCGGAATGATAGCTACCAAATAAGAGATCAAAACGAATAAAATCGACATGATTCTCATTAAAAGAATACTGTTGCTTTTCAGGATTGTCTTGCTGAAAGTCGGGGCCGAGACTAAAACAACCGCCGCCAGTGTCGACATCGATGCCGAGAGCATCAGGATAACCAGGACCGCCATCATCTCCGGAGAGAGAATTGCCTCGAAAACCACCGGCATCAGTGTATCCAGATTTTGCGGATTAAAGCCCAGCTGCATTTTTTCATTGAACAAGCGGGAAAAACCGCCCATAAAATAAGCGCCGCCGCCGATCACCAGCGCGAAAACCGTGCTCATGATCATGGCTCGCCAGGTTGCTTTGCGATCGCGGATACCGTTGAATTTGGAAATCATCTGCGGCAAACCGAAGGTTCCCAGGCTGGTCATCAGAATTAAAACAATCAAATCAAAAGGCGCCGGACCTGCCCAGGACGCTAATGCCCCCTGTTGCAAGCCTTCGGCGCTGACAGCCGCCAGACCGCTCAACCCGGCGGGCAGGCCGCCGATCATATTGACGACTTTGACGACCATGTAGATAACGCCGAAAAACATGATCAGGCCTTGAATAACACTGTTGACGGCGGTGGAAATATAACCGCCGAAATATAGATATGCGGCGGTGATCACAGCCACTAAAAGCATGCTCCAGCGAGTATCCGCTAAAAAGGTGCCTTTGAAAAAGCTCTGCAGAATATAACCAAGGCCTTGATAGACTGAGGCAGAATACGGAATCAAAAAAATGAATATGATTATAGCAGAAAATTTTTCCAGACCGGGACTATCATAGCGTTTACGGAAAAATTCAGCCATGGTCGTCGTTTTCATCGCCTGACTGATCCGGCGAGTCCGCTCACCCAGGAGCAGCCAGGCTAAAGTGCTGCCGATCACCGCGTTGCCGATGCCGATCCAGGTGGCGGAAATACCATAAGACCAGCCGAAACGACCGGCGTAGCCGACAAATACAACTGCTGAAAAATAAGTGGTGCCATAAGAGAAAGCCGAAAGCCACGAACCCATGCGCCGGCCGCCCAGGACATAATCATCGGCAGTTTTCACTTTTCGGCTGCTTAGAATGCCAACCAGAATCATGAGCAACAAAAACGCGCCAAGAATAACATACTTTAACATACGTTCACTACCATCCTTCCTTGCCGCTCTTGCGGCGCTACAAGTTTTATCATATCACAGGATAAATGGTTTTCAAGAGCTTTTTATGCCGGCGGTCCGGCTTATGCGGTTCGGGCAGGATCCGATATAGCCATCGGAAAAGAGTGGCAGACAAGCTATTCTATTGCCATCCATTTGCCTGTTTTTTATTGACAAACAAAGGAGGCGATGCGTATAATGGCTATTGCCCGAATCCCCTGTCTTACCTGATTGATGCGGTCATGGCGGAACTGGCAGACGCGCACGTTTGAGGGGCGTGTGGGCAACCATATGGGTTCAAGTCCCATTGGCCGCACCAGAGGAAGATCCCTGCAGCTGTAAGGCCGCGGGGATTTTTGTTTTCTTGAATAACACGCGAAAGAATACGTTCGGTTGTTTTTCTGTTTTTACAGCGTTTTTTTTGTGCTGTAAAAATTAAGAAGAGCGATATAGACGCTATTCAGTCCAGCAAATAAACGATCTCCACATAAAACATTATTCTTAACGGCCCGGTTGGCATAAAGGCAAAACAAAAGGTCAAAGCTACCGCATGACTCCTGCTTTGATATAGTATAATGAGCTAATAGATGTTCCATTCCAAATGATGAATAATCTGACGGCTACTGAACCACCGATATGGTCGCAACTGAGTTGCGAATAGTGATGCTCTTATGGCAATGGACATCCCTGTTAACTTTATAGAGAAGCACGATAAAATGGTAGGGTATGGGTTGGGCCGGCTCCATCGATTCATTATTGGACTATGTCCGGAATGCGTTAGCAAAGAGAGATGATTTTTTCAACAAGCGACTTCATTTGAATCTATAAAAGGGAGGTTAGTAATTATGGGATTGTTTAAACCGGATATAGATAAGTTATCAAAAAATAAAAATATTAAACGCTTAATCAAGGCTCTTGAATACGAGGATAAATCAGTAGAAACGACCAACCAGATTCGCAAGGATGCGGAAGAGGCGCTGATTAAAAATGCAATCTACATCAGTGTAAAAGATTTATCTGTTGCAGAAGAAGATGCAATAAGAGGCATGATTAACTTTAAATCACTGCCAATTCATATTAGTGCGAAGTTGCTTCATAGAGGTATGGATATTAATTTTGGCAAATATGAGGGTTTCTTAATTGAGTGGCAGGTTTTGTCCGCTGAAGTTGATAAGGTGCTTCTATTATCTGTTAAAAGTCTTGACTGCAAGCCATACAATGAAATCCAATCGGACGTAACCTGGGAAACCTGTACATTAAGGAAATGGTTAAATGGTGAATTTGTGAGCGGTTCGTTTTCACAGGAAGAACAATCCCAGATATTACTTGTTATAAATAAAAACCCAGACAATCTGAAATATAATATACCCGGTGGACGAGACACGAGTGACAAGGTATTCTGCTTAAGTTATGACGAGGTAGATAAATATATGCCATCAGAAAAATATAGAATGTGTTGTCCAACAGAGTATGCCAAAAGACAAGGTGTTTACGCCTGTGCTAACAAAGCATGCGCTTGGTGGCTCCGTTCGCCTGGTTCTATTGCTTCTATGGCAGAGGATATCAACGAGTATGGCACTATCAATCATGTTGGCTACGATGTCGACGGCGATAATAACTGCATGGATGGCGTTCGTCCCGCTTTATGGCTAAATCTGAAATCTTAGATTTGCAAATCTAAGCCATCTTTGTACGGATCCATCGCAAAACTGGCTTGAACCTGCATCGCCAGTGTGTGAATGGAACGGCCTGTTGATCGATTATGACAGCATCCGCTCACCGTCCGCTTCCAGAAGGCAGCCGTAAGGCGGCAGCAGAATGCGGCGGCCGGTCAGTTCCAGCGTCTGCGGTTCGTTTTTACGGTTAATCGCCAAGAATACCGTATTCGGAGAAGCCATGTCCTGGCCGGCCCGACTGCGTTCTAAGGCCAGGCAATCGCCGGCGGCCAGAATAAAACGGCAGTCGCCGGTGCGCAGGACAGGCCAGTCGCGGCGCCAGCGTCCCAATTGCCCGAACCATTCCTGCAGCGCCCTGTTTTCTTGGTTCCAGGGGAATGTCCGCCGGTTGAAGGGATCGCGATAACCTTCCATGCCGGTTTCGTCGCCATAATAGATCACCGGGCAGCCGGGATAAACCATTTGAAACAAAACTGCCAGACGAAGCAGCGCTTCGCCGCGGCGGCGAGCTTCCAAGTCAAGAAAAATACAAGCCTGGGCTTCGCGGTTGCCGGGATCCGGCGCGCCGGCCAAGACTGTGATGGCGCGCGGGATATCGTGGCTGCTGATCAGATTGAAATTACTGGCAAAGCAAGCCGGCGGGTAATGCTCGCGCAAGGTTTCCAACATGATCTGCAGCCGTTCCGCCGGCAGCGTTCCGGCCAGCCAGCCAACCAGAGCCTGTTGAAATGGATAGCCCATGACATGGTCATGGGTGCGGCCAAATAAAAAATCCCGATAGCTGCCATAACTGATTTTATTGCTGGCGTCTTCCCAAACTTCACCCAGAAGAACCGCGTCAGGCTTTTCCTGCCGGATCGCCAGGCGCAAATCCCGCAGAAAGCTGTCCGGCAATTCATCGGATACATCGAGACGCCAGCCGGCAGCCCCCAGCCGCAGCCAACGGCGCGCAATGCCGTTGGTCCCGGCAATATAAGCGCGGTAAAGCAGATCCTGTTCATTGACACTCGGCAATTCCTGGAAACCCCACCAGGAGTCGTAATAAAGCTGGCCGCCCTTCGGATGGAAAACGTACCAGCTGCCATAAGGCGAGTCACCCTGCCCCAGAGCTTCCTGATATGCGCCGGTTTCCGGATAACGGCCGTATTTGTTGAAGTAACGGCTGTCGGCGCCGGTATGGCTGAAAACACCGTCCAGTAAAATATGGATGCCCCGTTCCGCCGCTTCGCGGCAGAGTTCGACAAAATCGTTCTCATCGCCCAAAAGCGGATCGATCTGTTCATAGTCGCCGGTATCATAACGGTGATTGGAGCGAGCCTGGAAAACCGGATTCAAATAAATGACCGTAACGCCCAAATCCCGGATATAATCCAGTTTTTCCCGGATTCCGTTCAAGGAACCGCCGAAAAAATCACAGGCGATATAGCCGGTTTCCGGACGGCCGGCGATATCCACTTCTTCAGACCAGTCCTCGTGATAAATCCGTTCCGGCCGCTGCATATTCTGAAAGCGCGCCGGCGTAAAATCCTTGTCGCGCCGAAACCGATCGGGAAATATCTGGTAAATGACCGCCCCGGCCAGCCAATCCGGGGTTTGAAAACCCGGATCGTATAAGGTGATTTGCCAGGCGGCGGGAGCGTGCGGCTCGCCCGGCAGATAACGCGGCCGATTGTTGCCGACCAGACCGCGGCCGTCCGATGTCTCGCGGTCCAGCGTGTAATAGAGCAGGCCGCCCGACGTTTCAATCTCAAACCAGTAAAAAAACAGGCCTGGCTCCATGGGGAGCCGTAAACTCACCTGATAGGAAAAACTGTCGCATTCCGTATTGCCGGTTTGAATTTGCAGCCGGTTCCGGCTGGTTTGAAAGGTATAGAGTCCATAGGCATACGATAAATAAATCCGGCGCACCTCGGTATTTTCCGGCCAAAGGCGAATAGCCAGACGGACGGTCGATCCGGCCGGCAGCGCGCCAAACGGCTCGCGGTAGTCGGTCAGCCGGCTGCTGTGCAAGAGTCGCATGCATCCTCCGCAGGATCCGCAGCTGCGCTTTTCCCGGCCGCGTCATCAGCAGCGGGCAAATCCTGTCCCCCCGCAAGGCTTCGATAAAGTTCCAGATAAGACCGGGCAGTCCGATCCCAGGAATAATCGCCGGCCATCGCATCCAGCACCAGATTGTTCCAGGCTTCCGGCATATGGCGGTAGACATCGCAGGCGTAACGGGTTGTAAATAAGAGTTCATGCGCGTTGACATTCATGAATGAAAAGCCATTGCCTGTTCCGGTATATTGGTTATACGGCCGGACGGTATCTTTCAGTCCGCCCGTCTCCCGAACCACCGGCAAGGCGCCATAACGCATGGCGATCATCTGGGACAGACCGCAGGGTTCAAATAAAGACGGCATCAGGAAAAGGTCGGCGCCGGCATACAGGCGGTGGGACAAGGCGCTGTCGAAAGTCAGACAGGCTGCCATATCGCCCCGGTGCCGGCTGGCGGTATCGCGCAAAATTGTCTCGTACTCCGGCATGCCGGTACCCAAAATGGCAAACTGGATACTGCCGTCGAGCAGTTCATCCAGAATTCGCAGTAAAAGATCCAAACCTTTCTGATCAGCCAGCCGGGTGACCATGACAGCCAAAGGAATCGCGGGATCCCGGTCCAGCTGCAATTCGGCCTGCAGCGCCGCCTTACAAGCCGCTTTGCCCTGTTTCCAGGTCTTGATGTCATAACGGGCGGCGATCTGCGGATCCGACGCCGGATTATATTCCGCGATATCCAGGCCGTTGAGCAAACCGACAACCTTATAGGCTTGCTGCCGCATCAGATCATGCAAGCCCTCGCCATAATATTCAGTCATCATTTCCCGGGCATAAGTCGGCGAAACCGTTGCTATCCGATCGGCATAAACGATACCGGCTTTCATGAAATTCGGCACGCCGTCTTTCAGGACGCCGTGATCTGTCAGGTAACGTTCGGGCAAATCCATCAGGTCGGCAATCCGCTCACGGCCGTGGACGCCCTGGTACTTCAGATTATGGATCGTAAAAACGGTCCTGAGGGCTGTGTACCGGCCGTAAGGCCGATAATGAGCTTCGAGGAGGCAGGGGATCATTCCGGTCTGCCAATCATTCAGATGCAGGATATCCGGCATAAAATCCATCGGATCGCCGAGGCTTTCCAGAACAGCCCGCTGGAAAAAGCTGAACCGTTCTATGTCAAAAGAATAGTCCAGATAGATTTGGTCATGCTTGAAATAAAATTCATTATCAATAAAATAATGAACGATGCCGTTCAGTTCCATGCTCAGTAATCCGCAGTATAGCGTCCGCCAACCCATTTTTATCATTTTCCAGGACAAGAACCGCAGTTGGTCGTCATAGTGGTCCCGAATTGTTTTATAGAGCGGCATAATGATCCGGACATCGACATCCGGTCGTTTAAGCGCGGCCGGAAGCGCGCCGGCCACATCGCCGAGACCGCCGGTTTTTGCCAGCGGCGCCACCTCGGAAGATACAAAGAGAACTTTCAGCGGGTTCATACAATCGCCCCCTTTCCGATCACCACCGGATAGTCTTTCTGGCCGACCAGTTTGATGCCTGGCCGGATGACGCAGTTTTTATCGACAATAACATGGTCCAGTTCAACGCCCTCGGAAATAAAAGTATCTTGCATGATGACACAATTGCGGACATTCGCATGGGCGGACACCGTCACGCCGCGGAACAGCATGCTGTCGGTCAGAGTCCCGTTGATCAGGCAGCCGTCGGAAATCACGCTGTTGCTGACTTCATTGCCGACGCCATACAAAGTCGGCGCCTCGTCCTTGACTTTCGTATAAACCGGCAGGCCGGACCAGAACAGACTGCGGCGGGTATTTTCTTCCAGCAGCCGCATGGTGCTGGCAAAATAAGTCGGAATGGAATTGATGCGCAGGACCAGATCGCGGAACTCGTAACCATGGATCCGGCACCGGTCAAAGCGTTTAAGCAGATTATCCACGGAAAAATCATGTTCTCCGCGGGCAACCGACTCGCTGACCCAGTCGATAAGGAGCTCGCGGCTCAGTACGACCACCCCCAGGGAACAGCGCGTCGACGCCGGCTTGGGCGGGTTGAGCATGACGTCGCGCAGCATGCCGCGCCGGTCCAGATCCAGGATCATGCTGGGCGAGCCGAATTTAATGCTGTCCCGGTTGTACAGGACGCTCATGTCGTCGCCGCTGTCTTCATGCTGGCAGACAAAATCGTTTAAAGTAGCGTTGAAAACAATATTGCTGTTGGCGACAACGACATATTTGTGTTTATTAGCCCGGAAAAAATCCAGAAGTCCGGTCAGATCGTCGATTTCGCCGCCTTTATCAACATTCACGGAATTGATGTAGGGCGGCAGGATATTGAGGCCCTGCTTTTTACGGTCGAGATCCCAGGAGCTGCCGGTGCCCAGATGGTCCATCAGCGATTTGTATTTACTCATGGCGATCACGCCGATGCTGGTAATGCCCGAGTTCACCATATTGGACAACATAAAGTCGATGATACGGTAGCGTCCGCCGAATGGGACAGCCGCCAGAGCGCGGGGTCTCGATAATTCGCCCAGTTGTATGCGTTTATGGTCGGCTAGAATCAAGCCCATAGCATTGATAAACATGTCCTGCCTCCTTTAAACCCTGAAGCTGTATTCGACCACATCATCCTGATTATGGTCATCCTGATACCCGACCATGCTGTTACCCGGTATGATGGCCTGGTCACGGATTTTCAGCCCGCGTTCAATAACAGTAATGCCCTGGCTGCATAATTTCATGTTCAAGTATGGGCTTTCACCGACAACACTGGCGCCGGCACGTACCTTTTTGCCGATAATGGTATTAAAACCAACGATGCATTTATCCAGAAAAGCGCCGGCGCCGACCGTAACCCCCGGCATCAGGATCGAGTCGCGGACTATGGCGCCTTTTTCAACCGTCACGCTGTTGGATAAAACCGAATGCTCGACAGTACCGTATATATTGCAGCCGTCGGTCAGGGCGCTGTTGATCACCTTGGCGCCCGCCGCTATATAATGGGCCGGTTTGACCGGGTTTTTACTGTAGATACGCCAGTCGCGGTCCCGAAAATTAAGTTCCTCCGGCCGGTCGAGAATATCCATATTGGCTTCCCAGAGACTGTAGATTGTACCGACATCCTTCCAATAACCGCAAAAACGGTAAGCCGAGAGTTTCAAACCGGTCTTCAGCATGCCGGGGATGATATTTTTCCCAAAATCATGGTCTGACGCCGGATCTTCTTCGTCCCGGATTAGCTTTTCACGCAAAACCGGCCAATTGAACAAGTAAACGCCCATGGAAGCCAAATTGCTGCGTGGTTTTTTCGGCTTTTCATCAAATTCGGTGATCTGGCAATTTTCATCTGTATTCATGATGCCAAAGCGCGGCGCTTCTTCCCAGGGCACTTCAAACACGGCAATCGTCGCGTCGGCCCGTTCCTTGATATGGGCTTTCAGCATTTTGGCGTAGTCCATCTTATAGATGTGATCGCCGGAAAGGATCAGGACATGCTTGGGATCATAGTCCTCGATGAAGTCGATATTCTGGAATATGGCGTTGGCTGTCCCTTTATACCAGTCGCTGCGGTCTGAACTCTGGTAGGGCGGCAGGATAAATGTGCCGCCTTTGTTGCGGTCGAGATCCCAGGGGTGGCCGTTGCCGATATAAGTGTTCAGCGCCAGTGGTTGATACTGGGTCAAAACGCCGACTGTCTCAATGCCTGAATTCGTGCAATTGCTCAATGGGAAATCGATAATCCGGTACCGGCTGCCGAAAGGCACTGCCGGTTTGGCCAGATGTTTGGTCAGCACACCTAAGCGGGCGCCCTGACCGCCGGCCAGGATCAAGGCAATGATTTCATTGCGTGCCATAATTTCATTATCCTCCTTGTCTTTAAACCGGTAGATTCTTGTTCACATGACGAAGAATCAGACCGCAGAGAGGCGGCAGATTTAATCTGAGCCGAGGCCGGGCTGAAATTGGCTGTTCCGGCGCCGGTTCCGGCATAAATTCCGGGGCGCAATCATCAAAGGTCGCCGCAGCGGCGCCGATGGCTATCCCAATCGGATAACCGCTGCCGCCGTAGCATGGTTCGTCCGTATTGATATCGACCTGGTACAAGCCGGGCACCGGCGCCGGCAGGATATAATCGGATTGCGGCGACGGCGTCAGGTTGAGCACAATGATTAAAGCCGGTTGATTTGGGCAGCAGCGGCTGTAAACATAGACGCTGTTGCCCGCGTCGTCGGCGTTGAGCCAGGTAAATCCGGCCCAGCTGTCATCCTGCCGCCACAGGGCTGAATGCCCGATATAATAATGGTTTAAATCCCTGACGCAGTCGCGCAGGCTGCGATGCAAATCATAATCGAGCAAGAACCATTGCAGCGGCTCATAAAAACGCCATTCGATGAATTGCCCGAATTCGCCGCCCATGAAGACCAGTTTGCCGCCCGGATGGGTCAGCATATAAAGGAACAGCGCCCGCAGGCTGGCAAATTTGCGCCAATTGTCACCCGGCATGCGGTCGATCAGAGAATGCTTGCCATGGACAACTTCATCGTGGGACAAAGGCAGGATAAAATGCTCGGAAAAGGCGTACATCAACGAAAAGCTCAACTGATGATGATGCCAGCGGCGATAAAGATAGTCGCGTCCCATATATTCGAGCGTATCATGCATCCAGCCCATATTCCATTTATGGGTAAACCCCAGTCCTCCCTCGGCAACAGGCCAGGTGACTTTCGGCCAGGCTGTCGACTCTTCGGCGATCATCAGGCATTCCGGTTTTTTCTCACGCACCAGCCGGTTCAGCTGCTGCAAGAAAGCAATAGCTTCAAGATTCTCAATGCCGCCGTGGATATTGGTCAGATAATCGGTCCGGCCATAATTTAAGTACAACATGCTGGATACCGCGTCGACCCGCAAACCGTCGATATGAAATTCTTGCAGCCAGAAATAGGCGTTGGATATTAAAAACGACCGGACTTCCAATTTACCGAAATCAAAGACATAGGTTCCCCATTCCTGCTGTTCGCCCAGACGGGTGTCCGGATGCTCGAACAAAGGTGTGCCGTCAAAACGGGCCAGGCCAAAAGCGTCGCGCGGAAAATGAGCCGGCACCCAGTCGAGGATGACCCGCAGCCCATGCCGGTGCAGCGTGTCGACGAAGAATTTGAAATCGGCCGGCGTGCCATACCGGCTGGTTACGCTGTAATAACCGGTAACCTGATAACCCCAGGAATCATCCAGCGGATGCTCCATGACCGGCATCAGTTCGACAGCCGTATAACCCATGTCCGACAGGTAACCGCCCAGATCGCGCGCCAGATCGCGGTAATTGATAAACTGGCCGTCCGGCTGGCGCTTCCAGGATCCTAAATGAACTTCGTAGATATTCAGAGGGGCGGCGGCGCAGGCATCCGGGCGTTCAGCCATGTATTCGGCATCTTCCCAGGCATAATCGTCCGGGTCATAGAGAATCGACGCGTCAGCCGGCCGGGTTTCGCTGTGCCGGGCATAAGGATCGGCTTTCAGCCTGATCTGGCCGTCGCTACCGGTTATCGCGTATTTATAACGGTCCCAGAGCCTGGCTCCGGCAATGAATCCGGACCAGATGCCGGTTTGCCCTTGTCTGGACAATGGATTGGCAGATGGATTCCAGTTATTAAAAGGGCCAACGACCGACACGGAATCTGCGCCCGGAGCCCAAACCGCAAAAGAAAATCCCTGTTCGCCCTGCTCGGAAACAAACGGCCGGGATCCCAGCAAGTTGTAGCTCATATAATCGAGGCCTTGATTGAATAAGTATGCTTGATTCATGCCCGCTCTCCTATTCCCAATCAAGATCCTGCTTTTATTATACCGCAATTGTTTATCTGCACAATGAAAAGAGCAGTGAAAAACTGCTCTTTGTTTGATTTATTCATATCACGGCTGTTGCCGGACAGCCAGCGCATCGCGGCATGTCCAACGGCATCGCGTCAGGCTTCGCCGGCAAAACCGGCGCCTTGATCGAAAACGGTCATTTCCTGCGGGATGAAATGGTGATGCCGCACGGGCAGCGTTTCCTTCAAAGCATTTTCAAAGGAATCGCGGCTGAACGACTTGGTATCGGAGGAAAGGCAGCCCAGCAGAATGATAGCGGCAAAAGTCATGTTGCCGGCATCCGAAGCCATCGCGGAAGCCGGAATCGGAATAAAGCGGATATCCCGGCGCGCCGGCACGGCATGAACCAGCGTGCTGTCGACGATGATCAGCCCGCCCGGTTTGACCTGGTCGGCAAATTTCTCCAAGGAAGGTCCGTTCAAAGCGATCAGGACATCGGCATCGTTGACAACCGGCGATCCGATCGGCTCATCGGAAACGACAACGCAGCAGTTCGCCGTACCGCCGCGCATTTCCGGGCCGTAAGACGGCAGCCAGGAAACCTCGCGGCCTTCCAGCATCGCCGCATGCGCGACAAATTTGCCGGCGGACAAAATACCCTGGCCGCCAAAACCGGCCATGATTACTGAAAAATCTTTCATGGAGCCACCTCCAGATCCTGACCGCGGAAAATACCCAACGGATACTGGACCATCATCGCTTCTTCCATCCACTTTAATGCGGAGACCGGATCCTTGCCCCAATTGGTCGGACAGGTCGAAAGAATTTCAACCATGGCAAAGCCCAATCCCGCCTGCTGGACCTGGAAAGCTTTGCGGATGGCCTTTTTGGCCTGCATGATGTTCTTGAAATTGTTGACGGCCACCCGTTCGATATAGACGGCGCCGCGTAAAGTAGCAAGCATCTCGCTGACGTTGATCGGGAATCCCTGCAGTTCGGCTTTGCGCCCAAAAGGCGTCGTGGTCGTGACCTGCCCCAGCAGGGTTGTCGGAGCCATCTGGCCGGATGTCATACCGTAAATGGCATTGTTTACAAAGAAGGTGCAGATTTTTTCACCGCGGGCTGCGGCATGGACAATCTCGGCGGTCCCAATGGCCGCCAGGTCGCCGTCGCCCTGATAAGTGAAAACAGTCCGGTCTGGATGAACCCTCTTAATGCCGGTGGCAACGGCCGGAGCCCGGCCATGAGCCGCCTGGACCATATCGCAGGAAAAATACTCGTAATTATTATAAGTACAGCCAACCGACGACACGCCGATTGTTGTCTCCAGGATGCCCATTTCGCACAGAGTTTCGGCAATCAGGCGATGAATGATCCCGTGCGTGCAGCCTGGGCAATAATGAAAAGGCTTATCGGTCAGCCCTTTGGTTCTGGCAAAGACTTTCTTTTCCATTTCGTCATCTCCCCGCTATCGACCGGATCTGTTCCAGGATTTCTTTCTGGGTCGGCAGATTGCCGCCGGACCGGCCATGGAAATAAACCGGTTTACGCCCGTTTACCGCCAGGCGGACATCCTCGACCATCTGGCCGCAATTCATTTCAATATCCAAAAAAGCCTTGACCGACGTCCGGCCGGCAGCAGCGGCTATCGTTTCTTCCGGGAACGGCCACAGCGTGATCGGACGGATCAATCCAACCCGGATGCCCAATTCGGCCGCCTGCCGGATAACATTGCGGCAGATGCGGCTGCATGTGCCGAAAGCAGTCAGGATAATTTCGGCATCTTCACAGTTCAGGACTTCCACCCGGACTTCCTTCTGTTTGATCACCTGATATTTGGCCTGCAGCTTGCGGTTAAGCGCCTCGAGGATATCGGCTTCGATATAGATCGACTGGATCGTGTTATGCGGCCGCCGGCCCAATGTTCCGCCGACTGCCCAATCCTTGGCAACGACTTCTACCGGTTCCTGGTCGCGGAAAGTAACCGGTTCCATCATCTGGCCCAGCGTTCCGTCGCCCAGAATCATGGTCAGGACACGGTAACGGTCAGCCAGATTAAAGGATTCAACCGTCAGCTCATAGAGTTCCTGGACACTGGCCGGGGCGAGGACAATATTGTGGTAATCGCCGTGGCCGCCGCCCTTTGTGGCCTGGAAATAATCGCCCTGCGCCGGCAGTATGCCGCCAAGGCCAGGACCGGAGCGGACAATATTGACCACAACCGCCGGCAATTCGGCGCCGGCAATATAGGAGAAACCCTCCTGCTTCAAACTGATGCCCGGACTGGAACTGGTCGTCAGTACCCGGGCGCCGGCCGACGCCGCGCCATAAACCATATTAATAGCCGCTATTTCGCTTTCGGCCTGAACCATGACCCCCTGAACCTCAACCATTCGTTTAGCCATGTAGTGCATAACCTCGGTCTGGGGCGTGATCGGATAACCGAAATAATGCCTGCAGCCGGCGCGGATTGCCGCTTCGGCAATCGCTTCGTTGCCTTTCATCAGTACTCTGGCGCTCATGCTTTCCCCTCCTGCCGGTAAACTTCGATGACATCGTCCGGACAAATGGTCGCGCAAATCGTGCAGCCTGTGCATAAATCCATCTGGTCGACGCCGGCGGGATGAAAGCCCTTATTATTCAGCTTTTCCTGCCTTAATTGAATAATTTTCTTCGGACATACCGAAATGCAAAGGCCACAGCCCTTGCAGCGATCTTCATCTATTTCTATCCTGGCCATACTCTTCCTCCCGGATTTACATATTACCCTATTATAAAATAATCCACACCCGCAGGCAACATAAAAATCCCCTGGCGGCAATGAATTCGTTCAGAATCGGCAAGAAAACAGAAAGAAAACCGATACAATTCTTATTTACCGCCGACCGGCGCTAGATTTGATATTCGATGCCGCGGCGCAGGCGCAGCAAGGGAACGCCCTGCGGCGTCTGGTTGTCCCAGCCGGAAGGGATCGCTTCATTCATAGCGGCGGCGAAAACAACCGGCAAGTTCAATTGTTTGGCAGCTTGTTCAAGAATCGGCCAGGAATCGTTCAGCAAACCGGCGTCGCCGGCGCCGAGCAGATTGGCATTATGCACCAGTCCGGTTAAAGGCAACCCGGCTGCCGCCGCCAGTTCGCCGGCCACTGTGACAATCTGCCCGGCGCTGCCGGTAAAAGGCCGGTATGGATTGACAACCATCAGGATGGCCGGCTGCGGATTCAAGGCCAGCAAACGGGGCCGCAAGGCCGCGACAACACGGGCGCCCAGATCCTCGCCGCCGATATCCAGCACAGCCTGGCGGCTGATATCGTCGAATATGGCGTACACTTCGGCAGGCACGGCCGGAACATCAACGTTGGTGCCGGCATACACGGGCGCTATCAGGCGGATGCCGGCCGTTTCCACCAGGGCGCGGGCGTCGGCCGAACGGAAATAGGGATTGATTATATCCAGATCGCAAAGCGTAACCGGGTAACCCTGTTCTGCCTGCCACAGAGCAAAATTGATGCTGATTTCAGATTTTCCGCTGCCATAGGCGCCGACAAAGATTGTTATCCGCCTCAGATCCGGTATGGAGAATGTTTTGTTCATCGATATACCACAGCCGGGTAAACCGGCGCCTTTCTTAATTTTCCTGTTCATCGTCTTTGCAGATATCAATCGGCAAGGATCAACTCCTGTAGATTAACAAGCTTAGGTTTTTTTTGCAAGTTGATTGCACATGGACATGACATCAGGTAAACTATAGGAGGTCGATTTTGGCTTGCAGCTGATGGAGGTTAATATGGTTTTCGCATTGAGCACAGCTCCTTGGATGGAGCAGCATACAACCGTTTCCGAGCAATTTTTCTTTGGTGTAGCCATGGCGCTGATCGGCCTGGTTTTCGCCATGATGTTTATATTGGTCATCAGTTTGGTGATCAACGCCATAACCCGTTCAGCCCGGCAACAGAACCGGGAAAACACGGCGGACGCGGTTCCGGTTGCCGCCGGCGCGGCGGAATCAGGGACCGTTCCCGGCAGCTTTGCCGTTCAGGCAGCAGTCCGGACGCCGGCGGCGTCTGCCGGCAATCCGGCGCTGATCGCCGTTCTGGCCGCCGCCATCAGCGCTTTCAACGCGCAGGCCGCACAGCCGTCAACCGCCGGATTTATCATCCGCCGGGTCAGACGCGTTTAAAAGCGCCGGCCGAAACGGACCCGCGAAGAAATTAAGGATGAGTGTCGGAATAAAATGAAACATGTTATTTTTCTCGGCGACGGCATGGCCGACCGCCCGCTTGATTCGCTTGGCAACAGGACGCCGCTGATGGCCGCTGTCAAACCCAATATGGACCGCATCGCCCGCGAAGGCCTGGCCGGTATGGTTCGCACGGTGCCGGAAGGGCTTGCGCCGGGCAGCGACACGGCCAACATGTCGGTCATGGGCTATGATCCCCGTCTGTACTATACAGGGCGGTCGCCTCTTGAAGCCATCAGCATGGCTGTCGATATGTCGGCCGGCGACGTCGCATTCCGCTGCAATCTGGTCACCCTGTCTGAAAGCGGCCCATCCGCCGCGGCGTGCGCTTATGATGAGCGGATCATGGTTGATTATTCATCTGACGAGATCGGCAGCGATGAAGCCGCTCGCCTGATCGAAACCGTCAACCGGCATTTTGCCGACGATCAGCTGCGTTTTTATCCCGGCAAAAGTTATCGTCATTGCCTGATCTGGAAGCAAGGCCCGACCGAAATGACGCTAACCCCGCCGCACGATATTCTGACCCGGCCGATCGGAGCTTATCTGCCAAGCGGGCCGGGCGCCGGCCGGCTGCTCGATATGATGAAAGCCAGCCCGGATTTTCTTGCCGATCATCCGGTCAATAAGGCCCGGCGGCAGCGCCGCCTCAATCCGGCCAACGCCATCTGGATCTGGGGTCAGGGCACTAAACCTGAGCTGCCGGATCTTTCCGATCATTATGGACTTCAGGGAACAGTCATTTCAGCCGTTGATCTGGTCAGAGGTTTAGGTTTATGCGCCGGACTGCATGTCGTTGACGTGCCGGGCGCCACCGGTAACATCCACACCAATTTCCGCGGCAAAGCCCAAGCGGCTATCGACGAATTGGCCCGCGGCCAGAATTATATATACATTCATGTTGAAGCGCCCGATGAATGCGGCCACCGGGCGGAAATTGAGAACAAGGTTCGCTCGATCGAACTCATCGACCGGCAGATTATCGAACCGGTCTGGGATTATCTGGAAACCCAGCGGCTGGCCACCGGCGAAAATTACAGGCTGATGGTCTTGCCTGATCACCCGACTCCGCTATCTTTACGCACCCATACCGGAGATCCGGTCCCCTTCGCCTGTTACAGCAGCGACCGCCGTGACCGGAAACCGGCTGCCGCATATGATGAACACGCTTGCAGCCAAACCGGCTGCCATATCGAAGAAGGTTATCAGCTTTTATCCAGATTTGTTTTAACCGGTTTTCAAAATTGAATTTCATTTCCTAACCGGCTGCCATAGGCCGAACTCAGAAGATGCAAAAACCCGGACTGATCGATGGAAGTCCGGGTTTTTATTTTGATTTAAACCGGGATCGGCATTCAGCGATTGTTCAGCGCCGCGGCAGCCGGCCGGTCCAGCAATACGGTTACATGGGCGTGAGCCTGTAAAATCGAGCCCTGGCACTGCGGATCGATAGCGCCCTGCACCATAGCCCGGACTGCTCTGGCTTTATTGGCGCCGGTGACAATCATGACGACCTGCCGGGCCTGCATAATGGTGCCGATGCCCATACTCAGGGCTTGCTTCGGCACGTCGGCAGCTTTGCTGAAGAAACGGGCGTTGGCGTCAATGGTATCGTCTGTCAGGTCAACCACATGGGTCAGCGGCACAAATTCGGACGCCGGTTCGTTGAAACCGATATGGCCGTTGCGGCCCAGGCCGAGCAGCTGGAGATCGACGCCGCCGGCAGCCCGGATATCCCGTTCATAAGCCAGGCATTCGGCAGCCGGATCGGCAGCCTTTCCGTTCGGGACATGAATCGCTTCAGGCCTCATATTGACTTTGCTAAATAGGTTTCTCATCATGAAATTGCGGTAGCTTTGGTCATGGTCAGGCGCCACGCCAAGATATTCGTCCAGATTAAAGGTTGTCACCCGGCCCCAGTCCAGAACGCCGGCCTGATAAAGGCGCGCCAGTTCCTGATAAGCCTGCAGCGGCGTACTGCCCGTGGCCAGGCCGATAACAGATTCGGGTTTTGCCATAATTTGGGCTGCGATCAGCAACGCGGCGGCTTGTCCCGCCTGCAGTTCATTGTCAAAAACGCGAATGTTCATCATTGAACCTCCTGATATGCTTTATAATTTCCGACGGCAGACCCTTGCCGCCAACCGGATGTTGAAACCAAACTTTATTTTACTCCTATTCGGGAATTCTGTCAGTGAAATTTTTTTATTGCAGATCGGCAATGGTCACGCCGCTGTCACCCTCGCCGTAAGCGCCCAGCCGATATGTTTTGACGCGTTTGTCCCTTTTCAGAAGCTGTTGAACCGCGCTGCGCAAAGCGCCGGTTCCCTTGCCATGAACGATGCGAATGGTCTGAATTCCGCCCAGGACGGCGTCATCGATAAATTTGTCCAGATTAGCTGTCGCTTCTTCGACAGTCTGACCCAGAAGCTGGATCTCCGTCTGCATATGCAGCCGCCGGTCCATCGTCAGGCTGTTGGCAGTCCGTGAACCGCCGGAGGCGGATTCTTTGCGGACAACGCGCCGGCTGCCCTTCTGCCGTGTATCGCGTTCGGGAGCCGGGTGCCGCAGAGCATCTCCGGGCACGCTGACTTTCAGCGCGCCGCGTTGGATCTGATAATTTCCCCGCGCGTCGGGTCCCTCAATAACCCGGCCGATCAGATTCAGAGCCGGCGCGGCGTAAGTTCCGCCGATGTGGATTTGATCGGCCCGCAACGCTTCCCCCTGAGCGGAAAGCGTTGATTTTCCGATCTCGCCTTCAACAATATTAAGGCCGGCGCGTATTTCCTGCCGTACTTTGGCCGCCCGCCGGTGGCTCTCTGTTAATTCGCGTTCCTTCATTTGCCCGCGGATATCGTCCAGTAATTGTTCAACTTCCTGCAAAGCTCCGGCATAGAGTTCCCGGGCTTCCTGACGGGCTTGCTGCACGATCTGGCGATTGCGTTCCTCAAAACGGTTTTTCTCATCTTCCAGCTTTTGCGCCCGTTCTTTTACTTCAGCCTGCAAAGCCAGCGTCTCGCTGCGTACACGGTCTGCCTCAGACCGGCTTTTCTCAACATTTTGGATCAATTCTTCAAAACGGATGCCTTCCTCTGAGATCAACGACCGAGCCTGGCTGATGATTTCTCCATTGAGGCCGAGCCGGCTGGAAATGGCGAAAGCATTACTGACGCCGGGTACGCCGATCAACAAGCGATAGGTCGGACGCAAAGTCTCCGTATCGAATTCACAGCAGGCGTTTTCTACGCCGTCTGTTCGCAGCGCATAACCTTTCAACTCTTTATAATGGGTCGTCGCCACCGTCAGGCAGCCTTTCTGGCGAAGGAAATCCAGGATGGCGATCGCCAGAGCGGCGCCTTCGGAAGGATCAGTTCCGGATCCCAGTTCATCGGCCAGGACAAGGGTGCGCGGTTTGGCCTGTTCGGTAATCTGGACAATATGACGCAAGTGCGATGAAAAAGTACTCAAATCCTGTTCGATGCTTTGCTCATCGCCGATATCGGCCAGAACCTGATCGAAAATCGATATTTCCGAACCTTCCCGGGCCGGGATCTGCAGCCCGGCCATGGCCATCAGGCAAAAGAGGCCGCAGGTCTTTAAAGTAACCGTCTTGCCGCCGGTATTCGGTCCGGTGATCACCAGGGTCCGGAAGGAATGCCCCAGTTCAAAATCAATCGGTACAACACGCTCGCGCGGGATGAGCGGATGACGGGCGGCCAGAAGCCTGATCCGCCCTTCTTCGTTAAGCCGCGGCGGCATGGCCTGCATGGCTAAGGCCAAGCGGCCTTTGGCAGATATAAAATCCAGACAGGCTACATCTTCGGCATCCTTCAGCAAAAGTTCAGCCTGGACGGCCACACGGCCGGATAATTCCTGTAATATGCGATCGATTTCTTCCCGTTCCAGACCCATTAATTCCCGAATCCGGTTATTCAGGTCAACGATCGGCAGTGGTTCTATAAACAAGGTTGCTCCGCTGGAAGATGTATCATGGACCAGGCCGGGAATCTCGCCCCGGTGTTCCGCTTTAACCGGAACGACATATCGGTCGCCGCGCATGGTAACCAGCTGTTCCTGCAAGGCGCGGGCATGGCTGCGCACAATGCGGGCCAGACTGTCTTTGACTTCGTTCTGCGCGTCACGGATCCGACGGCGGATCGACGCCAGCTGAGGACTGGCCCGGTCATAAAGCTCATCTTCGCCGGCTATGGTATCGTCCAGTCTGGCGCTAAGCTCCGGCGCCGGCCGCAGTCCGGCGATTATCCGATAAATCAGGCGGTCCGATGCTTCATCTTCGGGCAGCCGGGAGCGCAGGCGGTCGACGGCGCGCAGAAAAGCGCCGATCCGCAAGAGTTCGCCGCAGCTGAGCTGGGCGCCGCTGCGGGCATGATTGACGGCGGGACGAATTTCACTGATGCCGTTCAGCGGCAAAACGCCTTTTTCCAGAATCAGCTTGACAGAATCATCCGTTTCCGCCTGACGGCCGGCAACAACCGGCATATCGGCAACCGGCTCCAAAGCCAGGCATAACTGGCGTCCGGGTTCAGAATAAGCCAGATCGGCCAGCTCATGGATGATCTTGTCGTATTCAAGAATGTTTTGCGAACGTATATCCATCATCGGGTTTGCGGGTCGCTGCCGCCGGTTTTTTTAGCTGGTTGCAGATAACTCAGAGCATAACGGACGTATGCATAGAAAGACCATAAAACCGGAATAATAAAAATGTAATTGGCTAAATAACTCTGCTCCCGGGTCAGGAAGAAAAGGGAAGCAAAAGCGACGACAAAAAGGATGGTCGCCAATTTGCCATACCATTTGGCATAAACAACCAACTCGAACCGCTTGAGTAAGACAGCGCTGCCGGCGATCATCAACAACTCCTTGCAAAATATAAACAACGGCACCCAAAGCGGCAGCTTGCCAACCCAGGTCATCATGACGGCAGTCGTCAGCTGGAAGAGCTTGTCGACCAGCGGGTCAAACAACTTGCCGAACTCGGATATCTGATTGAAGCGGCGGGCAATATAGCCGTCCAGCATATCGGTCAGCCAAATGGCCAAAAACAAAATTAAGGCCATCGTGTTGTACGGGTCGCCAGCTTTTATCAGGCAAGCCAGTACCGGAATGGCTAAAAACCGAATTAACGTCAGAATATTAGGCACTGTCAGCTCAAAGCGCAATTTCATAGCGTTCATTATAACAGTCCTGGCAGGCATTCTCAATGCCCGTCAGAACATCCCTTATGATATTTTTTTCTCAGGTAGCCAGGATATTGGCTCTTTCGAGATCAGACGGGCTGATCGTTTTCGTCATATTCAAGGCTTCCTCGATATCGAGGTCGATGATGGAGCCGGCCTTGTAGGCAATGATCCGGTTCATCCGATTGTCCCGGATACATTCGATGGCATGCAAGCCCATCATGCTGGCCATCTGGCGGTCGCGGGCAGAGGGGCTTCCTCCCCGCTGCAAATGGCCGAGGATCGTTGCCCGCGATTCGATCCCCGTTATGGATTCGATCTTTTGGGCAATCTCAGTCGCGTCGCCGGATCCTTCGGCAACGATGACAATATAATGATGTTTGCCGCGATTTCGTCCCTGGAGCAGCACTTTAATCACATCACGCTGAAAATCGGCTTGAATCTCTGGGATCAGAACAACCTCGGCGCCGCAGGCGATGCCGACATTCAGGGCAATATAGCCGGCCGCCCGGCCCATGACTTCAATAACGCTGCAGCGTTCATGGGAGGAAGCGGTGTCGCGCAGCTTATCGATGGCTTCCATCGCGGTATTCATCGCCGTGTCATAACCGATCGTATAATCGGAGCAGGCAATATCATTGTCGATCGTCCCCGGAATGCCGATAACCGGGAAACCCTGCTGCGCCAAATCCCGGGCGCCGCGGAATGTGCCGTCGCCGCCGATGGCGACAATCACGTCCAGGCTGAAGACTCTGGCCATTTCGATAGCCTTGGCCACGCCCTCGGGAGATTGAAAAGTTTTGCTGCGGGCGGTCATTAAAAAGGTGCCGCCGCGCTGCAGGGTTTCGGAAACCGACCGGCCGTTCAATTCTTCAATATCGCCGCGCCATAAACCATGATAGCCGCGGCGGATGCCGAAGACTCTATATCCATAATAGATGCCGCCCCTGACGACGGCGCGGATAGCTGCGTTCATGCCCGGCGCGTCGCCGCCGCTGGTCAGAACGCCAATATTGCGGATCACTTTCGGTTCAGCTGCTTGTTCCATTCATTTATCCTGATCGGCGCCGCAATGCCGGCGCCGACATCCTTTCTCCGATTCGCCTGAAGGGTCCGGCCGGGCCTGATTAGTTCCGGCCGCATCCCGTTCGCATCCTGAGTTTCATTATACTGTTATCAGGGATCATCCAGCAAGAGGGAATCTGGTATGTCCGCCGTTCAAAACCTGATGCTTAAATTAGAACAAGATTCGCGGGGCCGTACCGCGCGGCCAGCTTTTTCAAGATCGCGTCATTTAATTCAATATGATACATCGGCGGCAAATTTATTTGTCGTGTTTCCTGCGGTAAATAGACCCGGACCGGCACCGATCCGCTGAAATATTGCAGCATGGCTAAAAGCTGCTGGTAGCCGTCGTCGTCGGTACGGCCGAAATAACGAATACAAAGGGTCGGCGCGCCGGTTCGATTCTCTTCCTTTTTCGCCGGCGCCGCGGCGGATGTCTCCTGGCGTCCGGTCTGGCCGGCGGCGCGTTCCTTATATTCCTGCCTGTTTCCCCGGCTCTGGTAGCCGCCGGAGCGGTTTTGCCCGCCTCTCGGGTCAAATCCCGCCGGCAGCCGGCGGTCCTTCGGATCCAGAACAGCGATGGCTTCTGCAATCAGCTTGGGCACATCATCTTCGCGGATACTCAGCCGGCCGCCGAAGATCAGCACCTGGCCTTCTTGCAAGAACGCCTGACTATTGCTCAGGACACGGGGAAAAGCAATCACCTCATACTGTCCGTAAAGATCCTCGACCGTCAGAAAACTCATCAGTTCATTGCTGCGGGTAGCTTTGTTCTTGCGGCCGATCAGCATGCCGGCCATAATGGCTTTATCGCCGTCGGACACCGCCGTCTGGTGCAGTTCTTCATCAGGATTGTCATTCAGATTGGCAAAGGCGGAACAATCCAGCGTCGTCAGCAGGCGAATCGCTTCTTCATATTCATCGAGCGGATGCCCGGTTACATAAAGGCCGAGCATTTCTTTCTCCATGCCCAGCAATTCAGTGTGACTGAACTCCTGCAAAGCCGGATATTCAGGTTCCGGAGCTGAGGTTTCCGGCATAGCGCCCAGTTCAAAAAAAGAAAGCTGTCCTTCCATGCTTTGGCGGCGCCCGTTGGCAATCTGGGCGGAAAAAGGTTCCAGTACCGCGATCAGATGAGAACGCGGAATTTGGAAACAATCCAGCGCCGAAGCGCGAATCAGGCTTTCCACCATTTTTCGGTTTAAATCGCCTTCACTCAGGCGGCGGAGAAAATCGCCATAGGTCTTGAATGGGCCACTTTCACATCGTTCCCGGATCACCGTGCGGATGGCGGCTTCTCCGACATTCTTCACCGCAGCCAGCGAAAACCGGATGCTGCCGTTCTCGGTTGTAAACCTCGTATCGCTCAGATTGATATCCGGCGGCAAAACCGCGATGCCCATCTTGCGGCATACCCGGACATACCAGGCCGCCTGGCTCAGGCTGCCGAGATAACTGTTCAACATAGCGGCCATAAATTCCACGGGATAATGCACTTTCAGCCAGGCTGTCTGATAAGCGACCACAGCATAAGCCGCGGCATGGCTTTTATTGAAGGCGTAACCGGCGAAAGCCATCACTTCGTCGAAGATTTTTTCAGCGATATCCAGGCTGACGCCGCGGGCAACCGCGCCGGGAACCCGGTTATTCTTTTCATCAACGCCGCCGTGCAAAAACAGGTTTTTGTATTTAGCCAGTTCGGACGGCTTCTTTTTGGACATCGCCCGGCGGACATTATCCGACTGGCCCATGGAGAAACCCGCCAGATCGCGGACGATCTGCATGACTTGTTCCTGATAGACAATACAGCCATAAGTGACGTTGAGAATCGGCTCCAGCAGAGGATGATCATAACGGATTTTGTTCGGATCATGTTTAGCCGCCACATAACGGGGAATCTGCTCCATCGGTCCGGGCCGGTAAAGCGCGATGCCGGCGATGATGTCTTCCAGCGATTCGGGGTGCAGTTCTTTCATGAAACTGGTCATCCCTGAGCTTTCAAGCTGGAACACAGCTTCGGTGTTGCCTTCGTTGATCATCGCATAAACCGACTGATCATCGATCGGCAGCCGGTCGTAATCAATTTTCTCCCGATGGTTCTGCCAGACCATGGCAGCTGTGTCGCGCAGGACAGTCAGCGTGCGCAGACCGAGAAAATCAAATTTCAGCAACCCGATCAATTCGACATTGTTTTTGGCGAACTGGACGACAATGGCGTCTTCATTGCGGGACAAGGGGGCGATATCCGTCAGCGGCATGCTGGAGATGATGACGCCGGCCGCGTGGGTCGAAGCATGACGCGGCATGCCTTCAAAGCGCACAGCCATATCCAGGATTTCCCGCGTCATCTCATTCTTTTCGTAGTCGGCGCGCAATTCGGGATTGGTTTCGAGCGCTTTGCTGATTGTAATCCCCAGGGTCGCCGGAATCATTTTAGCCAGCCGGTCGGTCTCGGCATAGGAAACGTCAAGGGCGCGGGCAACATCGCGGATGCAGGCGCGCGCCGCCAGCGTCCCGAAGGTTATCACCTGGGCCACCCGATCCTGGCCATATTTTGCGGTTACATAATCGATAACTTCCTGACGCCGCTCATAACAGAAATCGATATCGAAATCAGGCATGCTGACTCGTTCGGCATTTAAAAAGCGCTCGAAAATCAAAGCATATTGCAGCGGATCGATATTGGTAATCCCCAGGCAGTACGCGGCCAGCGATCCGGCGCCGGAACCGCGGCCGGGCCCGACCATGATGTTCTGGCTGTTGGCAAAGCGGATAAAATCCCAGACGATCAGATAATAATCCGTAAAACCCATTTGATTGATCACGGACAACTCATAATCAAGCCGCCGCTCATATTCCTGCCGGGGCAGATTGCGGGGCAGTTCCAGACGGCGATTCAGGCCATCCAGGCACAGGCGGCCGAGATATTCCTCGTGCGTCTGCCCCTCCGGCACATCGAAATGGGGCAGGTGCGTCTTGTGAAATTCAAGAATCACCTGGCAGCGGTCGGCAATCCGCGCCGTGTTGGCGAGCGCTTCCGGCACGTCGGCAAAGGCTTCAGCCATTTCTTCCGGAGCCTTGACATAAAATTCATCGGTTTCCATGCGCATCCGGTCGTCATCGCTCATCCGCTTGCCGGTCTGCATGCAGAGTAGGACTTCGTGCGCTTTGGCATCTTCCTTACGCAGATAATGGCAGTCGTTCGTCGCCACAAGCGGGATTCCCGTCTCCTGGCTGAGACGGATCAACGCGCTGTTGACCAGCGTTTGCTGCGGAATGCGGTTATACTGCAATTCCAGAAAAAAGTTGCCGCGGCCGAATATGCGGTCCATTTCCAGGGCTAACGCGCGCGCCCGTTCATGATCCTGCTGCAGGACCGCTTGCGGTATTTCGCCGCCCAGGCAGGCAGACAAACAAATCAGGCCGTCCGAATAACGTTCCAGCAATTCGTGGTCGATGCGCGGACGATAATAAAAGCCTTCGATAAAACCCAAAGAAACCAATTTCATCAGATTGCGGTAACCGACGTTGTTTTCGGCCAGCAAAATCAAGTGAGCCGGCTCTTTGTCCGTGCCGGCCTCCTTATCCAGATGGCTGCGCGGCGCCACATAAACCTCGCAGCCGAGAATTGGTTTCAACTGTTTTGCCAGCATGGCATTATAAAAATCAATCACACCATACATCGCGCCATGATCCGTTATGGCGCAAGCCTGCATGCCAAGCTCAGCCAGACGGTCCGGCAGGTCGCGCAAACGGATCGCGCCGTCCAGGAGACTATATTCCGTATGCAGATGAAGATGGGTAAACGTGGTGACCGGCATGTTTCCTCCTCGATTACAAAGCGCTCCGAATCAGGCTTTCCACCAGTCCGCGCGCTTCATCCAGCCGACGCCGGCAGTCGGCCGGATCGGGACCGTAGAAGCCGAAATAAATCTTGATCTTCGGTTCCGTGCCCGACGGCCGGACGCAAAACCAATCCAGATCCTGAAGCTCATACAGCAGGACGTTCGATTCCGGCAGATCCAGCGGTTCATGGCGGCCGGTTCCCAGTTCCAGGCGATCCTGCTCCAGATAGTCCCTGACGGCGGTTACCGGCAGGCCGGGAATACCGGCAGCTTTGTTTTGCCGTAAAAAAGCCATGCTTTTTGAAATCCGCTCCAGGCCTTCTTTTCCTTCCTGAAAGATCGAAAATGAATATTCGGCCGCATATCCGAAGCGCCGGTAAAGCTCCTGCAGCAAATCATAAAGAGTCAGGCCGCGTTCGCGCGCCGCCGCGGCCATTTCACTGATCAGCATACTGGTTACGACGGCATCTTTGTCCCGCACATCATGGCCGGCCAGATAACCGAAGCTCTCTTCAAAGCCAAATTGAAAATGCATATCCCCCTGTTCGTCCTTTTCCTTGATCAGCTCACCGATAAACTTGAAGCCGGTCAGGCACTCGAATAAGGTTACGCCATAATATTCGGCAATCCGGCGGGTCAGTTTTGTCGAGACAATGGTCGATATGACAAAGGAGCGAGGCGGCAAAGCGCCGGCCTTCTTTTTTGCGGAGAGAATGTAGTCGGTCAGCAGCAATCCGATTTGATTGCCGCTGAGAACGACATAGGAACCGTCGCGGCTGCGGACGCACAAGCCGGTCCGGTCGGCGTCAGGATCAGTGGCAATGACCAGGTCGGCGTTCTCGCGTTCGGCCAAAGCGATGGCCATCGCCAGGGCTGAGCGTTCTTCCGGATTAGGGAAAGCGACCGTTGAAAAATCAGGATCCGGCTTTTCCTGTTCGGGCACAACCAGAACCCGTTTGAAGCCCAGCGACGCCAGGATCCTGCGTACCGGCTTGTTGCCGGCGCCATGCAGCGGCGTGTAAACAATGCTCATATCGCTCTGCCGGCGCGCTGCGTCACCGTTAATCGACACGCCGAGCAGCATATCGTTATAAGCTTGGTCCAGTTCCCGGCCCATATCGGTCAATAAGCCCAGCGCCCGGGCTTTGGCTTCATCAGGCCAACGCAGGGCCGCCGGATTGCGGATCTCGTCCATGGCGCGGCTGACGACGGCCGCGTCCTCCGGCGGCAGCTGGCCGCCGTCTTCGCCGTAAGCCTTGAATCCGTTGTATTTGGCCGGATTATGGCTGGCCGTGATCATAACGCCGGCTGCGGCATGGTAATGGCGAATGGCAAAAGACAACATCGGAACCGGACGCAATTCATCCGACAGGCGGACGGGAATGCCGTGTCCGGCAAAAATCAAAGCTGTTATCAGGGCAAATTCCCTCGACCGGTGCCGCGAGTCGTAGGATACAACCAAACCGCGGGCGCAGGCTTCCGGCCCCCGCGCCGAGAGGCAGCGGGCCAGGCCTTCGCTGGCCTTAGCCACCGTATAGGCATTCATGCGATTGGTGCCGGCGCCCAAAACGCCGCGCAGACCGGCCGTACCAAACGACAAGTCACAATAAAAGCGGTCTTCGATCTCGGCCGGATCAGCGGCGATTGCACGCAATTCGGCGCGGGTTTCCGGATCGAACGCCGGATCGGCAGACCAGAGCTGATATAAATCCTGGGCACGTGACATGAAAGACCCTCCAAACTATTCTGGATAGCCGGCGGCCGTTAAGATTGCGGTACCGTCAGCATCTTTTTTCATTATATCATAGCTGTACGGGCATCAGCTCAGCCGGCCGCGGATCATGACCAACAGATCGCGCAGATGGGCCGCGTCTTCAAATTCCAGCTTCCGGGCAGCTTCTTTCATTTCCTTTTCCAGACGCACCGCCATCTTGCCCAGTTCCGCCTGGCTTAAATGATCAAACCGGCTGTCCAGCACATTCTCAGCCGCCTGTTCATCCAGTCCGGCTTCGCCGGCAGCGTCCACGACCGTGTCGATCACATCGCGGACATCCTTTCGGACGCTGACCGGCGTGATATGATTCGCTTCGTTGTACGCCTGCTGGATGCCGCGCCGGCGATTGGTCTCCGCTACGGCGCGGCGCATGGATTCCGTAACCTGATCCGCATACATGACGACATGGCCGTTGATATTGCGGGCGGCGCGGCCGATAATCTGGACCAGCGACGTGGTCGAACGCAAAAAGCCTTCCTTGTCCGCATCCAAAATGGCGATCAGGGAAACTTCCGGCAGATCCAGCCCTTCCCGCAGCAGATTGATGCCGATCAAAACGTCGAAATTGCCGTGGCGCAAATCACGCAGGATTTTCATCCGCTCGACCGTCTCAATATCGGAATGCAGATACTGGACGCGCAGACTCTCTTCTTTCAGGAAAGCAGTCAGATCCTCAGCCATTTTCTTGGTCAATGTCAAAACCAGAGACCGCTCGCCGCGGGCGGTTGTCGCCGCGATTTCGGCCAGCAGGTCTTCAATCTGGCCTTCAACCGGCCGGATCGATATTTCCGGATCGATCAGGCCGGTCGGCCGGATGATTTGTTCAACGACCTGGCCGGTATGCTCCGCTTCATAAACCGACGGCGTGGCGCTGACAAAAATCGCCTGACCCATGCGCTGTTCGAATTCGGCAAATCTTAAAGGACGGTTGTCAAAAGCCGACGGCAGCCGGAAACCATATTCGACCAGGGTTTCCTTGCGCGAACGGTCGCCGTTGAACATGGCGCCGACCTGCGGGATCGTGACATGGGATTCATCAATCATCAGCAGATAGTCGGACGGGAAAAAGTCGATCAGGGTATACGGAGGGGTGCCGGCCGCCCGGCCGGATAAATGGCGCGAATAATTCTCGATGCCTTTGCAGAAGCCGGTCTCCCGCAGCATCTCCAGGTCGTAGCGGGTGCGCTGTTCCAGACGATATGCTTCAACCAGCTTGCCGCGGCTGCGCAGCAGGGCCAGCTGCTCTTCCAGCTCCTCACCGATGGTTATCACGGCTTGTTTCATTTTAGCGTCGCTTGTCGCGTAATGCGTGGCCGGAAAAATCGAAGCATAAGAGCGGACAGCCTTGACTTTGCCGCTGATCCGGTCGACTTCGGTTATCTTCTCGATCTCTTCGCCAAAGAAAGATACCCGCGTGATCATATCTTCGGAGGAAGACGGATAGATGTCCAGAGTATCGCCGCGGACGCGGAAACTGCCGCGCCGGGTTTCATAATCGTTGCGGTTGTACTGGATGTCGATCAGCTCGCGGATCACTTCATCGCGGTCTTTGCGCATGCCGGGCCGGAGGTGAACCATCAGGTCGCGGTAATCGACCGGATCGCCCAAGCCGTATATGCAGGAAACCGAAGCGACCACGATGACATCGCGCCGCTCCAGGAGCGAGGCCGTGGCTGAATGGCGAAGCCGGTCGATTTCATCATTGATCGCCGAATCTTTCTCAATATAAGTATCCGTTGCCGCGATATAGGCTTCCGGCTGGTAATAGTCATAATAGCTGACAAAATACTCCACCGCGTTATTCGGGAAAAACGCTTTGAATTCGGCAGCCAGCTGGGCGGCCAGCGTTTTGTTATGGGCCATGACCAGCGTAGGCCGCTGTACTCTTTCAATGACATTGGCCATGGTAAATGTTTTGCCCGATCCGGTTACGCCCAGCAGAGTCTGGGCGGCCAGGCCGTCTTCCAGACCGCGCACCAGCGTGTCGATGGCCTGCGGCTGGTCGCCGCACGGCTTCATGTCCGATTCGATTTTAAATTCCGGCATCCTGCTACCTGTACTTTCCGGCTCTGCCGCCGTTTAAACGAATTTATGTTCTGATTATATCATAGATTCTGTCAGAAAACCGTCATGAAATGGAACCGATCCGATCCTGGCAGCGGCCGCCGGCCATTGCCGCGCCGCCGGATTGGGGTTATAATAACGCCACAGCTTTTTCACAAGGCGCCCGCTCCGGTGGGTGTATTGTTATATCACGACATTATATTCAGGAAACGTCCGGCTCCTGCCGGACCATTCAAGGGGGAATCATCATGTATCCGACAATTCCGGTCACACACAATGCACATCCGTCCGCCAAACCGGCAGCCGACGCCAAACTGGGTTTCGGCCAGATCTTTACCGACCACATGTTTGTCATGGACTATGAGGAGGGAAAAGGCTGGATTGAACCGCGCATCGTACCGTACGCCCCGCTCAGCCTTGATCCGTCCGCCATGGTTTTCCATTACGGGCAAGCCATTTTCGAAGGTTTGAAGGCGTATCGCACGCCCGACGGCGCTATCAGCCTGTTCCGGCCGCGCCTGAATTTTGAGCGGATCAATTCATCTAACGCGCGGATGGTCATCCCGCAGATCGATCCCGATTTCTGCGTTCATGCCCTGAAACAGCTGGTCCGCCTGGAAGCCGACTGGGTTCCGTCGGCGCCGGGCACTTCGCTCTATATTCGTCCGTTCATCATCGCCACCGATCCTTATCTGGGCGTCCGGCCTTCGCATACCTACAAAATGCTGATCATTCTCTCCCCGTCCGGCGCTTATTATCCGCAGGGACTCAATCCGGTCAACATCTATGTTGAAGACGAATATGTCCGCGCCGTCAAAGGCGGCACCGGTTTCGCCAAGACGCCGGGCAACTACGCCGCCAGCCTGATTTCTCAGGCTAACGCCTATGCGTCCGGCTATGTCCAGGTTCTCTGGCTGGATGGCGTTCACCGCCGCTATATCGAAGAAGTCGGCTCGATGAATGTTTTCTTTGTCATCGACGGCAAAGTTGTCACGCCGGCCTTGAACGGCAGCATTCTGCCCGGCATCACCCGCCGGACCGTTCTGGAACTGGCCCAGGCGCTCGGTTATCAGACCGAAGAACGCCGGATCGATATCCATGAATTCTGTGATTTGGCTAAAAGCGGTCATGTCAGCGAAGTCTTCGGTTCCGGAACCGCCGCGGTTATCTCGCCGGTTGGTGAATTGAAGTATGAGCAGGATATCATGACCTTCAATAAAGGACAGATTGGCGAATTAAGTCAGAAATTTTACGATACCATCACCGGCATCCAGTTCGGCTTGCTGCCGGACACCTACGGCTGGATGGAAAAAATCTGATCATCTCCGGGCATTCCGGCAGGCTCTGAACGCGAACAGGCCGTTATGGCATTGATTTCCATCCGGGAAATCAGCCTGACGGCCTGTTTTATCCATTATGATCGGGAAACGGCGGACCGGATTACCGGCGGCTGTCAGCGTCCTCGCTTTAGCGGGCAGTCCGGATATGGCCGGTCAGTGATTGAAGAGGTCGTAACTTTCGGACGATACAGCCCGGACATCCTGCAAATGATACAATCCCTGGCTGTCCGGCCCGGATATGTACAAAAGAAGCATTTGGCCGTTTTCCAGACGCATCAGGACATAATTGGAATATAGGGCGTCATCCGTTATGGATTGGTAAAACGTACCGAATGATTGCTGGCTGACTTTCTCGCGGGTCCCTTGGGTAAACAAGGATTGGAAAGCGCCGTAATCATTGGCGCTGATGGCGTTTTTCGCCAGCAGAGCCAGGTTTTCGGCGCTGTCTGCTTTGACAGTCTGCTTACGGCCGCATGATCCGGCAATGAGGATGATGATGATCGTCAAAACCAGAATGCCGGCAACAGAGGCCAGAATGATCAGTTTTTTCTTCGTCACGCTCAAACCCCGCTCTCTCGGCTATTTTAGGTCTTTGGTATTTTTTTGAACCATGACCAGCATGGCCGTCAATTGTTCTTCCAGATCATTCAGCCGCTTACGGGCGTACTCGATCGCACCGGCGCGGATCTGACGGGCTGAATTATTGGCTGCTTCAACGGTCTGAGCCGCCTGCTGGCGGGCCTGCTGTGTGATTTCATGCTCGTCGATCATTGCCGCCATGCGCGACTCAGCCTCACGCATCATATTTTCCGCTTCTTTACGCGCTTCGGCGATAAGCTGCCGGTTTTGTTCCAAAAGCCAGCGGGCTTGCTTCAATTCTGCCGGAAGATTGTCACGGATCATGCCGATCAGAACCAGCATTTCCTCCCGATCCACCAGACAGCTGTTGGAAAAAGGCAGCGCTTTGGCCGATTCAACACTATTTTCCAGACGATCAAGCAATTCAGCTGTGCTTTGGTCTTGATTTTTGGTTGGATTATGCTCGTACATGCTTGTTTTGTCATCCTCCGGTTCAATCTGATTGGAGCGTCTTCGGCTTATTCCGGCCAAAATGGCGCATGATTTTATTGATAAGGGCCGGCGGAACCATACCGGATATATCGCCGCCGTATGACGCCACTTCCCGCACGATCGACGAACTGGTAAAAGCCAGGTCGCTGCGGCATGGCAGCAGACAGGTTTCAAAATCTGCGAAGAGCAATTTATTCGCGGCGGCAAATTCCGCTTCAAACCGGAAATCCGATTCGCTGCGCAAGCCGCGGATAACCGCGCAAGCTGATTTTTGCCGGTAAAAATCAACAATGAGCCCGTCATAATGGTCAACCGATACGGTCGGCAGATCCTTGAGCGCCAGCTGAAGCATTTCCATCCGGTCAGTTACGGAAAAATAAGGTTTCTTATTGCTGTTGGCCAGAATGACGACATACAGGTGATCGCATAAACGGACAGCTCTGCGGACAATGTCCACATGGCCGTTGGTGACCGGATCAAATGTTCCCGGATAAATCATGATCCGCACCGGATCACCGCCTTTCATGCTCTCCGGAGAACCGGTCCGTATCGCTCGGCCCGGTTTGTTAATCCGGTCCGGGAATTGCGCTATGCACAGACTGCTCCCCAAGATGCTTCTGATAGAATGATAGCATTGCCATACCATACTGGCAACTTCGGTTCAATTGCAAATTAGTTACAAATGGCGGCGCCGTATTGCCGGAGTCATGTTCGAGCACTAAGATGCCGTTATCCGGCATTAAAATTTCCAATTCAGGCGCTAAACGGTTAAAATCCGATAAAGCCGCCTTGTAAGGCGGATCCATAAAGATAATTTCAAAACGGCGGCCTTCGGAAACCAGACGGGAAACAACGGTAAACACATTGCCTGCCAATAAAGCCACTTCGCCCGTTAAATGCGTCTTGGCCAGATTCGTTTTGATGATTTCCAGGCTCGGCCGCGCCTGTTCTACCAGCACAACCGGCCGCGAACCGCGCGAAGCTGCTTCCAGGCCAATCTGGCCGGTTCCGGCGTAGAGATCCAAAAAGCCGTCGGCCGGCAGCGCCGGCGTTAAAATCGAAAAAAGCGCTTCTTTGACCCGGTCCGCTGTCGGGCGGGTCAGATCGCCGCGCGGCGCCGATAAATGGGTGCCGCGGGCAGATCCTGATATGACACGGGGCATAGGTTTCCTCCTCAAGTTTTCTAAAGGCTGTATTCTATAGGCCGATATTGGCGAAAGCTTCACCGAAGCGGGCCAGCAAAGCCCTTCTGGCGGCCTGGTGTTCAGGCAGGCGCAGGTCGGGATCACGTTCAGCTAATTGCAGCAGGCAGTTCTGTACTCTTTTCAGGATCAGACTGTCCCGGTATAAATTGGCGATTCGTAAAGCCGGCAAGCCATGCTGCCGCGTTCCAAAAAAATCACCGGGGCCGCGCAATTCCAGATCTTTTTCGGCGACCGTCAATCCGTCGGCGGCATGACAGAGCGTACGCAGCCGTTCCCTGGCCCGTTCGTCCTCAGCGTCGCTGAGCAGGACACAGACCGATCGGTATTCACCGCGGCCGATGCGGCCGCGTAACTGGTGAAGCTGCGCCAGGCCGAACCGTTCGGCGTTCTCGATGACCATCAGCGCGGCATTGGGATTGTCAACGCCTACTTCGATAACCGTGGTGCTGACCAGGATCTGGACCGTGCCGGCCATAAATTCGTCCATAACCAGATCCTTGGCTTTCTGTTTCAGGCTGCCGTGCAAAAGCCCCAGATGCAGATCAGGAAATACCTCTTGCGACAACCGGTTAAAGGTCTTGATCGCCGATTCAAGATCGGTTTTGGATTGTTCCTCGATCATCGGGCAGACAACATAGACCTGGCGGCCTTCCTGAACAAAACGGCGCATCAGCCGTTCAATCCTGGCCCGATCCGCGTCGGCGGCCGTATAGGTTTCGATCGGCCGGCGGCCCGCCGGCAGTTGGTCGATGATCGACAAGTCCAGATCACCATACAGAATCAGCGCCAGAGACCGGGGGATCGGCGTAGCGGACATCACCAGCACATGCGGCTCGCCGGCCGGCTGACCGGACGGGGCGTCTTCTGCGGCAGCCGAACCCAGACGAATCCGCTGACGCACGCCGAAGCGGTGCTGCTCGTCGGTTATAGCCAAAGCAAGACCGGCAAACCGGACCTGATCTTCGATCAGCGCATGCGTACCGACTAAGAGTTTGATTTCACCATCGGCCAGACCGGCTAAAAGTATTTTTCTTTCATGGAGCGGCGTCGCGCCTGTCAGCAGCGCCACCGTAAAACCCGTGCCGGTTAAAAGCCGGTTAAGCGTCTGGAAATGCTGCCGGGCCAGGATGGCGGTCGGCGCCATCAGGACAGCCTGGCTGCCGCATAAAGCGCATTGCAGCATGGCCAGGGCTGCCACTACGGTTTTGCCGGAACCGACGTCGCCTTGCAAAAGGCGGCTCATCGGTTGTTCGGTCTGCAGATCGCTCTGAATTTCAGACCAAACCCGCTGCTGGGCGTCGGTCAGCCGGAAAGGCAGTTTCGCCGTAAAACGGTCCATTTGCTGCATTTCTGCTGCGCCAAGGCATAAGGGGACGCCGACGACAGCTTGTTTTCTGCGCCTGCGCAATAAATAGAGTCCGGTTTGCATCAGGAACAGTTCTTCAAAAACCAGCCGTTCACGGCAAAGCTCGATTTCTTCCCGGTTTGCCGGATGATGAATCCGACTATAGGCATAATCGACGGCGCAGAGATGCTGATCGCGCCTGATCCAGGCCGGCAGCGGTTCCGGCAGACAGCCGATCAGCTGCGGCAGAACCGTTTGGATCAATTGCCGGATGACCCCTTGGCTGAGGCCTTCGGTTAACGGATAGACCGGCTTCAGATCGCCCGGATCTGTTTTGTCGAGCGGTTCAAACGCCGGATTTTGGACTGAAAAAGACCGGCTGTCCCGCCGGATCCGGCCATAAAAGCGATACCAGTTGTCGACAGTCAGCCGGTCCGCTAAATAAGGCTGGTTGAACCAGATCGCGCTAATGGCTTCCGGATCGGCGCGCAGAACCGTACGCAATATGGATAGCCGGCCTTTACGGGTTAAGGATGGCTTGCGAGCCACCCGGGCGATAAAAGCCTGGTCCTGCCCATCCTGGAGTCCGGCAAGCGATGTTTGGGACGACCAGTCTTCAAAGTCGCGCGGGAAACAGCAAAGCAAATCAAACCAGGTCTCAATCCCCAGTTTATGCAGCATGGCGGCGCGACGGCCGGCTACGCCGGGCAGATCGGTAACCGGACGTTTAAAAAGATCGGATTGTGCCGGCGGACAGATACCGACGGCAGACGACGCGCCGTGATCTTTCGGGTTAGCTTCTGCCGGCTGGTTCATGACAGCAAAGACTTGAGGCTCCGGCCTAAAGCATAACGGCAGTGGGAAGCCAGCGGACAGCGTCCGCAGAGCGGTTTTCTGGCGATACATACGCTGCGGCCGTGCGCCACCATCAAGTGGCCGTAAGCGATCCAGTCGGCGCGGTCGACTTTATTCATCAGATCCCGTTCGATCGCCGGCGGATCATCATGATCGGTCAAGCCGATCAAACGGGATATTCTGGCGCAATGGGTGTCGACAACAATAGCCGGAATGCCATAGGCATCGCCTAAAATCAAGTTGGCAATTTTTCGTCCGACGCCCGGCAGAGCAACTAATTCCGTTATTTGATCCGGCATGTGGCCGTCGTATTTCTCCAGCAGCTGACGGCTGGCGCCGAGGATAGCGCGCGCTTTGGCCCGGAACAGGCCGCAGCTGCGAATCAGCGGCTCCAGATCGGCGGGCTCCGCGGCAGCCAGCATTTCCAGAGTCGGATAATGCGCAAAGAGAGCCGGCGTAATCTGATTAACCCGGATATCCGTACATTGGGCGGATAAAATAGCGGCTGCCATCAGCTGCCAGGGCTGCTGATAATCTAAAGTGCAGTCGGCCTGCGGATAAAGGCTGCGTAATTCCTTGACGACCATTGCGGCCAAGGATGCGTGATGTTCTGCTAAAATGGCTTGCGCCGGCTGATTCATCGTTTATACTCCTGGAGACAGACTTGCAGGTCATGTGTTTGATTGTCCGATTGGCGGTATATCTTGATTTTCAGTAAAGTGCCGACCGGCTTGGTTTGCAGGAAACTGCTCAGATCTGTTGAAGAGGAAACCGCTTCGTCATTTATCTGGACGATCACATCCCCCTTGCGCAAATCAGCCGTATAAGCCGGGCTGTTATTGACGACCGTGCTGATATACAGGCCGTCGGGGAAATGATACAACGTTTTCAATTCCGTAAAGCTGGTTTCCGTCAGGACTGTCACACCCAGCCAGGAACGGCCGGAAACATAACCCTGATCGGATAAACTTTGGGCTACGGCCAGCAACGTATCGACCGGCAGAGCGTAATTGACCGTATCATAGGATTCCCGCGCCAAACCGCAGTTGGACAAGCCGATGACCTTGCCCTGAAGATCCAGGAGCGGGCCGCCGGAACAGGACTGGCCGATTTCAACGTTGGTCTGGATCATCTGCACGGTCGTGCCGTTTTCCAGGACAACCGGCCGGTTCAGTCCGCTGATCAGGCCGCTGGCCAGGCCGCCGGCCTGATCCAGATCATCCGGATAGCCGATAACCAGGACCATCTGCCCGACTTTCAACGCCGGCATTTTCGCCATGTCGGCCGCCTTCAGGGCAGCCGCGCCCGGGGTTATCGCCAGGACAGCCAGGCCGGTCACCGGATCTTTGCCGGTTAACTGGGCTAAAAAGGGCTGCGGCTGATCCTTGACATAGACTTGAATTGTCGCCAGATCGTTAAGCTTGCCCTGGTTATCAAAAGCAATCGACAATATGCTGGCATTCGTCACGATCGTACCTTTTTCGCTGATGATCAAACCGGATCCTTCATTGGTTCTGGTTGTTGAAGAACCGCTGCCGGTCACGGTCACCCGGATTCCGACGACAGACGGCGCGACATTTTCATAGATACGTTCGATTAAATCACGGGTTTGCCACAAATAAAGGCTTTCCATCGCGTTTTGTTCCGGATAGCCGGCCATTGGTGTCGGCAAAGGGGAAGGTGTCGGCGTCGGCGCCGGAGTCGGCGAAGGCGTCGGCGTAGCAGTCGGTTTGGGCGTGGGCGTTGCCGCAAGGGCCGACGACGTCCCATCCGTTAAACCCTGAGAGCTTTTTCCGGTCGTCTGCAGAGCGATAGACTGCGGTAACAAACGCAGCCAGGCATATCCGAACAAACCCCGGAGCAGAAACGCAGCTGTGAAAACAGAAGCTGCCGCTGCCGTAATCAAGCACAGCAGAACGACTCCGGTTATCCATTTGGTTTTGGTTTTCACCCGTTTACCTCCAATCGACCCAACGCTGTAAGATGAAAAAGGTCTGAATGACCTTGCGATATAAGCATAAACGGTTAAGGCTTTATAATTCTACCGAAAATTAGTGAATGCTTTATGAACAAATCTTGCATTTTGACGGTTTTACATGCGGTACAGCTTGTTCAGGGAATCGCCAGCGTAAAGGTAAACCGGGCGCCTCCCAGGTCGCTGCGGCTGACGCTGATGCGCTGGCCGTGCGAAGCCAGAATGGTCCGGCAGATATAGAGACCCAGGCCGGAGCCTTTGGCCGTGCGGGATTTGTCCACTTTATAGAAACGATCGAAAACATAGGGGTACTCCTGTTCAGGAATTCCCGGACCATTATCTTCAATAATCACTTCAATCTCTTTGGCTCGGGCGGAACGGCGGGTTGTGAATGCGATGATGCCGTCGGCCGGCGTAAAACGGATCGCATTGGACGTGATGTTGTAGACAACCCGGCTGATGGCTTCCCGATCGCCGATTGCCAGAAGCCGGCCTTGCTCATCGGCCAGAAAATCGGTCTGAACATCCAGCTTCTTATCGGCCAACAGAGATTCCAGGCCGATAATGTCTTCCTTGATCACCTGGTTGATATCGAAGACCGTCTGGTTGATCTGGCGGCCGCTTTCCAGAACGGATCCTTCAAACATCGTATTAACCAGCGTTTGCAGACGTAAAACCTCCTGTTTGACAATCTCCAGATAATGAGCAAACCGATCGGGCGGGATTGTCCCGTCCAGCATGCCTTCGACAAAACCGCGGATCGAGGTGATCGGCGTGCGTAAGTCATGCGACACACTGGATATGAAATCCTTCCGGTCGCGTTCCTGGTATTCCAGTTTCTCGATCATGCTGTTCATGGTATTGACTAAAGAGATCAGGTCGTCATTGACCAGAACTTTGTGCTGAGCCGACTCGGCCCGGTCATTAATGCCCGGCAGAATAATCCGCACCGACAAATCGCCGCGCGAAACACGGTCGGCCGCATCGGATAACAGGCGGATCGGCCGGGTAATATTCCGGGATAAAATACTGTTAAACAAGAACGCGATGATAAATGCAATCAGGAAAGAAAAGATCAAACCGTTGGTCATGAGAAAGCTGGACAGGCTGCGGGTCTGCTCCGGATAATGCAGCTGGATTTCACCATTGTAGCCGGAAGTTGAAGCCGGTATAGGGTAAGCTGCGGAAAGCCAGACAAATCCAGTTCCGGCCAACAAGCCGTTAAAATCCCCGGACATGCTGACGCCGGAGGTTCCCGAACCCATGGCTGCCAAATACTGAGCCGGCAGCCGATAATAACCCCGATCGGATACTTCCAGTTTGGCGGCAACTTCACCGGGGATGCCGGTATGCATGATCACTTCGCCGGAATAGTTGACGACCCAGACAACGGCGCCGGTCGAGCGCGCCGTGAAATTAATATAACTGATGACCTGGGTATCTTCAATCTCGCCCGTCTGATCCAGATTGGCCGCCACAACGTCGGAAATAGCCTGCGCGGCATTGATCAGCTGACCGGCCTGCTGTCGCTGGTTGGAAATTGAAACAACGCTGTAATAGACCAGGCCGAGGACACAAAAAACAATCAGAATGGCTATGGTCAGCTGCATGATCGTCCGGGTATAGACCGATCGGATCAACCGGTATTTCATCATTGCCGTTAAGCCGTTTCGAATTTATAGCCGACGCCCCAGACCGTCTTGATCTGCCAGGCCGGATGTTCGCCAATATCATCCAGTTTCTCGCGGATTCGTTTGATATGGACGTCAACAGTCCGTGATTCGCCATAAAAATCGTAACCCCAGACATTTTCCAGCAGCTGTTCGCGGGTAAACACGCGATTGGGATGGGTAGCCAAAAAGAAAAGCAATTCCAATTCTTTGGGCGGCATCTCGATCTCCTGGTCGTTGACCCGCACGGTATAACGTGATTTATCAACCCGCAAGCCGGGGAATTCGGCGCATTCGCCGGTCAGCTCACTGCCTTCCGGGCCGATGCGGCGCGGTTCCTGGGAACTGTCATAACGGCGGAGCACCGCTTTGACCCGCGCCAGCAATTCCTTGGGTTCAAAAGGTTTCTGGATATAATCGTCGGCGCCCAGTTCGAGTCCGACCACTTTGTCCAGGGTATCGCCGCGCGCCGTCAGCATCAGGATCGGCACATCGGAAGTCCGGCGGATTTCCCGCATGATATCATAGCCGTCTTTGCCGGGCAGCATCAAATCGAGAATCACGACATCCGGCACCGCCTGCAGAAAAGTTTCGTACGCTTTTTCGCCATCCAGACAACTGATGACTGCAAAACCGTCTTTATCAAAATATAAGCGCAATAATTCGCTGATATTGGGATCATCATCGACGATCAACGCCTTTTTCATAGATGGGATCCTCCTATTTGTTCAATATCTCGTTCAACTCATGCAAAAAGGAATTGACATCCTTAAACTGACGGTAAACCGAAGCAAAGCGGACATAAGCGACTTCATCGATCTGCTTCAGCCCTTCCATCACCATTTCGCCGATTTCACGCGAAGAAATTTCCCGTTTAAGCGCATTCTGATGCTGCGCCTCAATAGAACTGACCAGGCTTTCGATCTGAGCCGTCGAAACCGGCCGTTTCTCACAGCTTTTTAAGATGCCGGATATCAGTTTATCACGGTCGAAAGGCTGACGGGAACCATCTTTTTTAATGACCAACAATGGAAGATTTTCAATTTTTTCATATGTCGTGAAGCGTGAACCGCAAGTCAGGCATTCCCGGCGGCGCCTTATGGCCGAACCTTCATCGGAAGGCCGGGAATCAATGACTTTATCTTCATCATGGCCGCAAAAAGGACAACGCACGGCTGCTCCTCCTGTTCCTTCACTTCCTGCTGTCGGTCATGGCAATATGCCGGCTGCTGTCGGCTTATCGCCTCCATATAAGCCGGCGCTATTGACCCATCAATCCTGAGAGTGGTTGTCGTTATCTTGTAAAAACCAAGGCAATATCCGGCCGGAACGCTTCTCATGCCGGCCGCCGGATTCGCTTTCGCGGCGGGCTGCCTCACGCGCCGTTTCCTGAACGGGCACGCGGGGTTGGGGCGTCGAGCCGGTTTTCGCCGCGGCGGACGGCGCCGGAACCGGAATTGATATCGGCGTCTGGTTTCCGGCTGCGTGCGAGGCCGGATTCTGCAAAGAAGGCTCGCTCTGGCGCCCGGACGGCGCAAACGGCTGAGTGTTGCCGGTATTGACAGCTGTATTAGCAGCGGCGCCTACATTGTGGAAGCCCGACGAAGCCGGCGCCGGTTTTGCCGCTTCCGTTTGCGGCCGGGTAAAAGCGCCGGCCAGAAAGTCGGGGACTTCGGCGACTTCGGCCGTCACTTGCGGCGGCATCTCGCCGTTGTCGGCCACTGCCGGCGTTTGTGCCGCAGATGCCGCGGCTGTGCCGATCTGGCCAAATACCGGCTGGCGATTGAATGACGCCTGCTGGTTGGGCAGCGAAGCGGGCTGGCTGCCTTTAACCGGCGCCGCGGCCGGTTCGCGGTCAAACCCGCTGGCGATGACGGTGATCATGATTTCGTCAGTCATTTCCGGGTCGATCACCGCGCCGAAGATGATGTCGGCGTCGGGCGATACGGCGTCGCGTACGACGGACGCCGCTTCATCGACTTCACGGATGCGCATGTCGCGGCCGCCGGTGAAATTGATGATCACGCCGCGCGCGCCGTCGATGGTCGTATCCAGCAAAGGACTGTTGATCGCCTCCCGGATGGCGGCCGCCGAGCGGCCTTCGCCGGAAGCCCGGCCGATCCCCATATGGCAGACGCCGGCCTGGGTCATGATGCGCCGGACATCGGCCAGATCCAGATTGATCAGCCCGGGAACGGCCACTAAATCCGAAATGCCGGAAACGCCGTATTTCAGGACTTGGTCAGCCAGATTGAACGCTTCGTCGAGGGATGTGTCGTCTGAAGCGATTTCCAGCAGCTTGTCATTCGGCACGACAATCAGGGAATCGACGTATTTTTCCAATTCGCGGATGCCCCGCTCGGCATTCTGCATCCGGCGCGATCCTTCAAAACGGAACGGCCTGGTCACGACGCCGACCGTCAGGATCCCGACCTCGCGGGCGATCTGGGCAATGACCGGCGCGCCGCCGGTGCCTGTGCCGCCGCCCATTCCGGCGGTAATAAACAACATATCGGTTCCCCGGATCAGCTGGGCAATTTCCTCTTTGGATTCATTGGCCGCCTTCTCGCCGATTTCCGGATTGGCGCCGGCGCCGAGGCCCCGGGTTATTTTTTCACCGATTTGTATGCGGTTGTTGGCCTTAGTCCGCATCAAAGCCTGATTATCCGTATTGACGGTAATAAACTCGATACCCTGAATGGCTCCGTCAATCATACGGTCTACGGCGTTACATCCGCCTCCGCCTATACCAATCACTTTGATTGTCGCAAAGTGATCATTATCCATACTAAAACCCATTTTATAATCCGACAAACCAACATCCCCTCTCATCCCTGTGATGATCTTGCATTCCGGCCGGCAGAGCCGGTTATTGATCAGTCAGCCAGGGCGGTTTTCTGCAGGTATGCCCCGCTGTCTGCATACAGCTTTTGATCATTTTGTTCTAATTTTACACTAATATGACAAATGGCACAACAATATTTAGTGTTATTTTAAATTCAGCTTACAATATCTTGACAGCTGCGGCGGTCAAACCGTCCAATCCGTTTTCCGGAGTGCTTTTGGGGCTTGTTCCGGCAGCTTATGTCTGTAATTCCCGTTACTCGATGGTCGATACTTCTTTTTTACGCCTCCTGTCCCAACGCTCCAGCAGCAAACGCCGGATCGTTGAAAAATTGATGAATATCCGGTTGCCAAAAGCGAAGACGGCCGCCAGACTCAATTGCAGATTCAACTGATCGCCAAGCGCCGCCAATGCGACGGCAATTGCCGTATTGCCCAGAAAGCCGGTAATGAACAAACGAATATTGAAGCGGTTCTGCAGGTTCGCCGTCAGCGCGCCGATAACCGAGTCGAGAACCGCCAGGATGCCGACGGCGACATAAGATGAATAAGCGCTCGGTATATCGATATTCCAGAGCAGCCCGATGATCAGACCAAGAATTAAGCCGATAAGTGGGAACATTGGTTTTTCCTCCCGTTCAGTCCGGTGTAAAAGTCCGGCGGCTCCCCGTCAGATCCAGGATTCCCTTGCCTCTGCCATTCAGGACATCCTGGTCCAGAGCAAAACGCAGCCAGAGCATATCGTCGGTTTGATCCTGCCCGGTTTCCGCTACAACCGTCAATTCCTCTCCGGTATCGGGAATAATCACGGTCAGATACAGCTGGCGGCCGCTCAATGGCCTGATTTTGCTGATCTGCGGCAGAAGCGGCGTTACCGGCCGGGTGTCCCGGTCCGCTTCAATTATAGCACCCATCAAGGTGATTGCACTATTCATCGCAGCCGGCACATCAACCGTCAGCGGCTGGCCCAGAGTCATTGTTGTAACGCCGACGCCTTCGATAACCGGGATATTAGCCGGCGGATCCGCCAGGATCTTCAACGCGTAACCTTCCTTGTCGATCATCACACAGCCGTCCGGAATGGCAAGATAGGCCACTTCAACTCTTTCTTCCACCAGCATCCGGACAGCGCCGGGGAATTGCATACGGATTTCCACGCTTTTAATCGCGGGAAACCGGCCGAGCAGTTTTTCCTCAGCCTGGCCGTAACGCAGATGCAGCCATTGATCCAACGTTCCGCCTAAACCGATCAGCAAGTGCTGGCCTTTGACCAATCCGCTGGCATTCAGAAGCTCCTCTTGTGTGACCGACCGCAGTTCATCGGGGAAATGAACTGTTTCCAGGTGAAAGATCGGCAAAAAGCCGATCATGACCGATAAAATCAAGGCAAGGAGCGGTATGGCAAGCCAGGCGCGGCGTCGTTTCGGAACCGGGACGGCTGTCATGGCAGCAGACCATACAGGCTGCGGCATATGGCGGATACTGCGTCCGGCCGGGCCATTTGTTTGGCCGCCCGTCCCATTTCCTGTAATCGATCAGGCTGCAGCAGCAGATCATGCAGCGTCTGCGCCAGCCATGCCGGCTGCAACTGGGCGTCCGGACAGAGAATAGCCGCGCCGGCATCGGCAAAAACCCGGGCGTTATAAGTCTGGTGATCGCCGGCGGCATAAGGATACGGAACCATAACGGCCGGCCGGCCCAGCGCCGCCAGTTCTGAACAAGTGATGGCGCCGGCCCGGCAAACCAGCAGATCGGCAGCGGCCATATAAAGCTGGATGTCATGAATATAATCGCGTACCTGAAGCCAGTCTTTCCCCCTGCCGGACGAGGCGATTTCAGCATACTGTCGGGAGCCGGCCGCAAGATAAACCGTCGGCGGCCCGCCGGCCCATTGCGTCAGATCATCCAGCCAGGGAGACAGACCCAGGACGGCTTGGTTGATGGATCGTGCGCCCAGGCTGCCGCCCATGGCCAGCACGATCCGCTCGTCCGGATCCAGATTCAAGGTTTTTCTGGCTTCCTGCCGGTCCAGTTCAAAGAAAAGTGAACGCACCGGATTGCCGGTCAGGATAATCGGCGCCTTCGTGTGAAACCAATGCTCGGTCCCCGGAAAACTGACGCATACCATCTGGCTGCGTCGCGCCATCAGCCGGTTGGACCGTCCCGGAAAAGCATTCTGTTCGTGCAGCAGCACCGGGATATGCAGACTAGCCGCAGCCGCAACAACCGGACTGCAGACATAACCGCCGGTTCCGATTACCACGTCCGGGCAAAATTCCCGCATCAACTGCCGGCATTGTCTGCGGCCGGCCCAGAAATCCGCCAGGGCGCGGAACAAGTCAGGCGACAGACGGCGCGGCAGGCCTCGTGCCCGGATAGCCTGAAACGGATAACCGGCCCGGGGGATGATGTCCTGTTCGATGCCGCGGGCAGTGCCGCAGAAACGGATGTCTGCCGTCGGATCATCCTTTTTCAGCTGGTCCGCGATGGCCAGCGCCGGATTGACATGGCCGCTGGTGCCGCCGCCGGCTAAAAGATACCGCCGGCCCTTAACCGCCCCGTTCATGAACGGTCACCATAACCGGTCCGGATACCGCCGGCGGTTTGGTCCAGCCCGGAGCCAGGGTATCCGGCCAGTTCCGGCTGCCATTCGCGGCTATCCGGTTCCGGTTCCGTCTGCGTTTCGGCGGTCGGGCTGGAACCAGCCGTTCGGGGTATCCGCTGGCCGGAACGCGAGACGGCCAGTATAAATCCGATGGCCATTAAAAAAAACATATTCGAGGTGCCGCCATAACTGAAAAACGGCAGTGAAATACCGGTTGACGGAATCGTCCTGGTCGCCACGGCGATGTTCAGAAAAGCCTGGATGCTGATCAGCATGGTATAGCCGCCGGCCAGAAGCGCGGTAAAGGAATTGGCGGCATTTCGGGTTATGCTGACGCCGATCAGCATAAAGATAACAAAAAGGAGTAATACGGCCGTCGTGCCGACGAAACCTAATTCCTCGCCGATAATGGCAAAAACAAAATCATTGTGGGCTTCCGGCAGATAATTGTATTTCTGGCGTCCTTCGCCGAGCCCAACGCCGCTCAGGCCGCCGGAGCCGATGGCAATCAAGGACTGGGTTATCTGATAGGTATCATCTTCCTCCGCTTCATCGGGATTTAAAAAAGTATTGATCCGGTCGCCGACATGGGCGAAGTTTTTTTGGATCGTTTCCTGTATATTCCCTTGCGGCAGCAGAGGCAGGATCATCGCCACCAGAAGAGCCAGAACCAGGACCAGAATCAAAGCCTGCGTCACGCCGCTGATCCAGGACCGGATCCGGATACCTGCCGTCAGATAAAGGACGGCGGTTATGAAGCACATAATAATGGCGCAAGAAACATGCGGCTGCCAGACAATCAGGCCGATCCAGATCAGGATGGCAAAACCGGGGATCAGGATATCCAGCCAGCCATCCATGATAAACTGGCGCAGAGGAGTCCGAAAGCGCAATTTTCCGGCCCGCCGCTGGCGTTTCAACATGGAACAGTAGCTGGCAAAACAAAAAACCAGAGCCAGTTTGGCCAGTTCGGAAGGCTGAAAACGCATGCCGATATAAACCCAGCGTCGGGCGCCGTTCATCAGGATGCCGAAAAACTTGACATAGACCAATAAAACGGTTGTTACGCCATAAAGCACAAGGGACATCCAGAAATGATCAAATAAACCGATCGGGACCAAAATGGCGACAATCAGGGCAATGACCAGGCCGATCGCCGTAATGCCCGACTGTTTAATCACATAGTACATCGAATCGCCGGCATAGGAAGCGTAACCGTCGCTCATACTGGCACTGAACAACATAACCAGGCCAAAACAGATCATGATCAGGGTTACAACCAGAAGGCCGCTGTGCAGGCGGCGGGTCGGCTGCATGACTGAATTGACGGTGCTGATCCGTTGGATATCACGATTTCTGGCAGCATTCAATGCCAAGATACGATCTTTTTTCATCTTCCATCACCCTTTACAGCCGATTGCTTATGTCGCACAGGACAGGACAGGCCGTTTTTCCAGGCTGTCAGCCACTTTTTCGACGACATGCTCCATGGCAAAGCCCCGCGATCCTTTAACCAGCAGATAATCGCCCGGTTGCAGCGCTGCCATCAGACGGTCGGCCATCTCCTGATGATCACAGCAATCACAGGACGGCAAGTCGGGGCGAACCGAACGGGCGCCAACCAAAATATCTTCGCCGTTCGGGCCGAAAACCAGGAGCAGCTGATAATCCAGCCGGGCCACCCATTCGCCGACCTGACGGTGGGCTTCGGGAGCAAAATCGCCCAGTTCCAGCATACAGCCGAGGGCGGCAATCTTACGATGCTCCGAACCGGCCATGCCGGCCAGTGTTTCCAAAGCGGCCTGCATCGATTCCGGTCCCGCATTATAGGAATCATCCATCAACGTTATGCCGGCCAGCGATAAAACCCGCTGCCGGCTGCCGGTATTGCGGTATTCTGCCGCGCCGCGGGCCGCCGATGCCAGATCCAGCTGCAAAGCGTGAGCGGCAGCCAGGCCAAAAAGGGTGTTGCGCACATGATGCAGCCCCGGGAACGGCAGCCGCACCGGCAGTTCTTGTTCATCCTCATCCATCTGGCTGAGATGAACATGAAAAGAAACCTGACTGCCGTTTGTTTCGACCTGGTCGGCCCGGATGATAAAAGCAGCCTGCCTCGCCTGTTCTGAACCGGCGGGCAGAGCTGTCTGGTCGCAGGTAATATAAGCAACGCGCAGCCGGCCGGCCAGATTCATACCCAGCTGACGCAGCAGCGGATCATCGGCATTCAGGACCAATAGTCCACCCGGACGAAGGCCCTGTAAAATTTCGGACTTGGCGGCCAGGATCGCTTCCCGGCTGCCCAGGCGGCCGATATGCGACCAGCCGATACAGGTAATCATAGCGATGTCCGGCTGGGCGATCCGGCTGAGCATCGCAATTTCGCCGGGGCCGCGCATGCCCATCTCCACGACGACTGCGCGATCATCGGGCTCCGCCTGCAGCAAGGTTTGCGGCAAGCCGATTTCATTGTTCAGATTGCCGGCAGTCTGATGGACCTGGAATGCAGTCTGCAGGCAGGCGCTGACCATCAGCCGCGTCGATGTCTTGCCGACGCTGCCGGTTATAGCCACAACCGGCGCGGTCAACATCAGCCGGTAACCGGCTGCAATATCTTGTAAAGCCTGAAGAGTATTGTTTACCAGCAGAACCGGCAGATAAGCGATCAGGGTCGTTTCAGCTGTTTGATCCCGGCCGGCCAGATGATCATAAACCGAACGGTCGTCAATCATCAAAGCTCCGGCGCCCTGAGCGGCAGCCTGAAGTAAAAAGCTGTGGCCGTCAAAGTGTTCGCCATGCAAAGCCAGAAACAGGCAGCCGGGCTTAACGGCTCTGCTGTCTGTGCAGATTGCGGAGATCAGGCGTTCCGGTTCAGCCGTATCGCCGGTCAGATTGCGCGCCTGAGTCCAGCGGCAGATATCTCGCAATAAAAGCTCAGTCATGGCCTTTTTCCTCCAAAGAGGCAATCCATTCGGCAGCTGTTTCAGCATCGTCAAAGTGGATGGTGCGATCTTTGAAAATCTGATAATTCTCATGTCCCTTGCCGGCGATGACAACCATATCGCCCGGCCTGGCTTCTTTAATCGCCTGACCGATCGCTTCGCGCCGGTCGGCCACCACCTGATAGTGTCCGGTTGTCGGTTTTATACCGGTAATGATGTCCTGAATGATCGCCAGCGGGTCTTCGGTCCGGGGATTATCGGATGTGATGATCGTCAGGTCGGCCAGACGGCCGGCCACCTCGCCCATTTCGAACCGGCGCGAACGGGCCCGGTCGCCGCCGTTGCCAAAAATGACAATCAGACGGCCGGTCACATAATCGCGCAGCGTTTCCAATAATGTCTCCAGGCTGGCTGCGTTATGGGCATAATCGACGATCACCTGAAACGGTTTGCCGGTCGGAATCGGCTGTACACGGCCGGGTACGGCAATTTCGGCCAAGCCCTGACGCACAGCGGCCAGAGATGCCCCGGACAGGCCGGCGCAGGCAATTGCCGCCAAAGCGTTGGATACATTGAAGCGTCCGGGCATACCGACAAAAACATCACCCTGAAACCAGGGGCTGATTAATTCAAATAAGGTTCCGACGCGGTTGTTCAAGGTTGTTTTCCGCAGATTGGCAGCTCGGACATCGGCTTGCTCCGACAGACCGTAAGTCAGGCAGGGACCTTTGACCGCGGCGCGCACCTGTTCATATTGCCCGATATCGCGGTTGATCACGGCATTGCGGCAGCGGTCGAACAGCATCAGCTTAGCTGCCAGGTATTCATCCATGGTCGCATGTTCGTGCGGTCCGATATGGTCGTGAAACAGGTTGGTAAAAGCCCCGGTCAGATAAGAACAGCCATATACACGATCGAGCATGAGCCCTTGTGACGATACTTCCATGACACATGAATCCATACCGCGGTCGGCCATTTCATCAAGCAAGGCTTGCAGATCATAAGATTCCGGCGTTGTCCGCGAAGCATAAGCGATATCGTCGCCGATAATGTTGGCGACCGTGCCGATCAGGCCGACCTTCCGGCCGTCCGCGGCCAGAATCGCCCGGGTCATGTATGTGGCCGTCGTCTTGCCCTTGGTTCCCGTTAATCCGATCAATTCCAGCCGGCCGGAAGGATGATTGAAAAACCGGTCGGAAACATGAGCCAAAGCACGCCTTGTATCAGCTACGCGCACCCAGGGAACCGTGAGACCGTCAACCGGATTTTGCAGCAGGATCGCCGATACAGACTGATTCTGGGCCTGAATCGCATAGCGATGGCCGTCGGTTATATAACCTTCAACACAAACAAACAAGGAACCCTGGCGGACTTTGCGTGAATCATAGGCAATAGCGTCGATATCGACCGACAAATCACCATTTTGATCCAGTATCTCGATTCCGTCCAGTAAATCCTTTAATTTCATGACGCCATATCCTTTCAAGCGGTTAATCTTCAAAAGTCTATTTTATTCTGTTTCACCCGATTGGGCAACCTCTTCTTCGATCGCGGCGAAGACAACCGTAATCACGCTGCCGCGTTTGAGATGGGTGACTGCCGGGTCTGTTGCCGGCGTGCCGCCGGCCGGTTCTGTTGTGCCGCCGGCGCCCGCGCTGCTTTCCGACGTTCCGGGAGTCGGCTGAGCAGTAGGCGCGGCCGTCTGGCCGCTTCGTCCATAAGTCGGGGCCGGATCCTGGCTGACGGCCTCGCCGAGGCAATCGCCGCTGATCCGAATATTCAGGCCGCTTTCGGCAGCTGAACTGAGACATTCGTGGACCGTTTTGCCGGTGAAGTCCGGAATAGCCATTTCTTCTTCCTGCGGCGTTTCCACCGGATAAAGAATGACCAGGCCTTTATTGTGTAATTCCGTATCTGCAGCCGGCCATTGATATTTAACCAGCGTAGCATCACCCATGGCTTTATCGCCTGCTTCGGCGCTCAATCCCCGGTTGGCCAGTTCCTTCATGGCCTGCGCATATGTCAGGCCGACGACATTCGGCACCGCCACCGTTGCATTGATGCGGGAAACGTCGGTATCGTTATATTCGCGGCTGACGCCCATATATTCCAGCGTCCGGGCAATAACCTGCCCGCAGGTCTTCGCGGCGCCCTTGGAGCCGGTTTTTTTATCCTGCGGTTTATTCAACACGACCAACGCTACGATTTCCGGGCTGTTCGCCGGAGCCATGCCGCAGAATGACAGGGTATGGTCGCCATTATCATCCGTTGACGTACTGGTTTTTCCGGCAATGGAATAACCTTCTATATAAGCGGCGGAACCGGTTCCGTTCAGCACGACCCCTTTAAGCAATTCCCGGATGCGGGCGGTTGTATTTTCGGACAGCACTTTACGCACGGTTTCCGGCTGGATTTCCTTGACGATATTGCCGTCGCTGTCGGTAATTTCCTTGACAATGCTGGGCTTGATCAGGTTGCCGCCGTTGGCGAACGCACAATACGATGTGATCAGCTGAATGGGGGTAACCGTCGACGATTCACCGTAGGATAGCGTTACCATGTCGACTTCGGTCGGATTCTGATGCAAAATGCCGGTTCCTTCGGCCGGCAGATCGATCCCGGTTACGCCCATGAAACCAAAAGAGCGAAGATAAGCATAAAACCGGTCGACGCCAACCCGTTGAGCCAGTTGGGCAAAGATCGGATTACAGGAACGCCAGAAGCCCTGCTGCATGGATTCGGCGCCGTGTCCGGCGCCGCTGGAGCAATGGATCGTCCAGCCGCCGACTTGAAGCGGCGCGTCGCTCATCATTTCAGTCTCAATCGCCAGATCCTCTTCCAGCGCCATCGAAGCGGTGATCGCTTTAAAGGTCGAACCTGGCTCATAGGTATCGGATATCGCCCGGTTGCGCCAGATCTGACTGGACAGGTAATCGATGGTTTCTTTTTTGCCGGTATCCCAGGTCGAAGCATCGACACCTTCCGGACAGGCAGCCGGATCTGAACTGCTGAAGTAAGGATAAGACGCCATAGCCAGGATGGCGCCGGTATAAGGATTCATGATAATGACCGTTCCGCCGCTGGTAATGTCATACAAGCTAATGGCATTGGCCAGCTCTTCCTGGGCGATCTTCTGGATGTTGATATCAATGTTGAGCACGATATTCTGCCCGTTTTTAGCGCGCAGGCTGGTCGGAACCGAAAAAGGCAATGTCCCCTTGCTGCTGTAATTGTCAGTTTCAACATAGGTATAACCCGGCTGGCCGGTCAGCAGTGTATTATACTGCAGCTCGATGCCCAATTGGCCGATCAGCTGTTCATTACTGTAATTGGTATAGCCGATGACCTGACTGGCCAACGTGCCGTTGGTATAATACCGCCGCGGCTCGGTGTCGATGCGAACGCCGCCCAGGTCGGCATCATCGATATAGGCTTTCAGTTTATCCGCTTCTTCTTTGGCGACATCTTTTTTCAATTGGATATAAGTGGCATCCGTCTGAGCCATAGCGGCGGCAACGGTCGCCGTATCCATATTCAGGCATTCCGCTATGGACGACGCGATTTCAGCTGACGATATATTCTTCGTGATGGAACGCATGTCTTTCGGGGTAACGCCGATCCGGTAAACATAGGTTGTGCCGGCCAGCTCAACATCATTGCGGTCCAGAATCAAGCCGCGGCGGGGGTTCTCGGTTTTTTTACTGTAATGCTGTTTGGCCGCCAGCTCGGCATTGGCGGCATGATTGACAATCTGAATCTGATAAAGCTGCCAGACAAGGACTGCCGCAAAAAGCAACAAACAGATGCTGAAAAAAACAATCCCGGGACGGCGGTTCGGTTTGCGCCCCACCGGTTGTCCGCCGCTCGGCCTGGTTACCCGCTGCGGCTTCCCGTTGCTGACAGTCCGCTGACGCTGGCGATGTTGATCTTCACGGATCAGCCGGCGGTGTAATTCCTGCTTCTGATCACGCCGCTGCACATCAATTCCCCTGCCCTTGACGGTTCATGGTTTTGAAAAAGCCCTCGATGGTTGTAAAAACACTGGCCAGATAGGTATCGCTGTCCGCCGATACGGTTTTTGGCGTTGCATAAACGACGCGGTCGGAATCCGGGACATCAACCGTTACCACCTGACTGTGGGCCGGATCCTGAAGGCCCAGTTTTTCCACAGCCTGACGGCGAATTTCATCCAGATTGGTTTTCTGGGCCAGTGATTCGCTGATTTGACTGGCTTCCTGGTTCAGGAGCGTGATTTTATTCTCCTTAGCCAAATTATTAAAATTCATCTCCAGGATCATGGCCTGACGATAAACCACCAGCGCAAAGACGCCGGTCACCGCAAAAACAAGCGCCACCAGCCCGCATAATAAACGTATGCGCTGACGGGCCAGGGTCCGGCGTATCGCTTTGGCTCTTTGAAATGCAATTTGGTTCGAATCAGGCGTTGCCGTAACCGGAATCCGCCGGGTTTTGATATCGGAACGCTGTTTGACCGAACGGCTGCCCATCCGCTTTTCGGTGTTAACCGGTTTACGCTGCAGAGCCAGATTGCCCCAGGATTCATTCATGATCAGCACCTCCTGTAGTTCCGGATCCTGCTTCTAAACGACGTTCGAAGCAACGCAGTTTAGCGCTGCGCGACCGGGGGTTGCCCGCCGTCTCTTCCGGTGTGGCAGTCAGCGGATGGCGGGTTATGATCCGGCCGGCACTGCGCAGACCGCAAACGCAAACGGGAAAGTCCCGCGGACATTGGCATGGTTTTTCTAAAATTTTAAAATGGTCTTTGACCAGACGGTCTTCCAGAGAATGAAAGGTTATGACGCAAAGCCGGCCGCCGTCAGCCAACAAGTCCGGCGCTTTCTGAAGCAGCGTTTCAAGGACAGCCAGTTCCTGATTGACGGCGATACGTAAAGCCTGAAAGGTACGCTTGGCCGGATGCTGGGCTTCCTGACGGGCTGCCGCCGGCATGGCGCCGCGGACAAGATCCGCCAGTTCGCCGGTTGTTTCCAGCGGTTTACGGTTTCGGGCGGCGACAATGGCCCGGCTGATACGGAAAGCATAACGTTCTTCACCGAAATCGCGTAAAATCCGCGTCAGTTCTTCTTCACTGCAGGTATTGACCAGTGTGGCGGCCGTTATCGGACTGCGGGTATCCATCCGCATATCCAGCGGACCATCTTTGCCATAACTGAAACCGCGTTCGGCCTGGTCCAGCTGCCAGGATGAAACACCCAGGTCGGCCAAAATACCGTCGACCGCCGTAATGCCCAATGACGCCAGCGTGGCGGCCAGTTCCGAAAAATTTGCCCGATGAACGCTCCAACTGGCGCCGGTATCAACAGCAGCCAGCTGTTTACCGCCGGCTTCCAGAGCGTCTTCATCCTGATCCAGTCCGATCAAACGGCCCCCGGCCTGCAAACGGGACAAGATGGCCGAAGCGTGTCCGGCGCCGCCCAATGTGCAATCGACATAAATGCCGGTCGGGCGGATATTCAGACAATCCAGTACTTCCTGCAGCAAAACAGGACGATGGCCGAAATCAGAGTCCTTTAACATCGAACCGTGTCAGGTCCACTCCGGCAAGTGAGCCCTGTTCCTCCTTCTGTTCGTTATAGAAGGATTTGGAACAAATCTCCAGTTTATCAAACATATCGATGAAGCAGATCTCTTCACCGCGTTGAACATGAATGGTCGACCATAATTCATCACTAATTGAGATGCGGCCCTGGCCATCCAGATCACAGACCATCGCTTCACCGATGATCTGGCGTTTCAAGCGCCGCACGGCGGGATCTGTGCCCGACAGCTGGCCGATCTGTTCGCGGATCAGGCGAAACTGATCCGGCGTATAAGCTGAAAGATAACCCTCATCAAGGCTCAGCGTGACAACCAGTGAAGCGCCGAGACTGTCCCGCAAACGCGACGGAACGAAAACACGGCCTTTGGCATCAACAGTATGGGTATATCTGGCCATGATTTCACTCCCTTCTTTAGGCGTTATCGAGAACTAACGCTCCACTTCTAACCACATATATATATTTTCGCTCTACAATTCACCACTTGAATGTAATTGTACACGGAAGGCAATATAATTGCAATCAGTGATCGTTCTGCGAAATAAATGTAATTCAAATGTAATGAGAACGAATGTTTCGTGTTGTGCCGTTATGGGTATCGCGACATTAAGGCAAAGTACCTGAAAAGTCCATCTGTTCTGCGGGACGCAGGAAAGTTGAGTCCGATAAAAAAACCTCCGGCAGGATGCCGAAGGTTTTAGCAATCAAAATTTATTCTGTTCCGAATGATCGGGCAGCCGGCGGGATATCCGGCTATTTTTCAATAAGATTACGTTCCATCGAAATGTTGAGCATAACGCCCAGCGCGAAAAAATTGACAATCATCGCCGATCCGCCAAGACTGACAAATGGCAGCGGAATGCCGGTTATCGGCAAAAGTCCGACGCACATGCCAAGGTTTTCGATAAAGTGGAAAGCCATCCCGGCGGTCAGGCCGACCAGCATCAAAGCGGACGCCGGCTGTCTCTGCTGAACTTTCGAGGCCACATAGAGGCAGCGGGCCAGGAAAAAGAATATCAGAATCAACAGCGCCGTCGTCCCGATAAAACCCATATGTTCCGAAACAGCCGTATAAATGAAGTCAGCCTCCTTGACCGGAACATGAACCGGCGTGCCGCGCGTGCTTCCGGTTAATCCGCCCGAAGCAATGGCGAGTTTCGACTGCAGCAGATTATAGGATGCTGTCGGATCATGGCCGGGATATAGAAAAGTTAAAATCCGGTTCTTTTGATATTCTTTTAAATAGAAAATCCAGGCCAGCGGCACCATGACGATAATGCCGGAGGCCCCGAGCAGGACATATCGCCAGCGCAGGCCCCAGACAAACAACATGCAGAGAAACATGAACACAATCACCATCGCAGTGCCGAAATCAGGCTGTTTCATGATCAGCAGCATGGGAACGCCATAAAGAACAAGCAAAGCCAGGCAGCCCTGCCAGAATTTCAATTTATGATTGCCCATCCATTCAAATAAATAGGCCGAGGCCATGACCAAACCGATTTTCGCCAGTTCCGACGGCTGAAAAGAGCCGACAACCGGCAAATCCAGCCAGCTGTCCGCGCCCCAGGTGTCAGCTTTCGAAGAACCGTCCACCAAGACCAGCACCAGCAGCATGACGCTGACTCCATATATGGTCCAGCTGATCAGTTTCAAGGTCGGCAATTCAATCCGGCAGAGCATCAAGGCGATCAGCAGGCCGACCAGAACAGCGCCGGCCTGCTTGTACAGATTCATGGGATATTTGTCGCCGAAACCATCGGACAAGACCTGGTTTAGAACGGTCAGCCCGATCAAGGAGATGATCAGAATCGGTATCAGCAGCCAATAATCCATCACCCGGAAATAGGTTTCTTTCTTCAGTTGTTCAAAGCCGGTACCCGACATTATTCGGTCTTCTTCTCCCGGTCATCCGCAGCCGGCGCGTCACTCTGATCGGCGGCCGGGCTTTCCGGTTCGCCTTCATCAGCAGCCGGGGTCGCGGCTTCGTCATCATCCAGCGCGATAAAATCTGCCGGCTGATCATCGATGCTGATTTCTTCAGGCGGTTCCGCGGGAGAATCGCCGGCCAGCGCCGCCGCCAACTCCAGGCGTTGTTGCCTGCGGTTCAGGACGATCATCACGATGATCGATCCGATCACCATCAAAGCGGACAGCCACATCGATACGCGGACCGAAGTGCCCGGGATCATCAGGGGGTCGGTGCGGATGCTCTCCACAAAGAAGCGGACAAAGCCGTAAAGCAGGAAATACCATAGGGTTGTGGCAAAAGGGTACTTACTGTGTTTGCGTACTCTGAGCAGCCAGAAAAAGATCAGCATGTTGGCTATAAATTCATAAAAGAAAGTCGGATGGACGGGCTGAGTCGGATTCAAACCGGCTATATTGCTGACATTGCGCAGATAATATTCGGTCTGATTGCTGTACATGCCCCAGGGCAGCGTCGTGTTGTTTCCGAAAGCTTCCTGGTTGAAGAAGTTGCCCCAGCGGCCGATCGCCTGGCCTAACGGGACATAAACAGCCAGAAAATCAAGCAAGCGGGAGATCTTTATTTTTTTGATCCGGGTTATCAGCAGGATGGCGATAACGCCGCCGATGACGCCGCCGTAAAAAGCCAGGCCGCCGTCCCGGGTGCTGAAAATGCGTTTCCAGTCCTGAGCATAGTAATCCCATTCAAAAATAACATAATAGGCTCTGGCCATGATGATCATCAACGGAATCAAAGCGATAAAGGTGTCCATGACATCGTCGGCAGTCAGCTTGAAGGCCGGAGCCTGTTTCATGGCCAGCAGCATGCAGATAATGATCGCTGCCGCTATCAGCAAACCATACCAATAGACAGGCCAATTGCCAAACAAGTTGAATGCGACTCGGCTGACAGGCAGATCCTGGATGCCGAGACCTGGAAAATCGACATAAAAATCAGGTTGCATGAGATTCAGTCACCTCCATAGGGGTCAAAATGACAACCGCATAGCTGGACGAATCCGCAAGAAAAGACATCATCCCGGCCGCGGTTTCACGATCTATCTTATCATAAATTGACGGATAATCGAAGAGGTCAATCCCATCCAGGTTGCATTGGGCCTGAACCAGCCCGCTGTGTTCGACCGAATCGAGCGAGCGGACAAAATCGCCGGCCGCCGCGCGTTTCTGGCTTTCAAAAACCGCCGGGTCAATACCTTGGCTGAAGGCGCGCATCAACCCCCGGCGCAAAGCCCCTGCCGCTTTTTCCGGCTCCATGGACTCGCCGCCGCAGGCCAGAAAAGCGAAACTTTCTTCGCAGGCATATTGAAATCCGAACGAATCATTGATCAGGCCGTCGGCATATAAGGATTCGTACAATTGCGATACCGGCGACAACAAAGTATCGAAAAGTAGTCTGGCGGCCTGCTGCCGGGCGACAAGCGGCGTTCCCCGCAGTTCATGCCCGGGCAGAAGCAAAGGGTCCTTGATGCCGACCAGAAATGAAGGCGCGGACACATCCATGGACAATCGGCTCATAGGCCGGTCCGGCCGGCTTATTTCCTCCGGCAGAACGATAGCCGGCCGCGCGATTTCCTGTTCAGGCGGCAGATCAGCCAGGCGATCGTCCAGGCGCTGCAAAATCGGCTCATAATCAAAATCGCCGGCTAAAGTCAAACTCAGGCGGCTGGGATGATAGAACAATCGCCAGGCGGTTTTCAGGTCGTCTGAAGTGATTGCGGCAACCGATTCGGCGGTTCCGCCGATGTCCAGCCGGACCGGATGGCTCTGGTAGAGCGCTTCGGTCAGCGCCATATAGATGCGGTTGTCCGGATCATCTTGATATTGATCAAGTTCAGCCTGGATAATCGGCCGTTCGGTATCCAGCCGGTCCGTTTCCAGATAGGGGTTCATCAAAGCATCCAGATAGATATCCAGAGCTTCGGCAAAATGATGAACGGTCGAAAAATAGTACAAGGTATGGCTGTGAGTCGTATAAGCGTTGGCCGAAGCGCCCAGCTGCGACAGCCGGCCCAGAAGACCGCCCTGGTCATCGCGGCTGAACAGGCAGTGCTCGAGGAAATGAGCCGAGCCGGCCGGCAGAGTCCGCTGGTTTTTTCCATCGCTGAATGCGGTATGGATCGAGCCGAAAGGAACGGTGACCGCGGCGAAACGCTTGGAGAATCCCGGTCTGGGCAGCACTTTGACAACCAGGCCGCAGCGGTGCCGAAAGGTCAATAACGTTTTTCCGGTTAAAGAATCATGGCTTTCGCGGCTATGAAATCCGGCCGGCAAGCGGCCGCGTTGTATCTGTCCCGTCATTCAAGCCTCCGGCGCCGCTTCTGCCGAAGAAGCGGTCAAAATATACGTTGTTATCAATTCCAGCTGCGATGCCAGTGCGATCACCTGTTCGCGTGAAACGGCGTGCAGCAGAGCCAGCGAGTCGTCGCGGCCGAGCAGGCGGCCGCTTAAATGCCCGTTTATTTGTATAACCAAAAGCGTGGTCAGGTCATCGCTTTGCGATAAAATCGCTGTTTCCAGCATGCTGCGCGACCGTTCCAGCAAAGTATCCTCGAAACGGCCGGCAATGATCTCGCCCAATTGTGTTTTGATGGCTTCGACAGCCGCGCCGGCCGACGGGACCGCTACGCCGGCCATAACCAGCAGAGCGGATAAATAACGTTGATTCATCGAGTAGATCTGGTAGGCCAAACCCATCTTCTCCCGTACGACATCAAACAAAAGCGAATGAACATCGCCGCCCAACATGCTGTTTAAAACGGACGCCACGATGGATTGGTGGCTGAAATAGGGCGGCAGACCTTTATAGGCAAGCAAGATCCGGGCCTGTTCGACCGCTTTGTATTCCTGAACTTCCTGAACCGGACCGGGCATGAAGGGCGCCGGCAGCAATCCGGGATAGAGATCCGGCCTTTCGCCGGCGGGCAGCCGCTCCAGCCCTTCCCGGCAAAACTCCAGGATCTCCGGTTTGATCCGGCCGCCCAGATAAAGCTCCAAATGAACCTGACTTAATAACATCCGGTAGGCTTCGCCCAATTCTTCCCGCGTGATGCTCCGAATGTCGCCGGCCCTGCCGGACGGTGAGAGGCCCTCGATCCGACCGCCGCAAAACAAACTCAGACAACGGTCGTAGGCATACTTGCCCCGGTCGTTTTCCCGGGCTGCCAATTCCATCAGAAGGTTACGCCGCTCCGATTCAACCGTGTCATGATCAAAAAGGCCGTCGTCATCCAACAACGGATCGAGCAGCAGATCAAAAAGCAGACGGCAGGTCTCCTGGAACGGCGATGTTCCGTCAGTCCAGCTGATCAAGGCTTCAGCAGACAAAAACAGCGTCTGCAGATTGCCGTTGCGTTCAACGTTGCCATCGAGCGTCGCGCCATACAGATTGTCCAGAGCAGACGCCAGGCTGATCCGGCTGGGATAGCGGCGGCAGCTGGCGGTCAGGATTCTCATCAGCAGCGCATAGCAAGCCGATTGGCGCTCGTCGGCCTGCGCCTGGAAAACCAGATGCAAAGCCGCCTGGGCAAACCGTTCAGTCGGCAGATAATAAATCGGGATGCTCCCAACCCGCCCCCATTCATACCCCTGTTCAGCCTGATGATGCCAGCGGCGGACCGTTTCCAGATCCTCCCGTACCTGAGCGCCAAGCTGAAGCAAAGACTCAAAGCGCTTTTCCGGGCGGATGCGCTCCAGAAAATCGACGCTGATCGCCTGGCCATATAAGGGCATATCGGTATCATATAAGTAGGTTTCAATAACCGGCTGCGGATCTGTCGTATTAACAGTCGGACGCAGTCCGATATTGGTGATTGCTTCATAAGTGCGGTTATCAACATGGGCTCGCGTGGCATAAACGCCATAGGCAGGGCAGACTTTCTCGGCCGGAACCGCCAGATTGGCCGTTGGAAAACCCATTCGATGCCCGAGCCTGCGGCCGGCAACCACGACGCCTTCGATCCGGTAAGGCCGGCCGAGTAAGCCGGCGGCTTGCGCCAGATCGCCTTCCTGGACCAGCGCGCGGATTCTGGAACTGGAAATTTTCCCGCCGGCCATATCGACCTGGCCGACAATTAAAACTTCAATATTCCGCTCTCCGGCCCAGCGCTGCAGCAGCGTAACATTTCCCAGGCCTTGCCGGCCGAAACGGTAATCGGGTCCTGCGACGATCAACCGGGCGGAAAGCCGGCCGGCTATGATCTGATCAAGAAAATCCTCCGGCTCCATGGCTGAAAACCGGGCGTCAAAAGATTGCAAGTGTATTTCGGAAACGCCGCAGGCAGCAATCGCAGCCAGTCGTTCTTGCAGGGTGTTCAGAGAACCCGGCAGGGGCTGGTCCGGCCAGAGAACGGCGCCCGGATGGACCGGAAAGGTAAAAACAGCCGGCGTTATATGCAGCTGGCTGCTGCGATAGACCAGAGTCCGGATCAAATCCAGATGTCCGCGATGAACCCCGTCAAAAAAACCCAGCGCAACGCCGCGCGCCACAACCGGCAGATCGGCGTCAGGTCTGTCGAAAATCCGCAAGATCAATCAACACCCTTTCTGTATGGACGCGATAAGCATCCGCTTGTTCCTGTTCCAGGAGGCCGACGGCTATCATCTGATCCCGGCTGGCGAAAACGACAGGCCGGCCGGCCGCAGACTCCGGCAAGCCGGCGGCGTCCGCCGGCAGGGACAGCGGCTGGCCGGTTATCAACCGCAAAGCTTCCGTCTCAGTAAGCAGAACGGTCTGGAAACCGGACAAGGCCGTGCGCGGAGCCAGCAAACGGCCTTCGGCCGCCATTTCCTGCCAGAAAGCGCCGATATCCGGGCACGCCCGGAAACGGGCAAACAAAACTTCGAGATTCTGAGCGTCTTCCAGTCTGTAAGGACCGCAAGTCAGACGGGTCAGCCTGTCGGCATAGGCTCCGTAACCTAATTGACGGCCCAGATCGTCAACCAGGCTGCGGATGTAGGTGCCCTTTGTACAATGAATAACCAGGGTAGCCGTCATTGTTTCCGCCTGATCGACCCTTTCCAGGCCGACAGTTTCCAAATCAGCGGCATAAATCTCAATCGGCCGGCTTTTGCGCTCGATCGTCTCCCCTTTGCGGGCGTACGCATAAAGCGGCCGGCCGGCCACTTTGACAGCCGAATACATCGGCGGTATCTGTTCCCTTTTCCCGACCAGACCGTTCACCGCCTGCCGTAAAACGGCAAAATCGGAACACAGCAGCTGCCGGCGTTCTTCTTCGCTCGGGGGATGGCAGAAAACTGTATTTCCGGTTAAGTCCTGGGTATCCGTAGCCCGGCCGAAAACGGCCCGGACCCGATATTTTTTATCATATCCGTCCATATAACGCACAACATGAGTAGCCCGGCCGATACAAACCGGTAAAAGGCCGTCGGCAAAAGGATCCAAGGTGCCGGTATGGCCTACCCGACGTTGGCCGGACAGTTTCCGGACGCGCGAAACAACCCCGAAAGATGTCATATCCCGGGGCTTGTCAATCAGGAGAATACCGTTTATTGAAGACGATAATGGATTTACAGTTGTTCACCTGCCTCTTGTGCGATCTTTTGGGCAGCTTCATCCAGGGTCAAGCCGGATAAATGCATACCGGCCGCCCGGGCGTGACCGCCGCCGCCATAACGGGCGGCGAAAGCCGCCGCATCAAATCGTTCGCTGCTGCGGATATTGACCCGGAGCAAACCGTCGGCCTGACTGCGAATTAAAAAAGCAGCGTCTACGCCGGCAACATTTTTTAAGTAGGCAATAATTCCATCGAGATCGTAATCGGAAGCCCGGCAAGCATCCAACATTTGTTGATCCACCGCTGCCAGTACCACCCGGTCCCCGCAGCTGAAGCGGGCTTCGGAAAAAACCCGTCCCATCAGACGCAGCCGTTCCTGACTGGTCCGGTCAAACAGGCGATAGGTTATATAACGTAAATCCAGGGGATAACCCATCAAACCCGCAGCAGTCTGAAAAGTCCGGATCGATGTGTTGGAATAGACAAAGCCGCCGGTATCCGAAATAATAGCCGCCATAAGAAGGGTGGCGATATCATCATTGAACAGAGTCCGGCCCGTAAGGTTTCCCAAGCAGGCTATCAAATCATAAACCAGTTCGCCGACCGCCGCAGCCGAAGGATCGACAATAAATTCCGGCGGAACCGGCTCCTGCGCTATATGATGATCTAATGCAAATATTTGGGGCGCCTGTTTAAAAAGGAGGCCGCGCCGGCCCATACGGTCTGCCGCGGCACAATCGATAGCCAGTCCGATGATCTGCTGACCGCCGGCCAACCCGGCTGCATCGGCATCCGGGGAAGGCTCATAAGGCTCAATCCGGCTGAGAGCCGGAAGGAAGTCCAGTTTAGGCGGTATCCGTTCATCCAGCGGTAAACGGGCTTTGATTTCCAATTGTTCCAGCGCCAGCAACAAAGCCAGCGCCGATCCGATGGCGTCGCCGTCTACGCTGACGTGCGGATATAAAAAAACAGAACCGGCCTGACCCCGGCAGGACAGCAGCGCATCCGCCAGCATAATCAGTTGATTATTCATGGGACGGTTTACCGCCGATCACTTCATCAATCAACTGCGACATCCGGATGCCCCGTTCTATCGAATCATCGAATATAAAATGGATTTCCGGAGCGATACGCAGACGGATCCGCGCCGCGATTTCCCGGCGGATGAAGCCTGCGGCGCTGCGTAAAGCGGCGCTGCAGTCCTTTTTCTCTTGTTCTCCGCCCATCACGCTGACATAAACATTGGCATGGGATAAATCCCGGGAAGCCCGTACCTCAAGAATGGAAACCATTGCCGGCAGGCGCGGGTCTTTAATTTCATTTTGAATAAGGTCGGCGATGATTCGTTTGATTTCATCGCCGACTCGATCAGATCGCAGCAAAAGGATCAGCTCCTTTCGATTTCCTGCATTTCAAAGGCCTCGATTATGTCATTTTCCTTGATGTCGTTAAATTTTTCGATGCCTATGCCGCATTCATATCCGGCCGCAACTTCGCGGGCATCATCTTTGAACCGCTTGAGCGACAGGAGATTGCCTTCGTGAATAACGATTCCGTCTCGCACGACACGGATGTCGCAGGAGCGGGTGATTCTGCCGTCGGTTACATAACAGCCGCCGATGCTGCCGACGCCGCTGACTTTGAAGACCTGGCGCACCTGAGCATGTCCGAGAATAACCTCTTTGAGCTTGGGCGTCAGCATGCCCTTCATGGCTGCTTCGATATCTTCTATCGCATTATAGATAATCCGGTACATTCTGATGTCGACGCCGACCTCTTTGGCCAGATCGGAAACATTGGCGGACGGACGGACATTAAAGCCGATGACAATCGCATTGGATACTTCAGCCAGACGAACATCCGTTTCGGTAATTGCTCCGACAGCGCCATGAATAATGTTGACGCGGACTTCTGTTCCGGTCAGTTTCTCCAAAGACTGACGGACGGCTTCGACGCTGCCCTGAACGTCGGCTTTGATGATAATGTTCAGATCTTTGACTTCACCGGCAGCCATCTGGGTATATAAGGTTTCCAGAGACATTTTCGAGCTGCTGTGCAATTGCTGCTCACGCTGCTGGACCCGGCGTTTGTCGGCCAGGGCGCGGGCGATCTTCTCATCGGTAACCGCGTAGAACAATTCGCCGGCTTCCGGCACTTCAGGCAAGCCCAGAACTTCCACCGGAATGGACGGACCGGCTTTACGGACCATATTGCCTTTGTCATCGGCCATAGCGCGGACATGGCCGATTATGGATCCGGTAACCATGGTGTCGCCGGTCCTCAGCGTACCGCGCTGAACCAGAACCGTGGCCACCGGCCCGCGGTTTTTATCCAGTTTAGCTTCGATAACGGTTCCTTTGGCCTGCTTATCCGGATTGGCTTTCAAATCGAGAATGTCGGCGGTCAATAAAACCATCTCCAGCAGATCATCCAAACCGGCGCCGGTCTTGGCGGATACCGGAACCATGACCGTCGAGCCGCCCCACTCCTCGGGAATCAGTTCGTGTGTCGCCAGTTCCTGTTTGACCCGGTCGATGTTGGCGCCTTCTTTATCGATTTTGTTGATGGCGACCACAATTTGCGTATTGGCCGCCCGGGCATGGTTGATCGCTTCGATGGTCTGCGGCATGACGCCGTCGTCGGCCGCTACAACCAGGATAGCGATATCCGTCACCTGGGCGCCGCGGGCGCGCATCGTCGTGAAAGCTTCGTGACCCGGCGTATCCAAAAAAGTGATCTGGCGATTTTTGACTCTTACCGTATAAGCGCCAATATGCTGGGTAATGCCGCCGGCTTCGCCGCTGGCGACAGAGGACGAACGGATCCGGTCCAGAATGGAGGTCTTGCCGTGGTCGACATGACCCATGACAACAACAACCGGCGGACGGGGTTTTAAATCGCCGGCCTGATCTTCGGAATCATCAAACAAGATATCTTCTTCGGTGACTTCAACCATTTTCTCTGTTGTTATCCCAAATTCCTCAGCCATGAGGGTAGCCGTATCAAAATCGATCTCCTGATTGACCGTGGCCATCATGCCGGCTTTCATGAGTTTTTTGATCACTTCAGCCGCCGTTTTTTTGATGGCTTCGGCGAATTCTTTGACCGTCAAGGTCGCCGGCAATTTAACATGCGTCAGGACAGCCCGGACTACAGGAGCCGGCTGCGGCGCGCGGCGGCCGCCGCGAATCGGTTTTGATTTGGCCGTTTTGGCGGGTTCTTTGTATAACGTATCCAGAATCGTATCATCAGATAACGCCGCTGTGACGCCCTGGCCGGATATCACTTGCGCCTGCTGTTTTAAGGTGCGGTGCTTGTCCTTGATTTCAACCGGAGCTTTGGAGACTTCCTTTTTCGTGTCCCGTTTATCATCCCGCTTTACTTCTTTTTCAAAAGCATCACGGGTAGCGAAATTGGTCCTGGCCTCCGGTAATTTTTCTTTCAGCTCATCCGGCACATCGGGAATAGAAAGACGTCCCGGCCTGCCGCCGCTTCGCGCAGAAGGTCCGCGGCTGCGGTCGCCCTGCGGACGGGGGCCGTAACTGCCCTGGCCGGGGCCGCGGTCGCCCTGCGGACGATCGCCTTGCGGACGGGGGCTGTAGCCGCCCTGGCCGGAACCGGGGCCGCCCTGCGGACGGTCGCCTTGCGGACGGGGGCCGTAACCGCCCGGGCCATAGCCGGGGCCGCGGTCGCCCTGCGGACGGTCGCCTTGCGGACGGGGGCTGTAACCGCCCTGGCCGTAACCGGGGCCGCCCTGCGGACGGTCGCCTTGCGGACGGGGGCCGTAACCGCCCTGGCCGTAGCCGGGGCCGCGATTGCCCTGCGGACGGTCGCCTTGCGGACGGGGACCATAACCGCCCTGGCCGGAGCCGGGGCCGCGGTCGCCCTGCGGACGATCACCCTGCGGATGACTGCTGTAACCGCCCTGGCCATAACCCGGGCCGCGGTCGCTTCCTTGCGGACGATCGCCTTGCGGGCGGGGGCTATAACCGCCCTGACCATAGCCGGGGCCGCGGTCGCCCTGCGGACGATCACCCTGCGGACGGGGGCCTTGCGGCCTGACAGCCAACGGTTCAACCTGATTTGGGCCCATGCGCTGCGGATGAATTGTCGCCGGCTGCGCAGCCGGTGTTTCGGCAGGTTGCTGGGCTGTTTCAATTTTTAAATTAATCGGCCTGGCTACATCCTTAGCAGCGATCGGCTGGCCGGCAAGCTCAGGCTTTACGGCCGGCTGCTCCGTCTTATCAGCCGTTTCGGCTGCAGGCAGAACAACAGGTTGTTTTTCGGCCGCAGCGGGTGCGGCTGCGACTTGCCGCTCTGTTTTTTCTTGCTGACCGGCATCTGTATCCGCTTGTTTGGGTAAAACTCTTTCGGCCGGCTTCATCTCTTCCTTTAAAACATCCGCCTTTGAAGGAACCGGTTCTGCCGCTTCCGGTCTGGTTTCAACTGAAACAGCCGGTTTTTCGGCTTCAGCAGCTGCAATCGCATCTGTCGGAGCCGGCGTCGCAGGTTTATCAGGGCGCGCGACCTTGACAACTTTAACCACACCGGTAATTTTTTTGCCGGATACACCTTGCATGGTCATTGTCGGTCCCGATATTTCTTCCGGTTCTTTAGCAGCCGGTTCGGTCACCGGGGGCTGCGGTTTGACAGCCGGTTCTTCTGGTTTCGGCGGATTTGCTTTCTTCGGAGGCTGCACCAGGCCGTCACCGCGGACAAATCCTGCTCTCAGTCCAGATCCGGAATCGTCTCTTTTCACCATAATAATTTTACCTTTTCCTCCAATTATCCTTCTTGGACACAACAGGTCCAACTGTTTTTTCCTTATCTCATTTTGTCTTCTCCATCATGACCGATGTCGGCGCCGGAGTCAATCCGATCGGCGGCGATCTCGCCGGGATCGGGATTTCTGCCGGGAAGGCAGTCGATCAGCATCTGCAGTCTATCCGCAAAACCTTGATCATTAATCGCTACAATGGCTCGTTCTTCATGTCCGGTCCAATGGCCGAGAGTCGTTTTGCTGCCAAATCTGTTCACCGGTACGGCATCGCGGGCCGCTGCGGTTTCCACCTGCCGGCTGGTGCCGGCGGCGGTATCCTCCGCCACAATAACCAAACGGGTCTGTCCATGACTTAAGGCTTTCAGAACTGCTTCTGTTCCGGTTGCAGCCCGGCCGGCACGTATTGCCAGACCGATCATCCGGTAAACCATTTCCGGCGTACCTTGTCCCGGTTCAAGCTTCTGTTTCTGTTTCTTCTGATTCATCCGGCGGCAAAGCCTCCATTTCCGCAGCCAAACTGGCGATGACCGCGTCATTGACATGAGATTTCAATCCCTTGTCCAGTTTATGCCCCCGGATGGATTGTTCCAGGCATTTCCGGTTGCGGCAGACATAAGCGCCGCGCCCCGGTTTTTTACCGGACGGATCCAAAGCTATTTCCCCGGCTGCCGTAATCACCAGCCGGATAAGCTCCCGTTTCGGCCGCATGGTCCTGCAGGCAACACACATCCGCTGTGGTATTCTTTTGGGCATAGCCATCCCTCCTCAGCGCGACGGTCAACCATCACTGTTCTTCGTTAATATCCTCTTCGCCATTATGCTCATCGCTAAAATCGGCCGCCGTAGCTTCGACAGCCTCGGAAAAGCGGGAAAGCAATTCGGATTCCACAGCGGCGCGATACTGGGATTCACTCTTGATATCGATTTTCCAGCCGGTCAAACGAGCTGCCAGTCGGGCATTCTGACCTTCGCGGCCGATTGCCAGCGACAACTGATGATCGGGCACAATAACCCGGGCGATTTTTTCATCTTCCTGAATATCGACACGGACGACTTTCGCCGGATTCAAGCTGTTGCTGATAAAAACCGATATATCAGGATTCCACTCGATGATATCGATTTTTTCGCCCATCAGTTCATCCATAATCGCCTGAACGCGCAAACCGCGCTGACCGACACAGGAGCCTACGCTGTCGACATTGTTGTCGCGCGATAAAACGGCGATTTTGGTTCGCGAACCGGCTTCACGGGCTACCGATACGATTTCAACGACACCGGAAGCAATCTCCGGAACTTCCTGCTCAAAGAGCTTGCGAACCAGATTCGGATGGCTGCGCGAAACATAAATGATCGGTCTTCCTTTGCGTTCATCCACCTTGAGGATGAGGAAACGCAGGCGCTGATTGAAATTGTAGCCGTCCAGACGAACCTGTTCGTTATAAGGCAGCACCGCCTCAGCCCGGCCGATATCGACAATAACCTCGCGGCGGTCTTTGCGCTGAACAATGCCTGCGGCCACTTCGCCGACCCGGCTGTTGAATTCGCTGTGGATCCGTTCCCGTTCCGCGTTGCAGAGCTTCTGATTGATAACATTTTTAGCCGTCTGGGCAGCCAGACGACCAAAGTCCTGCGGCCGTAGCTGATATTCCATCATATCGCCAATTTCGAAATCTTCCGACAGGGCTTTCGCTTCTTCCAAAGCGATCTGCGCATTGGGATCATCAACTGTTTCCACGACGGTCTTCGTCAGAAAAACCCGCATCTCGCCGGTCTGGCGATCAATTTCCGCACGGATGTTGTCTGTCGTCTTGGCTTCAAATTCTCTTTTATACGCTGAAACCAAAGCCTCTTCTATGGCTTCGAATAAAACCTCCGCATCAATTCCCCGTTCTTTTTCCAAAAGTCGCAGGGCTTCGATCAACTCAGCATTCATGCCTGTGTTTCTCCTTCCATCCTATCAAAATCTTATCGTTCTCCGGACCCTGGCAACTTCATTGCGGGGGTACTGCCGCATGGTTCCGTCTTCCATCTCAAGGCAAATATCCGTATCCGTACATGGACACAATTTACCTTGCACTTTTTTCTGGCCGCCGATTGCCTTATATCCGGTTAATTCCACCCATTCGCCTTGATAACGGATAAAATCGCGTTCCGTTTTCAAAGGTCTTTCCAAACCCGGAGACGAAACTTCCAGATAATCATGCTCATGGATTTTCAAGCGCTCGTCCACCAGCGTATCAACAAGCCTGCTGACCGCTGTGCAATCCTCCAGATCCACGCCGCCCTTCTTATCGATAAAAAGCCGGAGAATTCTGGCCTGACCTTCCCGAACCCATTCTACATCAACCAGTTCGATGCCCAATTCGGCAATCGGCGCCGTTGCCGCATCGATAATCAGCTGTTTCAGATCAGGTTTTCCCGCCATGCTTTTATCCTCTCCGACAGGGCTTTCGACATGAAGCAACAAAGAGTGGGGACTACCCACTCTTTGCCAACTAACCACCGTCATTCCTTTGGTATTATATCATACAGCACTAGGTGATGCAAGGAAAAATACGGTTTGAGCCGGCATATTTTGGCCAATTAAACAAATCAGATCCACATTTTTTAGATAGGCTTCAATGCATAAAAAAAAGGAAATGACTTCTTTTAGCTAACGCTTTACGTTACAATAAGAATGAGCCGGAGCGATCCGGAAATTGATTACAAGGGAGTGTGCCT
>JAYFQE010000014.1:0-245153 GCA_034927345.1 Clostridiaceae bacterium
CACAAGCTGGGCAAATTGCAGACTTCGTTTCCGAGATCATCCGAATGTGAAATTGGGTCTGTGATGACTCAACATGCGTAATGGCCAGCTGCTTTGGGTAAAAATACTTCCAGGCAATATTTTTCTCTGACATGGAAAATCTCTCCCATATCAGACTACTTCATCTAGGCTCTCATTAGGTTACCACTCCATTGCTATTTCATCACATCTGCGGATGAACCCGTTTTACGCCGCAATATCCAGATTGCCGCTACCACCATGATGTGTATGCAGGTCCGCTCGCGGAACTCTTCGGTGTATTTACTGTTGTTACTCGGCATGCTTACCTCCGGTTTGTATTAGTACATCCTATCGCATATGACTGTACAAATCCCGGCGATATCCATTTTCACAAAAGTCCGCAAACGCCATTATATCAAGCCTTCCCAGCCTCGACCATTGACATCAATACCACCGTCTCAACGTGGGCTGAGGCAATTGGAATGATGTCACCTGCCCACGAGAACATATCCACACCTTCCTGAACAATCTATCTGCCCTCCAGAATTACGGCGCAACTCATCATTTCGCTTGACTCCAGGTGATCATCTGCATATGTTCTAGCAATAAATATGCAGATAAATAGAAATAAGGCCAGCTATCTGCATATAATTTCGTGGAACATGTGCAGATCTGATAAGTCATAATGCATTTATGCTTCAAAGTACCCATAGTGAAATGACAGAATATCCGAAGTGTAATTCGGAAAACTCTCTCTGCTTCCCGGTGTCGATGCCTGATCCATAATCTTGTTCTGTTTCGAAATCCTTGCGCATCCAAACATCATGTGCAGCTCGTTTTCCTTTAAAAATCGATTTATTTAATATCGTACCATAAACCCTGCTTTATGCGACATAGATTATGATACGGCATTTGAGACGATTTATCCGGGAATAACCGGGCTTTTTCCAGTTGGCCAACACTGTATCTTATACATTCGTTTTTGATACGACGTTTTTTCACGCTCAAAACAAAAAGGGGCGATATGAAGTGAACAGCACCTCAAAATGCAGTTTGATGTCCAAATCACTTGTTTTCGTTTCCAAAACGTGGTAATATTACTGCATTATGGAAACGAATCGAATCAGTTTGCAGCAATTCAAGAAGACGTTCCTACCAATGGGATGCTTTTCCGGTGAACAGGTACGGTTGTGGAAACCGGATTTCTGCCGGGACAATTTCGCGCGCTGGGTCGCTTCTGGTGAAATCCTGCGATTGAAACGGAATTTATATACATTCCCCGAGTATCTGCAGATCTCGGACAGCGCATTGTATTTCGCCAATCAGATCTACCGCCCGTCCTACGTAAGCTTGCATACGGCATTGCACTTTTATGGCATTATACCGGAAGAAGTGGTTCAGTTTACATCGGTATCGACGCTCAAGACGGCGACCTTCAAGAATGCATTCGGATCGTATACCTACCACCATATCTCAGCAGACTATATGTTCGGATATGCGCTGAAAAAGACCGAGGGACAGGCGTCTTTCGTTATCCGAATGGCAACACCCGAGAAGGCCATCATCGATTTTCTGCACTTGTATCCCGAATATAGTACAGCAGAGGATATGCTGAACCTTCGACTAAACGAGGACTATATGGAAAGCGAGATTGATCAGGAAAAAATGCTGGATTACGAAAAGCGCATTGATTCTCCGGCATTAACGAAGCGTATCAATCTATTAAGAGAGGCGTACGGTCTGTTATGATGGAATCCATTGAAAGTATCAGAATCTTTTTTCCTCCAGTTATCGCGCAAAATAAGGCGTTCGATCCGATGATCCTGAAGGAATATATACAATGTCAGACTTTGGAGTTTCTGTCCAGGCAACCAGACGCGGCAAGAATGACTTTTATTGGCGGCACCTGCCTGCGGTTGGTTCACGGTATCAACCGCTTTTCCGAGGATCTGGATTTTGATTGCAAGAATCTGGATCATACTCAGTTCCATCATCTGACAGACAATCTACTGGTTTATCTTGGAAAATGCGGTTATAAGGTGGAAGCGAAGGACAAAGAAAGCGACAAACTAACCGCTTTTCGCCGCAGCATCTATTTCCCGGAATTACTTTATTCGTTGCATTTAACGGGATTCAGGGAACAACGATTTCTTCTGAAAATAGAAACGCAAGATCAAGAGATCGAATATCCATCTGAAACCGTATTTCTGAACCGCTGCGGCTTCCTGTTCCCTTTGAAATTTGCACCGATTTCCATTCTTTGTGCAATGAAAGTAATGGCTGTTTTAAATCGTGGCAAGGGCAGGGACTTTTATGATCTTATGTTCCTTTTACAGCGTACAGAACCAGATTACGGTTTTCTCGAACAGAAAAATGGTATCTGCAACAAAGCACAGCTGATTGCTGAACTGATCAAGAAAGTTGCATCGATTGATCTGTCCCATAAGTGTCGTGACTTTGAGCATCTACTAATCGAAAAATCCGAGGCAGCCAAAATTTTGCGGTTTGGGGATTTGGTTAAAAATCTGTAAGGTCTTGCTGTGCTATGTATCCGTCAAATGTTTAACATCTGTTAAGCCAATGGCAAAAAGGTTCGTTTTTGATACGCCGTTTTTTCTCGCTCGAAACAAAAAAGGACCGGCATGACGCCGATCCTTTAATAGAGTTGATAGTTGTGTGCTTGTTTCGTGCTTACGCGCTTTATACAGCTGACCCGTTCAGTACAAACCGGTTTTGTCAGAAGCAGTTGGTTTTTGTGGTACTGCCAGCAGCGTGGCGCCACACATAGGCGCTCTGGTACGTTGTCGGTGATAATGCCTTATGAGCCAAGATGATGTGAAGACAACCCTGGAAACATACACCAATCTCGATAAGGAAAGCCTTGGGGAAAAAGATAAGTACGCCAAATGGAAACCAATACTATGACAAGTGTTTCTCGGAGAAAAGGCGTCAAAAAGGCGTCAAACCGATAGTTTATAATTATTTTAATTAAATAAAAACCAAGAGATCATTGAAATCTCGAGGTTATCTTGGCTGCCGGACAAGGATTTGAACCATGACAAACTGATCCAGAGAAATGTAGAGTGCCTGATCGACAACAGTCGCATTTCCGTGGAACGCCTTATATCAGGGTATTACAAGAGTTCATACCTGATCTTGCCTGATTGGAAACGAACGCACTTACAAGGCATTTTTTAATTATGTAGTCAACGAATAGTCAACAAATGCAGCAGCTGGTTTCTATTTGGCCAGGTCAGTTTTCCTTGAGGCATGATGTGATTTTTGATGGTTACACCTAAACGACATAATTGTGTGCTTTGGGGAGGCAGGTCACAGGCTATCTTCCGGTATGTTCTTGCTGTGGCGAAGTTACCCAAGTTGAATTCACTCAAATCCGAATGACAGAAGCTCTCTGAGAGAAAAATAAGTTCTACAAAGAATACCGAGCGTCAAAGAAGAATAGATCGAATCGTTTACGGTAAAAGCAAACATAGATCAACTGCTCAGCCTGACGGACGCGCAGGAAAATAAGGAAATGAAGCGTTAGTGATATGAAGCAGAAAAGAAGCCGAACGCCCCGATATCAGGTCATGTTAGCTCGATGCGGCAAGGGGCATCCGGGTTGATTTCTAGAGTGCCTCTTTGATTGTTTGTAAAACAGCATCGAAATATTCATAATACAGTGTTAATATAAACTCAATTATGCTAGTTTAACAATAATCGGTTTTGGGAGCAACGGCCTGAATCCATATACGGAGTAAACACAATGATTAAGAATAATTTTGAATTGGATATAAAGATGAAGTGCCTCGAATCCGATCTCACCCAAGCGCAGCTCAGTGAATGGATAGACACCTCGGAATAGTACATCAACAGGAGCATCAAGCAGAAAGCTGGAACCATCATGAACAAAACCTTCATAAAGATGATGAATGCAATGAGGTATGACATAGTAGTGTTATACGAGAAAAGACCTGTGAAATAAAAAGTCTCATCGAGGGAAGAGTATGTTTAGTCTGATTGACATTGCAGATATGCATCGAAAACTTAATCATAGATCGCTTTATGACAGATGCGATGTCAGCACTTGTAAGACTGACCGCACCTTCAAAAGTAAGTATGGCATTGTTCCTCCGGAGCAGTGTGATTTTTCCGAGGCGTATAACGAAATCGTCAGCAGCAAGGGAGAAGAATTAAGAACATATGTTATCGGCACTACACTATGGGCATTCATCGATAACTACAATCTGAATACCGCTTCAAGCGTTAATCTGATGCTCATGCTATATGTGCTCTCCAGACACTGTGATGGCAGATACGATAATGTTGCCTTTGTCGGATACTGGGATAGGAAATATGGCGCAATAATCCGCATGCCTGTAGGAGATATCTCCCAGGTAACATTGGATTCAATCAACTACAATTATCTTGGCTATATAAAGAACGAAGAGCCTTGGGTAAAGTCCAAGGGGACGAATAAGAATATCCTGTATGAGAAAGTAGCTTATTTTAAACATAACTGTAAATACAGAAGTGTACTTACAAACTTTAAGTATGAAGAAACTGAGCACAAATTTATCGTTGGATTTGAGGAAACAGCTAAATATCCCATAATCAGGGAGGCAAATAATTATCTTGCCCCTCCCGTTAAATACGGCGGAAGTGAGTATGAAAAAATCAAGATTAATTATATTTCAGACATCCATATCGGTCACCATATTGATAAGGAAAAACCAGTAAAGCCACAGATTCAAAAAATTGTCAGAGAACTGATAGAAAGCCAGCAAGACGGACTTTTCTTTTTCGGAGGGGACACTGCTGTGGACAGGATCCACTGTGCGTTGTTTTATAAGGATTATATGACCCGCAGGCAGTACGTCTATTATAAAGAGTGGAAGAAAAGAAACAAATACAGACCTACATTGACTGCACCTGAAGCGATAGCTGCGTATGAGAAGAAGCTTGCAGATCTGCTCCAGAAAAAGGCTAAAGAAATAAGGTGGCTGAAACCCTGGTTTAGTTATACAAAAAAGTTCGAAGAAAAAAATGCATCTGAAATGGATACATATATCGAATCGTCTTATTTCAAGAGTAAACACTATCCAGAATTCGTTTCGCTGCGTTTGAAAAAAATAAAAAAAATCGAACAGGTAACTGCGAAATTCGTAGAAGATAAAGAAACATATCTGGTGAAACTTCAGAAAGGGTTCGGTGGGAAAGATTATATAAAACACGAAATAGGAGATGTCTTCGCTGTACTTGGAAATCATGAGATGTCAAATTTTAACAGCGTTAGTGATGCTCTGCTGTATTATACGCCTCTTTTCAAGAGTCTCGGTATACACTTCCTGAATAATTCTTTTTTAGGTAACGACAGCCTTATTATTTTCGGAGGGTGTGGGTTTGCAAAATATAATATGGAGTTTAATGCTCTAAACACGCTGAACGCGAGGTCGTTCACAAGAGAAGATGAAATTAAGGAAACAGACAATTTCATAGTGGGCTATCATAAAGCGCATGATAAGGCAAAAGCTGAAAGAAAGCCACTGATAGTGCTTGCCCATTATCCTACAAAGGATTTTCTTGAGAACGATCAGTGTGATTCCCAGGCTGTGTATTTTACCGGCCATACACATCGGAACACAAGCGAGAGTACGGAGCAGAGATATATCTTCGCAGATAATCAGGTCGGCTATAAGAGAAAGGCTATAGTTTTCAAGACTGCAAGACTGGGTACAGTGCAAAACCCGTTCATTGATTTTGAAGACGGATGTTATGAAATAACTACCGACCAGTATTGCGATTTTTACAAGTATAATGGCGATCCTCTTTCCGGTGATTCAATTATCAATAACGTACTGAGGAATGGTGGACGGTTTTTAATGATAAAACACACCGGGTTCTATGGCTTCTTCACGCAGAACAAATTAATGGAAATCAGTATCTGTGTCGGTGGGAAAACCCGGAAGATTCCGAGGGTGAAGAGTGTCTCATATTTGATGAAATACTTTGATGCTATGGTCAGCGAATATCTGACTGCATTGCTTCCGTTCAGAAAAGCACAGGAACAAATTTCCGTGGAAGTTCAATCCTTAGGACTGTCCGGCAGGATTCATGGATGCATTGTCGATGTGGATTTTTATCATCACATTATGCTGAATCCATTGGACGGAACGATGACATATTACTATTCACCAATATTCGGTATGCTGCAGCCTTATAAAACATTTGCTAAACTGCTCGAACATATTGATGCCGATTATCTCCTCGATGGGCAAAAAAAAGACGCGCAGGATAAATATAAACTTATGGCTATGGCAGACTGTATGCTCTCAAAAGAGTCTTTTCCCACATCTTCGGAAGTTGGAGAAATGGTAACTATAGATATTAAAGACAGTATCTACAGCTTATCTTCAAGAATAAATCAGTTGCAGCGGTTATTTACATCACGGATATTAAGAGATTGGAACGACGATCTTATCAATAAACATCGAGATAAGAATACGAAACAGATTGAGGACGGATCAAGGAAGAGAGGGTGAACTACTATGAAAATGAAATAGGAGAGCCTGTTCTTCTCCCGGATACCTGAAGTCTTTGCTGAAAAGGCACCAAATGATAGCATCAAAGATTATCGACTTGCCGGATCCATTCGCTCCAACGATTATATTGATACCGCCAGGCATAAAGGGCATCTCGACAGGCTTTCCACCCTTGAAAGCATTGAATCTGATGTAGTCAAAAGAAATTCGCATGGTCATTACCTCCGTTATTATTTCTGTTTGCGAATGTAGTCGCAATGTATACTGTGATGTTTTTGTAGCCATTTCGCTTAAGCGTGCTTGCAAGCCGTCTGTGAACTTCAAGGGTAGCCTGACGGTCAATTTGTAGATATCCGGCTCTTTGGGTTCCGAGATTCCACAGGACGTCCGTTCTGCCTTGATACCGAAATCGACATCTTGCCAGGTATAAATTCTGGATGGATCCATTTTTAGAAGTTGGCAGATCAGTCGGAACTGCGCCGGTGTCGGTAGACAAAGCCCGGCTTCCATCTTGCTATATAGGCCGGGCTCAATCCGATGATCGATGTTTTTATTTAGTCATTTATGGGACAGGATGATGTGAAGACAACCCTGGAAACATACACCCATCTCGATAAGGAAAGCCTTGGGAAAAGGACAAATACACTAAATGGAAACCAATACTACGGCAAGTGTTTCTCGGAGAAAAGGCGTCAAAAAGGCGTCAAACCGATAGCTTATAATTATTTTAAACAAATAAAAACCCCGAGACCATTGAAATCTCGAGGTTATCTTGGCTGCCGGACAAGGATTTGAACCCTGACAAACTGATCCAGAGTCAGTTGTGCTACCCTTACACAATCCGGCAATGACAATGAAGAGGGCGGCTAGCTTGTTTGCCAGCAGAAAAGATATTATCACATAATCCGGCATGTTGCAAGACAAAATGCCTGATTTTTGAACCGGAGAACCCGGAGAACCGATTTTGGGGCGGATCCCCCGAACCTTTTTTCCGAGTGTTTCTCCGGTCAGCTCTTGATGCGCAGGTCTTCTTCCCTTTTCACCCGCAAATCAGCCCGGATAAACCGCAAGGTGCTGATCAACTGATAGATCAGGATAGCGAGAATAATGCCTGCGGCATCCATAAAGAAATCGGACCATTGGCTGGCGCGGCCCGGTACAAACGACTGATGGATTTCATCGGAAGCGGCGTAGAGAGCGCTGATGACAAACGTTAATATGGCATTGCGGATGTCTTCGACGGCAATTTCGGTGAACGACCAGGAGACCAGGATAGCCAGAATAAAGAAAGAGCAGCCGTGCGCCAGATTGCGTAAGGAAGCCTCAGCCTGGCCGATGACTTCCCGGCTGGCCTGGCTGTTGATCAGAAGGATCAGTTTTTCGGCTATTCCGTAGCTTAATTGGCCGGAATCATCACTCGATTGATTTGAGAATAAAAAAATGACAACCATCCAAAGAACAACGGCAGCCCAAGCCAGGATAGAACGAACCGGATAACGGCGAATTTGGTTGTTTTCCAGATACATGGAACAGTCAGATCTCCCTTCCTCTTATTGACGGCTCTTCGGCATAACCGGCTGATAGACAGGCGGCTGCATATAACCCAGCTCTTCCATTTTTTGCCGGGCGAGCCCGATATCATCCCATAATTTTCCCCGTTCAAGGTTATTGCGCAGAATAAAAGCCGGATGATAAGTCGGCAGGATCAGATAACCGTTCTTTTCGATCCATTGGCCGCGGATCTTGGTTATTCCTTCGCTGCCGCCGGTAAAATACTTATAAGCTGTCGCGCCAAGCAAAACGATGATCTTGGGGTGTACCAGCCTGAATTGCCTGGCCAGAAGGGGCTTGCAGGCTTTCGCTTCGTCGGGCGTCGGAACGCGGTTCTGGGGGGGGCGGCATTTGACGATATTGCAGATGTGATAATGCTCTGCCCTGATATCGTAAGCTTTCAATAAAAGATCCAATAATCTTCCTGCGGCGCCGACAAACGGCTGTCCCCGCTCGTCTTCTTCGGCGCCGGGGCCTTCGCCGATAAACATCAGGGGAGCCTGCTCGGCGCCTCGCCAGACAACCACCTGCTTACGGGTTTCCGACAGGGAACACTGCCGGCAATCCGCGCACTCCTGGAGAAAGGTCTGCCAATATTCTGATGTTCGGTTCATACCGGTCGTTGCGTCCATGAAAACCTCCAAAGACGATTCCAGGCAGAACGTTTCACAACCGCTCTGCCTGGGACGCTGTGATCTTGTATGACCATTTTACCATAGCAATACTGCTTTGGCGCGATTGGGAATCAGATTTTCAAAACGACTGTAAAAGTGGAGCCTTCTCCGATGCGGCTGTCTACTGTGGCATAACCGCCATAGAGCTGGGCAATATGTTTGACAATCGACAAACCCAGGCCGGTGCCGCCTAATTCCCGGGAACGGCTTTTGTCAACTCGGTAAAAGCGTTCGAAAACCCGGTCCTGGTGTTCAGGATCAATACCGACTCCGGTATCTCGTACGCTTAATCGGATGGTTCCGTCGGTCTGACGAATGGCGTTGATATAAACCTTACCGTCTTCCTGGTTGTACTTGATGGCATTATCAATCAAATTGATCAGGATTTGCTTGATCCGGTAGCGATTGGCCTTGACCGGCAGCGGCTCGCCGCCATGCTCGACAATCAGGGAAATCTTGCCGGCGGTTGCCGCGTCGTCCAGCAGGACGGCGGCATCATCGATCAAAGCGTTGAGGTCGAATATCTCCTGATCCTTATCCTCATGCAGGTCTTCAATTTCCGACAGGGAGAGAATATCATTGATCAATTTGTTCAGCCGTTCGGCTTCGATGTCGATAATATCCAGGAAACGCCCGGCAACCGCCGGGTTGGTGACCGCGCCATTACGCAGGGTTTCAATAAAGCCGCGGATGGATGTTAAGGGTGTTCTGAGTTCATGGGTGACATTGGCAACGAATTCGCTGCGCATCTTTTGCAGTTTTCGCGCTTCGGTCACATCATGGAAAGATAAGATGACGCCATCTGTCACGGCAGAATGGATCGGCGAGGCAATGACCAGGTAAGTGGTCATCCCCTGAACCGTCATCATCGCCAGATCGGCTTTAACGGTTTTCCCTTCAGCTACGGCCCGGGTAACCAGCTGCTCGGATTCAGGACTATGGGTGATCAACAGCAGCGGGTAAACGGTTGTTGTCGGGTCCAGGTCCCGGCCGAAAACCTCGCGTGCCCTTTGGTTCATGAATGTTACGGCATTGGCGGCTGAAACAGCCAACAACGGATCGGTCATGGTGTTGAGAATGACATCGAGGCGGACATTGCGGTCTTCAAGGTCGCGGACCGTTGTTTGCAGGCGTTCGGCCATACTGTTGAAGGCGTTGGCCAGCGCGGTCATCTCCCGGTCGTTTTGACGCAGCTGGCGCATGCGTACGCCATAGTGCCCGGCGGCCATGGCCGTTGCCGCCTGATTCAGGTCCTGCAGCGGCCTGGTGATCCAACGGGTGGTCAGAGAGGCGACAGCGACCAGGACAACCAGGGAAACCGCCAGGACAATCAGGACGGTCAGCAGCATCTCGTACAAACCGGTTTTTGAGGCAAAAACCGGCATGGCCGTCCGGATGACCGAATCCCGGTCGGCATCATAAAGAGCGGCATAGAGTAAATCTGTATTCATGGTTCGGCTTCGTCTGACCGCGTAGCCGGTTTCATGATTCTTGAAAGCATAAGCGATTTCCGGCCGATAAAGGTGGTTGTCCATTTGGCTGCTGTCCGCTTCATTATCAAACAGAACCGTGCCCTGACGGTTGACGATCGTAATGCGCAGAACCGCATCATCCCGATTAAAAACACTCATGGCATGATTGGCCGCATCAGACGGCGATTGATTTTCAACCAATTCCTGTTGAATGACGCTGGCTGCCGATAAAAGATACTGGCGGTTATTCCGGTCATTGTAATTGCTGAGCACCTGATAGGAAACGACGCCGGTCACGAGCACTGCGGCAACTAAAATGGTGATGATGAGAACATATAACTTTTTTAGCATCTTCAAGCCCCCGACTTATTGATTGCAGCCGGCAGCGCCGCTCATCCGATCTGATCGGTAAAGCGGTACCCGCGCCCCCGTACGGTCTCGATCATGACCGGATTGGCATCGTCATCCTCAAGTTTACGCCGTAACTGGCGGATATGAACATCGACCGTCCGGGTTTCGCCGCTATACTCATAACCCCAAACATAATTGAGCAGGTCGTCGCGGCTATAAGCGACGCCCTGGTGAATCATTAAAAATTTCAGCAATTCATATTCACGGTTGGTCATTTCTATTTCCTGACCGCTTTTGTAAACGCGATGCCGGGCGTCATCAATCATGATGCCGCCGCAGACAATCCGGCCGGGATACGCCGATCCCGCCTGATAAGCAGGATCGCCGGCCAAGGGAGCCGGTCCCGGCCATTCTGCCGATACGGCTTCGCTTTCCGGATGTTCGGTCATTTGGCTGCGCGTTTTATGATAACGGCGCAGCAAGGCTTGTATTCGGGCCAGTAATTCACGCATGCCGAAAGGTTTTGTCAGGTAATCGTCAGCGCCATGTTCCAGCCCTTTTACTTTATCGTTTTCTGTACTGCGGGCTGTCAGCATCATGATGGGAATCCATTGATACCGGTCATTTTGCCGGATCCGCCGGCAGATTTCAAAGCCATCCATACCAGGCAGCATCAGATCGAGCAGGAAAAGATCCGGGATGCGCGATGCCGCTTTATCCAGGCTGGAAAACATCGACTGTCCTTCACGGAAGCTGCATGTATCATAACCGCCGCTTTCGAGATTGAAAGCCAAAAGCTCCGCAATAACCGCGTCATCTTCAACGATATAGACGAGTGGATTGGCCATAGATCCTCCTGGTTTTTCATTTAATCATTATAATTCATGTGGCGGCCTTTGATGTAATAAAGAACCCATTCCGCGACATTTTGCGCATGATCGGCTATACGTTCAACATATTTACAGATTAACAGCATTTCGACTAACTGGTCAACATTAGCGGAATCAACCGACATTAAATGAACCAGGTATGCTTTCAGGCGCTTGTATAATTCGTCGACCTTGTCGTCCATGACAATGATCGATTCAGCCTGGGTTTCGTTGCGCGTGACATAGGAATCCAGGGCCCCGTGCAGCATGTTGCGGGCCATATGGGCAATGGTGACGATATCGTAGGGAACCGCCACGCGTTCCGTGTGCTTGCAGAGTTCCAGAATCCGTTCGCTGATGTCGCTGGCATGGTCTGCTATCCGTTCCAGATCCGTGATCAGCTTCAGAGTCGATGTCACATCCCGTAAATCGCTGGCCACCGGTTGTTGTCTGGCGATGATTTCGACACAGTGGCGGTCGATTTCCCGCTCCATTTCATCAATGACGTCATCCTGGGCGATAACCGCCTGGGCCTGATCGGCATTCATGTCGACCAGGGCGGTAATCGCCTCGTTGATCGAATTCTCAACCGTCGCGCCCATCCGGATGATCGACTGATGCAGCAAGGTCATTTCTTTTTGAAATTCAATTCGTGTCACCATAATATTCCTCCACAACTGTAAATCAACCGAACCGGCCGGTTACATAATCTTCGGTCTTTTTATTTTTCGGATTATTGAACAACTGGCCGGTGCGGCTGTGTTCGATAACCTCGCCAAGCATAAAGAACGCTGTCCAGTCGCTGATACGCGCGGCCTGCTGCATATTATGCGTAACAATGATAATGGTGTAACGGTTTTTCAGATCCGCCATCAAGTCTTCTATTTTCAAAGTGGAAACCGGATCCAAAGCGCTGGTTGATTCGTCCATCAAGAGTATTTCCGGCTCGACAGCCAAGGCTCTGGCGATGCATAAACGCTGCTGCTGGCCGCCGGATAATCCCAGCGCGCTTTTACGCAGGCGGTCCTTGACTTCGTCCCATAATACGGCGTCGGTCAGGCTGCGTTCGACGATCTCATCCAGCTGAGCGCGGCGGCGAATGCCGTGAATACGGGGTCCATAAGCAATATTATCATAGACGGACATGGGAAATGGATTAGCTTTTTGGAAAACCATGCCGACCTTTTTACGCAAGAGGGTGACATCGGTTTGCGGCGCATAAATATCTTCTCCGTCCACCAGGACGCTCCCGGTAATCCGGACGCCCTCGATTAAATCATTCATGCGGTTGAGTGTTTTTAAAAATGTCGATTTACCGCATCCTGAAGGTCCGATCAACGCGGTAATCTGTTTTTGCGGTATGGATAAATTGACGTTTTTCAGAGCCTGAAAAGCACCATAGAATAAATCGAGATCGACGGTTTGTACGGGTATGGGCTGACTGTTTTGGTCCACGGATTATGCTCCTCTCGAATGCCGGCCGTAACGCCGGCGGTTACTTTTTACGGGCAATGCCGGCCAGCAGTTGCGCCAGGCGGTTTAATAAGAAGACGATGATCAGCAATACCGATCCGGTGGCAAAGGTTTGATCCAGGGATTCCCCGCGCATAGCCAGTTGATAGAGATGCAAGGTCAGCGTTCTTCCTGACGACAGGATATGCGTCAGGAAATTCTCCGGCATATGTGTGACCAGCCCGGATGTAAAAAGCAAGGCTGCCGATTCACCGACGATCCGTCCCATGGACAGGACAATAGCGGTCAAAACGCCGGGCATGGCGCAGGGCAGGATCATATTGAAGACAACCCGCAGCTTGCCGGATCCCAAAGCCAGCGCGCCCTCTTTATATTGCTTGGGGACGGCCCGCAAGGATTCTTCCGTTATCCGGATCATAGTCGGCAGGACCATGATGGCCAGAGTCAAAGCGCCGGCCAGGATGGAATAACTGAGATGGAGAAAGCTGACAAACAAGGCGAAACCAAACAAGCCGTAAAGAATCGAAGGAATACCGGCCAGCGTTTCTGTGGCAAAGCGGATAGCCCGTACGATTTTTCCCTGCCGGGCATACTGAGTTAAATAAATTGCCGTTCCCAGCCCGATCGGCGTGGCGATCAGCAAAGTCAGGAAAACCAGATAAAAGGTGTTGATGATCATCGGGAGAATACCCTTCTGGTCTGTGCTCTCGAAATAGGGTTCAGATAAAAAGCGCCAGGTTATATGCGGCACGCCGTTGATCAGGATATAGCCGAGAATCAAGAAAAGAATGCCGACTGTTATCAAGGCGCTCAGCCACAGGCAGATCAGCAGGACCGTATCCATCAAGCGTTTGGGCCGGCGGTACAGACTACTCGTTGCCATCATCCATTTGCACCCCCTTGCGCGATATCCAGTTGAAGCTCAGATTAACAAGCATGATAAAAAGATACAAGACCAGGCCGATCCCAAACAAGGCCTGCCGGTGTAGTCCGCTGGAGTAGTTCATCTCCTGGGCTATACCGACCGTCAGGGGTTTGACCGCATTGAAAAGGCCGGGCAGATTGGCAACATTGCCGGCAACCATGATAACCGCCATGGTTTCGCCGATCGCTCTGCCGATGCCCAGAATGACACCGGACAGGATCGAAGAACGGGCTGCCGGGACCAGAACCTTGAAAATGGTCTCGATGCGGGTTGCGCCGATGGCCAGCGACGCTTCCATGTAGGCTTCCGGCACTGCCCGCAAACCAGTCTCCGCCGTGCTGATGATGGTCGGCAGAATCATAATCGCCAGGATAAGGATCGCCGACAGCAGCGTGGCGCCGGTCGGTATGTTAAAGATGCGCTGTACCAGGGGAACCAGCAGCTGCAGGCCAAAAAAACCGTAAATGACAGAAGGAATGCCGGCCAGCAGCTCTACAGCCGGCCTGACCAGTCCCGTGATCCAGCGCGGAGCGATTTTAGCAAGAAAGATCGCCGTCATTAAAGCAATCGGCACGCCCAGCAAGATGGATCCGCCGGTCGTAGCCAGAGTCGCCAGAATCATATTGAAAATGCCGTATTGCGGATGAACCGAATCGGTTGGTTTCCAGACCGTGCCCAAAAAGAAGTTGACCGGCCCGATTTGCAGAATAGCCGGCAGGCCGGCAATAACCATGTAGAGTGTGATTAAGCCGACCGAAGCCACAGAGATGGCCGCGCTGGCCAGAAAGATGGCGCGGGCCAGCTGCTCGACGTTTTCACGCCACAGGATCAGAATAGCCGCCGAACACGGAAGAAGCAGATACAGCCATAAAACGCCGAGCGATTCAACACGGATTGTTTCATAACCTTGTGCGGCGAGAACAGCAGCCAGATCCGATCCGGCCAGTCGTACCAGAAGAGCGGCCGCGCCGGCCAAAGCGCTGGAATAAGCAGCCCAGCGGGGCTTTTTCAACAAGAAGAGCCCGACAGCCGCGGCCAAGCCAGCAATCATGAGGATAACCGCGGCGCGCAGGATAAAGGGATAATCGGTAACCTGACCTTCATAGGATAAGGACGATAAAACGACCTGCAGACCATTGGGCTGATAAAGCCGGTTATTCAGTTGAATCCGGAAAAGCGGCAGGATCAAGGTAAAAAGCCCGGACAGAGCCGCCAATAAAAGGGCCAGCCATTTCATGATCTTTTTTATCACAAAATTCATCACCTCACAGGACAAGATCCCGGCAGGATTTCACCTGTCGGGACGCATCCGATCTTGTCTATTCACACCGATACTGCTGTGGTTGCATGTCCTGAGATCAACCGACTTTGACAAATCCCTTCTTGGCAACCATCGCCTGACCCTCATCGCTGAGAATAAAGGTCATAAACGCCTTGACCAGATCCGACTCATTGCCCTTAGTCAGGCAAAGGAACGGGCGCTGGAGTTTATAGCTTTTATCAAGAACCGTTGCCTCGCTGGGTTTAACATTGTCTATGGTCAGGGCTGTGAGGCTCTGATCCACCTTGCCGAGCGACATATATCCGATTGCGTTGGCGTTACCCGCTACCGTGCTTTTAACGATACCGGTCTCATTAACTTCCTGGCTGGCTACACATTGATTGGCAATGCCGAGGAGCTCTTCAAAGCCATCACGGGTTCCGGAACCGCTTTCGCGGAGGATAACCACAATCGGAGCGTCGGTTCCGCCGACATCCTTCCAATTGGTAACCTTGCCGGTAAAAATGTCTTTGACCTGCTGTGAGGTCAGGGCTGTAACCTTGTTGGCCGGATTGACAACCAGCGCGATGCCGTCATAAGCAACGACATAGGAAGTCAAGCCCAGTTTTTTCTCATCATCTTTCAGCGCCCGTGAAGAATTGCCGATTTCCGAAACGCCTTCACTGACATTCTTGACGCCGGTGCTGGAACCGCCGCCCTGGATTTCTACCATGACATCTGTGTTTACTGTTGAAAAAGCTTCACCGAGAGCCTGCATCAATTCTTCCATGGAAGTTGAGCCCGACGCGACAATTTTGCCGGACAGCTTGGCGGCCGTGGTTACAGCGCCGGCAGTTGATCCGGTTGTCGAACCGGCTGTATTCGAAGTTTTGCCGGTTGTGCCAATGGTCGCGCCTTGATCGGCGGCGCAGGCGGCCGTGAAGAGCAGCGATCCTGCCAAAGCTACGGCCATTAATTGACGTATGAATGATTTCATGTCTATTCCTCCTTGCTATTCTTAACACTTTAAGCATAGCAAAACGGTTTTAGACAAAGATTAGCGGATTGTAAAATGCAGGTTAATCAAAATTATTTTAAAACAACCACGGTTATGCCGTCGTTCTGACGGCCCCAGTCGGGATCCTGGCGAAAAGACGGCGCAAGGGTCAGAATATGACGTCCGGCATTCTCGAACGGGCCGAAAGCTTCGCCCGGACAGAAGGCCATTATTTTATCGTCCTTCAGTTGCTCGCATAAATATTGCTGCGTCGCCTGGCGAATCGAACCTCCGGTGCCGGTTGATCCATATCCGTGTATGATCTTTACCGTGTGAACACCGATGCGGCGAAGCGTGGAAAGCTCAAGACGTAGCTTCATCATAGCTGAATCCACTCTGGGTTTGCCTGCTTCTAAATTAATTAACGTAGCCGACATGACAAAGCCACTCTCCTTTCCTGCAAAATCACACTTACTCTATTGTACCATGAATTTGGCCACCCTGACAAACGATTTATTTATCAGTATAATGAAAAGATCAAGATAGGAGTCGATTTTAGATGCGTTTAGATCGTTGTTTAGCAAATTCCGGTTATGGATCGCGGCAGGAAATCAAAAAGGCCATTCGCCTGGGCCTGGTTCAGGTCAATGGAGAAACGATACAGGACAGTGGTTTTGCCGTTGATGATCATCTGCAGGATAACATTGTCATTGACGGGAAACCGGCCTGTTTGCGCCGTCATATTCATTTAATGATGAATAAACCGGCCGGTTTAATCACAGCAATGGATGATCCCAGATTGCCGACCATCGCCGGTTTGATTCCGGCAGGGCTCAGGCATACCGGGCTTTTCCCCGTGGGCCGTCTGGATCGCGACGCGACCGGGCTTCTGCTTCTTACCAATGACGGAACACTGGGACACCGCCTGGCAAGTCCCCGCTGGGAAGTCTGGAAAACTTACAGGGTCACCGTTGAAGGCTGTCCGTTTACCGATCAGGATCCGGCCGCATTCGCCGCCGGTCTTATATTGCCGGACGGACAGGTTTGCCGGCCGGCAAAATTGGATATACTTGGGTCTTTCGAAGCACAATTGACGATTCATGAAGGGAAGTACCATCAAGTCAAACGGATGATGCTGGGAACAGGCCGCAAGGTTGTTACCTTGCACCGTCAGTCTATCGGTTCATTGATTTTGGACGAAAAAATAGCTCCCGGTGAAGTCCGGGAGCTAACTGAGCAAGAACAAAAGGCACTTTATGAATTAGTCGGCTGGACTGATGATTGCGCCGACGCCTCAGCGCGCAGCTGATCTTCATAAGCTTGCTGCTGCTGATGCATTAATTCATAATCGCTGATCCATTTCTCCACGAAGGCTTCGACTTTTGCTTCATCATCGGCTTTAAAGCCTATCGTCAGAATCTGGTTTTCGGCATAGAGGCCGAGTCCTTCGGTCAATTGAAGCTCCGTGACATCCAGGCCGTAAATCGATATGGTCGGATCCCGGTTGACGGCGTCTTCAGTTGAGCTTGTTTCCACCTGGGTCGTCTCGTCCAGATTAATGTCCGAACTGTCGGAATCATCGATCTGGCGGCGCAAGGGCTTGATTTTTGCCAGAACATCGGCCGGCAGAGTTTTCTGCAGGCGGTCATACAAATCATCAAGCGGGGTAAAAACGCCTTGAGGCGCGTATTGGTCAAAAACCGGCTTGTCGCATAAAAAGACCTCCACGCTGTCGCCGGCTATCAGCGTCATCATTTTCATGACATACGCATATTGGCTTTGCGGGTCGACGCTGGATGAATTATAACTGTCACTGCCGTCGCTGCCGGAAGTCTGCGTCGTGTCGCGCAAATCGAGGGGCAGCATCTGAACCTCGATATCCTCGGCGCCGGCGTAATTGGCTTTTATATATGTATCGATCCGTTCATCCGAATCTTCGGCCGCGCCAAACTGACCGACCACAGCCAGCTGAAAATCGGGCGGTTCATTGGTGGCAATGGAATAAATCAGATAACCCAGGAAAAATAAGCCGACCACAGCGGCAAGAAAGGGCCATTTGCCATAATGCCAAATATTCCGCCACTGGCGGCGGCTCTTCCCGAGTACGACTTTTTCCAGACGCGGATCCACCGGCTCAGGCTCTACATACCGACCGGTCAGAATATTATAGGCCAGCGTAATCTCATCCAATTTGGCCATCGTCTCAGGATCGTTCATACCCCGATAACGCTTGATCAACATGGTGTAACGATTTTCTATTTCATAGGAATTGGCCTTGGCATCTAATTCCATGATCTTCAGGCATTCAATTTTTGAAAGCAAACGACCACCTCCTTCAAGTCATTTTATCCGGCATATGTGGCAATAATATGTCTATTTGTAAAGAAGCTGAAAACACCGTTTCTCAGGCTTTCTCGCCGGGCGCGCCGGCTCGTGGGGAGCCGGCGCGGCAGAAGGACGGCTCAGCCGCGTATCGGTTTCATGGTCGGGAAAAGCAGCACATCGCGAATTGAAGCCGCGTTTGTCAGCAGCATCACCAGGCGGTCGATGCCCATCCCCAAACCACCTGTCGGCGGCAGGCCATATTCCAGCGCCAGGCAGTAGTCTTCGTCCAATAAATTCGCTTCGTCGTCGCCGGCTTCGCGCTTTTTCAGCTGGCGGGCAAAACGGTCGCGCTGATCCAGCGGATCGTTCAATTCGGAATAAGCGTTGGCATATTCGCGGCCGCCGATAAAGAGCTCGAAACGTTCCGTTAAGTCCGGCCGGCCCGGCTTTTTCTTGGTCAGCGGCGATATCTCGATCGGATAGTCATAGATGAAAGTCGGCTGAATCAATTTCTCTTCGCAATAAGCCTCGAAGAAGAGATTCATGATATCGCCGCGCAGCATGCCCGGCTTCAATTCTTCCAGATGATGTTCAACGGCCAGGCTGCGCGCTGCCGCGTCGTCGGCTATCTGATCGAAATCAACGCCGGCATACCGGCGGATCGCTTCAGCCATGGACAGGCGCTTGAAAGGCGGCGTTAAATCGATCTCCTGATCTTGATAGGTAATAACCGTCTGCCCGTTGACAGCCATTGAGGCCGCCGCGATCAAGTTCTCAGCCAGGACCATCATGCCGCGGTAATCTGTATAAGCCTGATAGACTTCCATCATCGTAAATTCCGGGTTATGCTTGATGGACAGCCCTTCATTGCGGAATTGGCGGCCAATTTCATAAACGCGTTCAAAGCCGCCGACAATCAGCCGTTTCAGATAAAGCTCCGGCGCTATCCGGAGATACAGGTCGATATCCAGCGCATTATGATGCGTCATAAACGGCCGCGCAGTCGCTCCGCCGGCAATGATATTGAGAATCGGCGTCTCCACTTCGATAAATGATTGTTTGTCCAATTGATCGCGCAGGGTCTTGATAATCTGGCTGCGTTTCTCAAATTGAGTCTTCACTTCCGGATTGACGATCAGATCCAGATAACGCTGGCGGTATCGCGTATCGGTGTCTTTAAGGCCATGGTATTTCTCCGGCAGAGGCCGCAGCGCTTTGGCCAGTAAAGTATATTCATGGGTTTTAACCGATATTTCGCCGCGCTGCGTCCGGAAAACCAAACCCTTTACGCCGATAATATCGCCGATGTCCAGATTTTGCCATTCCTTGTAAGCCGCTTCGCCCAGCTCGTCGATTTTGGTAAATAGTTGAATTTTACCCAGGCGGTCGGCCAAATCGCAAAAACTGACCTTTCCCATGCCGCGTTTGCTCATTAAACGCCCGGCCAGGCAGACTTCCTGACCTTCCTTTTCGTCGAAGTGCTCCAGAATATCCTGGCTGTGGCAGGTTACCGGATAGGTCACCGTCTCAAACGGATCTCTGCCCTGACCGGTCAAATCCTTTAACTTGTCCAGACGTATCTGCATTTGTTCGTTCAATTCGGATTCACTGACGGCGACATTCTCGTTTCCCTCAGTTGCCGGCTGTTCCGGATTGTTCTTCATACTCATGGCCATACCCCTCTCATGATACAAGCACCGCCCGCCCTGCCGGGCAAGCTGGTGCTTGTGTTCGCAGGTCGAAAAAAACTGGAATGTTACGACGGTTTGGAGATTTTAACAATCCGATAACGCAAAGTGCCCATAGGGGTGCGGACATCAACCAGCTGGCCCTTTTTCTTGCCGATGATGGCGGCGCCAACCGGTGAATCACTGGATATTTTATTGTTGAAAATATCCTCCTCTTTATTACCGACTAAAATGTAGTCGGTTTCATCATGCGTTTCCTCATCGCGAATCTTAACCAACGCGCCTAATGTAACTTTAGTCCGGCTGATATCATCATCATCGATTACTTTGGCGTTTTTCAGAATCGCTTCGATCTCCATGATGCGGACTTCGTTTTCAGCCTGAGCTGTTTTAGCATCGTCGTATTCGGAATTCTCGGACAGATCGCCCAATGCGCGCGCTTCTTTAAGCCGTTCGGCTATTTCGGCGGCAGTGACTGTCTTGCGAGTCTCCAACTCGTCCTGCAGTTTTTTAACGCCTTCATATGTCATCTCATAGACTTTTTCCGTCATGTCTTGTTCTCCTTTCGAATATCAGGTTCCTATGACAACCGGTCATCAAGGCCGGCGTTCACTCTCTTTTTGTATGACGTCGTGGGCGCCGCCCTCGACGATACTGGTCGACGACACGATGACCAGGCGGGCTTTCTCCTGCAGTTCGGGCAGCGTTAAAGCGCCGCAGGCGCACATGGTCGCCTTGATCTTGGCCATGGACACATCCAGGTTGTCTTTCAATTTACCGGCATACGGCACATATGAATCGACACCTTCTTCGAAGGCCATCTTGCCGCCGGCGCCGCCGTCATCATATCGCTGCCAGTTGCGGGCCCGGTTTGAACCTTCGCCCCAATATTCTTTAACATAGCTGCCGTTAACCAGCAGCTTGCGGGTCGGGCTTTCGTCAAAGCGGGCGAAATAGCGTCCGAGCATGATAAAGTCGGCGCCCATGGCCAGCGCCAGGGTCATATGGTAATCATACACGATTCCGCCGTCCGAGCATATCGGTATATAGACGCCGGTCGTGCGATACCATTCGTCGCGGGCCGCCGACACAGCCAGAACCGCGGAAGCCTGGCCGCAGCCGATGCCCTTTTGTTCGCGCGTTATGCAAATCGATCCGCCGCCGATGCCGACCTTGACAAAGTCGGCGCCCGCGGAAGCCAGATAACGGAAGCCCTCGGCGTCGACGACATTGCCGGCGCCAACCAAAACCCGGCTGCCATAACGGGCGCGGATCCAGTCCAGCGTGTCTTTTTGCCATTCGCTGAAACCGTCGGAGGAATCGATGCAGAGAATATCCGCGCCGGCATCAACCAAAGCCGGCACCCGTTCGGGATAATCGCGGGTATTGATGCCTGCGCCGACAATCAAACGCTTATGATTGTCGAGCAGTTCGGACGGATTTTCTTTATGTTCATCATAATCTTTGCGGAAAACCATGGCTACAAGATTATTTTCATCGTTGACAATGGGCAGCTGGTTGATTTTATGATCCCAGATGATGTCATTGGCCTCGCTCAGGCTGATGCCTTCTTTAGCGTAAACCAGATGGTCAAAGGGCGTCATGAATTCACGGACCTGCGTATCGGACGGCGTCCGGCTGATCCGGTAATCCCGGCTGGTGACAATGCCGAGGAGACGGCCGTTTGCCGTGCCGTCGGCGGTAACGGCGATCGTGGAATGACCGGTCCGGGCCTTGATGGCCAAAACATCGGCCAGCGTGGCGTCCGGCGTCACATTGGAATCGCTGGTAACCAGTCCTGCCTTGTACTTTTTAACCTTGCGAACCATATCAATCTGGCTCTCGATGGACTGCGAGGCGTAAATGAAGGATAACCCGCCGCAGCGAGCCAGCGCAATCGCCATGCCGGAATCTGATACGGCCTGCATAATGGCCGATACCATCGGAACATTGATGCTCAGCCGGCAGGATTCCTCTCCCTTCCTGTATTTGACGATGGCGGTCGATAAGTCAACCTGATCGGGTATGCATTCCTTGCCGGTCAAATTGGGAACGAGCAGGTATTCACTGAATGTCCGGGATTCCTGTTCAAAAATCATTGCCATGCTTACATACCTCCATGGACAGGTGCCATTGCTTTATCCGGATCCAGGGCGGCCGCGATAAAAGCAAGGAACAGCGGATGGGGCTTGGTGGGACGCGATTTGAATTCGGGATGGAAGACAACGCCGACAAACCAGGGATGATCCTTGAGCTCAATGGCTTCAACCAGACTGCCGTCGGGCGACAGGCCCGAAAAGATCAAGCCGGCTTGAGCCAGGGTTTCACGATAAGCCGGATTCAATTCCCAGCGATGATGATGTCGTTCTGCTGCGGACTGGCGCTTATACGCATCGGCGAGCCGTGTGCCGGGCTGAATGACGCATTCATATGAACCGCGCCGCATCGGCCGGTTGGCAGAACATACAACGGCGCCGGACACCTCATGATGATTTTTCACGGCAGGCAAGATAAAGATGGGACTGCATTCGGCTTCGCATTCCGCCGAATGGGCGTCGGTTATGCCTGCCAGGCAGCGGGCAAAATCGACAACCGCCATTTGCATACCCAACCCGATGCCCAAAAACGGGATTTTCCGGCGGCGCGCATATGCGGCGGCGACAATCATACCTTCCATGCCGCGGGGCCCGAAACCGCCGGGCACCAGAATCGCGTCGGCTTGCCGCAGCAGGGTGTCGGGATCCCGGGCAGCCAAATCCTCGGCGCTGACCCAGTCGATCTCGGCTGTGACGCCCTGTTCCAATCCGGCATGCTTCAAAGCTTCCAGAATGCTCAGATAAGCATCCTGTAAAGCGAGATATTTGCCCACCAGGGCAATACGCAAAGGCCGGGCCGGCTGGATTGTCCTGGCGGCCAAGCGTTCCCAGCCGCCCAAGTCCGGCTGGGCGGCCATGCATTGTTCCAGATTCAATTTACGGCAGACCTGGGTTGCCAGGCCTTCCTTTTCCAGCAAGAGCGGCAGCTGATATACAGTCGGCACATCCTGATTCTGGATGACGCAGTCGACATCAACATTGCAGTACAAGGATATTTTTTCGCGGACCTGATGTTCGATCGGCTTTTCGCAGCGGCAGACGAGAATATCCGGCTGGATGCCCAACGAACGCAGTTTCTGGACACTATGCTGCGTCGGTTTGGTTTTCGTTTCACCGGAACTGCGCAGATAAGGGATCAGGGTAACGTGGATAAAAAGCACATTTTCATGGCCGACCTGGTAGCTGACCTGGCGGATGGCCTCCAGATAAGGCAGGCTCTCCATGTCGCCTACCGTACCGCCAACCTCGGCGATTAAAATATCCGGCTGTTCCTTGCGTTCCGGCTGAAAAATATGCGTCTTGATCTCATTGATGATATGCGGAACAACCTGAACGGTCGTTCCGCTATAGCCGCCGTCGCGTTCGCGCTGCAGAATGTCGCGGTAGATCATGCCGGTTGTGATGTCGCTCGTACAATCCAGATTGGAATCTGTAAAGCGCTCGTAATGACCGATATCCAGATCGGTTTCGGCTCCGTCGTCGGTGATGAACACTTCGCCGTGCTGTGTCGGACTCATCATGCCCGGATCAATGTTGATGTAAGGATCAAATTTCTGGTTGAGAACGTGCAATCCGCGGGCTTTCAGCAAACAACCCAGAACAGCGGCCGTGATACCTTTGCCAATGCCGGAGACCACACCGCCCGTTATGAAGATGTATTTCGTTGCCATCAGATTCCCCCTGCCGGCAATTATCAGCCGGCGCAATCGGTCTTTTCGTCTTGTATTTGGAAAATGCCCGAGTAAATTGTTACATGATATTTTAATGACTTAAGCCCCCGACTGTCAACACAATCGGAGGCTTTTGCCAACTTTTTTATGCAGCTGCCCTTCTGGAGCAGCTCATTGCACGTCTTTTAGCCAAAAAACACGCTTCAGGCTTTCCGCGGGCTGAAAATCGCCGCCAGCGGAACCAGAACCGCGCAGGTGATCACCATTTCCGGAATCAGATAGGATGCGTTATATATAAAGGAATAGACCCAGACATTTTGTCCTTCAGGCGCATAGCTGGCAAAGAAAATCACGCCGGAGAGCACATGGCTGATCAGCCGGCAGCCCATGGCAACAACAACCGCCAGGGCAATACGCGGCAAGGGCAGCATGCCGACCCGGCGCAGGATGTTCTTTTCGGTTTTACGCCGGGCGGCCGGCGCGGCAAAAAGGCCGGCCAGGCCTAAGAGGCCAAAAGCCAGAGGATAATCCATGATGATAGAAGCCCAGTGAACGGTTATCGGTTCAATAATAAACTGGAGCAGGCCGTAGACAACGCAAACGCCTATGCCCCACGCCGGGCCGAAAGCCAGAGCGCAGAAAATAAGCGGCAGCATGGAGCAGATGGTCAGGGACCCGCCCTGCGGCATTTTGATAACCGTCAGGATCGACAATATGGTGCTTAAGGCAATGGCCATGCCGCCGGTGGCGGTGGCCAGAATCATTTCGCGCGTGTTTTGCTGACGCAGCGCGTTATTCGAGGCAGGATCAAACATAAGGGTTCCTCCATTCAAGCAATATCCGGTCCAAAGGATCCGGATGGTATTACAGCGGCGGGATGCTTTCCGGCGGGCCCGTAACAAAAAGCTTCCCAATCGCCGGTTGGACAACTGGAAAGCTTTGGTGAGCTTGATTGTCCCTCCGCCGGCATTATCCGGTTCAGGTTATAGGGTCGATACCTGCAGGTATCCTCTCAGCCGACTGCCGTCAGCTCCCCTCGTGAACGGTTTATATTATAGGGGCTGTTTCATTAAATGTAAAGAAAAACCTTCGGGCCCGGCCGGCTTGGGCCGGCTCCGCCCGACGGCGGCGCCGGGACAGCGGCGGCCATCAGCCGCCGGCCGCCCGGCGGATGCCCGGCCATTATTTCCCGGTCGCCATCAGTGCCTCGATCTCCCAGGATTCCCGCGGTATCGCGGCCGACAGATTGACGCAGCCCGATTCGGTCACCAGGACGTCATCCTCCAGACGCAGGCCGACGCCGAGATTCGGGACATAGATGCCCGGCTCTACAGTCAAGACCATTCCAGGTTTAAGCAAGGTTTCACGTTCGGCCGGATCATGAACATCAAAGCCTAAATGATGGGACACATTGTGCCAGAAATAATCGGCGGCGGTCTCATTTTCCTTCATGATGCCGGCGCTCATAAGCCCTTCGCGGGTCACGGCGCGGCATTGCTCATTGATCGAGGCCAGCGTCACGCCGGGACGGATCGCCGCGAACGCGGTTTCCTGGCAGCGGCGGACCAGGTTGTAGATGACGAGCTGATCCGCCGTAAAATGGCCGTTGGCCGGATAAACGCGCGATATGTCGGCACACAGCCCGCCGGCCACGGCGCCGACATCCACTTGGACCAGGTCGCCGTCCCGGATCTGCGCGGTCGGCAGCATATAATGGAGGCAGAAAATATTGGCGCCGGCTGCGACAATCGTCGAAAACGCCGGAGTTAAGCAGCCTTCATCCGCCAAAGTCCGATTAAATTCCGCCCAAAGCTGATACTCCATGATATTGGGCTGCAGCCGGCGGGCCATGGCGGCAATTCCTTTTCCCGTCAAATCAATGGCAAGGCTCATCTGTTTGATTTCATCTGCCGACTTAATCATGCGTTGACGGATGAGCAAAGGCGCCGCGTCCGTCGGCTGGCAAAGAGGCCATTTTTCGGTCAGCCAGGAACGCAGATCGGCCATTTGGCTGTTGTCGGCGCTGAAGTCAAGATAAAGCCGGACGCCGGACGCTGCAAGCAAATCGCTCAGAACGCCTTCGAAACTGGTGATATATTGAATCTCTTCCAATCCTGAAAGCGCCGCGGCTTCTTGAAAACCGATCATCCGGCCGTGCCAGCGTTCATAATGGGGATCCTTAGGCGGAATAAACAGGATTTCCCGGCGAATACCGTTATTCTGATACAGGATTAAAAGGGTATCGGCCTGTTCTATACCGCAAAGGTAGTAAAAATTACGATTGGCCAGGAAAGGATAATCTTCATCGGCCGTGCGATGCGGCGGCCGGCCGGCCGCCAGCAGAACCAGCGAAGGCTGTCCTTCCAGACTGCGCAAAAGCTGCCGGCGCGTATCGGCAAAAAAAGCGGCGGGTAAACGAGAATGATCATCAAGATCCGGCATACGCAACTCCCTCCGGGCAGAACTCTTCTGCCCTGGTTTTTCTCAGTGTACCTCTGCCTGCCGGAACATGCAAGGCGGAAAAACCGGCGTTTTTCATGATGAATCTGAATTTTCTAAAGTCCTTTCCTGTGGTAAAAACCCGCTCGGCAGCCGCGTTATTTCGCGATCTGGAACGCGCCTCCGGTCAAATGCAAGAAATAATCCTCCAGCGTGTCGTTCATCATGGTGACACCGCTTACCTCCAGCCCGTTGTCGGATAATACGCGGTTGAAAACGGCGGATTCGCCCAAGCGTTCATAGACGCGGATGACACCCTGCTCCACGACGCGATAATCCGTTATCCCAAGCTCGGTTTCCAACAGGAAAGAGGCTTTCTTGTCGTCGCCGGTACGGAGCTCGATGAAATTCCTGTTCTTTTTCTGCAGTTCCTCATACTCAATTTCTTCAAGAAGAACGCCTTCGTGAATAATCCCGATGCGTGTGGCGATTTGCTGAATCTCGCTTAAAATATGCGATGATATGAACACGGTAATTTTTCGTTTTGCCGAAAGATCGATGATCAGCTTCCGGATCTCCTTAATGCCGACAGGGTCCAGCCCATTCGTCGGCTCATCCAGAATGAGGAGCTCAGGCCGGTGCAGCAACGCCCGCGATATGGCCAGACGTTGCTTCATGCCCAGAGAAAAGCCCTTAACCTTCTTGTTCCGCACATCTGTCATTCCGGCGAGCTCCAGCGCCTCGTCCAGGTAACTCTTGTTCGTCACGCCCATCATACGCCGGTGGATTTCCAGGTTCTCCGCCGCCGTCAGGTTCGGGTAGAAACCGGCCGATTCGATGACGGCGCCAATCCGGTTGTAATGAGTGTAGCGGCCGGGCTGCATCCTTTCGCCAAACAGATACACTTCACCCTCCGAGGGTCTGATTAGTCCCGTAATCATTCGAATCGTGGTCGTCTTGCCCGCGCCGTTCTGGCCGAGAAAACCGTAGATATTTCCGGCGTCGACATGGATATCCACTTTGTTTACCGCTTTTTTCTTGCCATAGAATTTAGATAATCCTGCCGTCCTTAAAATACAGTCCATAATGATCCTCCCCGGTTCATTCAGAATTCCCACCGCGTATAACACGCGGCGCTCAGGCAAAACGCCAGCAGAAAGACCGCCGCGCCGGTCAGCAGCATACCTCCGGTATCGGCGGATATGAGCTGCCCTGTGGCGGAAAAATCCTTCAGGAGCCGGTCCGGCACGCAGGGGATGATGTACCTGCCCGCGTCCGATTCGGCAAAGCTCATATAGGTGATGAAATAGGCAACGCCGGCCAGGATATAGGCGCCGGCGTTTTTGGCGGCGACGCTTATTGCCGCCGTCACCGGAACGATCGCTATGTCGGCGGCGGCTGTCAATAACAGAAGCAGCATATAATCCCCGGCGAAATGACTATCGGGCAGCTCGCCGGCGAAAACGCAGCCGGCCGCCGCAAAAAAAATCATGAACGCCAGGAACATGCCGAGTACGAACAGACAGACGATCAAGAATTTCACGATGTAAAGCATGAACCGCGGCACAGGGTAGATAAAGGTCTGATTAATCCGGCCGTCGCGATATTCCGAGGTGAAAGCGTGCCCGGTAAACACGGCGACGAGAAGCAGCGCCAGCATATTCATGAAGTTGAGCGACGTACTGCCGAGTATTTCCCATGACATGGCGATATCGCTGGTCAGCAGGAAAAGCAGCGCCACAAATACGGGGAAAAAACCGCCGACAACGATAAGCCACGGGATAAACGTCCGCTTGTATTTCATGATCTCCGCGCCAAACACCTGAAACATCATCGCACCCACCTCGCCTACCGCACCGCGTCCGATTTGCGGTATATGACGGCGCCTGCCGCCAGCGCCGCGGCCGCCAGGCATGCGAGCGCCGCCCCGGCCGGCAGAACACCGGTCGTCAGATTGTCATAAGAAAATGCGAAAATATAATTAGTGGAGCCGTAGAGCTTCGCCGCTACGATGGTTGGCGTCATAAAAGGGCAGACATACGCATTTTTTGTATGGAAAGGAAATATCAGGATATAATACCCCAGCGTGATGACCGCTGTGAGTACGAATCGTTTGGTCAGTACGGCAGGCAAAACGACAACAGCAGCCAGCATGATATAGGAAAACACGTACCATGCCGTTACCGATACAAACTGCCAAAAAACTGGAGCCGGCAGAGGTTTACCGACGGCCAGCGCGCCAAAGAGCAATTGCGAAGCGGCGGAGAGGATGAGCAGCCCCGTAATCACAGCAGACAGCGCAACCATTTTTGCCGTGAATATCTCGATCCGTTTGACACCCGTTATGAAAAGGGCGCCCGCTGTGCCGTGCTGGTATTCCATCGTGAAAATCCAGGCAGCCAGCAGCATCACCATGATGATCATGCCGCTGACAGCAAGCTCCTGACGGGACGACAGGAATGCCAGCCATTCCGGCCTGTCGGAATGACCGGAAACGCTGCGTGTAAATTCAACCGCCGGAGGCAGAAAAGCCGCAGCCGCGGCCAGGATCAACGCCCACGATCTGCGTAGTTTTATAAATTCCGAGGATATTGCGTTCTTCATGGCGAAATCCCCTCCTATCGTTGATATAGATTCATCATAGCAGGGATTCCTCACGCCAGGCTTGCATAAACCTGACAAAAACCTTAAATCATAATCGATGTTGTATTTTACTCATGGGTTGCCGATTGTTCACTAACCTTATTTAAGCAGAATGAAAACACCGTCCGTTCTCCAGGCGTGCTTTGTGCTGTAATCTCTCCGCCTTGTTTCTCAACCAATTGTCTGGCGATCGCCAATCCCAGCCCCGCGCCTCGCATGCCGGCGTTGCGCGACACTTCCGCCGTATACAGCCGGTCAAACACTCGGGGCAGCTCATATGCCGGTATGCCGCGTCCACGGTCCAGCACGTCCACCCAGACGCGGTTCTCCTCCTCCCGCATGGACACCTCCAGCGCGCCGCCGTCGAGACCATATTTCAACGCGTTGGATATGAGGTTGTTCAGCACGCGATCGATGGCGGCGTGATTTCCCCATACGACAATTTTTTCATCCGGAATACTGACAGCCGGCGTGACGGATGCCTGGATAAAATCCTGGTAGAAGGATGCCAGCGATTCCTGAACGATCTCCGCCAGATTCACCGGAGTCAGTTCCATAGCGGTATCTTCAGCCTCCAGCTTCGCCAGATCGAAAAATTCATCAATCATCCGATTGATGGAAACAGCCTTGGCATATATGATTTCCAGATATTCACGCTGTTCTTCAGGGCTGCAGCCCTGATCTTTCAGCACTTCCGAATATCCCATGAGCGATGTCAACGGCGTGCGGATATCGTGTGATATATTGGCGATCAGTTGCTTGTGTGAAAGCTCCAGCCGTTGATTTTCCTCGATGATGTTCTGATACTCATCCATGATCGCATTGAGCTCCGTGCCCAGATCTTTAAACGGCTCGTTAAAAAAGCCCAAATGAGCTCTTCTCATAAAACCTGATTTGCGGATATCCGCCAAAACGCCGGCCAATCTCCCGATTCCACGTTTAAACGACAGAAGCCGGCAGACTAGAAAAACGTTCAACGCCAAAGACAGACAAGCTATGCTCAGCCAGATTGCATCCATCTTATTCATCAGCCAGTTTATAGCCGATCCCCCATACGGTCTGTATGCGCTTGGGGCCGGACGGATCGTCTTCGATCTTTTCACGCAGGCGGCTGATGTGCACCATGACTGTGTTTTCGTCGTTCAGATACGCCCCGCCCCACACGCTGCGGAATAATTGCTGCTTCGTGAAAACCTTCTTCGGGTTCATCATGAAAAGCTTCAGGATCTCAAATTCCTTGGCGGTCAGCGTCACCGGCCTGCCGCCGACAGTCACCTCATAGGTCTGTGTGTTCATTTCTATTCCGGTCCGCCGGAGGACCGCGGCATCGGACGCATCCGGCGAATAGTCGAGATACCTCCTGAGCTGCGCTTTTACGCGCGCGACAAGTTCGCCCACGCCGAACGGCTTGGTCATGTAGTCATCCGCGCCTAACCCGAGACCTACGATCTTGTCCGACTCAGCGTCCTTGGCGGAGAGAATTAAAACAGGCGTGTTGCTCTCATCCCGAATTCTGCGCAGCACTTCGAAGCCGTCGATCTCCGGAAGCATCAAATCGAGTATCATGATCTGGCATCGTTCTTGCTCAAACAAGCGCAGCGCATCTGCGCCGTTATACGCGCATGTGACGATAAATTCTTCGCGTTGCAGCGCCAGCTCAATCAAGCGGCTGATCTCACGGTCATCTTCCGCAACGAGTATTCGGACCTTGCTCATCATGAACCTTCTTCTTCGTCATTCCCGGCATAACCGCGGCTTTGCTTTACCGACTCAGCACGTAGGCTTATGCCAGGCTGTACGAAGTTAACGTTGTATCTCTACAGCCTATTTTACTGCCATAATTTTCTTTTGTCCCGATTTACTTTGGTTCATTGTGCCGGTCGTTCGGATAAACCTACTTTTTTTATTCAATCTTCACTGAATCGGCCATACCGGCGGTATTTTTCGTAACGTACCTGAAGCCGCCGCGCCGGATCTTGCTCTAGCTGACGCGTCAGGGCAGCCAGTAAATAACGCCGGATTGCCGCCGCGGTCTGGGCCGGCTGAGCATGCGCGCCTTCCGCCGGTTCAGGCACGACAACATCGCAAATACCCAGATTTTGCAGTTCCGTGGCTGTGATATGAAGGACATCGGCCGCCTCCCGTTCACGGGCGGGATCTTTCCAAAGCAGTGAAGCAAACCCGCGGGGTGAAATGACCGAATACAGGGCATTGGACAACATAGCCAGTTCATCGCAGACACCGATGGCCAAAGCGCCGCCGCTGCCGCCTTCTCCGGTCACCAGTCCGATCAGCGGAACATTCAGCTGCATCATGCCCAGCAGATTGGCTGCAATCGCCTCTCCCTGGCCGCGTTCTTCCGCGCCGACGCCACAGTATGCTCCGGCCGTATCGATCAGGCAGATTACCGGCCGGTTGAATTTGGCAGCCTGGGTCATTAACCGCATGGCTTTGCGATATCCCTCGGGATGAGGCATGCCAAAATTGCAACGGGTATTCTCTTCGAGTGTTTTGCCCTTTCGATGGCCGATCAATGTAACCGGCAGACCGGCAAGCCGCCCAAGGCCGCACCAAAGCGCGGGATCGTCGCCATAACGGCGGTCGCCGTGCAATTCAACCAGGTCTTCGAAAATGATGGGCAGGTAATCGCCGATCACCGGCCGGTTCTTGAGGCGGATCAAATCCAGACATTCCGAACCGCTGCGAACAGGCGCCGGCGGCAATTCGGCGCCGCTATCCTGTTCATCGGCTTGCCGCAGCGCAGCCACGGCATCCGGCTGCCATGCCCGGCCGGTTTTTTCATGAATGCCCAGTAAACGAGCCAATGTTTTTTTCAACTGCGCACGCGGCACAATCTGATCGAGGAAGCCATGCTCCAGGAGAAATTCCGCTCGCTGAAAGCCTTCCGGCAATTCCTGGGCGATCGTTCCTTCAATGACCCGGCGGCCGGCAAAACCGATCAGCGTACCCGGTTCGGATAGAATGATGTCGCCCAGGCTGGCAAAACTGGCGGTAACGCCGCCGGTTGTCGGATCGGTCAGAACTGATATGTAAAAGTGGCCTGCCGCCTGGAAGCGGCCGACAGCCGCCGCCGTTTTAGCCATCTGCATCAAGGACAGCGTCCCTTCCTGCATGCGCGCGCCGCCGGACGCGGCAAACAGGACGACCGGCAAATCAAGGTCCATGGCCCGTTCAAATAAACGGGTTATCTTTTCACCGACCACCGAACCCATCGAGCCCATCAAAAACCGGCTGTCCATAACGCCGATCGCACAAGGATGACCGCCGATCATGGCATTGCCGCAAACCACGGCTTCTGTCAGGCCGGTGTCCTTTTGCAGCTGCCGGAGTTTCTCGGAATAGCCTTTAAAATCGATCGGGTTTTGACTGGTCAGGCCGGCATCCCATTCCACAAAAGATCCGTCGTCGACCGTAAGGGAAAGGCGGGTCCGGCAATCCAGACGATAATGATGGCCGCAAGCGGCGCATACGCTGCCGCCGCGTTCAAATTCCTCGCGGAACATGATGCCGTTGCAGTTGGGACATTTGATCCATAAATCTACCGGCACCGGTTTGTGATAAACATAGGGCAGTTCCGGCGCCGGACTGCCGGCTTCCGCTATTTTGCCCGGATGAACCAGGCGAAGCTGAGTATCTGTTTCCAGACGTTCCCGCATTTGGCGCAAAGCATCGACGACCATATCACGACCTCCTTCGATCAGGCATGAAGCTGCTGTTGTAATTGATCATTTTTCCGGCCTAAATAACCGATATCGTAACGACCGGATAAAAATTCCGGATCACGCAAAATAGCTAAATGATAATCGATATTTGTCTCGACGCCGCTGATCAAGAATTCCATCAAAGCCCGGCGCATCCGGGCGATCGCCTGATCCCGCGTCGGCGCGTGGACGATGAGCTTGGCAATCAGCGAATCATAATCGGGCGGAATCACATAGCCCTGGTAAAGGGCGCTGTCAACCCGTACGCCCGGACCGCCCGGCAAATGCAGGCTTTCTACCTGCCCAGGACACGGACGGAAGCCGTGGGCGGGGTCTTCGGCATTGATGCGGCACTCCATTGCATGACCGGTAAACCGGATGTCTGTTTGTTTGAGTTCAAGCGGCAGCCCGGCCGCCGCTTTTATTTGCTCCTGAACCAGATTGACGCCGGTTACCGCTTCGGTTACCGGATGTTCCACCTGAATCCGGGTATTCATTTCCATAAAATAGAAATGGCGGTCCGCGTCCACCAGAAATTCCACTGTGCCGACGCCGCGGTAATCCACCGCGCGGGCCAGGCGGACCGCCGCGTCTCCCATTTCCCGGCGCAGAGCGTCGTCGCTGAACGGCGAAACCGCTTCTTCCAGCATTTTCTGATGGCGGCGCTGGATAGAACAATCCCGGTCGCCTAAATGGATCACCCGGCCGTTTTGATCGGCCAGCAGCTGGATTTCTATATGGCGGGGATTTTGTACAAAGCGCTCCAGGTAAACGCGGTAATCGCCAAAACACGCCTGAGCTTCGGCGCGGGCTGTCTGCCAGGCCGCGGGCAGTTCATCCGCCGACCAGGCCAGGCGCATGCCGCGACCGCCGCCGCCCGCCGCCGCTTTGATCATGACAGGATAGCCGATCTGCGAAGCTGCCCGCAGCGCGTCGGTAACGCTGTCCAAAACGCCTTCTGTTCCCGGGATAACCGGTACGCCCGCTTCAGCAGCGGTTTGGCGGGCCGATGCTTTGTCGCCCATTCGGCTGATGATGGTTTCGGTCGGTCCGATGAAAACCAGACCGCACTTCTCGCACATTCTGGCAAAAGCAGCATTTTCAGATAAAAATCCAAATCCCGGATGGATCGCTTCCGCGCCGCTGACCAGACAGGCCGTCAATAAAGCCTGGGCGTTGAGATAGCTGGCTCCGGCAGCCGCCGGGCCGATGCAGATGCACTCGTCGGCCAGTTGGGCGTGCAAGGCCGTCCGATCCGCTTCCGAACAGACCGCAACAGAGCGGATTCCCATTTCCCGGCAGGCCCGGATAATCGTCACCGCAATTTCACCCCGGTTGGCAATCAGTATTTTCTGAAACATTATGAGTCTCCGATCGCGAAAATGATTTCCGCCGAAGCCGCCAGTTGGCTGCCGACATAGGCATGACCGGTCGCGAAGCCGATCGTGCCGCGCAGGCGATCGAGGTGAACCTCCAGCCGCAGCAGATCGCCGGGGAAAACCTTGCATTTGAAGCGGACCTTATCCATACCGCCGAAATAGGCTATTCGGCCGCGGAAAGCATCGCGGCTGAGAACACATATCGCCCCGGCCTGAGCCATGGCTTCGATAATCAAGACGCCCGGCATAACCGGACAGCCCGGAAAATGGCCGCGGAAAAAATCTTCATGCCCGGTCACCTGCTTGCAGGCAACGATCTGGTCCTCGCTCATTTCTTCGACTGTATCCACAAGAATGAACGGTTCACGATGAGGGATAATGGTTTCAATAGCCTGACGGTCCATCAACATACTCATAACACTCCAATCCGCATCAAGGGCTGGCCATATTCAATCCGCTGGCCGTTAACGACAAAAATTTCCAGAATTTCCCCCGCGTGCGGGCTGGTCACTTCATTCATCAGCTTCATCGCTTCGATAATACATAAAGTATCGCCGGATTCGACCCGGGAGCCTATCTTGACGAAAGGCTCACAGTCCGGCGTCGAGGCGGCGTAGAAAATTCCGACGACCGGAGATTTGACCAGACCTTCGTCCGGTTTGGCGGCCGGCTCGCGGTCTTTTTCGGCCGATTCGCTGTAATTTTCATATTCCGCGCCATCTTTGGAAGCGGCGGCATGATTCAGTCCGGAACCGGTTTCCGCCGCCGCCGGCGCGTCTGCCGGCCGTTCCAGGCGGAGCCGTTCTCCGGCCGATTCGAATTCCAAGAGGTTTAAGCCGGTCCGGCTCATCTGATTCATTAAATCGATAATTTCCTGGATCTGCATGGTCAAACCTCCATTTTTTTCAAACAAAGCGTGGCGTTATGACCGCCAAAGCCCAGTGAATTGTTCAGCGCGGCGCTGATTTGCTGATGAACAGCCCGGCCGGGGACATAATCCAGATCGCATTCCGGATCGGGCACTTCCAGGCCGATCGTCGGCGGGATCAAACCGTCCCGCAGCGCCAGGCCGACGGCAATGGCCTCTACGGCGCCGGCTGCGCCCAGAAGATGTCCGGTCATGGATTTGGTTGAACTGATCCGGACGGAGTTTGCCGATCCGGCCATAGCCTTTTTAATGGCCAGCGTTTCATATTTATCGTTCAGCGGCGTCCCGGTGCCATGAGCATTGATATAGCCGATGTCCTCCGGCGCGACGCCGGCTTCGTCCATAGCCAGGCACATTGCCTCGGCGGCGCCTTCGCCCTCCGGATCCGGGCTGGTTATATGATAGGCGTCGGCCGTCGCGCCATAACCGGCCAGCTCGCACAAAATATCGGCGCCGCGCGCCAGGGCATGCTCCAGTTCCTCAAGAATGACTATGCCGGCGCCTTCGCCGATAACAAATCCGTCACGCCGCGCATCAAAGGGAATTGAGGCCGCGGCAGGATCTGTCGCGCTACTGAGCGCTTTCATATTGGTAAAGCCGGCCAGCGCGACCGGGGTGACCGGCGCTTCGGCGCCGCCGGCAATACACGCGTCCAAATGGCCGTATTTAATCGCCCGGAAAGCCTCGCCAAGCGCATGCGATCCGGAAGCGCAGGCCGTGGTCACGCAGAAGTTGCTGCCTTTGGTTCCATGGATCATGGATACTTTGCCGGCTGCCATATTGGCAATCATCATCGGGATAAATAAAGGCGATACCCGCCCCGGGCCGCCATTCAGATACAGTTTTCTGAATTCAACCGCCATCGTATCCAAACCGCCGACGCCGCTGCCGATGATCGTTCCGACCCGATAGGCGCCGTAAGCCGCAACATCCAGCCGGCTGCGCTGCATTGCTTCAGCCGCCGCCGCCACGGCAAACTGGCAATACCGGTCCATCCGCCGCGCTTCTTTGCGGTCCATATATCGGAGCGGGTCAAAATCCCGAACCTGGGCGGCCACCCGGACATCCGGAACCGCAGGATCCATTCCCTCCAAAAGGCCGATACCCAGATGTCCTTCGGTTAAAGCGCGCCAGAACGCGTCGAGATTCAAACCAATCGAGGTTATTACACCCGCTCCGGTAATCACGACCCTGCGGCCGCGGACGACCGGCGATGGTGTCTGGTTCATCATAAAATCATTCCTCCTGAGACTTCAAGAATCTGTCCGGTTATATAAGCCGCCGCCGGTGAAACCAGGAAAGCGACAACCCCGGATATGTCTTCCGGCCGGCCAAAACGGCCCAGGCTGATCGATTTGAGGGCGCCGGCTTTGACGGTTTCGGGCAAAACAGACGTCATATCGGTTTCGATAAAACCCGGCGCCACGGCATTTACAGTGATCTGGCGGCTGCCGACTTCCTTGGCCAGCGTTTTAGTCAATCCGATAATACCGGCTTTGGAAGCGGCATAATTGGCTTGCCCGGCGTTGCCATGCAGACCGGCCACCGAAGTCAGATTGACGATCCTGCCCTGACGGGCTTTGACCATATCCGGCAAAACCATACGGCACATCAGGAAGGATCCGGTTAAATTAGCATCCAGAACCGTTTTAAATTGCTCCAGACTCATCCGCATGACCAGCCCGTCGCGCGTTAAGCCGGCATTATTTATCAGAATGCCAACCGGGCCCATAGCGGCGTGAATTTGTTGAGTCAGGCGGCAGCAGTCGTCTTCCAGGCTGATGTCTGCTTGAAAAGCAACGGCTTTCACGCCGTAACTCCGGCACTCTTCGGCAACAGCCTCGGCTTTGGCGGCCTCTTTCCGGCAGACCAGGGCGATATCATGACCGGCAGCCGCCAGATCACGGGCAATAGCCGCGCCGATTCCCCGCGAGGCTCCGGTTACCAGCGCGATCATCGAACGCCTCCGTCTGTCCCGCGCAACCCGGAAACGCCGGCGCAGAAGGATTCGCCCAGCAAGGCGCCCGCTTCAGAAAACAACTCGCGGATCATCTCGGCGGCCGGCTGACGCCTGTTGACGAGGCCGGCCGACTGACCGGCCATAAAAGACCCCTGGTCCAGATCGCCGTCCTGGACCGCTTTGCGTAAAGAACCGACAGTAATCGCTTCCATTTCATCGAACGTGGCGCCCTGTTTTTCCATTTCGAGTAAATGCCGCGCCAGCTTGTTTTTCAGCGAACGGACCGGATGGCCGCCGCTGCGGCCGGTGACGACCGTGTCAATATCGCGTGCTTTTAAAACGAGCTGTTTGTATTGATCATGGATCGTGCATTCTTCGCATACCAGAAAACGGGTGCCGAGCTGAACGCCGGCGGCGCCCAGCATCATGGCGGCAGCTATGCCCCTGCCGTCGGCGATGCCGCCGGCAGCGATAACCGGAATCTGCACCGCGTCGACAACTTGCGGCACGAGAACCATCGTCGTCAGCTCGCCGATATGGCCGCCCGATTCCATCCCCTCGGCAACCACCGCGTCGGCGCCCAGATTTTCCATTCTTTTCGCGTAAGCAACCGAAGCGATAACCGGAATAACCCGGATGCCGGCGTCTTTCCAGCCCTGGATAAATTTTCCGGGAGAACCGGCGCCGGTCGTTACCACCGCGACCCGTTCCTCGCGAACAACATCGGCCAAAGCCTCAACCTCGGGATTCATCAGCATAATATTAACCCCGAACGCTTTATCGGTCATTTCACGGGCTTTTCGGATTTCCTGCCGCAACAGTCCGGCATTCATGGATCCGGCGGCAATCAGACCCAGGCCGCCGCCATTGGATACGGCCGCCGCCAGCGAGGCGTTGGCCACCCAGGCCATACCGCCTTGTATAATCGGGTAATCAATACCCAGTAACCGGCAAATCAAATTTTGATACATCGAATCATCCTTCCTTATTCATCAATAGGGTCATCATCCATAAATATCGGCTGTCTGGCCGCTAATAAACAAAAATCGCCGCTCCGTAAGTCAAACCGGCGCCAAAGCCGCATACAGCCACTTTATCGCCCCTTTTCAGCCGTCCGGAGCAGATCAGTTCATCAAGGCAAATCGGTATGCTGGCTGAAGAAGTGTTGCCAAAATCGGACATGCGGGAAACCATTAAGCCAGGATCAACTTTCATCCGCCGGGCGGCGGCCTCAACAATCCTGGAATTGGCCTGGTGCGGAATGATAAAGGCCAAATCCTCTAAAGCAAGGCCGGCTTGACCGGCGACGTCCAGAAGGCTGTCCGCCAGGACACGGACAGCAAATTTAAAGACTTCCTGGCCTTCCATTTGTACAAAGTGATTTTTCTGTTCGCCAAAACGATCCGGCCAGACTGAATCCGGATTCATAAACGGATGGCTGATCTGCAGAGCCCGGCTGACCAGGCAGCGGCCGTTTTTCCCTTCAGCCCCGAGACGGGTCGCCAGGACGGCGCTGGATTCATCTTCAGCAGAACGGCTGCAGACGATAGCACTGGCGCCGTCGCCAAAGAGCACGCACGTCGAACGGTCTTTGAAATCGACTAGTTTACTGAGATTTTCTGCTGAAACGAGAAGAACATGCGCGATCTTCGGATCCTGCAGATACCGGTTGGCCAGATCGAGCGCGTAAACAAAGCCGGTGCAAGCTGCGTTAACATCCAGGCAAAACGCATGGTCCGCGCCCAATTCTGCCTGTAGAATACAGGCAGTCGAGGGCAGGAAGTAGTCCGGCGTCACCGTCGTCACTAAAATGACATCCAGCGCGGCCGCTTCCAGTCCCGCCGCGGACAAAGCCCGCTGCGCGGCCTGTGCAGCCATGTACCAGGTTGGTTCGCCGGCAGATAGGCGACGTTCCGATATTCCGGTTCTCGATGTTATCCACTTGTCACTGGTATCCACAATCTGAGCCATCATGTCGTTGGTAACGATCAAGTCCGGCAGATAACTGCCTGTGCCGGTCATTTTTAATTGTGCCATGAAAACCTCACCTTGATTTCTTGACCATAATCCGGTATTGTATGGCTATGATCTTTCGTATGTCAAATATTTTGATTATCAAATCTTATATTGATGATAAAGGATGTCGTCATTACTGTCAAGTGGAAGGAAGTTATCGTCATGCTCGCTTGTGTTTTTTCCGGACAAGGCTCGCAATACCCGGGAATGGGGCGCCAGATCTGCGCCGGCCATGAAAATGCCCGCCTGGTTTATGAAGAAGCTGCCGATATTCTCGGCTGTGATCTTTTAAGTTTGTCCGGCGACCAGCTCACCCTGACCCGCTATATACAACCGTCGGTTGTTACCCTCAGCCTGGCGGTCTGGCGGGCTTTTGTTTCGGCAGTCAATGATCAGGGCGGACCCGGACTGCCGGTTTCATCGTGCCGATTCGCCGGATTTTCCCTGGGCGAATACAGCGCGCTGGGAGCGGCCGGCATTCTCGATTTCGCCAGTCTGCTCGGACTGGTGCGGGAGCGGGCCCGTCTCATGCAGGAAGCGGCTGAACAGAAGCCGGGCGCCATGTATGCCATTCTGGGATTAACCGACGATCAGATCATGGCCGTTCTGGAACAGCCGGCTTACCAGTCCCGGATTTTCGCCGCCAATTTCAACGCGCCGGGCCAGCTGGTCATATCCGGCGAAGAAGCCGCCGCGGCCGATTGCGCGCGGGTTTTGCAATTAGCCGGAGCACGCCGGACGATACGCCTCAATGTCAACGGCGCTTTTCATACCCCGCTGATGGCCGACGCAGCCAGGGCTCTGAGCCATTATGCTTCCGGGTTGACTTTTCACGCAACCGAAGGCCGGATCTACGGCAATCCGGACGGCCGCTGTCTGACCGGTCCGACCAATTGGCCGGAACACCTGGCCGTCCAGATGGCCAGCCCGGTCCGCTGGGTCGATGAGGTTCTCTGTTTGTCGCATGACGGAGCTTCCCGGTTCGTCGAATTCGGTCCCGGTAAAGTCTTATGCGGCCTGATCCGGAAAATAATACCTGCGGCAGCGGTATGGCCCGTTGAAGACAACGATAGTCTCGCCGCTGTTCTGGCCGCGCTGAAGCCCTCATAAAATTACAGCATGATGACAAACGGAATCGCCAGCTTCAATCTGATATAATGTTTATGATCATGGTTCATAAGCAGGAGGTTAAGCATGCAAGATCCGCGTTTAGACCGATTGGCCCGTTTAATGCTGCATCATTCGTTAAAAATCAAACGGGGCGAAGCCTTCCAGATAACCGCCGATATGAACGCCCTGCCGTTGGTCAAAGCAATTCTGAAAGAGACGAAAACAATCGGCGCCCTGGCCCAGGTCGAATGGACCAATCAGGAAATAACGCGTCAGCTGCTTGAGCTTTATGATCCGAACGACGGAGGCGCTACGGCGGCTTTTCTGGCCGATAAGGCGGCCTGCGGCATTCGCCGGTTCCAAAATCTGGTCGGCGATATCGTTATCCGGTCCTATGTCAATGACCAGGAACTGAACAGTATCGATCCCGCCATACGCCAGATGGATGCCCGCGCAGCCAAACCCTTTAAGGATTTACTCAACAACCAGCGCCGCTGGGTTCTTTTTGAATACCCGACGCCGGGACAAGCCCAGCGAGCCGGCATGGCTTTCGATTCGTACCTGGATTTTGTCCTTGACGTATCTTGTATCGATTACGCGGCTATGCAGAACAATGTCCAGCCGCTCAAGGATCTGATGCAGCATACGGACCGGGTTCGGATCACCGGTCCGGGAACCGATCTGCGGTTTTCCATCCGCGGCATTCCGGCCGTTCCCTGCTGCGGCGAATACAATCTGCCGGACGGCGAGTGCTTTACCGCTCCGGTTAAAGAGTCGGCCGAAGGTTTTATCACCTTCAATACGCCGACATTGTACTGGGGACACACCCTGACCGGCGTCCGTCTCGAATTCGAAAAAGGACGGATCGCCCGCGCCCGCGCCGATCAAAACGAAGCCATCCTGACAAAGGTTCTCGACACAGATCCCGGGGCACGCTATATCGGTGAATTTGCCATCGGATTTAATCCGCTTGTCCGCCGGCCGTTTTGCAACACCCTGTTTGATGAGAAGATCACCGGTTCTTTCCATTTCACTCCCGGCGCCTGCTATACCGACGCGCCCAACGGCAATGATTCATCCATTCATTGGGATATGGTCGCGATCCAGCGGCCGGATTACGGCGGCGGAGAGATATGGTTTGATCAAACGCTGATCCGCAAGGACGGCCTTTTTGTCCTGCCGTCGCTTGCCGCATTAAATCCACCGCTATAATTGAGAGAGGATCGCATTATGACATTCGCAATGGTCATCATAGAATTTGCCGGCATGAATCTCCTGCATTGGCTGATATCCTTTTTGATCCCGCTGATTCTGATCGGAATGGCTCTGGTCTACCGTTTGGTTGCTTACCGGATGCGCCGCTCGGTCCTCGAACCGGCCGATACGCTCAGCTGGCAGATCGACCAGCTTCAGGGACGCAGTCTCGACCATCTGCCGGCTGTCAGCAATTATTTTCATCAGATTACCCCAGGGCCTGTTAATCTGGCTTTCGAACAGATGCAGCAAGACTGTGGCGAGCTGTATCAAGGGCGCTGGCTGCCCGATCCGAAAAATTACCTGCGTACCGACGATCTTTTATCGCCATCTCAACAGAGCGCGATCAGTTTTAAACCATCGGCGCGGATGCTGGCCATCGGTCTTCTCGGAGCTTTGGTATCCGCGCTGATTCAACAGCCGCTGCCGCCGCCGACACAAGAACTGTCGCCTGTTCTGATCTTGCTGCCCTTGCTGACCAGTTTAGCCGCCGCCCTGCTGACGGCAGCCGACGCTCACCACTGCCGCCGCCAAATGCAGCTGCGGCTGGATGATCTTTATCTTGCCTTGTCGCGGCATCTGCCTGTCTTCAACGATCAAGCCGGCATCGCCATGCTGATTGATTCTTTTATGGTTTATGACCGGGAAATGAAGGATACGCTGCAATCCTTTAACGAAACGGCCGGCCGGCTGGCCGAAAGCGATATGGCCGACGGGATCCGCCGCAGTGTGGAGCAGGTTCTGACCGAAAGCGTCGCCCCGCCGATTCAGCAGGCCGCCTCGACGCTAGGCCGGCTGGCCGGCGAACTGACCAACCGTCAGGAACAGGGCATGCAGGAACTGGCGTCACGTTTTGCCGCCGCTTTATCGACCGAATTGGCCGCCCATATGAATCCCATAAATAAGGAAATAGCCCAGATGAGCACTTTAATGGCCGACGTAAAAAATTACATCGAATATGCCATGCGCGCTCTGGAAACGGTCCGCCAGCAATCGGACGGCCTGCTCAAGGACACGCGCCAGGCGATTGAAGAAACGGCCGCCGCCCGCACCGGCATGGCCGCCGATTTTGCTAAAATCGACGAGCAGCTGCAGGTTATGGCTCATTCGGCGGAAGGCATGGCCGCGCTTTACCAGGGCAATGAACAAAGTCTGGCCGGTTCTTTACAGGAATTTGGCCGTCAACTTGACGGAAGCAGCCGGCAGCTGAGCGAAATGGTCCGCGAGGCCATTCAGGCCGCCGGGCAAGCCCGGCAGACAGCCGCCGAACAAGAAAGCTGCGCCGATCAGCATATTTCGGCCATGAGAGAACAGGTTGAACAGTTCAGCGGCCAGCTTAAAACTGATTTGAACCAGCTGCTGGAGCAAATAAACCGGGAAACTGCCGCTATCGCCGGTCATACCAGTGAAATCGGTTCACAGATGGGACAAATAAACTCGACGTTGAATACGACGTTAAGTGATTTTACCGAATCATCGTCCCGGTATGTTCAGCAAACGCTGACCAGCTTCGACACCGGTCTGGCCGAGATTGTTGAACGGCTCACGCATACCGCATTGGAAATACAAGATGCCGTCGACGCCTTGCCTGCCGCTCTGCAGCAAGGACCCCGCTACGGATCATGATCAGGAAAGCCGGCCATCCGGATCCCGGCCGGACAGCGCCGCCGGCTGAAGAAGGGGAAGCACAGCCCCGTGAAGGCAGGTCTTTCCAGGCCAGTCTGGCCGCCAGCCGCCAATTGCTGCCGCTGCCGGAGGAAATGGTTTATGAAGCCGACACGGAAACGGGCGACCGGCTGGCCGCACGGATCAATGCCGCCAGCCTCGGCCAGGCGACCATCCGTTTGGCGCATGAGTTGACCAGCCGTGAATTACGTGCGATCTTCCCATTGCTGGCCGGCCGAGGCGATCCGGAAATACGCTCCGGTAAATTTCCGGACAAGTTGTATATGATTATTCGCGAACGGGCCTGCCCTTCTTTATACCAGAACGGCTGGATTCTTTTTCAACAAACCTACCCCTGCCCCGCCGTTGCCCGCGCCATGTCCATCCTGTGCGGCATCCTCGAAATCAAACGGGAAACCGGCGGCGGGCCGGCGCCGCTCATCAGCGATTTAGCCGCGCCCGACGCCCGGCACTTTATCCGTCAGCTGATGCGGGCTTTATCCCGCGATAATATACCATTGGAAGCTTTTATGAAGCAATATCATGTTTCCGGCGAATGGCCTTTAGGCGCCGCTCTGATCGGAGCGTGTTTTCTCAACCAGAATGCCGGATTGTATGAAGGCGGTCAGTCGCAATTCAATCAGATTCTTGGCCAGGTCGATCTTGATCTGCAAGCCGGTCTTTTACACCACCTCTTCAGTCAGACTGATTTGCCGCCCGATACACGCAACCGGTATTACCAGATTGTTTACCGGCAGTTCGGCGATCCGGCAGCCGGCCATCCGGTATGGGAGCAATTGAAAAAGCGGGAGGTTGCAGCCTTCCGGCGTTGGGTTGTCGCTGCCACAATCGGCAGCCATTGCCGCAAATCACCCGAAAAAGCCCGGTTTTACCTGCGTTATGCCGAACATATCAGTCAGATTGAAACCTGGGACGATTATACATTATTATTATACTTTCCCGGTTTTGTGATTGCCGACAATCGCCGGCAGCCGCTTTTAGCCCTTTATTATGACCAGCCTCAGCCGATCGAACACCCTTTCGGCCTGGCCGGAACCGAACAAAAACAGAATCCGGCCAGCCTGGAAATCCCTCACCGCCGGGTCGAAGACGCTATCCGGAGAGCCAGCAGCCAAGGCATTATCGGACTGCCGTTTGATGAAGAGGGCATCCGTTACAGCGGTGTTTTTCTTAATTTCTGTCTGCAGGAAAGACTGACCGGCGGCCGCCGCCATTTATTTCGCCGGCCGGCCGGTTATAACGGCTATGACGCCGGCGACGATTGACTTGCCAGGCGGGCTTGGTTATAATGGCCTTCGTACCCTTTCGCCAGTGGAGAAGTAGCGAAGAGGCCGTAACGCGCTGCACTCGAAATGCAGTTGTCCAGGAATGGGCACATGGGTTCGATTCCCATCTTCTCCGCCACACATTGTCTGAAAACTCGTTTTTCAGAAAAGGAAAACACCGGAAATGATGAGTTTTCGGTGTTTTTGTTGCTCAATATTCACATTTCGCCTGACAATTGACGATTTATGTCCCAGCGCTGGGACAAACGCCAGGCTTACCGCATCATTTACGCCTTCATGGCTACGATCAGCTTCCTGGCGCCCACTATATTGAGCGCTCGTTTCATGTTGACTGTGCCGAACGGATGCTCCGACAGGCACATTCGGGCTTTGATTTTGGCTGTGTCGCTGCGGATCCTGAGCAGTTCACGGCCCGGATCTTGGTGCCGTCGATCGCTACCAGTTCGGCGTGATATAGATCCATAGCCATGCAGATACCGACAAATTCGCGGAAAACGCCTTTGAGAGCTGTGGCATTTTGTTTGCGGAAAACGGCAATCGTCCGAAAATCCTGTATCAGACGACGCAACAGGTAGAAGAGTTCGATGTTGCGCTGACATTCTTTCATGAGTTTGCGGCTGGACCGGACTTTGTTGAAATAGCCGTAGATATAAAGTTTGAGCAGATCGCGCGGGTCATAGGCTGGCCGGCCGGTTTCGGCGGGTTTGCTTCTCGTGAAGCTCAAGGTTTCGAGATTCAAGCCATCGACGAAAGCATCGATGATCCGGATAGGATTTTCCTCATCTACCATCTGCTCGATGCTTTTTGGCAATAACATGATCTGATGACGATCCTGGCCTTCGACATAACTCATAGTCAAATCCTCGCAAATAACGTAATGACAGTGCTTTTACCCTTGTTCTTATTATACTGCTCTGTCTTGCTGGATAATATTAAATTGTGATTATCTTCTAGATAAAATACCCTTTTTGGACAGTCTCGCCTCCAGCCAGGAGCGATCTGCTTCACGATGGATGCTGCCGGCCATGTCGGCGGCACCCCGATCCATGCCTTCATCTTTCTGAGCTGGGCCGGCCCCGGCGACACAACCATCTATGACAACCAAGATGTCGATTACGGCAACCAGTACCACGCCTGCCTGACCGCCCAATACAACCTGAACGACGACCCGGAGAAGGTCAAGGATGCCATCGCTTTTTGCATGTACCGATGACGTCGCCGACCGCCTTTTATCGTTAAATAGTTCGCGGTTACTTAAATAAGAAAAAATCTTTCATGCTGCAGAATGTGATTCGACCATAGACCCACATAAAACTGGCGATATAAGACAGCCATCTGGACACAATTATAAAGCTGGTGACGATCTAAAAACCGGCGCGATGATTTGCCCCCAGAATCTGTGCAAGTCCATTACATACGGCGGCCGCGTACTCGGATCCGCGCAAATTGATATTTTCTTGTTGGCAAGACCGAAAACAAATTGACGTATACGGCAAAATACATGTTATTGACAAAGAATAGTTATTAATATATTCTTTAATTAATTTACCAATAGAAATTAAAATATTGAAACAAGCGAGGTTTTTCAGACGAAGTATAAGTGCTAGACAGTTGAGTTCCATGAAGTAAGGTCAAGATGATTAACTCAGCCATAAATGAACGTTGTAGTAAAAATACATCGAGGGGTGAACTTATGAGTAAAAATGTTAATCAATTTTTGTTGAAAAGAGTCTCAATTGTTATGACTGTTATTACTATCGTTGCCTTTCTAGTTATCCCCGTAAGTGCTGCTGTTAATGGAAATCTAACGTTTTGGCATGGAGCGAACTATACCTACAAATATACTTATGGATCAACAGAATCAACGGCAGAAGAAAACAATATGTACTTCTATGGGTATATCAATTATCAAACAGGACCAAACATTGGAAACACTGTTCGATACCAATCGCCATTTTATACAAATACAAGCTATAGAATGTTTAGAGTATATCCTGGATCGGTTAAAGGCTCATCGCTATTTGAATACTACGTTGATGGCAATTTGCGGCATACGTCAACAGCCTGGTGGAACTTTGATTTCAGGTAATAGTTGAGACAATACATATGACAAAATAGGTTGCTAAAACAACCTATTTTGTCATTGCTATCAATATCGAAAAGGGGAGATTATTGTGAGCGATGTATTAACAGCCTCAAACATAAGTAAAAATTTTTGCTCTGGAAAAATTGTTGTCGAAGCTTTAAAACCTTCTTCTTTGAGGATAATTGACGGAACAATCAATGTCATTATCGGCCGGAGCGGATCTGGAAAAAGCACGTTGCTTAAGGTGCTAGGGGGGTTGATGAAGCCGAGTGAAGGGCAAGTATTTATTGAAGGCAATTCGATCTATTCGCTCAGTGAAAAAAAACTAGCTAACTTACGTAGTATGAGAGTTGGTTTCGTCTTCCAGGAATTCAACTTGATTGATGAACTATCGGTCATTAATAATGTTCGATTGCCTTTTGATATTAACAACATTCCCTACGATTCGACGGCAGAAGACGAAATATTCAGCATGCTTAATCTCAAACACCGTCTAAAGTTTTACCCTGGTCAGCTTTCCGGAGGAGAGCGCCAACGAACCGCCATCGCGAGAGCGTTACTGATAAAGCCATCATTAATTTTGGCGGATGAGCCAACGGGCAATCTCGACATGGATTCTGCTAAAAATGTTATGGAATTTGTTGAGACTTCAAATCGGCAGATGAAACAAACATTTGTCATTGTCACACATGATGTTGAGTGGCTTAAAATTGCCAACAATGTATTTACAATGAGTGATGGGTATTTATCATTGGATAAGTGAAAGGTTGCTATATGAGAAAAATTCCCGTCCTTGTCAGGATCGCCTTTAAGAGTCTGTTAAAGAGAAATCGCGGTAACATATTGTTATTTATTTGTGTATTTCTTTTTCTTATAATACCAGCCACTCAATTCAATATTACAAACTCTATTATGAACCAAGTTGAGGTTTCGCAAAAGAGAGTATTTGGAAACTTCACAGACATATACTACGATGATGAAAAATCAGACAACCTGGATATAAGTTTTTCAGACAGTGACATTGCTAAAATGATGCCAGGTTTTAATTATGAAAAATATGGTGTTCTTTCTGTTGTCTATCAAGAAAAATTGAACGAAACGAAGGTCTTGCGTGTTGGGTTTGCTGATGAAACAGCTCGGAAACTTGGAGAGATTACATTGCTGAAAGGATCTTTTCCTGCCAAGGCAGAAGAAATTGCATTGACGGAAAGCATGGCAGAAGCGATGGGCAAGCAAGAGCCAGGTGATCAGATCGTGATTTTTGACTCTCCATATACGATATCAGGGATTATTCTTGATTTCGGGCACCTATGGCCACAGCGAGATGAACAAAATTATAATAATATTGGCTCGCTCAATGCATTCGTAACTGAGCAGGAAGCTAACCGCATCTATTCGCAAACGGCACAACTTTCCAGGCAAATCCTGATAGCCCGAAAGTTGGGAGCCTCAAATTCATCAGAAAACGATTCAAACTTGTTAAGAAATATTAATAATTCACTTGAGAATAGAAGCAGTTTCAATGTGCCCAACGAATTTGCAGTTCTGATGATGATTACAATGATGGTCTCAATATATATGATTCTTATCCTAAACCGAAAACGCTTGTCTAAGCGTATTTACATTTATCATAAACAAGGGTTGTACAAATCGGACATCAGGTTCATAATTTGTTTTGAGTTGATTTTTCTGGGCTTGCTCGGATCGTTTCTTGGGATCGCTGCCAGCTGCGGCATTTCAAATCTATTATTAAATTCAGTGTCATTATTTCTTGGACAAAAAATACAATATTTTATTGATTTAAAAACAACAGTGGCATTATTACTATCAGCATTGATAGGTATTGTTCTATTAGTACTTATATATAGCAGCTTTGCAATCCGAGCCGCATTGCAAGAAAACGAGGTAAAAGTAGATCGGTTTTCGATTGCTGCTCGAAAAACACGATTGATCTCGTTTGTATTTAAGCAGAATAGACGAAGCCTAATTGCTCTTATGACTCTTGTTACCTTGTTGTTTTCTCTGCTCTCCTTTGGCGAGTTTTACGCCAGGTATTTTTGTTCGGATGTTTACGAACAAGCAGCAGGCAAACTGCCTAAAGATTACGATTGTCTATTTGCTGTAAGAGGTTTGCCTTCAATTCCGCTAGACAATAATAAGAAATCATTTTACTATACAGATCATTATGAGCAACTGGGCGCTGATAGTGCTTTCATAAAAAATCTGGAATCACTCCCTCAAGTTGATGCGGTCAAGACTTACAAAGAAATCAACAAATTATGCGTTCTGATTACCGAAGATCAAATGGATGACTATATCGATGCTCATGATTATATGTTGGACAATCAATATTCTGCTACTGTTCAAAACGGTATTATCGATATTGATTTTTTCAGAAATAAATTCGGGTACCAAAATCAGGAAATATTAGTTGGCGCTGAGATATTAACTTATCCGGAAAGTGTCTTGAAAAGTCTCGAAAACTCTGTTGTTGAGGGGAAAATTGATCTGGCAAAAATATCATCCGGAGATGAAATTGTTCTGCGAGTACCGGCTTATGAAATTAGGCCCCTTACAGATGGCGGTATCATGAAAGCTTATGTGCCATACGGACAAAAAGGTGCGTATAACAGTACTACTTTTCATGTAGGTGATGAAATACATCTGTCGGGTATTATGACAGATGAAAAGATTAACGGTTTCGTGGTTTATGATCAGGCCGATGTGTTTTACAGAAAAGATATCATAGCAAAAGTAGGCGCTATAATCAGAAACACTGATGGCTTGTTTAGCACTTCGGGATCATTCGGCAAAGCGTTTTCTGTTTTGACTCTTGACGAAGCATTATCAATCTATGGACTTGATGCAACTTACAGCAATGTCAGTGTTTATTCTAAGCAAGGATATTCATCTGAAGATATAAGTCAGGCTATAAGCAGTCTATCAAACCAGGTTCCCAACATGGTCTTTGAAGATTTTCAAAAAGAGGTTCAAACTTACAAAATTTATAAACTCATGATAGATATATACGTTTCCAGTTTAATGATTGTTCTCGCCTTTACAGCATTAATTATCATGTCAAGTCAGTTGCTGGCTAAAACGAAACTAAAAATGAAAAACTTTGCTTTGCTTAGAATTTGTGGGTTGAATTTCTGGCGGATTGTCAGGCTGAATATTTTTCAGATCAGTATTGTTGTTGCGCTTGGGAGTATATTGGGCATTCCTGTTTCGTTACTTCTTTTTTGGAAATTTGGAACATATACAAAATTTGATGTGTTACAACAAATCATGTTCTATTTTCCGTTGAACAATTTTTCCTATACCTTTGCAGGAATAGTAATTCTCGTTGTTTTGTCAGTAATTCCGAGCATGGTTTATCTCTTGATGCACAAAACCGATGTTCTATTCGACATTAATTAGCCACTCCCCTAAGATGTGAAGACAATCACATCTTCAAGTGCCTATGTTGTCACAACTCGGCCTAAGAGGGTAATCGTCAAAGCCCTAGTTGATTATAGCGCTGAGCTGATTGTCATAGCGTATGCGGCAGATGCTCAGGTAGTTCTCAAGCATCTTCAACTCATCACGTACCTTGATTGAGGATAATCGGATTAAGCTGTCGTTAATTTGTTAACGCCTCAAAGAAAATGAAACAGATTCCGGTGATACGAAGGAAAGACTGAAAACCTCTTCACTTTGTTTTCGCCGTCAGTGTTTCGTATAGGACTAAAAAAGAACGCCTTGCGGCGTCCATGTAAAATGAAAGTGGATTATTTTTGCCTCCCTTAATAGGTATAATCTTTCGCCCAATAACCCTGATCGCAGAACTTCCTGTAATGGAATATATCAGGTGTATTTTGCACATAAATCGCATGGGGGCAAAAGGTCGATTCACATAAAAAGCCATTGTATTCCCGAGGACATTCGAAGATGTTTTTCCATCCCCCGGAAACGTTCTCCAGCTCATCATCATCCAGCTTTCCAGTTTTGCTTGCACAGCCCGCGGAAAACGTTTTCTTAAGCTCCGCCGGCGCCTCGATGCCCTTTTCGGCCAGCAGCGCTGCATAGACGTCCCAATCAGCAGCTGCGCGAACCTTTTCCACCCATGCCGCGTCCTTGCCGGCTTCCTCCATGCGTTGCCTCAGTTCCGTTGATAAACCGTTCATAGCCATCCTCCTACACATTTTAGTTTGTGGTACCTTATTAGAACACTATCGTTTTCCTACCAGCGCAATGTACTGACCCGACCAGATTTTCAGGCTGCTGTTGTTCAAACTGGATCTCCTGAATAATGTGTCATTCTTCACTTCTCAGCGTTCCCCGGCAGCCCGTGTTTTCGTGATACTCGATAATATACCTTTTTTGCATAAAATTCCGAGGCAGACTACACCAGAAGTTGCACTGGTCGCAGACAAGACCTTTCTGATAACGCCGTCAACGCCATCCCCACCGCAGGCCCGATCCAATTCGTCGTCCGCCAATTGCCGAACAGAGTTTTCGCCGATCAAGATTTCTTCTTCGCCAATTATTATCTTTTTCAAGCTTGTTTTCCACCTTGTCATATTGTTGTGCCAAAATATGGAGCTTACGCTCAATTCCTCCTTTTTTCTTTTACTGCCATTCTCAATTCCCCGAAAGCAAGGCTCTCAGTTCTGTAAGCTGCGCTTCGGTCAAACCGCAATCAAGCAAATAACTTGCGGATGCAGCCTGAAGCTGTCCGGCGCTCACTTTACCGTAATCCTCCTCACCGGTTAGGTAAGTGACGATCTGTCCGCCCCTCATCTTCCAAATATCCTTATAAGCTTCAGATTCTTCGGTGTAGTGATAAAAGTTCACCCAGCTTTCCAGATAGTCGTCGTGAATATCCTCAAGACCGGCCCCCATAAACGCTTCTAAAACAAAGAGCACGAAGCCTGTTCTGCTCTTGCCCTCGGCGCAATGGATCAAATACGGCCCCTCGTTTGCAAGCATGAACTCGACGCCTCTTTTCAGCTTATCCTTATAGTCGGCGGAGCTGAAATCCTTTCCGATATTCAACGTGACCACATGGCCGCAATCATAAAGGGACTTATAGTAAGGCGAGTCAAAACCCGCTTCGCCCATAAACGCTTCTACATCTTCGCTCGAATCCTTGAGATTCACAACCGTTCGAATTTTCGCGTTTTCGATCAGGCGATCGGTGCAAGACGCCCTGCCGAGTTCAGGAGATACCGGTGTGCTGGAACGGTAAATGTTATGGGACTTAATACCTCCGAAGGCTATTTCCCGAAAGTTAGCAAATTGAGCATCCGAAGCAAACTCGCTGCGGTCATTTGACCGTTCATCAGAAAACTCGGTGTAGAGTACCTGATACCAGCCCGCGAGTCCTTTAGGCTTCGAAAGAACGATCTCTACCCTTGTATCGCTGTCTGCAGAAACACCCAGTTCTTCGGCGCAATTACGATACTTTATGAAAACAGCTATCGTATCGCCTTCAAAAGCCAGCGCTGGTTCAAACATCTTGCTTGCGCTGTCTCCGATGTTTCCTGCAAAAACCATATCCCAGGTTTTACCATTCACGGATAAACACACCTTATCGCCAGCTTCGATGCCGGCGTTTGCCACATCCTCCGGCAAGATACCGTCAAGATAGACATTGCCGTCCTCATCAATTTCCGCGACTGTGCCGGTCAGAACCGCATCGCCCGCAGTGCATCCGGAAAGCAGCCCTGCCAGCAACACTGTAGCAAGAAGCAGCATTGCAAGTACTTTTTTCATAGCTATTTCCTCAAATTCTTAAACCTCATGCGGCTATTATTCTGACAGATTAGGGTCTGTTACGTATCGCCGGACACACCCTCTTACTCTGCATTTTATTATCCTATAAACGGCAAGCAGACTGCCAAATGATAATTTTGATCGGTTTGACTGTCACATGTCGTTTACAGGATTATAGCACATGCTGCAGATATAATAAATCAGGGATTGACGTACCCCCACGTCTTTCGAAAATAATATGATTTTCCGTCATAAAAAACACCGGAAATCCAACAATTCCGGTGTTTTTCGTTATCTATACAGCATAAAACGGAATTAATTTACAAACAGGATATGTCGTAAATAATTATTCTTTTTATTCAATTGGTGATAAAATTGATGTATCGAAATAATTTACCAATTTTGATCTGTCATAATTTCAATATTCTCTTTTTAGTCATTAATATTCCGGCTCACCCAAGTACCGTCCCGATAATCATACAATCTGCCGTACCCGGCTGAACGGACGAGTCTTGTGGCTTCTTCAAAGTAAAAATCAAGCTGTTCTGGCGAATGGGCATCCGAACCAAGCGTGACGGGGATGTCTCGTTTGCTCATTTCACGGAGGATCCATTCGGAGGGATATACACTGTCCACCCGTCCCCTGGCAAGGCCTCCCGTATTCACCTCGACAACCGCCCCTTGCCGCGCTGCCAGATCCAGTGTTTCGGCAATCTCTTTTCTATACCACGTATCGCTCTCTCTGAAATACCGGCTGTCTCCGTTGTTCTTCTTGATAACGTCCAGATGCGCCAACACGTCAAAGCGCTCGTGCCGAAGCATTTCCCGCACCAGTGAGTAATACAGCGTGACAAGCTTCCTGATATCCCCGCCCGCAAAGGTCTCTAACGCGCTTTCAAACGCACCCACACCGCCCTCGATATCATAAAACGGGCCGGGCGCGGCGCCTGCAAAATGCACGGCGCCTATCGTGAAGTCAAGGCCGTATCTGCCGAATATTCCACGGTCGTCGCCATGCAGATAATCAATTTCCATACCGCAATAAATCCGGATGCGGCCGGCGTACTCTTTTTTCAACTGCTGAATATATGCGACATATTCATCGGCTCTTTGCTTTGTCATATTCCATTTACTGTTAAAAGGAACCGGCGCATGAGAGGAAAACCCCAGGTCGGTAAAACCTTTTTCCAGAGCGTATCGGACATAATCATCCGGCGTTCCCGCGCCGTCGCAAAATCGGCTGTGCGTGTGCAGATTGCTGTGGGTTTGCTTGTTGCTATATGTGCCTTCTATATCGAAAGGAGCAGCCGATCTGTCTATTGATCTTTCTTTCATGATTCCTCTCTCAACTCGCGCAGCCTTGCCTGATGTGTCGTTCCTGTTTTGCGAATTTGCCGCATCAACATAATAATCGTGTTCTGCTGTTATGTAAACGGATTCCAATCGACCGGGTCATGGACGAGTTGCGAAAACATATCCTATAAAATTGGGCAAGGCGTTTGACTATATTCGCCGTTCAGCTTACAATAGACAAAATATGGAGGCTACGCCACATGACTGAAGTTGTTGCAGCTCTGATCTGGGATAAAAATAAATTCATGATCTGCCAGAGACCGGAAACAAAATCGCGGGCGTTGCTGTGGGAATTTGTCGGCGGCAAGGTAGAACAGGGCGAGACCAAGATGCAGGCTCTCATCCGTGAATGTCGGGAGGAGCTTGCCATTACGCTTACCATGGGCAGCGAATTTATGACGGTAATACACGAGTATCCGGATATTTCTATCCGTCTGACCTTGTACAATGCGACGATTGTGGAGGGAACGCCGCAAAAATTAGAGCATAAAGATATCCGCTGGATCACCGTGGACGAGATTCCTCAATACGAATTCTGCCCGGCGGATACGGCCATTCTGAATAAGCTGCGCCATATCGAAGATAACGCGTTAAGAGAAGGTGCTGAAAAATGAACAGCCGCTACATTGCATTTGACGTGGAAACTCCGAATTACACCAATGACCGCATCAGCGCCATCGGTATTACCGTTATTGAAAACAACCGCGTCGTGGATAATTTCTTCTCCCTCGTTAATCCGGAATCGCACTTCGATCCTTTCAACATCCAGCTTACCGGCATTACGCCGCGTATGGTAGCCGATCAGCCTACGTTTCCGGAACTGTGGGAAAAGATCGAGCCATTCATGAACAGCGGGCTGCTGGTTGCGCATAACGCCCCGTTTGATATGCGCGTCCTGGCGCAGTGTTTGAATGACTACAGAATAGAATGGCAGCCCTTCACCTATTATGCCTGTACCTGCATGATGGGACGAGTTTGTTATCCTGATCTAGAAAACCACAAACTCAACACCTTGTGCGATTACTTGCGCCTCGATTTAGATCATCATGACGCATGCAGCGACAGCCGCGCCTGCGCGGAGCTGCTGCTGGATTATATGCGGCACGGCCTGAAACCGGATCGTTTCCTAAGACGGTATGATCTGGCGCAGCGCCGTACACAGCGGACATACTAAGAACAGGACATCTGTCATCTATTAGTTCCTGGAGAATAATACGTGGGTATTTATATAACGAAGAAATAAATCGTTTATTATGCGTAAAACTACTGTTTCGGCTCGTTTTTAGAATTATCTCCTACATTAGCATCGCAAGCGCCATCAGCAAGCTGCCGCCAAGAATAACCAGGCCAATAATCCGCGCCAAACTCGCTGTTTTTTTAATTCCTAACGAATCAAAGGTCTGAGGTGTTGCGAAGGGAAAGAGCAGAATATCAAGACCCAGCAAACCAAAGCCGATACTGAATAAGATGCTTCCGACTATTATCTTTGCTGCGCTTAATAGGATGACCCCTGTAAAAAATATAACTATGGCAGCAACCATAATCGATATAAAATGCGGTTTGTGCCGATCGGCATATAGTATAAATTTTTCCGACTTATCGACACATTCATCCGAACAACAGGTGATTTGAATTTTTTCTTTTCCAACCACTGCAGCATGAGAGGATTCAATTTCTTTATGACAGTACATGCATGAACTCACTATTTACCGCTCCTTATCGTTGTATCCATCTGCTTCATGAACAGCATTATATCATGGCCGTTCATGATGCTGCAGGTTTACGATAACCGGCCTTCGATAACCAAATCGATTTGCGCGGCATCCGCGCTGCTCGAGCCGACAAAAATTTGTACGGTGCCCGGTTCGAGGACAAATTCCATATCTTCATTCCAAACGCCTAAATCACCCAAACTAAGCGTAAACACCACGGTTTTTGTTTCGCCGGGCTGCAGCGTTATTTTTTCAAAGCCCTTCAGCTCTCTGACCCTGCGCGATACGCATGATTCGCAATCGTGTATATACAGCTGCGCGGTCTCGGCTCCGGCAACAGCTCCGGTGTTTTTAATATCCACCGATATAACGGCTTTTTGCCCCTTCTCGATATCGCTTGCCGACATTTTTGGCTGATCAAGCCGCAGATTGCTATAAGCAAACCGGGTATAACTGAGGCCAAAGCCGAACGGATACAAAGGCGACGATTTCATGTCGACATAATCGTTGTAGGGTTTGTGGTTATAATAGACCGGCAATTGTCCTGAGGAACGCGGAATCGAAACGGTCAGCTTTCCGCTCGGATTGACATCGCCGAACAGGATATCCGCAAGCGCCGCGCCGCCTTCCTGCCCCGGGTACCAGCCGCAGAGAATGGCCTGGCAATGCTCTGCGAGCCAGGGAATAGCGTGCGGACGTCCTTGTATAAGCACGACCACAACAGGCTTGCCAAGCGCGATGATTTCTTTTGCCAGATCCAATTGCACGCCGCCCAGTTCAAGGCCGGCGACATCCAGGCCTTCGCCGCAATCCATTTCCAGCGGCCTTTCCGGATTTTCAGGCACGATGGCGGCGCCGTTCGCGGCGTATTGATTGGAAAAGCCGCGGGTGCTGCTGCCGCCGAGCACAAGGATCGTGAGCTCGGATTTCCCGGCCGCTGCTAACGCCTGCGGGAACCCTTCTTTCGAAGGATTTCTGACAGCGCAGCCCTGGGCGTATAGCACCTGCGCATCCGGCAGTTTCCTGCGGATGCCCTTCAACACGGTCATGCCGCCGTCCCGCTGCGGAGCGGTATAATCGCCGAGTTGGTTGTAGAAATTGTCCGCGTTCGGGCCGATCACGGCAAGGCGGCGGATCGATTTGCTAAGCGGTAAAAGATGATGCTCATTTTTGAGCAGTACCGGGCATTCACACGCCGCTCTGTAATTCACTGCCCGGAAAGCCGGACAGCCCACAACACGTCCGGCCAACTCGGGCTCAGTAAACGGATGATCGAACAGGCCGGTTTCAAATTTCGCCATTAATATCCGCCGTACGGCCCGATCAATGACTTCGAGTTTTACCTTGCCGTGCGCCGCCGCGTCTTCCAGATGCTCGTAAGCGGCGTTCCAGAGGTTTATTTCGAGACCGGCGTTGAACGCGGCGGCCACCGCGTTTTCAGGACCGCCAAACAGGTCTGCCAGTTGGTCCACAGCGCCGCCGTCGGAAATAATGAGGCCTTCATATCCCCAGCGTTCGCGTAGTATTTTCGTCAGCAGTTTCTTATTGGTATGGCATTGTATGCCGTCGATTTCATTATAGGCCGCAAGGCAGGCCCGAGTTCCGGCTTTTACGGCTGCTTCCATCGGCGGAAGATGGATTTCATGCAGTTCCCGTTCTCCGATATTGGCGATTTTTCCGTTATGACCGCCAAGCGCGGCTCCCTGCCCGCAAAAATGCTTGACAATGGAAATGATCTTATCCTGCCGGCTAATATCCTCCGGATTTAAACCCTGCGCGCCGCGGACAAGCGCCGCGGTAAAAGATGCCGAGAGGAAAGGATCCTCGCCAAAGCACTCCTCCGAGCGGCCCCAGCGCGGATCCTGCAGAATGTCCAGACATGAAATCATGGCCGCCTTGGCGCCGGACGCTGCCACCTCGGCTGCCACACAGGCCATGACTTCGCTGTAAAGCTGCGGATTCCAGGTCGAACCGATGCCGATGTTTGTGGGAAACAATGTTCCGTCCAGCGCCATATGGCCGTGCGGGGCGTCTTCCTGGATCAGGATCGGTATTCCCAGCCGGGTATTTTCCATGATATAGCGTTGAAGCCTATTCAACACATCCGCCCGATCTTCCTTGGGAACGCCATTATGATAATCGACGCCGGTCACCGGATCGGCGCGGAAAAGGCCGTATATGGATCCGATTCCGTCGCCAAATTCGGCTTCTTTGATAAACTCGTCGGAGATTTCATAGCCTCCCGGTTTTTTCTCATAAGCTTTCCAGCCGCGCATCTTCTGATTGAGCTGCCCGACTTTCTCTTTAAGCGTCATGCGTGAAAGCAAATCCTCCGCACGGTCTCCGAACGGCAGCGATTGATCTTTATATTGCTCCATGATGTGGCCCTCCATGATGATAGGATTAATCTTTACCTGATCAACCTTTGCACAAGGATCTCCTCAAACGCCGCTAAATCTTTCCACGATGTCGCGCAGCGTATCCGCTTGGCCTGAGGGTCGATACGGGTACAGCCATCATCCGTAACCGTTATCCCCAAATCTTCAATCGTGGCAAGTTCTTCGGAAAAAGCCAGATAAACCGCCGCCGTATCGCACAAAAGTGTACTTTGCTCGAAATAAATGCCCGGATAGATATCTGTCCGCGTTTCGTCCGTATTTTTTCTCGCGTCCAGCCAAAGCCGATAATTCTCCATTAAAGCCCGGGCCAGCGGTTTGGGGCTATGCAGTACCTTTTGATATAGGTCTCCTTTAAGGATCAGCATGCCGCAGGTATCAAGAGGCGAGAGGGTTATCTCCCAGCCGGCTGTAAAAACTTTGCGGCAAAAATCCGGATGCACCGCCACATTATATTCGGCGTCGGGCGTATCCGACCCAAAATAACCTTTACGGACACTGCCGTACATGCCTACTATCCTGGATTTTTTTGCAATCTCCGGCTGCCTTTGCAGCGCTGCCGCCAAATTACCGGGCGGACCTATCGCGATGATAGTCGTCTCTTCCGCCGATCGCATGACGCAATCGATCATGGCGTCGACGCCATCTTCATATACGACGCCGGCATATCGGTCCATGTCGAAGCTGTCGATCCAGGCGCCCTGAAAGCCAATCTCTTCCGATGTTGCAAGACCAATGCCGATCGGTATGTCCGTACGGCCGGCAATTTCCAACATCCGGGCGGTAATTTTCGCTCTGTAAAGCGTATTGCCCTCTTCTGTGAGAATCAATTTTATATCAAATTCCGGTGAATTCAGCAACATCACAAGAGCCCAGGTATCATCAATGTCCCCACCGATGTCCGTATCGAGAATGACGGGAATTTTCCCCGACGCACCTGCCATTTGAACACTCCTCCTGTATGCCGCTTGATAAAATACCGTTTTGACGCTCCTGGCGGCGCATTTGACCATGATTGATCGTGATGGACATATTCATCGGATATCTAATATATCTATGGCCTTTCAGGCAAGGTCGTTTTGTGTGCTGGAATTTCGTCAATTTTCGTGAATTCTCGAAATTAATTATACTTTTTTGTGATTTATCTGTCAATTACTTAAACCGATTTTCGTAATCTTTTCGGTGCGATCATCATAGAATAACACGTGGCGCTGTTCAGCATAAAAAGCCCCTGATTCAATGGCAGTCGGCCACGTTTCTTTTAACGTATTTGTGCTGAATACCATTTCATATTCTCCAGAAAAGGCATTATAATTGCACTAGGTGGTGAAAATATGATTAAAACCACAGCAATGTTAATCGATGAGCTGAGAGATTATGTGAATCCTGCTGCCAAGATCCGGCGGCTTGTTGACAGTGGCAAGCTGGTTCCTGTCGTCAGAGGGTTCTACGAAACAGATCCACACATTCCGGGATATTATCTTGCACCCATTATTTACGGACCCTCATATCTGTCTTTTGAATTTGCATTATCCTACCACGCATTGATTCCCGAAATGGTACATAATTTTACATCTGCAACTTTTGAGAAAAAGAAGACGAAGCAATATGAAACATCATATGGTACGTTCTCATATCGCGATGTACCGAGTAAAGCATATCCGGTTGGTGTGAATCTCTATTCAGAGCGTGGGTATGGATTCCAGATTGCGTCCCCGGAGAAAGCCATTTGCGATGAACTCTATAAATTCCCACCGCTTAAGAACAGAGCGGAGTTGGAACGCTTGCTGTTTGATGACTTAAGAATGGACCAGGATGAATTTTTCCACCTGAATATGGCTGATCTTTATGATGTTGCGACTTTTTATCACACTCAGAATCACAAGTTGCTGCAAGCTTACGTTACAAGGAGAATGAAAAGGAGAGTTGATCAAAGTAAAGTTCGAAGTAGATACAAATCCGCCGGATTATGCTGCCTTTGAAACCAAATACAGGCTGCTCCCAATACCGTATGAAATCACGTTGTAAATCTTAAGCATCTTGCGGCCCGGCTGGCACAATCCGGCTATTTATTCACATATGAGCAATTTACAATTGATGATGTTAAGGAAATTCTTCGTAAGCGATTTGAAAGCATCGACTACGCACAGGCTAAGTAGGATATTTTGCCGTTTATCAAGAATCCGGGATCTCTTGACGTTTGGAAGGCAGATTTTTTCTGCGACATAACGAACGGACTAAAAGCAATAAATTTTATTTCACCGCTGTAAATGCCTCTTCCAGAGCCGCTATAAGGTCGCCCGCCTTCTCAATGCCGATCGACAGGCGGATGGTGTTCGGTTTGATGCCCTGGTCGAGCAGCTCATCGCCGGTCAGCTGGGAATGGGTGGTGCTGGCCGGATGAATAACAAGCGATTTTACATCGGCGACATTGGCTAATAACGAAAATATCGCCAGATTGTCGATAAATTTTTGCGCGGTTTTATCGTCGCCCTTGATTTCAAAAGTAAAGATTGAACCGCCGCCATTGGGGAAATATTTTTGATACAACGGGTGGCTCGGTTCGCTTGCGAGCGACGGATGGTGAACCGCTTCGACCTGCGGATGATGGTTCAGATAATTGACAATCTTCAAAGCATTTTCGACATGGCGCTCAACGCGAAGGGAGAGGGTCTCCAGTCCCTGCAGGAACAAAAACGCATGGAACGGAGAAAGGGTGGATCCGGTATCGCGCAGCAGGATGGCTCGAATATAGGTGACAAAAGCCGCTGCGCCGGCCGCATCGGCAAAGGAAATGCCGTGGTAGCTGGGGTTCGCTGCTGAAATCCACGGATACTTGCCGCTGTTTTTCCAATCGAACTTGCCGCCGTCAACAATCACGCCGCCGATAGCCGTGCCATGACCGCCGATGAACTTTGTCGCCGAATGTATGATGATATCCGCGCCGTATTCAATCGGCCTGACCAGATACGGCGTGGCAAAGGTCGAATCGACGACAAGCGGAATCTTGTGCCGGTGCGCGATGGCGGCGACTTCCTCAATATCGATGATATTGGCATTCGGATTGCCAAGCGTCTCAATGAAAATCGCCTTCGTGTTTTCCTGAATTGCCGCTTCAAACGAACCCTCAATATCGGGATCCACGAAGGTGGTGGTGATTCCGGAAGAAAGCGGGAGCGTGTGCGCCAGCAAGTTGTAGGTACCGCCGTAGATGGTCTTGGCTGCGACAATGTGTTCGCCGCTGCGCGCCAGCGCCGTGATCGTGTAGTTGATTGCCGCAGCTCCCGAAGCTACCGCCAGCGCCGCAACGCCGCCTTCGAGAGCGGCGATCCTCTCTTCAAAGATCCCCTGCGTCGGATTTGTCAGTCTGCCATAGATATTTCCGGCATCCCGCAGGCCGAAGCGGTCGGCCGCGTGCTGTGAATTGTGAAAGACATAAGAGGTCGTCGCATAGATCGGAACGGCTCGCGCGTCTGTTACAGGGTCGGCTTGTTCCTGGCCGATATGGACTTGTTTTGTTTCAAAACTCCAATTCTTAGGATCTCTGATATTAGCCATTTCATTTTCCTCCTGCGGTTTTTCGCTCAACTTGTTTTTGTTTTACTGTCTTCAATATAAGCTGCCCGCTTGCTGCCGTCCAATACAGGAAAAAAATACAATGTTATAGATTCATCCTATATGTTATGTTCCGTGCTTTAAACGGACAAGTTGAGTTTCGCAAGATACCGTTTGATTTCTTCAAGATAAAGCGCTCCCATTTTGCTGAGCATACTGTTTTTCTTGACAATATAGCCGATTTCCATCGCGCTGTTCGGATTCAACTCATCCGCTTCAAACGGTACCGCGATGAAATCCGTGCCATTCAATTCTTCGCAGATGATGCCGGAACACAGGGTGTAGCCGTTCAGCCCCACCATCAGATTCAGCATCGTCGCCCGGTCGCAGGCTTTGATCGTTCTCGGATAATCGTTGGTGCTGAGAATTTCTTCAGCAAAGTAAAAGGATCCGTTATCTCCCTGCTCAAAGGAAAGGCAGGGATATTCAGCGAGCTGTGAAAAATGAATTGATTTTTCTCTTGCCAGGGGATGATCCTTCCAGAGATAGACAAAAGCCTTGCAGTTGATCAATTGATGAAATTCAAGATTGCTCGCAGCGAGCAGCTTGGCGATAGCTTTCCGGTTGAAGTCACATAGGTATAGAATGCCGATTTCGCTTTTCAACGTACTGACATCGTCAATAACGTCCCGCGTCTTCGTTTCACGGATGGCGAACTCGTATTTCGACAGGTCGTAAGCTTTAACCATTTCTACGAAAGCCTTGACCGCAAAGGAATAATGCTGCGTGGAAACGCCGAACTTCTTTTTCAGATTCCCGGATTTGCCGTACTTTTCAAGAAGCGATTCATATTGACTATACACCTGGCGGGCATAAAGCAAAAACTCCGCGCCGTCATTGGTCAGGGTTACCCCTTTCCCGCTTCTGTTGAAAAGGACAATGCCGATTTCCTTTTCAAGCTCCTTGACCGAGCTCGTAAGCGACGGCTGCGCCACATACAGAAGCTCCGCAGCTTTGTTAAGCGAGCCTGTTTCGGAAATGGCGATCATATATCGCAGTTGCTGTAGAGTCATTCTGATTTTCTCCCATTCTGTTGGAATCATGGCCGTTTAGATTATCATATAATAAATATATATTTAGTATGAAATATACTGCGGCAGAGTTGCTTTGTCAACGTCTGATGTACCGGATAACATCAGGATTGATGAACATCAGGCGTGCATTATTCGACATATTGGTCCTTATATGATAAATTTTAACCAGATTATCTATTTTGAGCCAGCGGCGGGAAAAGGGCGGCCGACCCGTTCATCGACAAAGCACGGAGGGAATATTGTGATAAAAGTAACGGATAAAGCCATGAACGAATTGTGCGGGAAATTGTCCATAAACCTGAAGGATCTTGAATTTCTCGGCGGCGGCCGGGGCGATTCCGATGGCATTGTCTATACCTTTCATATGAATCACCGCAAGATGGTCATGAAAATCCTTGCTATCCCGGAGAATAAAGCAGACGAGCTGAAATCTTTGGAAATACGCGTCAGATATGCTAATTTTCTCGGAGAAAACGGTATTCGGCTGGCCTATCCGATAAAAAACCAAAACGGCAATCTTTATGAGACAAGCGCAGACCATCAGCATGTCTATACAGCCTATATCATGGAATTCTTTGCCGGGAAGAATCCGGAAAATGATGCGTTAACCGATGAGTTTGTTTGTGAATGGGGCCGAATCATCGGCAAATCACATAGGGTAACGAAAAACTTCGCAGATGGGGAACTTGATGATCGTTTCAGCTATAAAAGCGAAATGTCATTCTTTATGAACTGGTGTCAGGACGCCTTTGTCAAGTCCGCATGGTCGGAGATGGAAAGCTGTCTTGAAGCGCTGCCGATGGGCCGGGATGACTACGGTTTCATTCATAATGATAATCATCAAAGGAACATTCTGGTTTTGGATCAAACGATAACCCTAATTGATTTTGATTGCGCAAACAGACAGTTTTTCCTGCAGGATATAACTACGCCGGCACAGGGAATGATGTTTGATAAGACAGGCGGCTTACTGTCGCCTTTATGCGACGCAGATCGGTTGAAACGATTTTTCAGCTGCTTTATCAATGGTTATGAGAAAGAAAATCATCTCACGGATTTTTGGTATAATAAGCTGACAATCTTTATTAATTATCGGCGTTTACTGCTATTTACCTGCCTGCAGGATTGGCTGAATACCGAAGCAAGCCTGAAGGACGGTTTTTTAAGGAATATCGCAAATCCGCCTCAAATATTGCTTTAAGAAAGGACCTGTCCTCATTTATTCTTTTCTGTATTATAATAAATTAATCATGTCAGTGAAAGGCAAGGATAATCATTATGTTAGCAAAAACACCGCCCATGGGCTGGAATTCCTGGAATACTTTCGGCAATAATATCTCCGATTCCCTGATCAGGGAAACCGCCGACAAGATGGTGAGCGAAGGGCTTTTAGCCGCGGGGTATGAATATCTGGTTATTGATGACTGCTGGGCTATGCGTGAGCGGAACGGCGCGGGTCTGCTGACTCCCGATCCGGTGAAATTTCCGTTCGGCATGAAAGCGGTGGCCGATTATGTCCACAGCAAGGGTTTGAAATTCGGTATGTATTCCTGCGACGGCACGATGACCTGCGCCGGCTACCCGTCCAGCCTGGAGCACGAGTTTGTCGACGCGCAGACTTTTGCAGGCTGGGGCGTCGATTTTCTTAAATATGATAATTGCTTTAAGCCCGCGGGCATCCACGGCAAGCTGCTTTACCGGCGTATGGCCATGGCTTTGCGCAGCACCGGCCGGGATATTTTATTCAGCGCCTGCAACTGGGGCGTTGACGATGTGGAAACCTGGATTCGCTCTACCGGAGCCCACATGTGGCGCTCCACCGGCGATATTCAGGATAACTGGGCCTCTATAAAACGGCTGGCCATGTCCCAGGATGACAGGGAACCCTATTCGGGACCGGGCTGTTTCAACGATATCGATATGCTGGTCGTCGGCATGTATGGCCAGGGCAATGTCGCACTGGGCGGCTGCAGCGATACCCAGTATCAAACGCATTTCGCCTTGTGGTGCATGATGAATTCGCCTTTGATGATCGGCTGCGACATCCGCCATATGAACGATGCCACGCGGACTATTCTGACCAACAAGGAAATGATCGCCATCAACCAGGATCCCGAAGGCCGCCAACCTTATACGATCCTGTTGGATGGCTCGCATGAATCCAGAGCCTATGTCAAGCCGCTCAGCAATGGCGAATATGCGATCGGCCTTTTCAACTTAAGCGATGACCCGCGGCATTTAAGCGTGCAATTGTGGGATCTCGGCCTGCCCAGCGCCGCCGGTTACGGCTTCAAGCTCTATGATGTCGGTGCCCATGCCGACGCCGGCATGATCCGCGAGCATCTGACTTTGGATCTGCCTGCTTACGCCTGCCGTGTTTATCGCGCGCGATTGACCGGGCTGTAAACATGGTCTGTTATCGCTGCGGCGCTCCCCTGTCCGCCGACGAGATCGCCATTCACAAGAAGCTGGTCAGCCGGGGTGCGGCCAGTTTCTTGTGCAAGAACTGTCTGGCCCATGAATTTCAGGTCAGCGTTTCTTTGATCGAGGATCGTATTGCCTATTTTAGAGAAACCGGCTGCCGTCTGTTTACACAGGAGTAAACGGTTAAGACCGAATTAAATTCCTGTTTAATTCTTCTTGACGCATAATACTATGTGGTGTATAGTATATCGCATAAGGAGGTATTGCCATGGATATTCAACTCAAAAGAGGATTGCTCGAAATCTGCGTCCTGACTGTCCTTTGCCGCAATGATTCTTATGGATATCAAATCATTAAGGATGTCGGTCCCTATATCGAAATATCCGAATCCACACTCTACCCGATTTTAAAAAGACTTGAGCTGAACGAAGCACTTACTGTTTATTCAATAGAACACAACAGCCGCTTGCGAAAATACTATAAAATTACCGCTGACGGACGTAAAAGAATTGATGAATTTCTTGATGATTGGAAAGAAGTTATGGCCGTATATGATTTTATCAAGGAGGAAATGAGGTGTTCCGCAAATGAATAAAGTTGAATTCTCCGGGTATCTTGAGGAAAAACTCAAAGTCTTCCCCAAAACAGATATCGATAAATCCTTATGTTACTATACCGAGATGATTGATGACCGGATTGAAGATGGCATGAGTGAGCAGGACGCGGTGGCGGCGCTCGGCAATATCGACGGCATTGTCGATGAGATCATGATGGATTCGCCGCTGTCCAGCTTGATGAAGGTCAGACTGAAACCTAAAAGCAGATTGAAAGTCTGGGAAATAATCCTGCTTATCCTGGGTTTCCCATTATGGTTTCCACTTTTAGTTGCCTTCTTTGCGGTTATCCTGGCAGTATATGCGGCGGCATGGGCGATCATCATCTCCTTTTATTCGGCGGTGGCAGCGCTGACGCTCGGCGGCATCGCAGGATGTATCAGTTCCGGTTTTTTATTCATCCGTAATACTCTGGCCGGGTTATTTATCCTTGGCTGTTCCATCAGCTGTATCGGTCTTGGCATTCTGGCTTTTTTTGCGGTGAAAAAGATAACCCTCTGGCTGATCCGGCTTACAGGTTTATTTCTTCGGGCCGTCAAGTCATTATTGATTAAAAAGGAGGCGTATTAAAATGAAGTCGACTGTCAGAATTCTCATTATTCTTGCCGGTGTTTTTATTATTGTCGGCGCGATCGTGGCATTTACAGCCATTGCGATCGGCGGGTTTCGTTTCTCTTCGCTGAACACGGGGCTGCCTTATTCCGAGAAAAATTATACCTATGACGCGGCGGGCGTAACTGAACTGGAGATCCGCGATATCAGCTGTGATGTCAATCTTATCGGTTCCGGCGATCAATCGGTCAAAATCGTCTGTTATGAAAATGAGAAAGATTACTACACAATATCCTTGTCAACAGACGGCAAACTGAGCATTGTTAAGTCCATAAGCAAAAATTGGTACGATTTTTTCGGCATTAATTTTAATCCCCATGAACAAACCTTAACCATTGCCGTACCGGCGGAATTCAAGGCCGCCGTCCAGGTCGGCACCATAAGCGGCAAGATCACTCTGTCGAAAATCATGATGGAAGGCAGCCTGAAGGCCGATTCGACCAGCGGCGATATTTCATTAAAAAACATCACCGCCGGTGAAACATCGGCGCAAACAGTCAGCGGCAGCCTTGAGCTGGATACGACGGTGGTTAACGGTGATTTACGTCTGCAAACAACCAGCGGCGAAATAAATGTTGCCGCAACGGATATAGCAGGCGGTTTGTCAGCCGAAACAACCAGCGGCAGCATGGATTTTACCGATACCAGAGCCCGGGATGATATTGACGCAGGAAGCGTCAGCGGCGATATAAAACTCGATCATCTGGGCGGAACTGATTTTTCGCTGAAAACCATAAGCGGCGCCATTCGTGGAAGCATCGTCGGAAATCCGGGCGATTATACCTTTAAAGCCGACTCGGTCAGCGGCAATATCCATTTGCCCGATTCTGCAAGCGGCAAGAAGTCTTTCAAGGCTGCCACCACCAGCGGCGGCATTGACCTCGAATACAGCGGCAGCGGATCGTAAACAGGTGCGGCGGTTTGCCCGCCGTTGCTTATTGTATTGAAATCATCCTCCTATTTTTATGAATGGCAGGTGTCTTTATGTCATTAACTGTCAACGCTGTTGTCGAATACAACGACGACGGGTATTTAATTTATTCAAGCAATTTCATCGGCGCGTATGTCCGGGGGAAATCGCAATCGCAAGCCTTGGCTAAATTCGGCGATGAAATTCGCCAATATATCCGATGGGCGCAAGGCGTGGAGCTTTCGCCATCAGAACAAATCAACATTCAGGTTGTCCAGGAGAAAGTCAGCGATCTGCAGATCTGCGACGCGGATTCCGATGTTCTCTTCGATTGTGAGCGTCCGCCTCTGGATCCCGGTGAATACCGGATTCAAAAAGCGCTTGTCCTAAAATCGGCCGTCGATTTCAAGGTCTTATATGACTCGATACCGGACAAGAACCGAACCGGTTTGCTTCCCCGGCAGACCTTCTATGGAGATGTTCCCCGTACGGCCGAAGAAATGTATGTTCATACCAATCAGGTCACCGATTATTATCTGGCTGAAATCGGCGTGACGGTAAAAAACCAGGCCGATATCGCGGAAAGCCGGATCCAGGCTTTTCAGGATGTGGAAAGAACGCCGGATTTTCTATGCAATACGGTCTATGACGGCAGTTATCATGAGCAATGGTCATTGCGGAAGGTGCTGCGCCGCTTTATCTGGCATGATCGTATCCACGCCAGGGCTATGTGGCGCATGGCAACCCATATCTGGGATACCGCCATGATCGAAAACCCGTTTTATTTCCAAAAATAAAACAAAAACGGCGGTTTTCATTGATGGTAAAACCGCCGTTTTTTCTTTATTGCCAGATTCCCGATGGCCGTGTCAATTTTTCATTTTTTTCTTGAAAATCCAGATGGCGGCCAAAAAAATGACAACAGCGTAGCCGATTACCCATAAAAGATGAGGTAAAATCGGCGCCAGGTCGCCGGACAGAGCAGCGCGCGCCGCGTCTAGGGCATGCGCGAAAGGCAGCGCGTAACCGATTGTTTTAAAAGCGCCGCCGATCAAATCGAGGTTAAACCACATGCCGCTGGTAAAAGCTACAACCTGGATCAAGATCGACATGATGCCTCCAACTTGCTTATCACTCAAAATACTGCCCAGCAGCAGGCCTAATCCGATAAAGAGTATGGCAATCGGGATGAACACCAGAAGCGCCATCAGGATGTTGGCATTGACCGGCAGCCCGAGAAAGAAGGCTGTTCCGAAGCAAATAACGCTTTGCAGAAGAGCGATGGGTAAAAGGGGCAGCGAGTAGCCGATGATGTAATCTGAGGCGGTCAACGGCGAGGCAAACAGCCGGGTCAAAAATGAACTGCTTCTATCCTTGGCGATCAACATGCCCGAGAACATGGATATGAATGAAAAGCTGAACATGGCGATACCCGGAGCAAAAAGCTCGATTTTAAAGATATCCACTTTGATGCTGTTTTGCATCGACGATATGATCATTAATAAAAATAACGGCAGTCCGATGCCAAATATCAAGCTAAAAGGGTCCCTCAGCAATTCTTTGCGATTACGGGAGATAAAAGCCGCCAGTCTCATGATGATTACGCCTCCGCTTCGGTCAGCTTGAGAAACGCATCTTCAAATGAGGCTGCGCCTGTTTGCTGTTTTAATTGTTCGGCTGTGCCAAGAGCTTTCAACTTGCCTTGATGCATAATGCCGATCCGGTCCGATAAAGCCTCTGCTTCTTCCAGGTAATGGGTTGTCAGGATAATCGTTTTCTTTCCTTTGAGCAGGTTCAACGACTTCCATAATTCGCGGCGGGCCCGAACATCCAAACCCAAGGTCGGTTCATCGAGGAAAATGATCTCCGGGTCGGATATCATCGCCATGGCGATGCTCAACCGGCGCTGCAAGCCTCCGGATAACGTTTTGGCTTTATCCTTTGTCCGGTCGTTCAAGCCAAAGGTCTGTATAATCGTCTCCGCTTTTAAACGGGCTTCATGTTTATTGCTGCCATATATACCGGCGATTAGTTCCAGATTTTCTTTAACCGATAAATTAGGCGCAACCGCAGTTTCCTGCGGCGATACATTCAGCTTCTGCTTCACAGCCTCCGGATTCTTAACAATACTGTCTCCCAGCAGAACGGCATCGCCGCTGGTCGGCGCCGACAGGCAGCATAACATCTTGATGGTCGTCGTTTTGCCGGCGCCGTTTTGACCCAGCAAGGCAAAAAACTCACCCTTTTCGATAGAAAGGTTAAGGGAGTCTACGGCTGTTCGTTCTTTGAACTTTTTCGTCAGATCGGTAATTTCAATAGCTGTCATTCCTCTGCTTCCTCCGGTTTTTCTTGTGCGTTTAAGATCGTTTTGGCAAATTGCTTGAACAAATCATTTTTTACAATCGCAATCCCCTGCGTAATATCCGCCAATAAAAGCAAGGTGTCGCCCGGTTTGATGTTAAACAGATCCCGCGCGCCCTTGGGGATCACAATTTGTCCTTTTTCACCCACTTTAACAGTCGCTATGAATTTGCCATCCGGCACTTTGGTTTTGTCATCCGGCATGCAGCAGCCCTCCTTTACGATCGAATGGAAGATAATATTCCCACTTATATTATCTTTCTTACTTTTCTAACAAATCATACTGCTCGCAGGAAGCAAATACAAGATGCCTCATCCAAATAACTGACCGACTCATGTAAGGTCCTTCACTTGTCATTCAAACTATTGACATTGTTGTTATTATGAGATCTAATTATAATTATAATTAGATAGAAGGAGATATTGCATGAGAAAGCAGCGTAATTACCCTTTGTATGAAGTTACACCTTTTTCCAGCATCAAAGAGATGCTTGCAATCGCTGTGAAAGAAGCAGGATCGAATGTTGCTTTTAAATATAAAGATGATCGCAATGAAGTTATCAGCGTCACATACCGCGGCTTTCAAGCCGATACGATCGCCTTGGGCAGCGCTTTGGCAGCTATTGGACTGAATCATCTCCATGTCGCCTGCATCGGCGATAACAGCTATCCCTGGGTTACAGCTTATCTGACCATGCTATGCAGCCCCGGCGTTTTTGTGCCGATCGACAAAGAACTGCCGGCGGCGGATATTTTACATGTTATCAGCCATAGTGACAGCGAGGCTTTATTTTATACCGGATCCTACGAAAAAATGCTCTGCGACCATCTCGGTCAATTATCCCGGATTAAGGTTTTCATCGGTTTCGACCGGGCTGACGACAGCGAAGACGGCCGTTTTCTATCGTATCAGAAGCTGTTGAAAAAAGGTTATGAGCAAGTTAACGCCGGCGATAAGGCTGACAACGAACAAAGATCCGATCCTGACGCCCTAAGCCTGCTGGTTTATACATCCGGCACGACAGGTATCGCCAAAGGCGTGATGTTGTCCGAACACAACCTGGTTTCCTGTGTCTATTACGGCCTGCAGATATCAACCGTATATGATGTCTGTTTATCCGTCCTTCCCTATCATCACACGTATGAAGCCGTTTGCGGCATTCTGGTGTCGCTGCATAAACACGCGACCATCTGTATCAATGAAAAACTGCGGGCTATCGTGGCCAATTTACAGCTTTACAAACCAACATACTTATATCTGGTTCCTGCTTTCACGGAAATGTTTTATAAGAAGATCTGGTCAACAGCGGAAAAAGAAAAAAAAGACAAAGGCCTGCGTTTCCTGATCAAAGTAAGCAATGGTCTGCGCTGGATCGGCATCGATCGGCGCCGTCAGTTTTTTGCCTCGATTCATGACGTTTTTGGCGGCCGGCTTAAGAAAATTGTCTGCGGCGGCGCTCCGATCAGGCCTGAAATCGGCGAGTTCTTCGACAACATCGGCATAACGCTGGTCAACGGCTATGGCATAACCGAGTGTTCGCCGCTGGTTTGCGCCAATCGCGACTTTTTTAACGACTGGAGCACAACCGGCGTCAAGCTGCCTTGTATCGAAATCAAAATAGAAGAGAAAAATGAAGACGGCATTGGCGAAATCTGTGTCAAAGGCGATACGGTCATGCTTGGTTATTATAAAAATGAAGCGGAAACCAAACGCTGCATCATTGACGGCTGGTTCTATACCGGCGATTATGGTTTCCTGAATGATGAAGGGCAGCTCGCGATAACCGGCCGGAAAAAGAACTTGATCGTTCTCAGCAACGGCAAGAACATTTATCCGGAAGAAATCGAAAATTACATATATTCCATCCCGTATGTCAAGGAAGTCATTGTTAAATCAATAAAAGATGAGTCGGGCGGCGAGACGGCTCTCTGCGCCGAAGTCTTTCTCGACAATGACCAGATAACCGATATGAAGGTCGCCAATCCCGCCGAAATCCTCAAACGGGATATCGGCGCTCTGCTCGATAAATTGCCCTCCTATAAACATATCCAAAAGATCATCCTGCGCAGCACCGAGTTCGACAAGACAACCTCAAAAAAGATCAAACGCAGCAGCGATCCAGTCTGACATGCGGGACGATGAAGGAGCTTTATGATCCGTGTTATCAGAATCTCCCTTCATATAGGCCGAATGTAAAAACCCTTTCATCACAGCCTTAACATCCGAACTCTGACAGGGTCCGGCGTGTTAAGGCTTTCTTAACATTGATATAACGCAAATATAGCGCAGGGGCTATTGACAATTAATAAAAGCGAATCTATACTGTGCAGATTAGAAAGTAGATGATATGAAACATGTTACATTTGCAGGTTGTTTAATGATGATGATACTTTAGCGATTCATGAGGCATTTCCATATAAAATCGGATTGTTCCGACTAGCTGTCGAGATAATAACTTTGAAGAAGCTTGAGGTTATTTTGTTCTTGGGAAAATGCTTTAAGTCGTTTATTTGATTACATCTTGAAACAACTGAAAAGAAAGGTCAAATGGAGAAAGAAGTTTGAAACATGATCACACAAGACAAACAAATGATGAACACCGACTCGCCTGGCAAAATTCACGAGCTATCCATTACTGAAGCTTACGCCGCTTTAGGCACCCGTCCGGAAGGGCTGACGCAGGAAGAAGCTGCCGAACGGCTTCAGCAATATGGGAAGAACACAATCCAGGAAATTAAAGGCAAACCGCTTATTCTGAAATTTCTCAGCAATTTCACGCACTTGATGGCCATCCTCTTATGGGTTGGCGGCATCGTCGGTTTTATCGCGCAAATGCCGCAGTTGGGCTTCGCGATCTGGATGGTCAACATCATCAACGGCGTCTTCAGTTTCAGTCAGGAGTTCCGGGCCGAGAAAGCCACTGAAGCGCTGAAGAAGCTTCTCCCCTCTTACGCCACGGTTCTGCGCAACGGCGCGGAAGAACGCATATTGACTGAGGATTTGGTTCCCGGCGATGTCATTATGCTGGCCGAGGGCGACCGCATTTCCGCCGACAGCCGGCTGGTCGAAGACAGTGAATTCCGGGCCGACCAGTCTACTCTGACCGGCGAATCCAATCCGGTCCATAAAGCGCATGAAGCGGTTCTGCGTACCGATCTGTCGCAGGCCGAGCAGCCCAACCTGATTTTTGCCGGAACGAATGTCGCTTTCGGATCGGGTAAAGCGATTATCTTTGCAACCGGCATGAATACCGAATTCGGTAAAATAGCCGGTCTGACCCAGAGCATGGAAGAAGATACCAGCCCTCTGCAAAAGGAATTAGGGCGGCTGACCCGATTGATTTCGATAATGGCCAGCAGCATCGGCGTTTTCTTTTTCATCGCCGCCATTTCTTTTGCTCATGTCAGTCTGGTTGACAGTTTTATTTTCGCGATGGGCATGATCGTCGCTTTCGTTCCGGAGGGCATGCTGCCTACCGTAACCTTGTCTCTGGCCATGGGTGTGCAGCGGATGGCTAAGCATAACGCCTTGATCAAACGCTTGTCGGCTGTGGAAACCCTGGGCTGCACATCGGTGATCTGCACGGATAAAACGGGTACGCTGACCCAGAATGAGATGACTGTCAGCGATATCTGGCTCGGCGACCGCCGGCTCAAAGTCACCGGCGTCGGATATGCGCCGGAAGGGCAGATTGTCGACGGCAAACAACCGGTTTCATTAGAGGATCAACCCAATTTGCGCCAGCTTCTGCTGGCAGCCGGTTTATGCAACAATTCCCGGCTTATTCCCCCGAATGGCGAGACGACACGCTGGACTGTGCTGGGCGATCCGACTGAAGCGGCTTTGTGCGTGGCAGCTCAAAAAGGCGGGCTCGATCTGAAAGCTGAAGAAATGCAAACCCCCCGTCTGCGGGAATTGCCTTTTGAATCCCGCCGTAAACGCATGAGTACCATCCATCAGGTCGAGAATCCGGCTCTGGGCGCATCGCGGATCGCCTATGTCAAAGGCGCGCCCAAAGAAGTTCTCGACCTGTGCAGCAAAATCAGCCGGAACGGGCAAGAACAGCCAATCGACGAGGCGCTGCGCGCGCAAATTATGGCCGCCAACGACCAGTATGCCCGCAATGGCCTGCGTGTGCTGGCGGTTGCTCAGCGCCGGCTGACAGAAGATCTGGATTTGCCGGCCCAAATGAGCGGATACACCCCTGAATTGATCGAACAGGATCTGACCTTTCTGGGCTTGATTGCCATGGCGGATCCGCCGCGTCCGGAAGTCGCGGCTGCTGTTGACGAATGTCATCGCGCCGGTATCCGGATCATCATGATCACCGGCGACTATGGCCTGACGGCAGAAAGCATCGCCCGCCGCATCGGTATTGTTCAGGGAGATCATCTGCGGATCATTACCGGCATCGAACTGGATAAAATCAACCAGGATGATTTGAAAGAAGCCCTAAAAGGCGAAGTCATTTTTGCCCGGGTGGCGCCGGAACAGAAATTGCGGGTTGTTACGGCTCTTCAGGAAATGAAACAAGTCGTCGCGGTTACCGGCGACGGCGTTAACGACTCGCCGGCGTTGAAAAAAGCCGATATTGGCGTCGCTATGGGTCTTTCGGGCACCGATGTCGCTAAAGAAGCCGCCGATATGATTCTGACCGACGACAATTTCGCCTCGATTGTGCACGCCGTTGAAGAAGGGCGAGCCGTCTATAACAATATCCGTAAATTCGCCGTGTATGTTTTTAACAGCAATATGCCGGAAGCCGTGCCATTTATCATCTTTTTATTCTCACGCGGCAATATTCCTTTACCTCTGACCGTTATGCAGGTGCTTAGCATCGACTTGGGCACCGATATGGTGCCGGCCATCGGCCTGGGTTCCGAATCGCCGGAAGCCGGCATTATGAATCAGCCGCCCCGTTCGCTGAAAGAACCGCTGATTAACCGCAAATTGCTGCTGCGCGCCTTTCTCTGGTATGGTATGATGGAGTCGGCGATCGCCATGGCCGCCTATTTCTTCCTTAACGGACAATTTGGCTGGCCTGCCGTACCGCTCGCTGCCGATGGCACGCTGGTCTATCGCATGGCCACATCCATGACCCTGGCTGCTATTGTCGCCTCGCAGATTGGTGTTGTATTCTGTGCCCGATCAGACCGCGCCTCGATTTTCAAGGTTGGTTTTTTTACCAATCGGCTGGTTTTGCTCGGAATCGCCTGTGAGCTGGCGCTGTTGTGCATTTTGATCTACGCGCCGTTCATGCATGGCCTATTCAACACAGCCCCGATCGGCTGGCGCGAATGGGGATTTCTGCTCATCTGGCCGCCGGTCATCATCTTGATCGATGAGTTGCGCAAGTTGTTGCTTCGCAAAAAAGATCAGAACAAAGCTAAAGGTCATAAGGAGGCTATATCATGAAAATTATCATAATCGGGTGCGGTCGCATGGGCGTCGGGCTGGCGCATGATTTAAGCAGGAGCGGCCACGCCGTTACGATTATCGATCAGGATCCCGCCGCTTTTGAGCTTTTAGGGCCGTCCATGAAGGAACAGCGGATCACCGGCGTCGGATTTGACCGGGATGTTCTTCAACAGGCTCATATCGAACAAGTCGACGCCCTGGCTGCCGTTACTTCAAGTGATGAAGCCAATGCGGTCATCGCCCGCCTGGCCAAACAGGTTTTCCGGGTGCCGAGAGTTGCCGCCCGCCTTTGCGATCAGCGCAAGAAAGCAATTTATCAGCGTATGGGCATCCAGACTGTCGATCCGACGACTTGGGCGATCCGGCGGATGGTGGACTTGCTGTGTTACTCGCCGCTCAATACCGTCCTAAGTTTGGGTAATGGTTCCGTTGATGTCGTGGAAATCGAAGTTCCCGCTTTATTGGTAGGCCGGCAGGTCCGGGAATTAACCGTTGCCGGCGAGATTGTCGTGATCGCGGTCAACCGCGGAGGGCGTACCTTTATTCCAACTCTGGGCACACTCTTTCAGGCAAATGATTTGTTATACCTGTCGGCCGCGACGTCATCCAATGACCGTTTAAAAGCGCTGCTGGGTTTAGCGTGAGCAGAAAGGATTGTGACACCATGAATGTTATTATTGTTGGCGGCGGCCAGGTTGGATCTTATTTAGCCGGCTTGCTTTTAAAAGATGGTCATCAGGTCAAAGTTATCGAGAATCGCATGAAGCAACTGCGGACGCTGCAGCGTGATCTGCCGGGCGGCACGGTGATAAACGGTGAATTTACAGATCCGGAATCCCTGGAAAAAGCCGGTATCCAACAAGCGGATGTCGTTGTGGCCTTAACGCCGACCGATGAGGGCAACCTGGTCGTTTCGACACTGGCGCGTTTTGAATACGGCGTCAAGCGGGTGATCGCCCGCGCCAATAATCCCAAGAATTCCTGGATGTTTACCAAAGATATGGGCGTTGATGTCGGATTGACCGAAGCGGATTTGATGGCTCATGTTGTTGCGGAAGAAATGTCTCTGGGCGATATGATGACCTTATTGAAATTGCACGCGGGTCAATATTCACTGGTACAGGAGAAAGTGCATCCTGAATCGGCGGTCGTTGGCAAAACGCTGCAGGAACTGCATCTGCCGGCTGAATGCGTACTGGTTGCCGTGCTCCGGAAAGCGGATCTGGTTATCCCGCGCGGCAATACCCTGCTTCTGGCCGATGATGAGATTATGGCCATTTCCCAGGTCGATCAGGTTAAAGCGCTGGCGGCTCTTTTGGGACCGAAAGCCTGAACCGCCGTTTATTGGAATAAGCTTAACTGAAGCCAGGTTCTCAGACCGTCTTCAGCAAATGCGCGGCAAGCCCTCTCCGATCAAGCTGTCGATCAGCCTTGTCCCGCCGGATTTTGTCTTCATGACAACAGCCGGCGGGATTTTTTCTGCAGCCAGAACAGAACCGATGAGTCTGGCATTCCGGCCATAAGGAGACGACTGAATTAGAGCCAGCGCCTTGGCGGCGGCGCGGGCCGGTACGGTTAACATGATCTTCCCTTCATTGCCCATGTAAAGCGGATCCAGGCCAAGGATCTCGCAAAAACCGCTCACGGTCGGATCAGCCAGTTCCAGATCGGGCAGCAGTTCCATGAAAATATGAGATGCCGACGCTATTTCGTTTAAAACCGTCGCCAAACCGCCGCGTGTAATATCGCGCATGGCATGAATTGTGACGCCGTTGTTTATTAAACTGAAAACCATGGCCGTTAACGGCGCGCAATCGCTTTCGATACGATTTTCTATCCCCATGCGGCTGGATAGGATGCACGCTTCGTGATTGCCCAGGAAACCGCTGATCAAGATGACGTCCCCGTCCTTGGCGCGATTGGCACCAATATTCAGCGCATCATCCAGACAGCCGATGCCCGATGTGTTAATATAAAGGCCGCCTGCTCCTTCGACGACTTTAGTGTCGCCAGCCACAATGGCAACCTGCGCTTCATCGGCTGCCTGGCGCATGGACCGGACAATCCGGACCAGGTCATCCGTATCGAGACCTTCTTCCAGAATAAAACCAGCCGACAAATATCGGGGAACAGCGCCGCGCATTAAAAGATCGTTCACCGTACCGCAGACCGCCAGGCGGCCGATGTCTCCGCCCGCAAAAAAGATCGGTTTGACAACAAAAGAATCCGTTGTAAATGCGATCCGGCCGGACGGCAGATTAAGTACAGCAGCATCTTCCATCTGGTTCAGGATCGTATTGCCCAGTTGTTCCTGGAAAATGTCGTGGATCAAATCGGTGGTCTGTTTACCGCCGCTGCCATGTGCCGATGTAATTCTCATAAGTCGTTCCCCTTTGTCTTTTGATTGCGGTGCCAGATACCGCAGGCGCCTTCTTGGGATACCATGCAGGGACCGCAAGGCGACAGCGGCGTGCAGGCGGTGCCGAACAACGGGCAATCCGGCGGATCGGCACGGCCGACGATGATGCTGCCGCACAAACAGCCCGGCGGTTCCGGCAAAGATTCGTCTGCAAAAGATCCGCCGGCTGATAACCCGGCGTACCGGGCGGTGGGGAAATATCCCGAAGCATCGATGACGCCCAGTCCACGCCAGACAGACGGCTTCTTTTCAAAATATCCGGCGATCAGCCTGCCGGCCTGGATATTGCCCTCGCGGCTTACTACATTGGGGTATAGATTATGGACGGCAAAGGTTTGCCGGCGGGACTGGCTGATCAGGTCATATAGCGCCGCAGCCAGATGTTCGAGGCTGAAACCGGCAATAGCCAGCGGGACCCGGCAGCGCCGGCAGAAGGGTTCATAAGCTGCCGACCCGATAATCGCGCTGACGTGTCCCGGTCCGATCAGGCCGCCGATGCTCCGGTCTTTGTCGAAGATCCAATCCAGCGCCGGCAGCAGGGCTTTTATCGAAAACAAAAACCGGATGTTGGCGATTTTCTTTTCCTCAATATCATGAAGAAGCAAAGCATAAATCGGCAAGGTCGTTTCAAAGCCGACCGCCGTGACATAAAACATTTGCTCCGGCTCGTCCTGGGCCCAGCGGACGACATCCATCGGCGCATACATGATTCTCACTGAAGCGCCGTCGGCTCTGGCTTCAACCAGAGACGCTCCATGCCCCGGCACGCGCATCAAATCGCCAAAGGTACAGAGCGTATTGCCTGCGTCATGGGCTATCTGGACCGCATAATCAATATATCCGGCCGGAGTGACGCAAACCGGACAGCCAGGCCCGGATATGAGCGACAAATTGCCGGGCAGGATATTACGGATCCCATATTGGAAAATGCTGTGCGTATGGGTTCCGCAAACCTCCATGATTTTCAGAGGCGGCCCATCATAATTTTTTATCGCCGTCAGGCATTGCTCAAGTGTGATCATCAGCTACCTCGCTCAGCAAAGTAAAGAGCTCATCCATTTCTTCTTTTTCACGCTTGTCCAGGATCGATATCGCGCAACCGGCATGAACCAGGACATAATCGCCGACCTGTGCCGCAACGACGCCAAGATCCACGTTCAGGATATTGCCGTTGACATCGACCCGGCCTTGTCTGCCGCGGCGTTCAATCAGCTGTCCCGGTACTGCTATGCACATCATTAAATCCTCCCTGTTTTTCTGCCCCGGCGAACCGGCCGATATAGGCCTGTCCCAAGGCGATGCCGCCGTCGCCCGGCGATACCCGGCGGTTGGTATACACGGTAAATCCGGCGTTTTCCAAGGCCGGCACAACATGATCCAGAAGTATTCTGTTTTGGAAGACGCCGCCGCTGAGCGCCACATGATTCAAATGGCTGGTTGTCCGGATCATCCGGCAAACATCAAGGATCATCCGGCAGACCGTCTTATGAAAGCGCAAAGCCAGCAAACCCGGATCCTGCCCTGCTTCCCGGTCAGCGGAAATCTGCCGCAGACAGGGTATGAGATCGGCAAGAATCATCCCGGATTCCATGTGCAGCCCAAAAGCCAATGGATCCGCTTGATCCATTGGCATTGCTGCCGCCGCGGCGTATTGGGCCGCCGCATGCTCCAGTTCGACGGCACACTGGCCTTCATAGCCGGCAGTCCGGCAGATATTCAACATCGAGCTGACCGCATCGAAAATCCGTCCCATGCTGGATGATACAATCGTATTGACCTGGGCATCCAGAGCAGCGTAAATCAGCTGTTCCGGCGCCGGATCCATATCGGAATGTGAAAGGATGCCGGCATCATGCAGAAGGCAGGCCGCTGTTTTCCAGCCTTGTCTGACCGCATCATCGGCGCCCAGGAGCCGATATGGCTTGAGATGGCCGACGCGTTTAAAGCCGTCCGGCGAGGCGATCAGAAACTCGCCGCCCCAGACGGTGCCGTCGCCGCCGTAGCCGGTGCCGTCAAAGGCAACGCCGATAACCGGCTCGGTCAGACCGGTTTCAGCCATGACCGAAGCGATATGGGCGAAATGATGCTGCACTTTCAGGACCGGCAGTCCGGCAGCCATGGCGTAGCGGGTCGACTCATATCGGGGATGCAGGTCGCAGACGATTTTTTCCGGCGTCACACCGAGGATGTGTTCCATATCCTGGATTGTATCGCGATAGACTGCGGCGGTTTCCCGGCTGCCGAGATCGCCGATCTCACCGCTTGGATAAAGCAGATCGCCGCCGGCCAGGCAAAAGGTGCTTTTTTGCTGCGCCCCGCACGCCAGGATGGCCGGTCCGGGCGGCGCGCCGGCAGGCATTGTCAACGGCAGCGGAACATAACCCCGGGCCCGGCGAATAAACTGCGGTCCGCCGGCTGCCACGGCAATAACGCTGTCATCCAGCCGGCGCAGGATCCGCCGATTATGGGTCAGCACGCCGGACAGATCTTTTTGCTGCCGGAAAAAAGCCAGCATCGAATCCTCCTCATGAATCATCGGCAGGTCGCTTTGATTGGCGCTGGTCATGATCAGCGGACCGGTCTGCCGTAAAATTAAATGCTGGATCGGCGTATAAGGCAGAAAAGCGCCGATGAAACGGCTGGAACCGCAAACCGCGCCGGAGAAAGCGCCGCCGGCCCGTTCTACCAAAACAATCGGCCGCTCAGGGGACTGCAGCAGGACTGCTTCAGCCTGGCTGACCTGGCTATACTGTTTAATCGTTTCCAGGGAAGGAAACATCACGGCAAAAGGCTTGTTCTCCCGCCCTTTCATCGCGCGCAGCCGGAGAACGGTTTCGTCAAGGAAAGGACTGCAGGCCAGATGATAACCGCCGATGCCTTTAATGGCTGCAATCCGGCCATCCTGCAAAACCGCAATCACTGCATCGACGGCCGCTTGCCCGGCGGCTCGGTTTGGACCGCGGTCAAAATAGGACAAAACCGGGCCGCAATCATTACAGCAGACCGTTTGCGCGTGGAATCGCCGGTCGGCGATCTCGCCGTATTGAGCCGCACATAATGAACACATCGGAAAATCCGCCATCGTTGTGTTTTCCCGGTCATAAGGCAGATCGGCCATGATGGAAAAACGCGGGCCGCAGCTTGTGCAGCTGATGAATGGATTCCGGTACCGGGGATTGCCCGGTTGATCAAGTTCATACAGGCAGTCGTCGCAGACGGCGACATCCGGCGGCGGCAAAACCGGACCCTGACCGGCGGCTGCGCTCTCCGCGATCGTGAACCCGCTCCGGTTGCCGGGCATCCGTCCAATCCGGTCAGGCCGCGGAAGCCGCTCGATCCGGCTGATGCTCGCGCCGGCAGGCGCCTCTTTCACGAGGGATTCCCGGAAAGACGCCAAATCCGTCTCCAACCCGGCAGCCTCGATAAAAACTTGTCCATTGTCATTTCTGACAAGGCCGTTCAGATGATATCGCCGGGCCAGACGGGCGACAAAAGGCCGGAAACCGACCCCTTGCACGACGCCGCTGATCTTGAGCTGCAGCTGTTGGTTTACAGGCGGGACTTGAGCCATGATATGACCTCGTCAAAGCCGGCGCCGGTCTTCGCGGATACCTCGAAAATCGGGACCTGAGGATTTAAAGCCCGCACGCCTTGCTCAAAATAGGCTCGGTCGAAATCAACATAAGGCGTTAAATCTGTTTTATTCAGGATGATCAACCCCGCTTTTTCAAATGCGAGCGGATATTTGTACGGTTTATCGGCGCCCTCGGTAACGGTCGAGATAAGCAGCTTGATGTTTTCCCCGATATTGAATTCGGCCGGGCAAACCAGATTGCCGATATTTTCAATAAAGATAATGCCTTTTTGGGATAAATCGAGCTTAGCCAACGCTTTTTCGATAATCGGGCTATCCAGATGGCAGGCGCCGCCGGTATTGATCTGGACGCTTTCTATACCCAGGGCTTTAAGCTTTTGCGTATCGATGTCCGACTGGATATCGCCTTCGATGACATAAGCTTTGATGCCGTCCAGACGTTCGATGATCCGGATCAGGCACGATGTTTTACCCGTCCCGGGCGCGCCCATAACATTTACGGCAAATAGTCCGCGCGCTGACAAATCCTTTTGGATATAGTCGGCAATTTGATCGTTCCGGGCATAAATATCTTCCATAACTTCAACTTTTTTCTTCATTGCATTCACCTGTTTTCTATTGTTCAAGCTCGACGCTTTCTATATAAAATTCCTTGCCGATTTCCGTAGGGCTGCCCAAAGCGCCGCATTGAGGGCAAGCGAAGGAAAAACGCGGTCGTGTAAAATTCTGGTCGCACACAGGGCAGTGCATCTGCGGCTGAATCACATGGACCAGTAATTGCGCGCCTTCGGCGGCAGTCCCTTCAGCAATCATATCGAAATATAACTGCACCGAATCAATCAACACGCCTGAACACTCGCCGATGACCAGAGAAACGGCGCTGACTCTGGCTGCCTTTTGCTTTTGCGCGGTTTCCAGAGCTATTTCCACAATCCGGCTGGTCAGGGCATATTCATGCATCGGGTTATTCCGGATCCGGTTTCCGGTTATAATGGTCAACCGATTTTTGTGTTGCCGGCGATGTATAATCCGGCATCATGTCCAGACACTTTTTCGGGCAAGCCCATACACAGGCGCCGCAAACAACACAACGGAAGCGGTCGATCGACCACTGTTTATCCGGCCGGGAAACTTTCAGGGCGTCCGCCGGACATTTTTGGGCGCAAATACCGCAGAAAATGCACTGATCAATTCTGTTTTGTATGGCTCCGCGCGTATTCAGGATGTTCTCCCGCTGCCTGGCCGGATAAAGCCGGGTAGCCGGTTTGGAGACCGCGCTGCGCAAGACCAGTTTGATAATTTTGGGGAAGGGCATAATTTTACCTCTCTGTGCAGCTGATGCACGGATCAATCGTCAGAATCAGGATCGGCACATCGGCCAGATCACAGCCTTTCAGGATTTTAACCAAAGCCGGCAGATTGGCAAAAGTCGGCGTGCGAACGCGCATTCTGTCCAGAAATTTGCTGCCGTTGGCTTTTACATAATAAACAACTTCTCCGCGCGGTTGTTCCAGGCGAGTAAAAAATTCGCCGTCGGGATTCCCTTTGACGGGTGTGTCGATCGGGCCGGATGGCAGCTTGTTTAAAACTTGCCGGATCAGATTCATCGATTGGAACAGCTCTTTGATGCGCACCCGACAGCGCGCCATGCTGTCGCAGCCATGATCGACGATCGGCTCAAAATCCAGCTGGTCGTATGCGGCGTAACCCAGGCAGCGCATATCCTGGCTGATGCCGCTGGCTCTGAGCATCGGTCCGACCGCGCCTAATAAGACAGCGTCTTCTGTAGACAAAATACCTACGCCTTCCAAACGGGACGCCACCGATGTACTTTCCAGAAAAGTGGTCGATAAATCCCGGACTTGCGGCTCCAGGTCGTCGAGAACGGCGCGGACCCGTCCGATGAGGCTTTCATCGACATCCCGTTTGATACCGCCGATTTTAACCGCCGAGAAGATGACCCGGCCGCCGGTCATTTCTTCCATGATATCCAGGATAGTCTCGCGCAATTTCCAGGTGTGCATGAAAAGGCTTTCAAAGCCGAAAGCATCGGCGCACAGGCCCAGCCAGAGCAAATGGCTGTGGATGCGGGAAAACTCGGCGCCCATAACGCGCAGATAAAGGGCGCGCGGCGGCACATCGATATTCATGATGGCTTCTATCGCCTGGCAGTAACCCATGCCGTGCATATAGCTGCAAATGCCGCATATCCGTTCAGCCACATAAGTATAGGTCTGAAAATCCCGCTTCTCCACCAGCTTTTCCAGGCCGCGGTGGACAAAACCGATTGACGGCAGCACATCCACGACTTTTTCATTGTCGAGAACGAGATCGAGATGAATCGGCTCCGGCAAAACAGGATGCTGCGGGCCAAAGGGGATGATCATTTTTTTGGACATGATTCAGCCTCCTGTTCCTGCGAATCAGACGCGAAAGGTTTTTTGACAGCTGTCTTGTAGAGTTCCCCTTTAAAGTCGATCAGCATGTTGTCAAACGTCAAGCCAAAGAGTTCGGCGATTTCATTTTCATAAATATAGGCACATTCATAGACCTTCTGGATGCTCGGTATCGCGCATCCGGCAGCACAAGCAATGCGCAGGTTCAAAAAAACATAATTCTTGTCAAAAGTATAATTGATTTCACAGCCCGATCCGGTACGGGTGCAGCCGATCTGGACCAGACGATAGCCGTCGCACCGCAGCGCGGCGCAGCGGGGATATAATTCATCTTTTTCCAGGAGGCAGGTTTGCTGTCTTTCGTTCATGGATTTGCCGTCCCTCTCTTTTTTTGTTTAAGCAGCTGATATTTATGGTCCAGGACATCGAGGCCTTTAACGACGCCGTCGATGATTGCTTCCGGACGCGCGGCGCAGCCCGGCACATAAACATCGACCGGTATCAGCTGATCCACGCCGCCCATAATATTGTAGCAGTCGGCAAAAACTCCGCCGGTCGCCGCGCAGATGCCGATGGCGATAACCACTTTGGGATCCGGCATCTGGGCGTAAATATTCTGGATGACTTCTTTATTCTGCTCATTGACCGAACCGGTTATCAGAAAAATGTCGGCATGTTTGGGATTGCCGGTATTGATGACGCCAAAACGTTCAATATCGTACATAGGGGTCAGGCAGGCCAGGACTTCGATATCGCAGCCATTGCAGCTGGAACCGTCATAATGGATAAGCCAGGGAGATTTCTTAAAAAACGACACGGCTGCACCTCATTTGATTAAATATAAAATGAAAATATTGGTCGCGCCGAACAACAGGGCGACCAGCCAAGATGACTTGAACACCCATTGCCATTTGACACGGGCATTGATGTTGTCGATCAATATTTCAGCCAGATAAACGAGAAATGTGACGATCAGGCCGACAACCGGCTGAGAGGCAAAGAAAAGGTAAACGGTGCCCAGCAAAAAGATGTTCTCATACCAATGGGCGATCTCAATCAGCGCCAGCGATTTGCCGGAAAACTCGGTCTTGATGCCGCTGACTACTTCCTGGTGGGCATGGTGGCACATGGATAAATCAAACGGGGATTTTTTCATCTTGATGGTCAGAACAAACAGATAACCGACAAAAACACCGGGCAGGAACAGAACGGCCGGTTGGCTGACAGCGACAATATCGCGGATATAAAAACTGTGGGCCACCATATACATGCCGATCGCCATCAGGATAACCATCGGCTCGTCGGACATCATTGACAAAAGCTCCCGTTCAGAACCGATAAAACTGTATGGCGAATGCGTCGAGTAACCGCCGAGGACAAAGAAAATGCCGGCCAGAGTCGATGAAAAGACGGTCAGCAAAATGTCTTCGCCGGAAAAGAACAGAATGCCGGTGAAGATGGTAAAGATCAGGAAACAGATGACATAAAAATTCTGCGATGTGTTGACAATGACATTTTCCTTTTCAAACAGCTTGAACACATCATAAAAGGCCTGAAAAATGCTGGGGCCTCTCCTTTTCTGCATTCTGGCCGAAATAATCCGGTCCAATCCGGCCAGAAGGCCGCCCAGGATTGGCGCCAAAACAATGAACAGTGCAGCAATTCCGACAATCTTCATAATAATACGACCCCAAATAAAATGGCGAGCAGAACAATGTTGGCCAGCAGCCCGATTTTACCCAATTTGTCCTCTCCAAAGTAATTTTCAAAGTAGTAATTGCGCAGGCTCAGTTCTTCAACTTCCCTTCCCGCGGTATGGAAGCGGGTATTCGCTTCATAAGGTTGCTTATTCTCAGTGATATTGGCGCCGCACAAATAGGCGATAACATGTTTTTTACCTTTTTGCTGCAGCAGAATCTGGAAAGGCAGCAAAAGGATCAGGCCCATCATGATCAGCATGATGATGATGTTGCCGCTGTCCATCGAAGTAATGTGCTGATATACATAACAAATATATGGATCGATCAGCAGGTTGGAGATAACCGGGAATGCCACGCAAACCAATACGGACATCAAGGAAAGGGTCCCCATGGTAAACCATTCGTCGGCCGAGATAAATTTCTCCTGCGGGGTGGCCGGCAGGATGATCATAATCAACTTGCCCATCCACTTGGTATAGAAAAATAACGTCGCCGAACTGCCAAAAACGACAAAGAAGGCAATCAGCGGATTGGCTGTGACCAAAGCTTCCAAAGCTGCCCATTTACTGATCAGCATGCCGAACGGGGCGATAAACATGCCGGAAATGCCGATCAACAGACAAATGGTCACCTTAGGCATCCGCAAGATGAGTCCGTCCATATCTTCTATATTTAAGCTCTCGATCCCTTGCTCAACCGTGCCGACGCATAAAAACAACAGCGATTTTGCCACGGCGTGAAAAATCATCAGCAGAATGGCGGTCCACACAGCTTGGTATGTACCGACGCCGGCACAGGTTACAATCAGGCCCAAAGTCGATATCGTCGAATAAGCCAGGAGCTTCTTGACATTATGCTTGGATATGGCGATCAATGACGCCAGCAGGAAAGTAACCGCGCCGATCAGCGCGATCAGGGTTCCGGCCGGAGTACCCTTAAACACCGGAGAAAGCCGGATAATGATATAAACGCCGGCCTTGACCATCGTACTGGAATGCAGGAGCGCCGAAGTCGGCGTCGGCGCGACCATAGCGCCGAGCAGCCAGGAAGAAAAGGGCAGCTGCGCCGATTTGACAATGCCGGCGAAGCTGATAAAAACAGCCGGAATAAGAGCGGCGGCAGGACTGAGGCTTGATATTTTGTCGAGCTCGATTATGCCCTGAGTCCAAGACAGCCAGACAATACCGGTCAGGAAAGCCAGCCCGCCGGCCATGTTCATGATCAACGCGCGATAAGCGTTGCGAATGGCATCCGGCTTTTGGGGATAACCGATGAGGAGATAAGAACAAAAGGTTGTGATCTCCCAGAAAAAGAGAATCCACATCAGATCATTGGACAAGACCAGTCCGAACATAGCCGAAAGAAAAGCGAATATCGTAGCGAAAAAGAAACGTGAGCGGTCTTGAACCTGTTTGTGGTGATGATATTTGGTCATGTAGCCAATGGAAAAAACACAAATGAGGCCGCCGACAATGCCGATCAGCAGCACCATGATCAAAGCCAGATTATCAATCACGAAAACATGCTCGGCTTCAGCGCCGTCAAGGATGAACTCAGCGCCGATCGTACCGAATATCTGGATACCGGCCAAAAACACCGCAGCGTATTTTTTATCGCGGATTCCAGTCACGATGATGTATATCGACATCAATAACAGGATCACGGTCATAACCGGGTCAATCAGAACGGTGGAAAACGTATACCGCGTCGGCGTAACATCGTTTATATGAAAAACCAGTAATGTGATCGAAGCGGCAGCTAAAGCCAGGACAGAAACTTTAATAATCCACCCGCGCACAATCGGGCTTTTTACCAGCATCATTAAAACCATGATCGCCAGGGGAAATCCTATTAGAAACAATAATAATGTCATACTTCTCCCTTTTCTTGTTTTGCAGTCAATCCATTGAAATTATCGGAGAGGACATTTTGCTTTGGTTTATCTGCAAAAAGCACCCGAAATTCCGGGATTATTATAGACTTGTTCTGTTTATTCCTCAAGAGAAATTTTGCAAAACGCGAATTTGAATGGCCGAGAAGCATGATGAAAATAACGGAATCGTTTACGGAATATTTTTGACGTGCAAACTGCGGCAAAGACCATTAATTCGGCATAATTGAAAATTATGGCAGTTTGTTGCCTGCAGAACGGTAAAGCGCATACCACTCGGGTCTGGACAAGGTGACATTGGACGCCTGGCAAATATCCTTCAGGCGCCTGGCATTCGTCGTGCCGACAACAGCTTGCATACCGGCCGGATGCCTCAGCAGCCAGGCGATGGCGATGGCAATATCCGGGACATTGTACTGGCCGGCATATTCCTGGATTTTACGGTTCAGTTCGGGAAATTTGTCGTTGCCGAGAAAAACGCCTTCAAAAAAGCCGTATTGCAGCGGCGACCAGGTTTGGATCGTGATATCGTTCAGACGGCAATAATCCAGAATGCTGCCGTCCCGGTCTATCGAGGCGCCGGTTTGCATATTGACATTCAAGCCGACATCGATCATGCCGGTATTGGTTATGCTCAGCTGCAGTTGGTTGATGATCAAACGCTGGCCCAGATAGCGGCTTAGCAACTCGATCTGCATCGGATTCTGATTGCTGACGCCAAAATTCCGCACTTTGCCGTTCTCCTGCAAGATAGCAAACGCTTCCGCTACTTCTTCCGGTTCAACCAGCGTATCAGGACGGTGTAAAAGCAGCGCGTCGAGATAATCGGTCTGCAAGCGTTTGAGACTGCCGTCGACGGCGTCAAGAATATGCTTTTTAGAAAAATCGAAATATCCGGAACAGATGCCGCACTTCGATTGGATTTTGATTTTTTCACGTTGCTGCGGTGAAAAGTGGGCTGCCCGGGCAAATACTTCTTCACTGCGGCCGCCGCCATATATATCGGCATGGTCGAAGAAATCGATACCTTCATCAAGAGCTGTCTGGATCAGATTTTCCGCATCTTTCGGGGACAGCGCGTCAATCCTCATACAGCCTAAAGCAATGGCCGAAGCTTGAAATGACCTTCTTCCAATGGATATCTTTTTCATGAGGCCGCTCCTTTCACCCGGCCCGTTCCGGAGGACCGGTTCCGCTGAAAATCGCTTATCTGGCTTCATTATAGCCGGTTGATCCTGATCTTTCAACGGATGATATTGCCAACCGGCGGTCCAGAACTGTATAATACAATATTAACAGATTGACAGTTTGTTTTTATTGGGCTAAAATTATACTGACCAGTCAGTATAATGCCTGTATAAACAACACTTTTCCAGGCAGCAGCTTAGGAGGTCTTATGGTTAGAGATAAAATAATTGATGCGGCAGTGATCATCTTTTCACAGAAAGGCTACCACTCGGCCAGTATGGATGAAATCGCCCAGGCGGCCGGCGTGGCAAAAGGATCGCTGTATTATCATTTTCACGGTAAGGCTGAACTGTTTACCGCCGTTATCTGCGAAGGGATCGCCACGATCCGGCATCAGGTGGACATATCATTGGCGTCCGCCAATGATATTAAGGACATTTTTACCGCCTTCATTACCTGCAACCTGCAAGTCAGCGTCGATTACGCCGACCTGACCGAGCTGATTATGAAAGAACGGATTGAGGATTGGGATCAGGAGGCTGTGAAAAAAATCAAACAGGCCAAAGACGATTATATGCGTTACGCGGCAGATTTGATTGACCAGGGCATACAAGCGGGCTTGTTAAAAAACTGCGACAGCTATGCTGCCGCTGTCGCTTATTTCTCCTTCTTATATGCCTATTTTCAAACAGCCCGCAGCCAGGGGTATTCTCTGGAGAAAATCACCCAGGAAGCAACTGAATTGACGATGAGGGGGCTCCGCTCTACATGAGTATGATCCGTAATAGCCGTTTCGTCCTGAAACAAGTAGGTAAAGCTTGCCCGTCCTATCTGCCGCTGACTTTGCTTCTGGCCATATCAGGGGTCGCGGCGCCTTTGGTCAGCGTTCTTGGCATCAAATTGTTGATTGACGCTCTGATGATGCAAGATCCCGGACAAACCTGGATTATTCTGGTGGTTTTTGGTCTGATTACTGCGATTACGGCTATCTTTCAATCCTGGTACCAAACCGTTTACGAACCGGTGGCAAAAGTACGCATTTCGGGAGCTATGACCAGCATGCTGCTCAACCATATTGCCGCAGCCGATCTGGCAGTCCTGGAGAATACCGAATTTTACAATCAATATACGCGAGCCATCACTGAAGCTAACACAAGGGCGCAGGGAGTCGTCAACACGCTGTGCGGCATGGCCGGCAATATTGTTTCCATCATCGCGTTGGCGGCCATTTTAATCAACCTGGACGCTTTTGTTTTGGTATTAACGCTGGCCGGCGCCGCTTTGATTTTTGTCATTGATCTTTTGAAAAGCCGTCTCAGTTTCCGTCAGTATCTGGAGCGGACCAATCTGGAGCGCCGGCTGAACTACATCCAGCGAATTTATTATGAACCGCAGTACTCGCGGGAAATCCGGCTTTTTGCCATGAATCCTTTTATGATGACCCGTTATACGGCGATATTTCGCAATTTGTGGCAGCTGCTGCACCGGCAGGGCCGGAAACTCTGGCTGTTCAGCGGCTGTGAAAAGCTGCTCAACAGCTGCGTGTTTATCCTGGCCACCCTGCTTTACCTGACAATGCGTTTCTTTGCCGGCGCTGTCACCCTGGGCAGCTTCTCAGCTTTGTTCAACGGGGTTTTTCAGGTCGGCGACCAAGTTTACGCGCTGCTGGCGAGACTGCCGGACTTGTATCAACACAGTCTCTATCTGGATACCGTCCAGTTTATTATCAACCGTCCTCCTGTTATCGAGCAGACGACCGGTCTGGATCTGGATCCCGCCGCGCCCCACAGTATTGAACTGCGCGATGTCACCTTCGCATATCCCGGACGGCCGCCGGTTCTGTCCCATATCAACCTGAGCATTGCCGCCGGCGAGCAGGTCGCGCTGCTCGGTCACAATGGCGCTGGAAAATCATCCCTGATCCAGTTGCTGCTCCGCTTTTATGATCCGCAAGAAGGACAGATCCTTATCGACGGCCAGGATATCCGCGCCATCGATATCCGCTCTCTGCGCCGCTGCTTTGGCGTCGTTCTGCAGAATTTCCAGCATTTTGCCTTCAGCGTTGCCGACAATATCGCTCTGGGGCGGCCGGATTGCACGCCCGATCAAATTGAGGCCGCCCTTGTGCAGGCTCATCTCGAAGAGAAAATCCGCAAGCTGCCGTCCGGCATGGATACGGCGATTACCCGCGAGTTTGACGACACAGGGATCCAGTTGTCCGGCGGCGAATTTCAAAAGCTGGCGCTTGCCCGGGCATATGCCCGGAACAACGGCATCTTGCTTTTCGACGAGCCGTCCAGCGCTCTTGATCCGATCGCCGAACACCAGCTTTTTCAGGAAATCAAACAGTACGCCAAACAAAAGACCGTCATTTATATCTGCCACAAAATGTCTCTGGCCGTCAGCGCCGACCGCGTCATCCTGCTCGATCGCGGCCGGATCGCCGAAGAGGGTGCTCCTGAGGAGCTTTTACAGGCAGGCGGCTTATACGCCAGTTTATACCGTCTGCAAACCGAAGATGAACACCGCTTAAAAAGTCATTGTGCCTGAGAACAAAAGCAGGGCGGGACGCTTCAGAAGCCCCGCCCTTTAAATGGCCGGCAGGCCGTTCGCTTTATTCTTCAGCGCGGATCGCTTCGACAATCCGATCGTTCAGGACACGGCGGATCGGCAGCAATCCGGCCAGTATGGCGAGCAGCACCGCGCCGGCCAGCGTTATGCCGACCAGATTCCAGGGAATCTGGCCGTAATCGGATCCCATCAGCAAATTGCCGGCGCTTCTCGACAACAACGCCAACAGGCCAAGACCGGCCAAGGATCCCCAGAACGCGCCGGTCAGGCCATACAAGCCGCATTCGATAAAGAGCATCCGGCACACCTGGCCGCGATTCATGCCCACCGCCTGCAATACGGCCAGTTCGCGCCGGCGCAGCATGATATTGGTGGTCACCGTATTGAGAATATTCATCGCGCAAATCAAAATGATGACCACAGAGAAACCATAGAGGAAAATATTAACGACAAAAACCAGATTGCGTGATTTAACCAAATTAGCATAATGATCTGTCAATTGCAGATTTTGGCCCGATTCTTCAGCCGACGCGCCGGCATCTTGTCCGGCTATTATTTTGTTCAGGTTCCGCTGGAGTGCGTCTTCCTGTCCGTCAACAGCATCGATGGCGATCCGATCGCTATGGGTGAACGGATTGTCCGCGGCGATTTGAAAATGATTCCGGACATAGTCGCGGGACATAATCAAGGAGACCCTTGGCATGGCGGAAAAGGTTCCGGCCATAAACCAGGGCAATTCATCGACAGTCCCGGCGATAACAACCGAATCAGGCAAAGCTATGGCGATCTCGTTCGTCCCGTCCGCCTTTTCGTCGACAATATCCTGCAGCGGAAAAGCATCGCCGGCGCCATAACGCGTAATCCGGACAGTCGCCCCGCCCAGTCCGCCCAGATTGACGCTGCCGGTCTGGCAAAGCAAAGCCTGGCCGTTTTCCATGGCTGCCCAGGCCTTAGCCGGATCTGCAAGTCCCAGTTCTTTCAACAAGTCCTGATCGGCCAGCAACAGATCGCCGTTCCGGAACAACGATGTTTCCGGGTCGCTTAAATCAGCGCGTATCTCCGTTTCGGACTGATTCATTCCGTTCATATTCATTCCCTTGCCATAAGCTGTCACCAATTCATCGCTGAAACTGGAACCCTCGAGTTTTAAGGGTATGCTCAATGAACCATAGGAAGCAGTCCGGCTGATCGCATGATTGCCGGCCAATAAATCAAGGGTCTCGCGGATGCTGTCATTCCAATCCCATCCGCTGCTTTCGGCATATAAGGAAAAGTCGGTCTTTTCACTGTCATAACGCAATATTTCGTGCTGCAACTGCATGGAAATACCGCCGGCAGCAAGGAATAAGAGCACGCTGACACCGACAGACAAGACGGTGTTGCGGAAACGGCGGCGATCCCGGCGTACATTGCGGCTGGCGAGGATCCCGGACGGGCCGAAAAAGATCCGGGACAAGCGGCCTTTGCGGCGTAAGGACTTAACGCGGCCGGGATTGATGTGATAAGCGTCGCTGTGCCGGACCGCTTCGATCGGGGAAAGACGCCCGGCCCGTATTGCCGGACCGAGAGCGGCCAGTAAAATGGAAATCAAGGATAACGCCGTCGCTAAAACCAGCGGCCAGGGCGACACAACCAATTTGAGGTTTTTGATGACATCCAGATCAACGCTCGATACCACATTCAGCGTTATGTCCATGGCAACCACGCCGGCCAGCAAACCCAACGGAATGCTGATCAGCGCCAGTTGGAAAGCATCCTGCAAAACCAGGTGGCGGATTTGCGACGGCGATCCCCCGACCACGCGCAATAAGCCAAATTCGCCGATCCGTTCGTTAACCGACATCGAGAGACTATTGCGGATGACAAAAATGACCGATACCATGATAATACTCATTAAGAGGCCCAGGAAAATCATCAGATCCTTATTGGTTTCATCAAAAGACGATTGTCCCATATAACGCAGCAAATCATCATGCGTCCGGACATGCAGACGGCCGATTTCCGGTTCGTTGTATTTGACCGTTTCGCGGCGGACCAATGCCGACGAGTCGGGAAAAATATCCGTCAGGGCGGCAAACAGGGCATTTTCATAGTCCGCACCGGGCTTAACCGTCAGATAAACCTCCGCCAGAGCCTGTTCAGCCGGCGGCACAAGGGTTAAAGCCTGGTAGGTATTGACCGGCAATCCGGTATTAAACCAACTGAGCAAGCCGACAATTTTATAAGTGCGCGCCTCGTCCGGCAGCGACTCCTGGTCACCGGCCTGATAGGTATTCAGATTGAGGGTTATCGTGCCGCCAAGTTCCGCGCCGGGGAACTGGCTTAATGACGCTGTGTCAAAAACTATTTCATCAGAACGCTCCGGCAGACGGCCTTTAAGCAGATTTATTCTGTACGGCGACAGATTCTTCAAATCTGATGCATCGCGCAGCATCAGCCACTTTTGAACCTTTTGGCCGTTTTCCTGTTCCTGCTTCGTCGGCTCGATCCGGGCAAACCATTTCGATGACGCAATCTTTTCACTCTCGCCTACCCGAATATTAGCCTGCAGCATGCTGGCCTGTTCCAAGGTCAGGCCGCTGACCTGATAGTACCAGCCGCCGCTATCCATCGCTTCGGTTGTGATCATTGCCGTCTGCAGGCTGGAAAATAACAAGGCTACGCCGGCAAACAAGGCCGTTGCCATAATAATGCCCAGACTGGTAAAAAGAGTTCGTTTCCACTGCCGCCGCAGGTAGCGCCGGCTGAGCTGACCGAGTGAACGCATGTTACTGCACCTCCGGAGCCGGCTTGTTCTCCGACAAAATGCCGTCTTCAATCACCAGAACCCGATCGGCCTGAGCGGCGATGCCGGCGTCGTGCGTAATCAGGACCAGCGTTTGATTCATCCGCCGCACGGTGTCCCGCAGCAGCGTCATGATCTCCCTGCCGTTGCGCGAATCCAGATTGCCGGTCGGTTCATCGGCCAGAATCAGCGCCGGATGATGGATCAAGGCGCGGGCTATGGCTGTCCGCTGCTGCTGGCCGCCCGACAGCTGGTTAGGCAGGCTGTTGCGGCGGTCGTACAAACCGAGCCGGTAAATCAATTCCTGCAGCCACTCCTTGTCCGGCTGCAGGCCATCCAGCATTAACGGCAAAGTAATATTTTCCTCAACCGTCAAAACAGGCACCAGATTGTAATACTGGAAGATAAAACCGATCCTCCGCCGCCGGTAAAGAGACAATTGCTGTTCGCTCAGATGCAGCAGGTCCTGTTCATCAACCAGAATCTGCCCGGATGACGGCCGGTCGACGCCGCCGATCATATGCAACAGCGTGGATTTTCCACTGCCGGAAGGCCCGATGATCGCCACAAACTCGCCGTTTTCCACCTGCAGATTGACCTGGCGTAAAGCATGCACCGCCGTGTCATTTTTACCGTAAACTTTATTGAGATCTTTAATGGTAATAACTGACATGAGATCCTCACAATCCTGTTTACCCCATATCGGTAAACATATTCTGGCATCTTGCTCCCTGAAAAACAGATGCTGCTGACGTCTATTATAAAAGCAGCAACTTAAGCAGACATGAAAACAACCTTAAGTCTGCTTAAGAAAGTCATGATGTCAGCCGGCGGCGCCGACCGGCTTCAAGAAGGTCGCCGTAAAGGTTGCTCCCTGTCCAGGCCGGCTTTTAACCGATAAATCAGCGCCATTCTGCGTAAAAATAGTTTTTGCCAGCGAAAGGCCGATGCCTACGGCATTGGGCCGTGTTTCCGGGGAATAGCGATAGAATCGTTCAAAAATGCGGGGAATCTCTTCGGTCGGCAGACCTTCGCCGGTATCGCTGACCTGCAATTGCACACTGAGCGGCGTTTGCGCGGCATCGATCCGGATCACGCCGCCGGACGGCGTATGCTCCAGAGCATTCTTGATTAAATTGCTGATCGCTTCGGCAACCCAGTCCGGATCATGCTCCAGCCGGATATCCTCAGGCACGGTGCATATCAGGCGGATATTTTCTTTCCGGGCCTGCTCCGAGAAAGGAGCCGCCGCCAACCTGACTGTATCCATAACAGGCAGGAGCTTTTTTTCCATGATGACAGCTCCGGCATCCAGACGGGCCATTTTCAGCAAACCTTGTATCAGCCACTCAATACGTTCGATCTGATTCAGGCAAAGCCGTATAAAATCCATTCTCTTAGGTTCCGGTATGGACGGCTGCTCCAGCATCAATTCATGATAAAGCCGCAATGAAGCCAGCGGCGTCTTAATTTGATGGGATATGTCGGACAAAAATCCTTGCAAATATTTTTTGTCAGCCGAAAGAACCTTCTGCCGCCCGGCCGATTGCTCTGCCAGACCGGCTATCGCCCGGCGGAGCGCCCCCAGATCGCCCTCCTGGGTAACGAAAGTTGTCAGTCCATGCTTGCCGGAAGGATCCTGGGAGGCAGCCGTCGCCTGATCGGATAAACAGCGGATTTGCCGGAAAAGCTGCCGCAGTGTTCCGGCAAACCAAGCGCCGCCTAATAGAAGCAACACCAGAGATAATCCCCCGGCGCCAAAAAGCAGAATCCGGCGTATCGGCTGGTAGCGGCCGGTTAAAGGCCGGGTTTCCGGATCATCCAGGCCATAGACCGCCAGCTTATGGCGTCCCTGTTCCACGCTTTCATCATCAAAATTGCCGTTGAGAATAGCCTGCAGCGCCTGATGATCAAGATCATCCGTTCCGACTGTTGTTAAATAACCAACCAAAGCCATATCCTGACGGGTTTGGCAGGCAATAATCTGCCGGGATCCCCGGTCTGCAATCATCCAGCTTAAAGCGGGCACAATGGCCAGCAGTAAAAGGAAAAACCATAAAAGCCGGCGCTGCGCCGGATTAACCAACCAAGGCATGATTCATTCCGCCTTTCGTATTGAGCCCTGCGCCAGGCCGGCGGTCAGGGATTACCGTTATGAGCCGGCAAAGGATCCGTCATTTGATAGCCAACGCCGCGGATCGTCAAAATGATCTGGGGACAAGCCGGATCCTTTTCAATTTTTTCCCGCAAATGGCGAATATGAACCGACAGGGTGTTGTCATCAACAAAATCGCCGCGTTCATCCCACAAAAATCCAAGGATCTGATTGCGCGACAAAACCTGCCCGGCATGATCCATTAAATAAGCAAGCAAACGAAATTCCAATGCCGTCAAGGTCAATTCCTGCCCGTCCTGCCAGGCTTTAAACCGCGCTCCATCGAGATGAAGGCCGCCAACCTGACGATTCATCGGCAATCGCATATCCGAGCGGGATCCGGATACCGAAAGGCCACCCGCCGGGCCACTGTTCATGTGCCGCCGCAAAACGGCGTGAATGCGGGATGTCAGTTCGCGGATCCGGAACGGTTTGGTCAGATAATCATCGCCGCCGCCGTCCAACCCGCGTACAACGGCAATCTCGCTGTCGCAGGCAGTCAGGAAAATAATCGGAATCTGGCTGATCGCCGTTTGTTTATCCGTTTTCAGTTCAGCGCAAAAATCATAACCATTGCCGTCCGGCAGCAAAACATCCAATAATATTAAGTCTACATGAGCCGGATCAATCCTGAGCCAGCCCCGTGCTTCAGCCAATGTGCCGGCTGTCAGAACATCGAAACCGTCGCTGCCCAGAGCGTACGCCAATCCGGACCGCAAAGCGGCGTCATCTTCAATTAAAAGAATTTTCGGCATTATGTTGCCCTCCATGGTGTTATTTTACCAAATGCCACCGAACGTGTCACCGCCGCCGGTTGAAAGAAAGTGTCATATTGGTGTATTTTATAAGAACGTAGGAAGTGAGAAAAATGGTAAAGAAATCAATATGCTTATTATGGATCCTGGTCTTGATCCTGTTGTCCGTTTTTACAGCCGCCTGCTCCGATGGCGCGGCGCAAAGCCAGACGGCAACCGGTTCCTCCGTTCCTGAAACACAAAATGCGGCGTCCGATCCGACGGTCTCAGGCGGTTCGGTAAATACGCCGGCCACAGCAGGCGGACCGGACGGTTCGCTGAATGCTTCACAGGAACCGCAGGCCGGCCCGACGGCGACGGCAAAGCCCACGGTAAGCCAAACAACTCAGGAAACAGAACCGCCGGTCGTTACCATAACCATACCGGAAGGTTATACGATGGCAAAAATCTGCCTGCTTCTGGCTGATAAAGGTGTCAATACCTTTGACAAATTATTCCAATATGCAGTAACAGCTGATTTCAGCCAATACACTTTTTTGCCGGCAGCCGAAAAAACGCCGAACCGCTGCTTTCGGCTGGAAGGATATCTTTTTCCCGACACCTATGACTTCTACATCAATGAGAAACCGGAAAGCGTTTGGAAAAAATTCCTTGACAACTTCGCCGCTAAAGCCGCGCCGTATATAACCGCCGCCACGCAGAGCGGAATAACGCCGGATCAGGCCGTCACCATCGCTTCGCTGATCGAAAAAGAAGCCAGCAGTGCCGAACGGGCCAACATATCGGCCGTTATCCGTAATCGCCTGGCAAAATCCATGAGCCTGGATCTGGATACAACCTTGACTTATTATCAATATGTCATCCAGGAATATGCCTCCGGCGATCCGACCCGATTCCGGGATTTCTATTACACCTACAACTTCAAAGGACTGCCGGCCGGCGCTATCTGCAATCCCGGCACTGAAGCCCTTGAAGCCGCCACTCACCCTTCCGCCCTGTCCGCGCTCTATTTTTTCACAAATAAAGCCGGCGTATTCGTTTATTCAGATACCTATGAAGATCATCAGGCTAAAGTGGCGGCCGACCAATAGGCAGCCGCATTGCAGGCAGCTTCGACGTTGCCCGCCATTTTGCTTAAAATACCGGCAACAACGGGAGAAGTACTTGTTCAGCTAATAAAACCGCCAGAGACGAGCCCAAGGCAACCGTAAAAAGAGAACAACCACGCCAGCCGAGGATCAAAGCCACCGCCAATCCGGCCGCCGCCGACCATGGCGACTGGGTGGCGCTGAAAATCGCCGGAATAACCATCGCCGCCAGGACGGCATAGGGAACATAATAAAGAAAAGACCGGAAAAAGCGGTTTTGGATCCGGCGCCGAAACAACAATAGAGGCGCTATCCGCGGCAGCCAGGTCACTAAAGCCATAACCAGGATCGATAAAGCCAGATAAAGATGATTCATAGAGCCTCCGATCCGGCAGACTCATCAATTCTGACCGGCGCGATTAAAGCGCCCATTGTGGCGGCAATAATTGTGCAGATAATAATCCGCCAGCCGGCCGCCAGGCCATTCAAACCCGGCAGGCTTGTGCAGGCCAGACTCAGAGCTGCCGCCAGAAGGGCAACCACACAAACCGGACGCGATCGGCGCGCCGCCGGCATGACAATCGCCACAAACATCGCATAAAGAGCAATACCCAGCGCGCTGCGCAAGGCCGGCGGCAAGATTGATCCGGCCAGACCGCCGGTCAATGTCCCGCCGGTCCAGAATACAGCCGGCAAAGCAATCAAAGCCAAGAGATAGCCCTTGCCCAATTCGCCAGGGCGGTGTATGGCAACCGCATAAATTTCATCGGTCACGCCATAGCCGATTAGAAGCCGCGGCAAAACACCCATATCCGGCCGGATCCGCTGCGATAGCGACAAAGACATCAACATATAGCGCAGATTGATCAGCAGCGTTGTCAAAGCGATTTCAAGATACGGAGCATGGGTGAAAATCAGCCCCGTCCCGGCAAATTGCCCGGCTGATGTCAGATTCGTCAAAGAAATTATAGCGGCGGTTAAAGGCGGCAATCCGCCGGCCACCGCATATAATCCATAGGCAAAGGATACAGCGAAATAACCAAATGCTATCGGCAGGCTGTCTCGGACGCCATCGGCCAGATCCTGACGAAATCTGAACCGTTTGATCACTCCTTTGATCCGGATAAACATGAGACAACCTCCCTTTCCACAGGGTATTATAGCCATCTGTATTCGATCTGGCAAACAGACAAGGGGACTATGACCGTGTCAAGTTGTTCTCGGTCGAACTATAGGGTTTTAGTCGCCCGTATGGCAGCCTTGACTCGTATCAGAAAGACTCATAATCCGCTCTCACCTACCCTCTACAGTATCGCCTGGACGGATGGATCATGCCGAGGAACTCCACAGGCCCGAAAGACGGTTTATACAATCCTTCTTTGCTCGACCTTGCGGCCTGACGGCCTTAAACTCGCCTAGAAGGATTGTATAAGCTCGCTCTCACCTACCCTCTATAGTATCGCCCGGACGGATGGATCAAGCCGAGGAACTCCACAGGCCCGAATGACGGTTTATACAATCCTTCTTTGCTCGACCTTGCGGCCTGACGGCCTTAAACTCGCCTAGAAGGATTGTATAAGCTCGCTCTCACCCACCCTCTATAGTATCGCCTGGACGGATGGATCAAGCCGAGGAACTCCACAGGCCCGAATGACGGTTTATACAATCCTTCTTTGCTCGACCTTGCGGCCTGACGGCCTTAAACTCGTCTAGAAGGATTGTATAAGCTCGCTCTCACCTACCCTCTATAGTATCGCCCGGACGGATGGATCAAGCCGAGGAACTCCACAGGCCGAAGGCCGCGGACATGACGAGGCTTGATCCGCCGTCCAGGGCCGCGGACATGACGAGGCTTGATCCATCCGTCCAGGGCCGAGGACATGACGAGGCTTGATCCATCCGTCCAGGGCCGAGGACATGACGAGGCTTGATCCGCCGTCCAGGGCCGAGGACACGACGAAGAACGATTCACCGTCACACAAACTGCCAGGCTATGCTCAGATAATGGGTCATATCTCTGATTTCGTCTTCTGTATAGTTGGCATAACCGAGAACAACACAGTGATCCGGCGCGTTTCCGGCTGAATCAAGATAATAGTCCGACAAGCCGTATAGTTTAACGCCCTGGGCGGCAGCCAGGGCTAGCAGCGCTTTTTCATTATAGGTACTGTTGATCCGAAGCAGCAGATGCAGTCCGGCATTTTCACCGATAATGGTCATTCGCGGGGAAAAGGGCATCTTTCGGAGTTCTTCGACCAGACAGTCTTTGCGGGCTTTGTAGATGGTGCGCATACGGTTGAGATGACGTTCGAAATGACCGTTCCGGATAAACCGGCTCAGGGCGTCCTGTTCAAAGCGTGAAACGGTCGAGGAATAGAACATAAAGTTTTTATGATATTGCTCCAGCAGCTGGGGCGGCAAAACCAGATAGCTGATGCGCAGGGACGGCGCCATACTTTTCGAGAAAGTGCTGATATAGATAACTTTATAGTGCGTATCTAAGCCTTGCAATGCCGGTATCGGCCGGCCTGAGAAACGGAATTCGCTATCATAATCATCTTCGATCAGATAGCGTTCCGGTTGTTGGCCGGCCCAGTTCAGGAGCTGCATTCTGCGGTTGACCGGCATGATAATACCCAGCGGGAATTGGTGCGACGGCGTTATGTAAGCGACATTGGAACCGGATTGTTCCAATTCATCGATCTTGATGCCTTTATCATCGAGTCCGATCAAATGGACATCCGCGTTATTGCTTCGCAGGATACGGTATGTTTTGATGTAGCCGGGATTTTCGATGGCATAAATATGATTCGGGCCAAGAATCTGGGTGATAAGGCCCAGCAGGTATTCTGTGCCGGCGCCGATGATAATCTGTTCCGGCCGGCAATGGACGCCCCGGTATTCGTGAAGATATCGGGCTATGCCGGACCGCAAGTCATAATCGCCTTGCGGATGTGAGATTTTCAGGATCTCCCGGTTTTCATCATGCATTATTTCACGCATAATCCGGGTCCAGGTAGCAAAAGGGAAAAAGGCTGTGTCTACGGACCGGGTCGTCATGTCATACCGCCATAATTGCCGGCTGTGATCCGATCCGAACTGCTCTTGACTCGGATTTAAGCGGCCTGGGACTGTGTTCTGGCCTGCCGGATCGGATAATTTCGGCGTCATGTCCAGCTGGTTGACATAAAAGCCGCTTCGGGGCGACGCTTGCACATAACCTTCCGCAGTCAGCTGCTCATAGGCCGCCGCTACGGTATTCTGACTGATTTTTAAATGTTGGGCCAGTTGACGTTTGGATGGCAGTTTAACGCCGCCCATGAGTTTGCCGTTCCTGATTTCATTTTTGACAAAATGATAGAGCTGCTGGTAAAGCGGCATTTGTTCTTCAGCAGATGTGTCAAAAGTAAAGGGGAAAGCAATCATTGGCAGCTCCAATCTGATACCATTGACTATTTTCAATCTGGTTATTCTAACCATATCAGTTTATCGCTACAATCATAGCTGGCTTGCAAGCAAACTGTCAAGAAAAAGTATTGGTGATCAAAGCGAGGTGTTTTTAATGAAAATTGATAGCGAACGTCAGGAACGGAATAGAAACCTGGCGCAAATGTTAAAGGGCGGCGTCATTATGGACGTCACAAATCCCCAGGAAGCACAAATTGCCCAGGAAGCCGGCGCGGTGGCTGTTATGGCGCTGGAGCGGGTGCCTGCAGATATCCGGCGCCAGGGCGGTGTCGCGCGCATGAGTGATCCGAAAATGATCCGTGAAATTCAGAAAGCCGTCACGATTCCGGTTATGGCCAAAGTCCGTATCGGCCATATTGTCGAGGCCCAGATCCTTGAGGCTTTAGGTATCGATTTTATTGATGAAAGCGAAGTGCTGACACCTGCGGACGACAAATTTCATATCTGCAAACATGATTTTCGTGTTCCTTTTGTCTGCGGCGCCCGTAATCTTGGCGAGGCTTTGCGCCGGATTGGCGAAGGCGCGTCGATGATCCGGACTAAAGGCGAAGCCGGAACCGGCAATGTCGTCGAAGCTGTCAAACATATGCGTACCATGATGGCCGATATCCGTCGTGTCGCTGGTTTACCGGATGAGGAACGAATGAGTTATGCCAAAGAAACCGGATCGCCCTATGAATGGGTTGTTTGGGTTGCCGAAAATGGCCGGCTGCCGGTTGTCAATTTTGCAGCGGGCGGTATTGCGACGCCGGCTGATGCCGCGTTGATGATGCAGTTGGGCAGCGAAGGGGTCTTCGTCGGATCCGGCATCTTTAAATCATCAGATCCGGCTAAACGGGCGCGGGCTATCGTCAAGGCTGCGGCTTATTATCAGGACCCGAATATTCTGGCTGAGGTCAGCGAGGATCTGGGAGAACCGATGGCCAGCCTGGAACTGCGGGATATTTCACCTGAAAATCGTCTGGCTGAAAGAGGCTGGTAAGATGAAACGTATCGGCGTTCTGGCTTTGCAGGGTTCTGTTGCCGAACATCTGGCTATGCTTACGCTCATACCCGGCGTTGAAGCGGCTGCGGTTAAAACCAAGACGGACCTGGCCGCTGTTGACGGCATTATCCTCCCGGGCGGCGAAAGTACGACTATCGGTAAATTGCTGAGAGATTTCAGGATGATCGAACCTTTGCAAGACCGGATCGCCAAAGGCATGCCGGTCTGGGGTACCTGCGCCGGCATGATTTTGCTGGCCCGGGACATCGTCGGTGAAAAACCTTATATGCCGCTCATGGATATACAGGTAAAGCGCAATGCTTACGGCCGCCAGATCGACAGTTTCAGCAGTCAGGCCATAATACCGGCTATCGGCAGCGATCCTATAGATTTGGTTTTCATCCGCGCCCCCTGGATCGAAGCGGTTACCGGACCGATGGATTGGCTGGCCGGTCTGGACGGCCGCCTCATTGCCGCCCGCCAAAACCATATGCTGGTTACTTCTTTTCATCCGGAATTGACCAAAGATCCGTCTATTCACCGGTATTTCGCCGGAATGGTTGCCGACAAGGGTTTTTTGTGTTAAAATAGCACGATTATTCACCAAAAAGAAAGATAGGTGTCCCTTGGAACAAAAACTATTCTCTGAACTTGCCCTTTCTCCCGAAATGCTGCATGCCATCCAGGATATGGGATTTGAAGAAACAACGCCCATTCAGGCCGAATCCATCCCTTATATTCTTGAAGGCCGCGACTTGCTCGGACAGGCTCAAACGGGCACCGGTAAAACTTGTGCTTTCGGCATCCCGATTATTGAACAATCCGATGTTGAAGCAAACCATATCCAGTACCTGGTCCTCTCCCCGACACGTGAACTGGCCGTTCAGATTGCCGACCAGATGCATGAATTAACCAAATATAAAGAAGGCATCCGTATTTTGGCTGTTTATGGCGGCCAGCCGATCGATCGCCAGATTCTTGCTTTGAAAAAACGGCCGCAGATTATTGTCGGCACGCCGGGTCGGGTCATGGATCATATGCGGCGGAAAACCATCCGGCTGGACAACCTGCGCGGCATCGTTCTGGATGAATCCGACGAAATGCTGAATATGGGCTTTAAAGAAGATATCGATACAATTCTGGCCGGCACGCCCGATCGTATCCAGCGGATCTTTTTTTCCGCCACCATGCCGCGGGCTATCCTTGAGCTGACCGGAAAGTATCTCAATGATCCCATAGAAGTGCGCATGATGCCCCGCCAATTAACGGTCAGTAATATCGAACAGTATTATATAGAGGTTCGGGAAACCGATAAAATCGAGGTTCTGTGCCGCCTCATCGAAGCCGATCGCGTTAAGCTCGCCCTGATCTTCTGCAATATGAAGAAGCGGGTCGACGAGGTCTGTGAAAAGCTGCAAACCCGCGGCTATCCTGCTGAAGCACTGCATGGCGATATGAATCAGGCCGCCCGGACCCGGGTTATGAATCGCTTTAAAAACGGGGATGTCGAACTGCTGGTGGCGACCGATGTCGCCGCCCGCGGGATCGATGTCGACAATATCGAAGTCGTTATCAATTACGACCTGCCGCAGGACGAGGAATATTACGTCCACCGCATCGGACGGACAGCACGGGCCGGCCGTTCGGGTAAAGCCTATACTTTTGTAGTCGGACGCGAAATGATCGACTTGCGTAATATTCAGAATTTTACGCGTTCCGCGATTACCCGGACTCACGCGCCTACCCTGGATCATGTTGCCGAGGGCAAGGTTGCCGAAATATTAGTTCAGACCCGGGCGTTGCTTGCTGAAGGCGGTTTGACGATCTATAATCAGGCGATCGAACGTTTTGTCGATGAATTGCAGGAATCAGCCGATGGTTTGGAGTCAGGCTGTACGGTTGTCGATGTTGCCGCCGCGCTGCTGAAGCAAGCTATGGGGCAGACACTGCTCCAGGCTCAGGAACTGCAGCCGGTGATTCCTTATGAAGAATTGATTGCCCGGCGTAAGCAGGTACGTGCCAAGGCCGATCGTTTTTCTGTCAATGAGACTGATCAAGCTGATTTTCAGCAGGCTCTCCTTGAGGGCGATACCGTCATCGATGCGGATGATGCGGCTACGAAACCTCATTCAGATCGTAAAAAACGAGGCAAAAAGCTGGAAGCCGGCATGGCCAGGCTCTTTATCAACGCCGGCGCCGATGATAAGATACTGCCGCGTCAGATTGTCGAAGCTATCTGCGCTTGTTCTTCCATAACCGGTAAACAAATTGGCGCCATTGCCCTATATGGCCGATATACTTTCGTCGATGTACCGGAAGAAGCGGCGGATCAGATCATTGCCGGATTAAGCCGGCAAAAGATCGGTCAGCGCGCCGTCCGTGTTGAAAAGAGCGGCAAGGCCGGATCCGGATCAGCCGACAGAGGAAGCCGGGATACTCAATCCGGCCCAGGCTACGCCAAGCCGGACCATTATCGCAAATCGGGCTATAAATCGGATAAGTCGGATAAGCCGGGCAAACCGGATCATGATTTTAAGAGTCATGCGCCGGTTAAAAAGGAATGGGATCATAAAAAGCGGAAAAAGGGCTGACCGAATCTCAGCCTTTCGCGTGTCCGGCCGCGCCGCCTTCTTGACGGAATTGCGCCAGGCGGCCGAATAAGGATCGGTTAGCGCCATATAATGATTCAAAAATCGGGAATAGCCGGTCATAGGTTTTTTGACGCTCCGGATCTGCCATCCGGCGGTCCCGGACGGATATCGTTTGTAAAGCCGTCTGCATATCCGGATATAAACCGGCGCCGACGCCGGCAGCCAACGCGATGCCCAGAGCGGTCGCATCGCCGGCCGGCGTAGTCAGGCGGTCAATGGTCACGCCGCAAGCATCGGCGATGATGGCGCTCCATAGATCCGATTTAGCGCCGCCGCCGATCAGCCGCATGATTTTCAGATCCATCGTCTCCCGGTACATTTGAATAATGCTGCGCAAGGAAAAGGCCACGCCTTCCAGTACAGCCCGTTTAAAATGTGCCTGATTGTGGTCTGAGCTCATGCCGAAAAAAATGCCGCGGGCCTGCGTATCATTAATTGCCGCCCGTTCGCCGTCCAGGTACGGCAGAAAAATAAGGCCTTCGCTGCCGGCAGGAACAGTGTCCGCGTTTCGGTCGAACGCCTGAGCATCCGTTTCTTGAAACAAATTCATGGCCCAACTGACGGAATGCCCGGCAGACTGGACTGTTCCATATACACCGCAGGTTTTTCCGTCGGCAGAAAGTATATTGAACAGACGCCGCTGCGGGTCAAAAAGCGGCTGCGGCGATGCATAAGCAATCCAGGCCGACGTACCCAGGCAACAGTAAAAATCACCAGACAAGGCCGATCCCGCGCCGACGCTGGAGCAGGCGCCGTCGCCGGCTCCGGCAATAACCGGGATGCCGGCCGGCAAGCCCAGCTCACGGCCGCTCTCCGGCGTCAAGGCGCCGATAATGTCCGTTCCCCGATGCAGCGCAGGCATTTTCCCGGAGTCCAGGCCCAGTTCGGAAAACACATCCGTCAGGTAGGTCCGGCTGGCCAAATTGATCCACTGGGCATGTGAAGCGTCCGATAAATCGGTTGTGTCAGGATTGCCGGTCAGCCGGGAAACCAGATAATCCTTGGATTGGAGAAATCGGGCGGTTTTCCGATATAGCTCCGGTTCATGATCCTTAAGCCACAAGATTTTGCATATGCCGGAACGGGCATTCAACGTATTGCCGGTCAGGGCATACAGGGGTTCGGCTCCGACATGCTTTTCAATGAAACGTGCCTGATCGGAAGCGCGGGTATCGGCATGGATTATAGCGGAATACAAAGGCCGGCCTTTGCCGTCTACCGGCAGACAGCCCAACATATGGCCGCTGGCGCCAATTACGGCGATCCGTTCGCGGGCTTCGGGGTGCCGTTCCAGCAAGATCCGAACATTTGCGGTAAATCCCTGCCACCAGGTTTCAGCATCCTGTGAAGCCCAGCCGTTATGTTCGTGGCTGGTGGCGTGCGCCTGCACCGCAGAATCAACAATCCTGCCGTGTTGATCGAAAATGGCGGTTTTGACGCTGCTGGTGCCGATATCGCCGGCCAGTATCCACATATCACTCATGATCGAATCCCCCCTGGTTTTACTCACCGGCCTATTATACCTCATTTCATAATCCGGTGGCAAAAATCCTATTCATAGCGCAAAGCCAGAATAGGCGCCATTTTTGAGGCTTTTGCCGCCGGATATAGTCCGAAAGCCAGACCAACTGCGGCGGAAAACCCTAAGGACATCAGGCCGACGCCCCAGCTGATCCCGATGGCAATCCCCATCAGGCTCCCGATCAACAGGACGCCCATCCAGCTGATTCCTAATCCGATCAGGCCTCCGACCATGGAAATAACCAGAGCTTCAATGATAAATTGGGTCAGGATTGTCTTGCGTTTAGCGCCGATGGCCTTGCGGATGCCAATTTCACGCGTTCTTTCTGTTACCGACACCAACATGATATTCATGATGCCGATGCCGCCGACCAGCAGGGATATGCCGGCGATGCCGCCCAACAGCAACGACAGTGTGCCGGTAACGGTTCCCAGGGTGTCGAGGATGTCGGTTTGGCTGATCAGGTTGTAAGCGTCTTCATCACGGACACGAGCCAACATAAAGGACTTCAGCGTCTGTTTCGCCTGGTCCACCTGTCCGGGATTTGCCGCGGAAGCATAGAACGTACTGATTTTTGTACTTTTTAATAAACGCTGCGCCGTCGAAAACGGTATGAATATGGTTTGGTCATTTGAATTGAGCAGCGTCGAGCCTTCCTCTTCCAAAAGGCCGATAATCGTGAATTTTCGTCCGTATATCTGCATAACGCTGCCGACAACCGCCCGATGGCCGAACAGCTCGTCGGCGATACCGACTCCGATAACCGCTACAGCCGTCCGATATCGTTCATCTGCCGGACTGATCGACCGGCCGGATACCAGAGAAAGACTGCGGATCGTTTGGTAATCGGCGTTAACGCCGGTAATCGTAGCGGTCATTGATTTACTGAGCGAACGGGCTGTTCCCTGGCCGGTGACAACAGGCGATACCAGGCTGATGCCGGTTTCCGGACTAGTCAAAGCCTGCAGATCGGAAACCTGCAGGTCGACAGTACCGGCTTGCTTGATATTGACCATCAACATATTGCTGCCCAGGCTTTCCAATTCGCCGGTTATAGAGCCGGTTGCCCCCTGGACGACCGAAATGAGCATGGATACGGACAAAACGCCGATAATAATGCCCAACATCGTCAGAAATGAACGGGTTTTATTGGATCCGATTGCTTTAAAAGCCATCCGGAAAGATTGAGTCAAGGTCATAAAGCCGCCTCGCTTTCTCCGGCTGCCGGCTGTGTGTCGGCGACGATGCGGCCGTCCATGAGTTCGATCCGCCGGCCTGCCTCTTTGGCAATGCCCGGATCATGGGTGATGATGAGAATGGTGTTGCCCTTTTCATGGACTTGGTGCAATAAGCGGATGATTTCCCGGCTGGATTGGGAATCCAGATTGCCGGTCGGTTCATCAGCCAGGATCAACGCCGGATCAGTTGCCAAAGCGCGGGCTATCGCAACCCGCTGCTGTTGACCGCCCGACAATTCATTGGGCCGGTGATTGAGCCGGTCGGCCAGGCCGACTTGTTCTAAGGCCTGCCGGGCTCTTTTTAACCGGACATCACGATGTAAACCTTGATAAATTAACGGTAATTCTACGTTTTCCAGCGCGCTTAATTTCTGCAGCAGATTAAATTGCTGAAAAATGAAACCGATCTTGCGGTTGCGGATCTCAGCCAGTTGATCGTCATTTAAGTCGGATATATCCTGTCCATCCAAAATGTAACGTCCGGTGTCGGCAATGTCAAGACAGCCAAGAATATGCATCAAAGTTGATTTGCCGCTCCCGGAGGGACCCACGACGGCGGTAAATTCATGTCGCAGAATCTTGAAACTGACCTGGTCAAGCGCTTTCACCTGCTCGGAGCCCAGGGTGTATATTTTTGTCAAAGCATGAACATCAATCATGGGCCGTCACCTGAGTCCCATGCCGAAACGGCTGCTATCCGTGTTATCGCTGGTATTGACGACCTGCACCTGCTCGTCCCCGGTCAGCCCGCTGATGATTTCCGCGCGCAGATCGCTGACCAGCCCGACTTTGACGGTTATATCCTCAGTCGTTTGTTTTTGTTCCGTATTGGTCCGGACAACAGTCACATAAACCCGGCTGCCGTCGACTTTCAAGGCTTCCAACGGTACAGTCAGTACCATTTCGCGTTCTCCGACCAAGATATCGGCGCTGCCGCTCATGCCGCTTAGGAGCCCGTCCGCCGGATCCAGACTCAGCAGGACCGGGTATGAAGTGACGCCGCCGCTGGTCGTACCGGCGGCGGAAATCTGCTTAACCGTTGCCGTAAAGGTTTGATATTCATAGGCAGCCAGACTGACTGTTGCTTTTTGGCCGACAGCGACCTGGGATATGTCCAGTTCATCGACCATAACCTCCATCTGGAAGCCGGCGTTGCCTTCCAGAACGCAAAGCGCCTGATCTTCCTTAACCGCGCCCTTTTCCACTAAAGACAGCTGGATTACAACCCCGTCTATCGGGGCTGTCAATACCAGTTCCTTTTGCTGTTCGCGAGCCTTCTGCAGGTCATTCACGGTTTTTTCCCGCTGATCGAGCAGATTCAGGAGCGTTTCCGAACAAGTGGCGTCGGAAAGCGTAAAAAGCCGTTCGCCTTTGTTGATCCAGTCGTTTATCTGACAGCGGACCGTTTTGATAATCCCTACTTTTGCGGTAACATAAACCGGTTCATGAATCGTGGTTATCGCCGAACCAAGCCGCTTGCCCTGCTGATTGTCGACCGACGCCTCAATGCCGGCATCCATGGCCTTGTCGTCAAAAACAACCGTTATCGTGCCGTTTTGCCGCTGCAGGATCAAACCGTCCGCCGTGATTTTGCCGCCGGCTGTTTCTGCTGTCACCGTAACCGGATCACCGGGTTCGCCGGCCGCATCGCCGACCGTATCGTCGAGGTTCAGGCTTAGCCAGCCATCGGCCGACAGGACGCACAAGGCGTCGTGTTCATCCATAACCGCCTGAACCGGCTGATCCGCCGAGGCATACAATGCTTTTAGCCGGCCGGAAACCGGCGCCGTGATCGTACTGCTGCCTTTTGTGCCGGGCAGCTGGCGGATCTGCTGATCCAGAGAATCAAGCGTCTGTTCAAGCTCTGTCACTGTCGCGTCGAGCGTTTCGCTGCTGAGAACAGCCAGCCGGTCTCCCTGGCTGACCCTTTGGCCGACCGTCACATCAATCTCCGCCGCCGAAGCGTTTGCCGGAGCATATAAGGTCGACTGCTGGTCAGATTCCAGAACGCCGCTGCCATAAACTGTGGCGGACAGATCCTCGCGGGTCACCGGCGCCGTATCCAAAAGCGTCAACCGGGCGGCAAACCGGTTCTGGATGAACTGTCCGGCCGGTACGGCGATTATTGCCAGCAGAACGATAACAATCAACAGGACAAATGGCCATCTGCGGCGCTTATGATCACGATTTTGATTCATAGATACCTCCGGAATGATCCTGACTATAAATATAAAATTCAATGACCATGAGTATAGCGAAAAAAAGTGGCAAAAAAAGGGCGGCTTTCAGTCTTTTTTATCTTGTACAGCTTGCCAGTCGCGGACATCTGCCTGTCCAGGCGCCGGCCGAAAGACTGTACCCGGTGACGTCAGTAAGAAATTCAAATAATGCTCAGTTTTGAGAGAAATAGAGATGTACGTTGCGATTCTGCTGTATAGTATAGATATATCCATGTTTCGGCAAAGATAGATCAAAGAAGCCGGTCTTCTTTTGAAAATGATGGGAGGTTTACCATGCAGAATAAATTATGCACCCTTTTTCTGGGCATAACCGCAGGTTGCTTACTCGTTCTCATCCTTTGTCTTGCTGTCGCCGGTCTGTATTACGTCCCGAAAATAAATGCCGGTCTTAAGAATCTTGATAAACTTACTTCTCAGATCGATTCGGTCAATTCTGCCGTCGACAGTCTCATCATCGCTTCAGATGAACTGAAAAAAGTGAATTTTGAAGATATTAACGCGCTTGTCGATGAAAGTCGGAAAAGCGTCGCGTCGGCGAACAAGAAAATCGAGGATATCGATATCGATACGCTGAATGAAGCGATAAAAAACCTGAACGACACGGTCGGGCCTTTAGCGGAATTCTTTAACGTTTTCGGATAAGGATCTTCTATTGACGCTGCCCACTGTTTTCCGTATCCACCGGTATGTGCAGGGTAAACGTACTGCCCTGGCCGGGTTTGCTTTCGACTTGCAGCGGGACGGCCAGCTTATCCAGGATTTCCCGGGCTATCGCCAGACCCAGGCCATTGCCGCGGTCGCTGCGTGAACGATCGCCCTGATAGAAGCGGTCAAAGGCATATTTTAAGTCGGTCTCATCCATGCCGATACCGGTATCGCGCACCGTTATGGCAACCGCTTTGCCGACAGAGAAAGCCGACAATTCGACCGTACCGCCGGCTGGCGTGTATTTGCGGGCATTGTCGAGAAAAATCGTCAAGACTTCAACCAGCCGATCCTCATTAGAGCGGATCGCAGGCATGTCGTCCGGCAATTTTAAAGTAAATGTCAAATCGGCTTTCTGGTATAAAATGAGATTCCGATAATAAATATCCTGCATCAAGTCGCCGGTATCGATCCGCTCCATTTCAAAAGACGCCGAACCGGACTGCAAGCCGGACAGCTCCAGCAGATCGTCGACCAGATTGGAAAGGCGGACCGTTTCGGAGGCAATCATGGCATAACAGCGCTGGCAGTCTTCATCTGTTTCAACCAGCCCGTCGCGCAGCGGTTCGATCAGGCTGCGCATCGCCGTCAGGGGCGTGCGCAACTCATGGGATATATTGGCTACATAATCGCGCCGCGTCTGTTCCAGGCGCTCGCTGGCGGTAATATCGCGTAATAGCGCGATGGCTCCGCCCCGCGTCCGGTCGCCGGAAGGAATGCGCCGCACCGTATAGGCGATCAGCGTATCGGCGACAGTCAACTGGCCTTCGCCCGGTTCGCCGCTGTTGACACACTGTCCTAAAGATTCAATGATCCGGCGATAATGCGGATTGTCCGGACCGCCGGTCAATTCCATGGCCGCGCTGTTCTGATGCAGGATATTGCCGGAGGCGTCTATGGCCATAATGCCTTCGCGCAAGCCTTCCAGCATCAACCCCATACTGTTTTTCTCGTAATTCAGCGATTGAATCGTTTTATTCAAGCTGGCCGACATTTCATTAAAGGCCGCAGCCAGTTCCCCCATTTCACCGGGAAGCGGCGCGGCAATCCGGGTGTTGATTTGCCCGCCGCTGATCCGGCGGGCAGCGTCTGTCAGGATGCCGATCGGTTTAGCCCAATGGTTGGCCATGATAAAGCTGGCCAATATGACCAAAAGAAACAAGGGCCAGATAGCCAGAAAAAAGTTCGTTTTAAAGCGCGATTGTTCAATCTGCAAATCGCCGGTATCAATGCCGACTAATAGAAGCCCGCAGCGTTTTTGATTCAGATAGACGGGTTTAGCCAGCATCCGCTGACTGATGACACGGTCCTGATCAATCTCTGCCAGAATCACAAATTGTTCAGCAGCGACATCGGCCGTTTGCTGCCGGACCGTATTCAGTTGAATCGCATTGAAAGCATTCTTGCTGGCTGCGGCCAGGCTGCCGTCCGCACTAAAGAAAATATATGACGCCAGGCTGGTATCCAGTTCAGGATTGAACAAGTGATCCAGTTCCTCTGCGGTCAATTCGCCGCGCGCGTATGATAAAGCCAGGCTTTCGGCTTGATTCAGGTTGCGTTCCAGAATGCTGCGGCTGATTGCGTCAAAAGCATGGATGGCCAAACGGGTTGATATTGTAAATAAAGCCAGCAGAGCAGCCAAAACGCCGACAACCAGAATCAACAGGAAGCGGCGCAGAAAATAGTGCTTTCTACGCATGGCCGACAACCTCGGCTTTATATCCGACGCCGTAAACAGAGCGGATATTGACGCTGGCATGCTCAGGCATCTTCTTCCTGATGCGTTTGATATGCGTATCGACAGCCCGCGAATCGCCGTCGAAATTAAGCCCCCAGATACTTTCCAGCAATTGATCGCGGGTAAATACCTGATGCGGACTGCCGGCCAGGAGATAGACAATCTCGACTTCCTTGGGGGACAACTGGATCGCCTGACCGTCGACGCGGACAGAATAGCCGCGGATATCGACAGTCGTGTTGCCGATCGTCAGGATGCCGCCGCCTTGTTGAGCCAGTTTTGTCAGCCGGCGAAAAATAACCTGGATCCGTGATACCAATTCCCGGGGACTGAAAGGTTTGACCATATAATCGTCGGCGCCCAGGGCAAAACCCAGCAAGCGATCCATTTCTTCGCCCCGCGCGGTCAACAAGATAATCGGCACCTGGCTTTTGCCGCGGATTTTGGCGCATACATCCGTACCGCTCATCCCGGGCATCATGATATCCAGAATAAGTAAATCCGGCCTGAAGCGTTCAAAATCAGCCAGCGCGTCATCACCGCGGTAAACCGAACGGATATCAAAACCGGCATGCTGCAGATAGTAGCGTAACGATTCATGAACCGCCGGTTCATCATCACAGATCATGATGAGTTGTTTTGCCATAGAAAGGCCTCCCATCCGGTATCTTGTTCAGAATACCATGCAGTCCGGCAAATTGACAAGTCAAGCTGCGCAGAATAAACTCAAAGGACATATGCGGGAATATACCGTGCTCTGGGGCAGCCCGGCCGGCGGAGGTTATCATGTTATTGGAAACACCTGATTATCGTAAGCTTTTTGATTCACAAATTACCGGCTCTTTTCGCAGCTTGCTGGACATTCTGCGCCGCTATCCGGCTTCGCTCAGCGCGCTGATCGGCGTTCTGGCCCATCAAAAACGCGCCGAGCAACGAAGGAATCAACTGTGGGCTGCGGGAACTCCGGTGCCGCCGCTTTTGATTGTCAGCACCACCGACGCCTGCAACTTGAATTGCGCCGGCTGTTATGCCCACGCGCTGCGCCGCGATCCTTCCCCCGCCCTGCCGGAAGAACGTATTCATACCTTGATGCAAGAAGCGGAAGACCTTGGCGTATCCGCCGTCTTGCTGGCCGGCGGCGAACCGCTGCTGCAAACGGCCTGGCTGGATGCTTTGGCTGAACACCCGCTGCTGGCCGGGCTGGTTTTCACGAATGGAACCCTCATCGATGATTCTTGGCTGGACTGGTTTGATCGGCATCGGCAGATCGTCCCGGTTATCAGCCTGGAAGGCGATGCGGCGGCCACCGACCGGCGGCGCGGCGAGGGCGTCCATGCTGTGATTCGCGAGAAACTGGCTTTATTAAATGGCCGGCGGATTCCTTTCGGCCTTTCTATAACCGTCAATCGGACTAATTTAGCTCAAGTCAGCTCTGAAGCTTGGGTCCATGAATATGCCGATGCCGGCTGCCGCCTTTTTCTCTATGTCGAATATGTGCCGGCAGCTTCCGGCACCGAGGATCTCGTGCTGACGTCGTCTGAAAAGTCCGCGCTGCTGGCCTGGCTAAAAGCAGTCGAAGCGACATGCCCGGCTTTCTTTATGATCTTCCCCGGTGATGAAGATCCCTATGGCGGTTGTCTGGCTTCAGCCCGCGGATTCGTCCACATCAGCACATCCGGAGACCTCGAACCATGTCCCTTTGCACCCTTCTCCGACTGCAGCCTGACCGTCTGCAGTCTTAGCGACGGATTGCATTCCAGATTCCTTTCAGCGCTACGGGAACAACACCAGGAACTGCAAGAAAGCAAAGGCGGCTGTGCGCTTTGGCAAAACCGCGACTGGGTTGCCAAAATTCTGAAAGAAGGCCGCGGCGACTGATCCGATACGGCTTCAAGATCACAGGTTACGGCATTGTGCGAATTTTATAATTATAATGACGGCAATAACATATGTTTCCAGGAGGTAAGATCATGAAGTTCAGATGTTCTGTTTGTGGTTATGTCCATGAAGGCAATGAACCGCCTGTCAATTGTCCTCAATGTAAAGCTCCGGCGTCCAAATTCATTAAACTCGACGGCGAAGAAAAAGTTTGGGCCACCGAGCATGTTGTCGGCATCGCTCAGGGTGTCGACGCCCGCGTTATCGAAGGCTTGAAAATGAATTTTACAGGCGAATGCACAGAGGTCGGCATGTATCTTGCCATGTCGCGGGCTGCCGATCGGCAGGGATATCCGGAAGTCGCCGAAGCTTATAAGCGCATCGCTTATGAAGAAGCCGACCATGCCGCCCGGTTTGCCGAAATGCTGGGCGAGGTCGTTTCATCTGAAACTAAAAACAACCTCAATCTGCGTGTGGAAGCCGAATACGGCGCGACTGCCGGCAAGAACGAGCTGGCTGCGCTGGCCAAGCAGCTGGGTTACGACGCCATTCACGACTCGGTCCATGAAATGGCTAAAGATGAAGCCCGGCATGGCAAAGCGTTTAAAGGCTTGCTGGAGCGCTATTTCCGCTGATCAGCAAGGCCGGGGCGACTTAAAGCGCCGGCAAACTGCCGGTAAACATGAAAGGGGCTGTCCGAGGACAGCCCCTTATTTCGTTTATTCATGATTAACCGTTACAACGGTTTGCAGGGCTTTATCCGATCAATAACCGGAACGGCCGCCTCGGGTTTTCCAGCTGACCCAGAGCGGGCCGGCCAGGCAAATCGTCGAATAGGATCCGCTGATCAAACCGATCATCATAGGCAGGGCAAATTCCTGAATGCTTTCAATGCCGTTGGCAACGGCAAAGACATAAGCGATCGCCACAGCGCCAAAGGTGCACAGGCTGGTGTTGATCGAACGGGTCAGCGATTGGTTGATCGATAAGTCAACCAAATCCGCCAAAGTCATACTGCCTTTGTAAATCCGCTCATTTTCGCGTATCCGGTCATAGATGACGATCGTATCGTTGATCGAGAAGCCAAGGATCGACAAGACAACGGCGATCAACGATTCATTGAGCGGAATGCGCAGGACGACAAAGACAAAGAAAACCAGCGTTACATCATGGTACAAGGCAATCAGAGCCATAACGCCGGCCGAAGGGCCGGACATGCTGCGGAAACTGAACCAGACATAAGCGATAATCAGAACCGAGGCCACCAGCATGGCCCAGATGCCGTTAATCAACATCTCGCGGCCGATAAACGGGTCGACCTGATCAGATGATTGCAGTGAAAAGGTCGTATCAGGAAAAGCGGCAGCCAAAGCTTCTTCCAGTTTGGCCTGATCATCAATCGGCAGGGTCTCATCGCCGGCGACATTGATCACCATGCTCTTGGTTTCGTCCCCTTCGACCAGACTGGTCGTCTCCTGGCAGGAAACCGTGCGGTTTATCGCTGTGGCGATGACATTCTCGGCCTTGTCCAGGTCGACGGTACCGACATAATTGTAATTTAAAATGCTGCCGCCCTTAAATTGGATATCCAGTTTGATTCCGGCAAAAATGGCTGTAAAAACGCCGATCATCAGCAAGGTGATGGACAGAGCGTAGAACCAGCGGCGATGTTTATAAAAACTATACACTTTCCTTGCTCCTCCTTTTGCCATAAAGCCAGGGATTCTGCAGCAGCTTGTACTGGCTGAGCGAACCGATCATCAGGCGCGACGCCGTAACGCCGGTCAAGCCGTTCAGGATAACGCCGACTAAGAGCGAATAGCCGAACGACAGCATGGAACCCGATCCGAAAACCATCAGGACAATAGCGGCGATAGCCACCGTCACGTTGCCGTCCAGAACAGAGGAGAACGCCCGGGTAAATCCGTTGCTCAAGGCAGTCTGCAGCGAGCAGCCGGTTCTGAGCTCCTCCTTGATCCGTTCGGATATGATGACGTTGGCGTCGACGCCCATGCCGATCGACAGGATGATACCGGCGATGCCTTGCAGAGTCAGGGTTTGCTGCGGAATGGATATGGCCAGCAAAATGCCGACGACCTGCGCCAGCAAAGCGAAGCAGGCAACAAAACCCGGCAGGCGGTAATAGAGCAGCATGAAGAGGCAAATGGCCGCAAAAGCGATCAGTCCGGCCAGGAACATGATATGAAGAGCATTGCTGCCCATTTGCGAAGTGATCGACTGTCTGCTGATATCTTCAAGGGCAAAAGGCAGAGCGCCGGCGTTGATTTTTTCCGCCAGAGCAACGGCCTCTTTGATGTCGGACATGCCGTCGATATACGCTTTGCCGCCGGTAATCTGCGTTTTGACAACCGGCGAGGACAAGGTTGTATCATCCATTTTGATGGAAATGACCTGTCCGATCAATTTGCCGGTAGCCTCGGAAAATTTCGCCGTACCGGTTTCGTTCAGTTCGAGTTCGACAACCGGTTCGTTGGTTTCCTGATTGACGGCGGCATAACTCTTGGCGATATCGGTGCCTTCCAGCACGATATTGCCGTCCGGATCGACAAAGGTCAGTTTCGCCATGTCGCCGAGCTCTTTAACGGCTTTCTCCGGATCGAAATCTTTCTCGTCCGATTTCCAGGGGAAACGGACCAGAATCCGGCCTTTTTCTTTGTTTACCGTTATTTCGCGATCCAGAATCTGCAGGTTGTCCATGCGCAGTTCAATAATGCTGCGCGCCGAATCCAGATCCGATTCGGACGGTACCCCTTCATAATCTTTGGGAGCAAACACGGCTTCGACGCCACCGCTGATATCGATGCCAAAGCGGATTTCGCTCACACCGTGAAGCCTGTATAAATCCGTTTGACCCAGAACAGGTATACTGGCGCCCGTAAAACAGAGCAGCAGACCCAGCAGGATGATGCCAAGCACAATAAAGAAGGTATAAGGTTTGGCTTTTATTCCGGCTCGGGAAAATGATCTTTTTGCCATAGTCCTGTCGCACGTCCTTTCTTCGTTTGCCGCAGTCATCGGTCGATCCGCCTGTAAAATCAGATCTGGAGAGACATGCAAACAAATATACATTATAGGCAATTAACGCGGGTTCCTCAAGAGGTTTTCTGCAAAGTTGTTGGAAAGAACATCGACTTCAGAGGATATCCTGGCAATAGACGGATATAAAAAACCGTTGCCGATAAGTGTTGGTTATCGGCAGCGGTTTTCAAATCACTAGTGCACAGGCCGGCCGGCGGCAACATCATGCATATGCCTGAGAAACTGGCCTGATAACGGCTTCGTTCAGTTCAAGATGCGGCGGATGGTGATCAGCTTTACGCCCCAGGAGAGATAATCGCTGACACTTCGCAGGTCAACTCTGTTCAGGCGCGAAGACGCATGGATCATATTTCCATTCCCGACATAAATGCCCACATGGGTAATCGATGTCTTGCCGTCGCTGCTGCGGGTATCCATGCAGATGATATCGCCTGGTTTCAGATCCGAGTAGGATACGCCGGCGCCGATGTTGTAATAGCCGCTGGTCGATCTTGGCACAGTAATGCCGATCTGCCGATAAACCCAGGATACGAAGCCGGAGCAATCGAAACCGCTCATGCTGGAACCGCTATGGACATAATGAACGCCCAGAGCGCTGTAAGCCAGGTCGACTACTTGTCCGACGCTGCCGCTGTATGTCGGTCCGTCGCGGGTTGCCGGGGCCGACGTTGAACCGGAAGCCGTGCTCTTGGACGACTTTGTCGTTTTGGTTACGACAACCGGAGCGGTTTTGGTCAGATAATCGGACGCCACATAACCTACGGTTCCGTCTGAAGTTTTCACTTTCGACCAGCCGTCGCCGATGCCCAGACGAGTTAATTTCACTTCATTTTTTAACGCTTCGAGAATCTCGGCCGACGTTGAAGGCTCAGACCGCAGATTCAGCTTATTGGCGTCAACGTAAACCGTTTCTTTAACCGATTCGAAAACCATCGTCTTGCTGGTATATTCTGTCTTTAAATACCCGACGGTGTTTTGATATGACACCTGCATCCAATCGGCATTTTCGCCCTGGCACTGTACCTTGTCGCCAAATTTAAGCTGAGCGACAACCTCCGAGTCGGTCGATGGTCCGGCCCTGAGATTCAAGGTGTTGGCGGATATGTAGAGGACATAGTCCACAGCCGTATACGGCGGATCCGTCGGTTCTGTGGCTGCCGGAGCAGCGTCTGTGGCGGCTTCGGTGGTTTCGCCGGTTACTGCGCCGGCGTCGTCTTCGTCATAATCGTCGTTGTACGGACCGTTGACTGATGGATCATATGAATCAGCAGTCGGGTCAGTCAGGGTCGAGGTTGTCGCGCCGCTGTTTTCCTGCAGGCCGCGGTTGTAAAGATCCGCGCCGGCATCGAACTGGTCCAAAGGCGCCAGGGCATAGCCGGCTGATAACGTTGCATCCTCGCCAGTATCCATATTGTCGTCAGTTTTGGCCGTCGGATCATTCCATGCGGATGCTAATCCAAGCGGTTGACTGAGTAGAGGCATTGCTAAGATGAATGACAACAAAGCGGTTACCATCAGGTTGCGAATCTGGCAGGGGGTTAGCTTTTTTCTGTGCATATTCCCTCCATCTTTCCCTAATGTAATCGAAGGTAAACTTCAATCCAAAAGCCATTATAACGATCAAAAACGGCAACGTCAATTTAATTGGCATATTCTCGTAACATTTTGGCAATATTGACCGAAAGTATCACACAATTTTTAGGTGATTTTGCGAATGCAGACATAAGGATTTACAAATGCAGCCTTTTTTTGATTTCTTCGCGAATCGATTGGCGGCGGGCGATCGTCAGGCAAACCATCGCCAGCGCCAGACAGGGAATCAGAACATAGAACGACCAGCCCAGGCGCCAGAAGCCATAAAGAAACAACTCGACAATCCATTCAACACCCATGACCAGAAGGCTGATTGAAACCAGGATAGCAGCGGGAATAACAAAGCCGCGCAGAATCTGGTGCAGAATTAAAAACGCATTGAGATAGACCAGCCCCGCAGTCAGTAAAACCAGCGGCAGCGCCAAAGTCAGGTACCAGTTGGCATCTTGCTGCAGCGTGGCGATCAACAGCAGGTAAAGCAGTAAAGCGACCAGATCGGGAATAAACAAACCGGTCAGGAAGGGTTTGCGGAAAAGATAGAAAGGAACAACCATCGTCCAGGCCAGCACCAGGGCGCCGGCGACATACAAGCTCCAGGACAGCCGGCTGTCCAGGCTGAGATTGATGGCCAGGCACAGCAACGCCGGGAATACGAAAACGATCGAAAGGATCGAGGCGATGAACTGACGGTTGATTTTGGCGTTGATCGGGTCAAGACGCTTGGGATAAGGGCGGATCGCCTTTTCATCATAAGGCTGCAGCGGGTTGATCACTTCGACGCCGCACAGTGGGCAATACTTTTCCGACTTATCCAGTTCAACACCACAATTGACACAATAGGACATAGTATCACGCTCCTATTCGTTGGTTTGGCAAATTTGGTTGCTTTCGATTTTAACCGGCAGGCCCAGCCGGATCAGATGTTTGAAAAACGCCCTTTGCGGATCGGTTTCCGTCATGGTCGCTGAAAACTGGATCACCAGGTTGTTCCCGGTGCTGATCACAGAACAGTTCACCGGATTGTACCTTGATGGACCCAAAAGAAACTCAAGGCGCTCAACCTGGCCGGACATCGCTTCCGGCATCTTCACTATTCCCAGATTGGACAAGGTGCTCGTAAAACGGCTTTCACCGGTCAGCCCGTAACCAAGCCGCATGACCAGGTTCTTAAGCGGCAGCGGCGAAAGCCTGAGCAGCATGCTTTTTTCAGGAGCGACATTGGCGCACATCAGGGCATTCAGATACTTCTCATTGACCGTATAGCGCATGAAATGATGAACCAGCTGCAGGATTTCTTCAAAATCATAGACGCCGTACGCCGGCTCAATGCCGGGATTCGCGTAAAGGGCAAAATTACGCAGGGTTCCGGTCGGATAGAATCGCCGGATATTGATCGGAACAGAAACACGCACCGGCGCGGTGATCCGATAACCGCCTTGCTGTTGAATCTGATATAACTGATATAAATAGACGCCAACCAGGAATTCCGTGACACTGACATGATAGAGTCCGGCAACAGCCGCCACCCGGTCAATCGGCAAAATGCCGCAGATGATATGCAGATTGTGCCCGGGCATGATCGTTCCCTGCAAATGAAAAGCCCTTGTTTCACGCGGGCGCCGGGTGACGCGGAAATTAGAGAAACGTTTATAGGCGTCTTCCATCTCAGAAGCTTCCGGTTCGCCGTGAAGATCCAGGATCCCCCCGCCCGGCGGACATTGCACGCCTTGCTGCGCCAAATAAGCCGCGATCAGCGTTTTCAGGAAAACCAGCCCGCCATAGCCGTCGGTCAAGGCATGAAAAAATTCGGCAGATATCCGGCGGCCGTCATAACGTACGCGAAACAGATAGCCTTGTTCGTCGCGAATACTCCAGGGCCGCAGCGGATTTTGCACATCTTCTTCCACGGCCGGCGGATTCGCGCAGGATTCTAAATAGTACCAGAAAGCCCCCCTTTTCAGCCGCACGGCAAAGTAGGGGAAGCGCAGCAGGGTCTGTTCGAGAGCGGTCTGCAGCTGCCTGGGATCAACCGGGTCCCGCATCAGCGCCGCCAGCCGGAAAACCGAAATATGCCTCGAACGCATAATAACGGGGTAGATTTTTGCAGCATTATCCAACCGATACCATCGCAAGGCGCCGCCGGCTGTTGCGGCAGCCTGATCTGCCTGTGCCGTCGGATTCGATTGTGTCAGCATATTTTTCGCCTGCCTTTAAACCGGCCGGTACAAAGGAGCATAATGCGCCGCCAGACGGATGGCCTCCAGCATGCTGACTGCGCTGGCTATACCCTGCCCGGCAATATCCAGAGCCGTGCCATGATCAACAGAGGTCCGCAGGAACGGCAAGCCCAGGGTCAAAGATATGGTCCGCTCGAAATCCAGGGTTTTGGTCGCAATATGACCTTGGTCATGATATAAGGATAAAACCGCGGCAAAGCGGCCGATATGGGCCATGTGAAAAACCGAATCGGCGCTGACCGGCCCGACGACAGGCCATCCGGCCGCCTGACAATCGGCGACGGCCGGCGCGACGGCCGTTTGCTCCTCGTCGCCAAAAAGGCCATGCTCACCGCTATGGGGATTCAGTCCGGCCACGGCCAGATTCCCCTGTAAAACGCCCAGTTGTTTGAGCGCGGCGCAGCATCTTGCGATCATTTTGCCGATCCGTTCCCGGGTAACCAAATCGCATGCCTGGCGCAAGCTGACATGCCGGCTGAGGAAAAAAACGCGCAGCCCGTTGGTTTCAAACAAGGTCAGCGGATCAACCGAGTCGGTCAAAGCGGCCAGAATCTCTGTGTGTCCGATATAAGGCACCTCCGCCGCCCGCAGCGATTCTTTATTGATCGGCGTCGTCGCCATTGCGGCAGCTTCGCCGGAACGAAGCAAAGCTACGGCCCGGGTGATGTAATCCATCGCGTACTGGCCGGCGGCGGCTTGCACGGTTCCGATTTTCAGATCCGACAATCCCTCATGGGACAAATCGACCAGATTGATAAAGCCGGTTTGAAAGTGACCTTCTTCAATCTGTGAGATCGTATGCAGATGAATCGGCAGTTTAAGTACTTCCAGGATATGCGCCAGGCAATAGCCGTCCCCGACGACAACCGGGCGGCACCAGGTATAGACGACCGGCTCCGCCAGCGCTTTAACAATAATTTCCGGGCCGATCCCGTTCGGATCGCCCATTGGTATGACAATCACCGGTAAACCAGATAATATACCCATCTTTATTATGCCCTCGTTTTCGCTGTCAGTATCCTGTAACAACCATCAATAATTATAGTATGACGACAGCCTGATGAGAATGCAAGACAGTTCTGTTTTGTGATGAGGCCGGCTTATTTAATTCTGAAATAAATGTGACAGCCAGGTTTGCGCCAGCTGAACCCAGGCTTGCACCGGTTCGCTGATCTGTTCCGCGCCGGCTGCCGTCGTGTTGTCCGCCAAAGCCAGGCCATGATCGCCATGGGCAAAAATATGCAGTTCAAAAGACAGTCCCTGATCAGCCATCGCCGAAGCCATATTCAAGGCATTATCCACCGGAACCAGCCCGTCGTCGGCCGTATGCCAGATAAAGGCCGGCGGCGTCTTCTCATTCACGTAACGCGCCGGGCTGGCTTTCTCCAGTTCGGCGGGCGACGGCTCCGGTTTTTGGAACACAGCCTGATTTACGGCATGCCAGGTGCCGAGGACGGACGGGTTTTGCGCCGCGGCCTGGCGAACCTTGCTCTGCATGGCCTGGTAATCTGTCAAGGCATAACACAGAATCATCGCGGCCGGACGCAAGCGCCGGCTTTCGGCGCCTGCCATTTCCCCCAGCCAGGGATCCGCCCAGTGGACGCCCAGGCTGGCCGCCAGATGGCCTCCGGCTGAAAAGCCGCAGACAGCGATACGATCCGTGTCAACCAGCCAGTTATCGGCATGATCGCCGATGAGCAGCATGGCCCGGGCCAGATCCAGCAGCGGACCCGGATAGCGGGCATGCGGATTGCCCGGCGCTGACGCTCCGCCGGCCGGTATATCTTTCATGTTGCCGCAATAATAAGTTGAATAACGCAGAACAAAAGCATGATAGCCCCGGGCGGCAAAACGCAAAGCGACAGGCTCGGCTTCCCGGTCTGAAGTTCCCAGATAAGCGCCGCCGGGACAAACCAGGACCGCCGGCCGTTTCTGACCGGGAAGGATTTCCGGTGAATCCTCCAGAATATAAATCGATAAGAAAACATCATCACGATCTGGATAAAGACGGATATCTTTAATCTGCATAACGGTTCCTCCTTCGGGCCCTGTATCGGATAACAGACGGCGGATGATCAGATAATATGATTATACAGCAATCTTACACTTGCCGGCGATCCCGGCAGGACGCCGGCATACCGGCGCTCCGGCAAAATATTGCTTATCGCGCCTGGTCATCTTATACTGTTTATCGATGGTGAGGATTGATTATGGATTGTTTATCGCAACTGCTGTTTCTAGGAACCGGAGCCGCCGACTGGGATCCGGCCGCGCAAGGGCCCGGGCATCGCGCGTACTCCAGCCTGCTGGTCGACGGACATATTCTGATCGACTGCACCTTGTCCGCTTTAGATGCCCTCGGACGTAAAAAAATCAACCTGCAGGACATTACCGATGTTCTGATCACCCACACTCATGATGACCATTATCAGCCGGAGGCACTTCGGCAGCTGGCCGGCGCCGCTGCCGAAGCCGGACGGCCGCCGATAAAAATCCATATGCACCGGGCCGCAGCCCGCGCAGCCATGATGACGCCGTCAACCGCCGTTTACGTCCCGCATGCGGCCGGCGCGGCTTTTCATCTCGCCAATTATTCCATTTTGCCGCTCGAAGCCAATCATCCCGGAACGCTGCCCCGCGAGAAAGCGCTCCATTATCTTTTCAGCCGGGATCAACGGCACTGGCTGTATGCCACCGACGGCGCCTGGATTCTTTATCCTTCCTGGCAAGCCATCCGGACCCATCCCTTAAGCGGCCTGGTCATCGACTGCACGATTGGCGCGGGGCATGCCGGCGATTATCGGATTTTCGAACACAATTCACTGCCGATGGTCCGCCTGATGGTCGATACTTTTGTAAAACAACAAATTCTAAAACCCGGCGCGCCGGTCGTTCTCACCCACTTGGCCCGTACCCTTCACCCCGGCCGGGCCGAGCTGGACCGGCAACTGGAAAAGCCGTTCATAGCTGCTTTCGACGGCTATGAAACGGCTATCCGCTGATCAGGCCGGAAAATCCGGAAGCCGGCCCGGCCGGCCGGTTAACCTGAATCAACCTTTCAGCAAACCCTCGATATCCACAATCCGTTCTTCACGGATAGAGAGATTGGCCGCGGCGCCGATCAAGATGGAATAAGCGCCGTCCTCGCTGCCCGCGCCATGGCCGAGAGGATCCGGCACATGCTCCAGGAACAACATGCGCCGCAGCCGTTCGTCGCCGCCGCCATGGCCCCCGCTGGACTTGGTCATATTATAGTCGGTTATATTGTCATTCAGATCAAATACCTTAATGTGGCTCTCCGGAGCATTCGACTGGACACCGGTTTCATAATTCGTCGCCTCGATGCGCCCCTTTGAGCCGTTGAGCACCATGTGCCAGCCTTCATAAGGCGTTGTCGCGTTCAGGGAATAAGACATGACCGCGCCCTTGTCGTACTGGACCGTAACAGCCATGGTATCATAAATATTGATATCATCGGCATAAATGCAGTTATCCTTCATATAGCCGTCATACTGCTCGTTTTCAGCGTAAAACTTCTTCTCGAAGTCACTCAGTTCATAATAAAATTCGCAGGCTTCTTTATGTTCGCAGGTAGAGCAGCGTTCGCCTCTGAACGGCGCGTTTTTGGCGCCATAAAGATTGAGTTTGCCGAAAGCCGACACTTTGGCGGGGTGCTGGCCGATGATCCAGTTGACCATGTCGAAGTGATGCGTTGATTTATGAACCAAAAGGCCGCCGCTTTTTTCCATCCGGGCGTTCCAGCGGCGGAAATAGCTGGTGCCGTGGGCGCCATACACCATATCGCGGGTGAGCAGCCATTCGAAATGGATACTGAAAATGTTGCCGATCGCTCCGGAAATAACCAGTTCCTTGATTTTGGTGACAAACGGCGCGTACCGGTAATTAAACGTAACGGTAACCTTATGGCCGGACGCTTTTTCAGCGGCTAAAATCGCGCGGCACCGCGCCGCGTCGATTGTCATCGGCTTTTCCGTAATGACATCGCAGCCCATCTCCAGCGATTTGATGATATAGTCGCTGTGATAGACATCGACCGTCGTGACAATCACACAATCCGGTTTTGTTTCGCGCAGCATCGTTTCGAAGTTTTCGAATACGGGTAAACCGCCGGCCGACTCGGCCACAAACCTGGCCCGGCCGACATTGGCGTCAAAAATGCCCAGGATCTTGCAGTCATCGGCGAAATTGGCAACCATCGGATTAACATACATAGACAGGGCGCGGTTGCTGGCGCCGGCAAAAACATAAGTTCTCATTTTGTAGCTCCTTTATATTTTTATTTTATTGACTGACGTGATAAAGCATCTGCATAGACCGGCCAACTCTGTTCAGCATAAAAGCGATGTCCGCCCTGACCGACAACCAGCCGGCAATGTTCCGGAACGCCTGCCGCCGCGTAAATGCTGCGGACCGTGGCAAATTCGCGTTCAACGCCGGCCAGAGGGAAAATCGAGTCAGTCCGGCCGCATACGACGATCAGGGGACGCGGAGCAATAAGCAGGGCCAGATCGCCCATTTCGAAGTACTTCAGGAGACCCGGGATATAGTTGCATACGCAGTGGTGCAACGAAAAGATCGAGTCATGCAGGCTGCAAAAAGCGCAGGACGGCATGGCGATCTTGATGCGCGGCTCGATGCAAGCCGTATAGAAGGACGCCGTTCCACCGCCGGAATTGCCCATGATGCCGACGCGGCCGGTATCGCAGGCTGTAAAGTGGGTCAGAGCGTCGATCAGCCGTGAAACATCGGATGCTCTTTCGCCGATCAGCGTTCGGCCTAGCATGAGCGCCTGCATGGACACCTGCTGGCAGCGATTAGCGCCTTCGGAAACGGTACCGTCCAATTCGCCGAAGCCCCGCTGTTCCATGGCTACGGCGGCATATCCGCGGGCAACGGCCTGAATCGCGAAATCACGGTCGCCGTCGGCGATCGTTTGTTCGTCCCCTTCAAATTTAGCCCGGCCCAGCGAGATATGCATACCGGTCGAATGGCCTTGCAGGCCGATCACAACCGGCAGTCTGACGCTGTTCGACCGATAGGCGCCTTTAGGCAGCAGCAGATGAGCCGGAACAAAAAAGCCCGGCTCGCTTTCGAATCTGAATCGTATTTCATCAAAACGAGGGTCATCCTCAGCCACATACTCGATAACCGGAACCGGATCGGTCCTTTTAGCCACAGAGCCGGCCAGTTCCGTGAATTTCTCCCGCATCGCTTCCTGCTGGGTCTGAAAATCACACAAAGGATTGAACGCCATCAAGGGCGGATTTTGTTGGGCATAGACGTCATGAGTCTGTAAAACACTTGGCTGCGACATGTTTTGCTCCTTTAATAACTGCCGGTTTCGTCGGTTTTTTCTCGGTGCCAGGTCGGATAAAGCTCGCGCCAGACATCCGTATGCGCTTCGCAATCAAGATAATGAGGGAAAATTTGTTCCGGGACCGGCGATTGATGATCCGGGAACGCGCCGGCGACTGCCTGCCGATATTGGGGGGCCAGGTCGGCGCAGAATTGATGCCATTCGGCAAGCCAGGCCTTTTCATCTTGCAAAAGCTCGCTGCGTTCACGCAGTTCGCCGAGCAGGCGGGCGCGCTCAGCTTCTCCGGCCAGCGTTACGCCCCCGGCGGCGGCAACCAGAGGATGGAAGGTGATGGTTGACCGGCAGGCGGCGTCGAGATCGAGCTGCACCAGCAAACCGTTCTTCCAATGCGGATGGTCAATATAGCCGACAAAATTAAAATTGCCCTGCCCATAAAGCAGATGGGCGCCGCGATATTCTTCATAGGCGCCGATGCAATGACTATGCTGGCATAAAACGGCATTTGCGCCGGCGCGGGCCATCGCCCGGCAGGCCTTGCGCAGCCGCGGCGACGGGAAGCGGCTCTGTTCTTTCCCGCCGTGATAGGTGACAAGCACATAATCAGCCTGCGATCTGGCCAGCGCAATATCTTCCAGGGCGTCATACGGATCAAAACCCCTGACTCCGGCGCGGTCGTCCAAAGCATAACTGTACTCGTGTTCTGCGAAAGCGAGCAGGGCGATCTTTTTCCCTTCGATATCCATATAATGAGTCCGGCGGGCGTCCTGCTCATTTTCCCCGACGCCGGTATAAGGCAGCCCCGCTGCGGCAAGCGCCCGCAGTGTATCGTCATAGCCGGGCCGGCCGAAATCAAACACATGGTTATTGGCCAGCCCGACATCCGTGATCCCGGCCTGGCGCAGGACCTGAGCATAAGCCGGCCGGCCGCGCAGATTAGGCCCGCATTTCCGAATGGGCGTGTCTGACTGCGTCAGGGCGCATTCCAGATTGGCGATCACGCGATCGCCTGTTTTCAAGAGTTCCGGAATATCTCCGAACAGTGAAACGATATCGCCGCGATCAAAACCAGGCTTGGTTATATCTGTCGGGGTAATGTCGCCGCCAATAAAAATACGCATTGATGGCCTCTTTTCTACAATCCGGTCTTTTACCTTATTGTATCGGCAATCGAATCAACAATCTGCATATTTCTTGGTCATTATTACGAAACTGTGCATATTTTGTTTTTATAAAAAAAGGTATAAAATACAGACGTTATAAAAAGCGCATTGTGGTAATTCGATACTTTTCCCGATAAGGCATCAGCCGGCAAACAGGAGATAACGTCATGCAAGATTTACTTTCCAACAATGATGACCAGCCCTTCTCCATTTCCTATGCAAAACAGCGGGCGCCTTTTTCTATGCCGCACAATCACATCCATGACTTTTATGAAATGTACTATTTATTATCCGGAGAACGAAATTACTTCATCAAAAACCGGACCTACCGCCTGACCAAGGGCAGCCTGGTATGCATTCCGCCCCTGGAGCTGCACCGTTCGCTGGATGCCGACATCGACCAATGGGAGCGGATTTTGATTTATTTCCGGCCGTCCTTTCTGGCTTCTGCCGATCCGGGCAGAATCGAGTGCCTGACAAGACCTTTTTTTCAGGAATCGCTGTTGGTCCGTTTCCCGCCCAAAGAGCAGGTCCTGATCGAGGACATTCTGGGGAGCATGCTTCACGAAGCCGACAGCCTGGAAAACGGATATCCGGAAATGCTGGCTGCCCAGCTGATTCGCCTGTTGGTATTGACGCTCCGCTGCGGCAGTCAGCCAATCGGGCCGGATGAGCATCCGGTCCAGGAGAAATTCAACCGCGCGGCGCCCATCATCCACTATATTAATAATCATTATCAAGAGCCTTTGACCCTGCCTCATCTGGCCAGCCATTTTCATATGAGCCCTTTTTACCTATGCAAGATTTTTCGGGCTTCCACCGGATTTACCATTATCGAATATCTGAACCAGGTCCGGATCAAGGAGGCGCAAAGCCAATTGCGGCAGAGCCGCGGCAGCGTCCTGGATATCGCCGGCGCAGTCGGATTCGGGAGCATATCGCATTTCGGCCGTGTTTTTAAGGAAAACACCGGCGTTTCCCCTCTCGTCTACCGCAAGCGCTACCGATGAAAGCCTGACCGGACGGCCGGACCGCCGGGTCTACCGGTCAGGACAAGATCAGCCGATTCTGATATAATTGAGTCGATATAAAAATTTACAAGCTGTTTTCAACGGTTGGATATAGGGGGATTTATCATGAAAGCTCTTTTTATCGGCGGTACCGGAACCATCAGCACATCGATCAGCCAGCAGCTGACCGGGATGGGTTGGGATCTGACCTTATTAAACCGGGGAACCCATCCGGACCGGCTGGCCGCCGGAGCGCAGCTGCTTCAGGGCGATATTCAGGATGAAAACCAGATCAGCCGTCTTCTGACCGGTCAATGGTTTGATGTCGTCGTTGATTTTATCGCTTTCGAACCTGAACAGATCCGCCGCGATATCCGCCTTTTCCAGGAACACTGCGGTCAGTTTATCTTCATCAGCACAGCATCGGCCTATCAGAAACCGCCCGTTCATTATCTGATAACAGAAAGTACGCCGTTGTCCAATCCTTTCTGGAAATATTCGCAGGACAAAATCGCCTGCGAAGACATCCTGATACAGGCTTATCGCGAACAAGGATTTCCCGTTACGATTGTCCGTCCCAGCCATACTTATGGCGATTGGTCGATACCACTCTGCATACACGGAAAAAACGGGCCTTGGCAGACCATCCGGCGCATGAAAGAAGGGCGGCCGGTACTTGTCGCCGGCGATGGAACCTCTTTCTGGACCATCACCCACAGCCGTGACTTTGCCCGCGGCTTCATCGGTTTAATGGGCAATGTCCATGCCGTCGGCGAAGCCGTTCACATTACTTCAGACGAAGCGCTGCCCTGGAATCAAATTTATCTGACGATCGCTCAGGCTCTGGGCGTAAAACCCAACTTATACCATGTCGCCACCGATGACCTGGTTGCGCGCGATCTCTCGCTCGCCGGGCCGCTCTGGGGCGATAAAGCCAATTCCGTTATATTCGATAATACCAAGCTCAAACGCCTGGTACCGGGTTACGCCGCCACGATCCGCTTCGACCAGGGTATCCGCACGACGCTGGCGTATTTTGAAAGCCATCCCGAATTGCAAAAACCGGATCCGGATTGGGACGCCTGGACCGACGCTGTGATAACCCATCAGTTCATTTAAAATGAAACGGGATAAACGATCCGGTTGAAACGGCAGCGGATGAACACAGTCAATCCGGTTTAGAGCTTGAGAAGCCAAAGAACCAGGAATGACAGGATAATCTGAATGATGGCAAACCGGAAAACCGTATGTGTATTCGACCAGCCGAAATTCTTCCGGACATGGTCATGGATGGGCGTCCGGATGTTTTTCATAATATTGACTTTGAACAGCCGGATAATGGTCACTTTAACCAGGCCGGCGCCGCCGTCGATAATCAGAACCAGAGCCAGCGGAATGTAAAGGAAAGGGCTGCCGGTTTTAAGGATCGCGATGCCGATGAACAAACCCAGCGCGCGTGAACCGGCGTCGCCCATGAGCAGCCGGCTGGGCGTCGCGTTATACCAAAGATAAGCTAAAATGGCAAAAACCATGATCAGAATCAACTGATGAACCGTTTCATCCATTGCCATGACCGCTCCGGCCTGGCAGATTGACAGCAGCGTGATGATGGCCAGCGTGCCGCTCAGGCCATCTACGCCATCGGCACAATTGGTCACATTGATCGACAGCCAGATAAGCGCCGTCGCCAGCAAGACATATAAAACCGGATGGATGGTTACGGTCATGCCGATCAGCGGAACATCAACGGCGCTGGGGTTAAACCGCCAGACCGTCAGGGCCGCCGCCGCCGACAATACAAGATCCAGTAAACCTTTTTTCAATTCACCCCAGGGCTTCAGGGCGCGATCATCGAAAAACCCCGCCAGCATGGCGGCAACGGTCAGCAGCAGGTCGATGAGCAATTCAAAGCTAAAGGGCAGAAACAAAAACGCCGTCAGGGCAAAAGCTAAAATAAAGACAAATCCCGCGCCCCTGGGCTTACCGGCTGAAAGCTTGCCGTCGTGGGCAAAGTCCCGGCCCGCATCTTGCGGCAGTATCCGGGTGCCGCCCTTCAGTCCGATGAACGTCAGGCCAAAGGATAAAAGCATGCCGACCAGCGCCAATATTTTCTCGTTTATTGTGCAACCAAGCAAATCAAGCATGGTGATTCCCGACACTCCTGTTTTTTTGATCACCGTTCCGGCAGCGTCCGTAAAATATGATCCGCCTGGCGCCGCCATGCAACAGTCCGGTATTATTATACGCTTCACCGATGTCACTGTGCCAGACAAAAGTACATAAAAAACACTTCTATATGTAACAGACTATAATGATGTTACTGAAAAACGGAAACGCACGCGTGCATTTCCGTGCGTTTATCGTGCGTTGCTGATATCGGAATCGGAATTGCTTTATAGATGGAACCACTTGACAAACAGCTTAGCCGTGATATACTCAGACTAATTTCATACACCAGACCAAACCAATGAGTAAGACGAGTAGGTCAGGTACCGAATCCCAGCGAGTTGCCGGCAGTGTGAGGGCGATATCACGGATCTGAGCGAATGGACTTACGAGGGTGACCCGAAAGCGGCGGACGCCGCAAGTAAGCGTCAACGGGAGGCCAACCCGTTATCCAGTGGACATGTATCAACAGGTACATGACAGAGCGGGCTTTGCAGACAAAGCCAATTAGGGTGGTACCACAGGAAACACAAATCCTGTCCCTTCAGCCGGAGGGGCAGGATTTTTTATATTCTCTCGCTCCGGGTGTCTGCATAACCTGCCGGTCACGTACACAACCGTATCGATGTACGGATCAAAACTCGGAGGAACGACCATGAAAACAAACAGAACCATCAATCGCTTTTTCACGCTTGTGCTCAGTCTGGGGCTGATGCTGAGTCTGCTGGCCGGCTGCGGCCAGACTGGCCCGGCCGCCGGCACGACGACGGCCGGAGCAACGACAACGGCCGGCACAACGGCAGCCGGCGGTACAACAACCGATGCGGCCAAAGGATATAAAATCGGCCTGACGCAGTTTGCCAACCACCCGTCTCTGGACAACTGCCGCCTTGGTTTCATTGAAGGGCTCAGGCAAGCCGGTTTCATCGAAGGCCAGAATGTCACTTTTGATTACCAGAATGCCCAGGGCGATACCGGCACGGCTAATTTGATCGCCCAGAGTTATGTCGCCGGCGGTTATGATCTGATCTGCGGCATCGCCACGCCGTCAGCCCAGGCTTGTTATAATGCCGCCCAACCCAAGGGAATTCCGGTCATTTTTTCAGCTGTGTCCGATCCCGTGGCAGCCCAGCTGGCCGTCAGCGGCAATCAAGCGGCCAAAGGGGTGACCGGAACATCGGACGCTCTGCCGCTGGAAAAGCAATTGAAGCTGATCCGCGCCTTTCTGCCGGACGCCAAGAAATTAGGCATTCTTTACAATACCAGCGAAGTCAATTCCGCATCTCAGATAAAAGCACTGGAAACACTGGCGCCGCAGTACGGCTTTGAATTAATTACGGTCGGCGTCAGTTCAGCCGCCGATATTCCGATGGCCGCCGACAACATCCTGAGTAAAGTCGATTGTCTGAACAATCTGACTGATAATCTGGTCGTGCAGAACCTGCCGACGATTCTGGATAAAGCCAACGCCAAATCGATCCCGATATTCGGATCTGAAGAAGAACAAGTCAAGAATGGCTGCATGGCCTGCGAGGGCATCGATTATTATAACCTCGGCATCCAGACCGGGCAAATGGCCGCGGCTGTCCTTAAGGGTACCGCTATCGAAGACATTCCGTTTGAAACCATTAAAGATTCACAGCCTTTCTATAACAGCAAAGTCCTGAATCAGTTTGGCGTCGAACTGCCGGCTGAATATCAGGATACGGCGACCGATCTCGGCAAGGAGTAAAGCATGATCGTCCTTTTAACCGGAATTCTGGAACAAGGCCTGATTTATGGCATTATGGCGCTCGGTTTGTACATCACCTACAGCATCCTGCATTTTCCGGATCTGTCGGTCGACGGGACATTCCCGCTGGGCGCCGCGGTTACCGCCGTTTTGATCACACGGGGCGTTTCGCCCTGGCTGGCCTTGATCGCCGCTTTCTTTTGCGGCATATTGGGCGGCCTGGTTACCGGCCTGCTCCATGTCCGGTTAAAAATAACCGATCTGCTCTCCGGCATCCTGGTTATGACCGCGCTTTACTCCGTCAATCTGCGGATCGCCGACGGTAAATCCAACTTGCCGATTTTCAACCAGCCGACGATCTTCAACAGCGGTTTGGCCGCCTTGCTGCCGCCGGTTCTGGCGCCTTACACCGTCCTCCTGATTGTCTTTCTGCTGGCGCTGCTGATGAAAGCGCTCCTCGACTGGTATATGAAAACCCAGTCCGGCACCTTGCTGCGCGCGGCCGGCGACAATGTCCAGGTCGTGACCGCGGTTGCCCGCGACGCCGGCGCCGTGAAGATTCTCGGTCTGGCTCTGGCTAACGGTTTCGTCGCCCTTTCCGGATCGATTCTCTGCCAGCAGCAGCGCTTCTTCGATGTGACCATGGGCACCGGCACGATGGTTATCGGTCTGGCCTCGGTTATCATCGGCACCAGCTTGTTCCGCAAGCTGCGTTTCCCCGGAGCAACCAGCCGGGTCCTGATCGGATCCATTCTCTATAAATGCTGTATTGCCGGCGCGATCGCCCTGGGTTTTGCCGCATCGGACATGAAACTGATACAGGCTGTTCTCTTTGTCATCGCGCTGGTGATCAATCATCAGCTCAAGAAAGGTGGGTTCCGGCATGCTGAGCATTGATCAGATCAGTAAAACCTATAATGCCGGTTCGGTTAATGAATCCGCTGTTTTCGACCATTTTTCCCTGCAGGTTCCCACGGGTGAATTTGTATCGATTGTCGGCAGCAACGGGTCGGGAAAAACGACCATTCTCAACTTGATCTGCGGCAGCATCCCGCTCGATCAGGGTCACATCGGCCTGGATGGCCGGGACATTACCAAAATGAAAGAATACCAGCGTTCGTCTTTTATCGGCCGCGTCTTTCAAGATCCCGCCAAGGGAACCTGCCCGTCGATGTCGATTCTGGAAAACCTGGCCATCGCCGACAACAAGGAAAAAAGTTACGGTTTGAAACCCGGTATCAATAAACGCCGGATCGACTTGTACCGCACTTTGCTGGAACCCCTGCATCTTGGCCTAGAAGACAAGCTGATGACACCGGTCGGATCCCTGTCCGGCGGTCAGCGTCAGGCCCTGGCGCTGGTCATGTCCACCCTGCCGCATATACAGCTTCTGATTCTGGATGAGCACACCGCCGCCCTCGATCCGCGGGTTTCTGAAACAATCATGACGCTGACCGATCAGCTTGTTCGTCAGAAAAAGCTGACAACCCTGATGGTAACCCACAACCTCAAATTCGCCGTGCAATATGGCGACCGGCTGATCATGATGCACGAAGGCCGTTCTATCATCGACCGCAGCGGTCCGGAAAAATCAGCCATGCAAATAACCGATTTGCTGGAAACATTCAATACGATCAGTATTGAATGCGGCAACTAAATAAACTGGCGCTGAAGCGCAAATGAAAGGAGCCCACCATGAGCAAGATTCCCTATCGCACATACCTGACTGAAGACGAGATGCCGCGTCAATGGTATAATATGCGCGCCGATATGAAAGAACAGCATGATCCGTTCATCAATCCCGGCACCATGAAGCCGGCTCATCTCGAAGATTTGTTTCCGATTTTCTGCGAGGAATTGTGCCGCCAGGAAATGGATTCAATCAACCGTTATATCGATATCCCCGAAGGCGTTCAGGAATTTTATAAAATGTTCCGGCCTTCGCCGCTGATCCGGGCTTATAACCTGGAGAAAGCGTTGGGAACGCCGGCAAAAATCTATTATAAATTCGAAGGCAACAACACATCGGGCAGCCATAAGCTGAATTCAGCCGTAGCTCAGGCCTATTACGCCAAGCAGCAGGGTATCACTCATCTGACTACAGAAACCGGCGCCGGACAATGGGGTACAGCTCTGTCCATGGCCTGCGCTTATTACAACATCGACCTGACCGTCTTTATGGTGAAGATATCCTTCCAGCAGAAACCCTACCGTAAAGCCGTTATCGAAACCTTCGGCGCCGATATCATCGCCAGCCCCAGCGATACGACGGAAGTCGGCCGGATGATGCTGGCCAAGGATCCGACCTCCGGCGGCAGCCTGGGCACCGCGATCTCCGAAGCGGTCGAACGGGCCGTCAAAACGCCGAACTGCCGTTATGTCCTGGGTTCGGTCCTCAATCAGGTCCTTCTGCATCAGTCGATTATCGGTCTTGAATCCAAGCTGGCCATGGAGAAAATCGGCGAATACCCGGATATCGTCATCGGCTGCGCCGGCGGCGGCTCCAACATGGGCGGCCTGATGAGCGCCTTTATGGGCGATAAACTGCAAGGCAAGACCAACCCTTATTTCATTGCCGTCGAACCGGCATCCTGTCCGTCCATGACCCGCGGCCGTTATGCTTATGATTTCTGCGACACTGGCCGCATCACGCCTTTGGCCCGCATGTACACCCTGGGCTGCGATTTCAAGCCCTCCTCGATCCATGCCGGCGGTTTGCGTTATCATGGCATGTCGCCGATCCTGAGCAAGCTTTATCATGACGGCTATCTCAACGAAGCTCGCGCCGTAGGCCAGAAGAGTGTTTTTGACGCCGCCACGCTCTTTGCCAAATACGAGACTATTCTTCCCGCCCCCGAATCCAGCCACGCCATCCGCGCGGCGATCGATGAAGCCTTGAAATGCAAGGAAACCGGCGAGGCGAAAACAATCCTCTTCGGCCTGTCCGGCACCGGCTATTTTGATATGTCGGCTTATATGCAATATCAAGCCGGCGAAATGGTCGATTATACGCCGAGCGATGAAGAACTGAACCAGAGTCTGGCCAACCTGCCGGTTATCCCGGGTATCCAGGAATAACAAGCCGGCGGTTCAACAGCTTGATTAAAGGGGACTGGTTTTAGGCCGGTCCCCTTTTCATTGCGCGGCGTTTTAAAACCTGCTATACTGTCAAGGCTGTTTTATAAATAAACTGGGAGGGACTGTTATGAGTCAAAGCCTGGGATCCGAAGTCGCCAGACGCAGAACATTTGCCATTATTTCACATCCGGATGCCGGTAAAACAACCATGACAGAAAAATTGTTGCTCTATGGCGGCGCGATTCATCTCGCCGGTACGGTTAAGGCACGCAAATCCAATCGTCACGCTACTTCCGACTGGATGGAAATCGAAAAGCAGCGCGGTATTTCCGTAACCTCTTCGGTCATGCAATTTGAATATAACGGATTCTGCATCAATATCCTCGACACCCCCGGGCATCAGGATTTCTCCGAAGACACATACCGCACGCTTTGCGCCGCCGACGCCGCCGTCATGTTGATCGACGGAGCCAAAGGCGTCGAAGCCCAGACAATCAAATTGTTTACCGTTTGCCGTCAGCGGGGTATTCCGATTTTCACCTTTATCAATAAAATGGACCGGGCGGCGAAAAACCCATTTGATTTAATGGATGAACTGGAAAAAGTGTTGGGTATTCATTCGGTGCCCATCAATTGGCCGATTGGCATCCACGGCGATTTTAAAGGCGTTTATAACCGCAAGTACAACCGGATCGAGGTTTTTGACAACAGCAAAGGCGATCATGGCGCCAGCATGGTCAAGGTCAACGTCACCAGTCTCGATGATCCGAAACTGGCTGATGTCATTGGCAAAAGTTATCAGGAGCAATTGATGTCCGATATTGAGCTGCTGGATATTGCCGGCGACGAACTCGATCTGCAGCAAGTTCTGTCCGGCGAGCTCTCGCCGATCTTTTTCGGCAGCGCGATAACCAACTTCGGTGTCGAGGCTTTTCTGAACGAATTTCTGGCTATGGCTCCTGCGCCGACGCCGCGAATGAGCAACGAGGGCGCAGTCCGGCCGGACGATGATTTTTTCAGCGGCTTTGTATTTAAAATTCAAGCCAACATGAATCCGGACCATCGGGACAGAATGGCTTTTATCCGTATCTGCTCCGGCCGGTTTGATAAGGGCATGGAAGTCCGGCATGTCCGGCAGAATAAGCCGGTCCGCCTGGCTCAGCCCCAGCAATTTATGGCCCAGGAACGCAGTATGGTTGAAACGGCTTTTGCCGGAGACATTATCGGCATATTCGACCCCGGCCTGTTCAAGATCGGCGATACGCTGGTTGAAGGAAACCGCGCTTTGCGTTTCGAAGACATTCCCGTCTTTCCGCCGGAAAATTTCGCCCGTGTCTCCCCGGTCGATTCCATGAAGCGCAAGCAATTCCTGAAAGGGATCGAGCAATTGGCTGAAGAAGGCGCCATCCAGGTATACAAGCAGCCGGATATCGGCACGGAAACCTATATCATCGGCGTTGTCGGCATCTTGCAGCTGGATGTTCTGGATTATCGCCTGCGCGCCGAATACGGGGTGGAACTCCGACAGACCGGACTTAATTACCGTTATGCCCGCTGGATTATGCCTGCCAAAGATGGCAAGACGCCTGATCCGAAAAAGCTGAATACAACCAGCACAACCATGCTGGTTATGGATAAGGAAGACCAGCCGGTTCTGCTTTTTGAATCGGACTGGGCTATCCAATGGGCCTTGGACCGCAATGCCGGCTTGAATTTAGCCAGCATTCACAATAATTAGATATCCTCCGGATAATCAGGCGTCCGGTTCAGCCTCAGCGGCCGCATCGGGCGCCGCCGGTTCTGCCGGCGCAATTGCCGCCGGTTCCGCAGCTGCCGGCGTTTCGGCTGTTAAAAGTTCAATAACGGTATCGCGCATGGCTTCTTTATTGATCAGGCGCTTATGACGTACCGGCCGCTGTCCCAAATTAGCCAGCGTAGCCGGTATTTCCATACCGCTTTCTGCCGACAACTCCTGCAAGAGTTTTTCCTCGCTGCGGCCGCGGCCATATCCGCTGCCGAACAAAGCGTCGCCAACCGCGCCGCTGAATTTGAAAGGACTGGCTGTCGATACGAAGATGGTCTTGGTGTCGTCGCCCGAACGAGCCGCATACCGGCTGTAAACATTGAATCCGACAGCCGTATGGGTGTCGATCATATGGTCGCAGCGGTCATAAACCTCGCGGATTGTTTTCACAGTGCCGATATCGTCGGCAAAACCGCCGACAAAGACTTCTTGTAAATTATGCAAAGTCAGGTTGTCAATCTGGTAATGGCCGGTTGACTGCAGTTCGCTCATCCATTGGCTGACTTTCCCCTCCGATCGTCCGGTCAGCTCAAACAGAAGGCGTTCCAGATTACTGGATACCAGAATATCCATGGACGGCGAATTGGTTTTGTAAAATTCACGGCGCTGATCATAATGGCCGTTACGGATAAAATCGGATAATACTTTATTGCGATTGGATGCGCAGATCAGCTTATGGATCGGCAATCCCATGCGCCGGGCATACCAGGCTGCGAGAATATTGCCGAAATTGCCGGTTGGCACGACTACGTTGACGGCTTCGCCGGGTTCAATTTTTTGACGTTGCAAAAGATCCGCATAAGCGGAGAAGTAATAGACGATTTGCGGAACCAGGCGGCCCCAGTTGATTGAATTGGCCGATGATAAAAGGATGTTCTTCTCACGCAGCAAGCCGGCCAGATCGGGATCGCTGAAAAGCATTTTTACGCCGGACTGGGCATCGTCGAAGGTACCGTCGACAGCAACCACATGGCAATTGCCGCCTTCCTGGGTAATCATCTGCAGCCGCTGCGCTTCGCTGACGCCGCGGGACGGATAGAAAACGATGACCCGGGTTCCGGGAATGTCGCGGAAACCTTCCAGCGCCGCTTTTCCGGTATCGCCCGAAGTCGCCGTCAGGATGCAGATATCGGCAGTCTCATCGGTTTTGCGGATCGCTATGGTCATCAGATGCGGCAGCAGCTGAAGCGCCAGATCCTTGAAGGCTGCCGTCGGGCCATGCCACAGCTCCAGCATGAACTCGCGGTCGTTATATTTATTCAGCTGAATCAGCGGCGCCGGTTCCGGCTGGAAGCGCTCCTCTCCATAGGCGGCTGTTACGGCTTCCGTCAATTCATCCCGGGTATAATCCGTCAGGAAAAGCGACAGGATCGCGATCGCACGTTCTTGATAAGTCTGCGCAGCCATGGCATTGATCTGTTCCGGAGTGATTTCCGGGATAAACTCAGGAACCAGCAGTCCGCCATCAATGGCAATCCCCTGCTTAATAGCCATGGCTGCCGATAATGGTTCACTGTTGCCGCGGGTGCTGATGTAAATCATAATAAACTCCTCCGGTTATCTTCAGTCAATTAATAACCCATTTCTTTCAAACGCCGTTCGGCATTGCCGGCAATGTCCCGGCCGCCGAATTCTGCTATGACAAAATCGTAATATTTCTTCGCTTCTTCTTTATTGCCCAGAAGCTGGTTGCAGCGGCCGCAATAATAAGCGACGCCGCCGCCATAAGCCCGGGGATAAATTTGATAGGCTTTCAGGTAATAGCTTAAGGCCGTAGTATAGTCTTCGCTGCTAAAAGCGTTTTGCCCCTTGAGCCGGTTTTGCTCGGCTGCTTTGACGGCGATGTCGCCGATCAGCGTTTCCACAGCCTGGCTTGTGGCCGCGGCATCGCCGGACACGCTTTCCGCGGTTGTCGACGCCGGAATTCCGGCCAATAGTTCCCGGGCGGCCAGCAAATGATCGGCTGCCGCCATGATATCGGAATCCTTCAGGTCTACAGCCTGGTTATAATGATCGGCCGCCGCCAGTAAGCTTTGAACGGCTGCGTCTACAGTCGCGGTCGGAACGGCGGTCGTTTCAACCAGGGTCGTTGCCGTCGTCCCGGCGCCGGTTTCGTCCGGCTCGCTTGTTTCAGCCGGACTTGGCGAAGCAGCGGTTCCAGAAGGCACTGCCGCAGTCTGGCTCTCTGTCGGCAAAGCGGCAGGTGTCGGAGACGGTTCAAACTGCGCCTGATATTCATTCATCAAATCGGCGACGGCGGCGTCATTTCCGGACAGCGACCGAAGCCGGGTCATCAGCCATTCCAGGCGGACATCGGCGGTCTTTTGGGTTGAGCCTTGAAACCAGCCGGTTTGCGGCAGCCAGCGGATTCCGGCAATAATCAGGGTGATCAACAACAACCCGCCGGCGATAATCGGCAAAATAATCCGCAAATATTCAACCGGCTCGCGATGCATCACAACGCGGGTCTCTTCTTCTTCCGGGAACTCGCTGCGGCGCAGAACGTCCTGGCGTTCCCGCTCGCTGGCTATTTTAACTTTCTTCCGGCGGCGGCTTTTTTCAAGGACACCGGCAGCCTGAACCGGCAGCCGGGCAGCCGTCAGCCGTTCCGTTTCGTTTTGCATTTCCCGTTCATGATTCAAATGGCCGGCATGTCCGCCATGACCGCCATTGATTTCGCTTTGCCGGTTGATCCGTTCCTGCTGCTCAAGCAGTTCAGATTGGCAAAACAGAGCGTCTTGCTGCATATCATCCGGCAATCCGGCAGAAACAGCCTGGCCGACCATATCGGCAGCTTCTTCAGTCAAGCCGGCCTGAGCTTGCAGACAACCCAACAAAAAAGCGGGCTGCGGGAATCCCGGGTATGATGAAACAAGCTTACGCAAAGCAATCAGGGCTATATCCTGGCTCTCATGATCCAGATTGTAAAGAGCCTTGTTATAAATGCCGATAGCCTGTTCCATTTCGCGGGACGGTGCAAACGCCGGCACATCGTCCCGGGTTATGGATGTAAAATGATTAATTTGTCGCGACCAATCCAAAGTCAAGCCTCCCGACCGGCCAATATTGAACGGATGCTGCCAACCATATAAAGCGAGCCGAACGCGCAAAGGGCGATATGCTGCCTGTCGGCTATCTCAAGCGCCATCCGGGCGCCGGCTGCAGGAGTCTCCGCTGCCAGTATTTGATTCAATCCATTATAACCGGTGCAGGGAGCACTTGGCAATTGCCCGGCCAGCCGACGGATTTCATCCGCCAATTGGCCGGCCGGCAAGGCACGATTGCTATCGGGTGTGACACAGATGAAGGCCGCCGGTTTATAGGAGGCATTTTTCAACAGGATATTCAGCATCTCCCGATAGTCTTTATCCTGTAAAACACCGGCGAGGAAAACAACCGGCCGGCCGGGCAGCAAACGATTCAGACTAGCCGCCAAAGCCTGGCAGCACTGCGGATTATGGGCGCCATCCAATAGAACCGGCGGCTCGCGGCGCAGCAATTCGAGGCGCGCCGGCCAGCGGGCAGCCGCGATCCCGGCGCGGATCTGATCATCGTCGGCCAGACCAAGCGTCCGGCAAACCCGCACAGCCAGAGTGGCGTTCATCGGCTGGACAACACCCAGGAGCCGGGTATGCAAAGTCAGCTGACTGACTTGATCGGTAAAGGACTGGCCGTTCCAGCCGTAATCTCCATACACGATATCGCCGCGGCCGACAATCTGCAGCGGAGCATTCCGTTCCAGGCACGTGTTCCGGATCACGGTTTCTGCTTCGGCAGCATCGCCGTCCGGCAGTTCCAGATCCTGAGGCCGGTAAAGAAAGACCGGACAGCCATTCTTGATGATTCCGGCTTTTTCAGCCGCAATCGCCCTTAATGTACCGCCCAGCCGCTCCATATGATCATAGCCCAAAGCCGTAATGACACAAGCCAGCGGATGCTCCACGACATTGGTTGAATCCAGCCGGCCGCCCAGACCGGTTTCCAGGACAACCACGTCGCAGGCCCTGGCCGTAAAATGCAGGAAACCCACCGCGGTAATCAGCTCAAATTCAGTCGGCTGCTCATAGCCTTCGGCGAGCATGACATCAACGGCTTCTTTGACCTTGCTGAACGCCGCCGCAAATTCGTCCCGGGTTATTTCACCAGTTTCTTCATCGACAGCGAGGCCGGCCAAACCCTTGACTCCCTCGATCACCCGGATCCGTTCGGTTTGCCGAAGCAGATACGGCGATGTGTAAACGCCGACACGCCGGCCGGTTGAAGCCAGAATCGCGGCGCAATAAGTCGTTACCGATCCTTTTCCGTTCGTTCCGGCAATATGGATGTACGCCGGGCCTTGTTCAGGATGATGTAAAAGCTCCATCAGGCGTTTCATCCGATGGAGCCCCAATTTAATGCCAAAAGTCAAAGACCGGCTTAGATATTCCTGCGCTTGGTCATAATCCATAACTCATCATCCTTTATTATCCTGTTCAAATAGCGTCAATAAAATCAACAATCTTCAGTCAACCCTTCTGATAGGCGGCGGCTCGGGCGGTTCGAAATCGTCGTCATCCGGGTTATCGTCATCCCGACGGTTCGCTTTTACATTCTGCCAGATCAGCAAGCCGGTCAAAACCAGGCAAAGCAAGCCTAAAACGGCGGTGGCCAGCGTCCAGAAGTTCGGTTTTGTCGTATCGGCTGTTGTATCGGCCGCGGCCGGAGTCGGCGAAAGCGTCGGTTCTTCGGATGAGGTCGTTGTTTCTTCCGTACCGGTCGTGAACGAAGTCATGGCATAAAAGGATAAAAGCTGGCTCTCCGTATCATAGAGATAAAAGTCCTTATTGCCCTGACTATTCATCAAATAGAGAAGATAGACGTCCCCGGCCGCGCTTTGGCCGTCGGTATCGGCCTGCTGCCAGGCCGGCAAATCCTGATTGTTGATTTTCAAGGTTGTTTCCTGCCACCCCGCGGGGATCACGGTCGCCGCGTCCGGTTTCAGAACGGAAAAAGTCTGTGCCGGCAGGGACAATACCGTATATGGCAGGTACTTCGACGCTTCTTTGTCATAATAGTAGAAACCGTCGGCGGCAGTTTGATTGGATAAATAAAACAGCGTCAAATCGCCTTTTAAAGACTTGTAAGCCGGAACCATCTGGCCGTTGATTTCCGCCAGAGAACCGTAGAATCCCTCCGGCACCGGTTTGTCGGCCGGCGCCTCGATAATGGCGAAGCCGGCGCCGCCCACATCGATGGTGACCGCCGGCGTCGGCGTTGCTTCCGGCGTCGGACTCGGCATAGGCGTCGGAGACGGACCGGCGCGGGTCGCGATGATGGTATAGGTCTTTTTACTGCCGTTTTGCGCGGTAACAACAATGGATATTTTATTCTCGCCATCCTTGAGATCTGTATTGCCGCTGACGCTGACTTTCGCCGCGCTGTCGGACGGCGTTGCGCTGACGGTTACTTTGCCGACGCCTTCGGCCACGGACATGGCATAGGACGTATGGTCGGCCGAAAAGGCCGGTGAAATCGATCCGGGATCGACATCCAGCGATTTTAAGGTGTTCACGCCGGGCAGCGGGTCCGTAACAGTCACAGATACCGAGGATGATGCCGGATATTCATCATTGACAGTAATGTCTGATACTGTGAATTTGGCAGTTCCAGCTTTTAATACTTTAAAAGACAATCGGAAAAGTGATGATGCGCTATCCTGTGTTCCACCGTAACCGACAACTCGAATGGATGATTCAGATAAAATATGAGTACCATACGAAGATAATGCAGGAGTCAAATTTTCATTATCAGTATTTTTTACATAAGTGAATGAATTCGGGTCATAACTAACAACCAAATCATAATTAACAAGAGATATCTTTGCACTAATGGATACTGTAATTGTTATAGTTTGACCAACAGCCGGTTTAGATAAACTAGGCTTAATATTTACCGAAAGGCCATTGGCAGACACAAAGGTGGTAGATATAGGTATTATTTGCATGAGCATGATGACGAGCATGATAATCAGGGTTCGTGAAATGGATTTCATGAGACCTCCATTGTATTATTGTGTTATATTTTTTTCTTGTAGAACATGTCTAAAAATCACATTAAGATCTGCTGAATTTATTTTCCCATTATGATCAGCATCTGCTGCAACTAAATAACAAGAACCAACCTTTTTTTCTCCTAAAACATGTCGAAACAACGTGTTCAAATCTGAAGAATTGATGCGGCCGTCGCCGTTGACATCGCCATAAATCAACGTCGTATAGCTTTTTTTCAAAGCGTTCTGATAAAGGATGTTGACTTTGCAGCCGGTGCCGACGAGGTTCGTGCAGGTTGTGCCGTTTGAATTGGCAATCTGCAGATTGTAACCGCTGCTGACCGAAATACGGGAGGCAAAAGTTCCGACTTCATTCTGTTTGTCCGCCGGATTGATGCCCGATATGCTGTCTTCATTGACCCGATAGACAGAGCTTTGCACGCTCAGCGGCGGTTCGCCGGCCGGGGTCGGCGCGGTTGTTGGAGTCGGCGCGGCCGTCGGGGTCGGCGCGGTTGTCGGCGTCGGCGTCGGCGTCGGCTCGCCGCCGGCTCCGGTTTTTCGGACGATATTCAATTTATAGACTCTCTGGCTGCCGTTTTCGGCGGTCACCACAAGGTTAACCGGATTATCGCCCACCGCCAGCTGCAAAGTCCCGGCGCCTGCCACACTGGATTTGCCGCTGACCGGCGTCGCCGAGACCTGGACGCTGGTTACCGGGTTTTCCACGATCACGTTGTATTCATCCGTAACGGCCGGATCAAATCCCGGCGTCAGGGCGTATGAATCGACAGACAAGGCGGACAGCCAATTATTCGGATTGCCGGTAGCGGCCGGCTTAGCGCAGGCTGATTCCGGCATATTCAAAAAGACGGGCAATATGAAAACCAGAGGTTTCTGTAAATCGCCGGTTTCCGAATAAGCTTTGTATAATTTCCCGCCTTCGACCTGCGGGGCGGTTATACTGCCCATGTATAAATGCCAGTACAATTTCCCATCGGAATTATCGACGTCGAATTTCTGGAGATACAGGGTGTTCTGCCCGACGTTGATGTAGGATTTTCCGATAATGGTCGATCCGCCGACGATAGCCCGATACCGGTCGTTCCAGGGAATCAGGCGCGACAGGTCCGTCTCGGTCAATTCCGGCTTACGATCTGATCCGTATTTTGCGTATTCCAGACCGTTGCGCACGTTGCCCAGGACTTCCGTACTGCTGGTCGCGCCGATATTATAGAAATTATAATAACCGTCATAATCGGTAGTCACGGGCTGCCCGGCTGCCGCCAGCGCTTCGGAAAACAAGCCGGTCACCGATGAACTGCCCTTGGATCCGACTTCTACCAAAGACCGGGCTGCCAGATGATAAGGGCTTACATTCGAGAAAGCGGCCGCTTTGAGAAACGCTTCTGAATACAGTATCGATTTTTCCGTACTGGTATCCGGATCGATATAAGTAAAGCTTGTATTGCTCATGAATGAATTTTTCAAAATGACTTCAACGCCGGCCTGAGTCTGAACGTCCGGCAGGTAATTCAGGGAAGCGAATTGAAAGATATTCGTATCGCTCATCATGTTGCGCGGATCCATATAATAAGCAATCAGATCACGGCTGCACATGACCCACGATGAACCGTCATAAACGGTCCAGGTATTGGTTGTCCAGTCATAATCCGATGCGTCCAGCGATTTCCAGGCGTCATTAACGCTGTTGGAGATCAGGGAATAGCCCGGTGTATGTTCTTCCTCAACTGCGGTTGACCAATCGAGACCGGTATGCAGCGCTTTGAATTGCCAACTGGGATATTGGGCATGCAGAACGCGCAACCCGGCCTTATAACTCTCCGGAAAATTCTCCGAAGTCAACTGTGCCTCAAAATCGGCATCCGGCTCAACGGGCAGCGGGTCCAGGGCGACAAAACCGCCGACCACATAGCCTTCTTTACTATAGCCGTTTGTGCCGATAAAGCTGATCCGGTACCAGGTATCGCCGTAACCGCTGACATAGGTGCCGGTTGTACTGGAGATAACCGTGACTTGATGGCCGTTGGTCAGCGAATCGACGATATCGTAAGTCGTTCCCGGTCCTGAGCGGATATTGGCCTTTGTGTTGACATTGATCGTCCCGGTCCGGTTGACGGCTGTTTCCGCCTGCACATTCTGATTGGGTGACGCGAAAATGCCAAATTGAGCCATAACCAGCAAAAAAACCAACAAGAGCGCCGTTCTTTTAAGCCTTTTCCCCGCTTGCGGATTTGAATGCTGTATGATCCTGAGCACAATTTTCCTCCTCTGCCGGCCACATGCGCCGGCAATATAAAGATTCAGTATCAGCTTACCATATTTATGCGACGCCATCATTACATCTTTTTTATATATCGGTTATATCTTCCGGTTCTTTACAGATAACCGACAACCGGTCAAGGGCGCTCCGCAGGCGTATCGGGCATATTGTCGAAAACCGGGATCCGGAAAACGAAGGATTGGTCGAGCAGCTTGAGATCCGCGTAAGCCTGGCGGGTCCGGCGGCCTTCGGCCCAGGCCATCTGGATGTTCTGCGCATATTGGTGGATAAAAAAGCCGCCGTCTTCGGCCAAGTCGAATTTCTGGCTATAAAGCGTGTCCTGGCCGATCCGCACATAGCGTTCGGCAATCCAGACGGCGCCTCCCCGGATAGCCCGTTCCGGCGTATTCCAGGGCAGGAGCCAGGCCGCTTCATCTTCGGTGATTTCACCCTGGGCGGCGTCGCGCCCGTACAAGGCAAAACGCGCGCCATTGATCTGAGCGCCGTTTTCAACCGACGGATCCGGCGTCGCGCCGATATTATAGAAATTGTAGACGCCCTCATAACCCGGGAGTTTCCCTGAGGATAACGGCGACTGGCCCTGGCGGCCCATTTCCTGAATGATCTTGGATGCCAGAAAATAAGGGCTGATATCAGCATTCCGGCCGGCATCCAAAATCAATCCGGCATAATCGATATCAGTCTTGTCCGGGTCCATGAAGGAATCGGCCAGAATGACGGATAATCCGGCATGGTTTTGTACGCCTGCTTCATAGGTCAAATGCTCAAACTGGAAAATGTTGACTTCATCCAGGAAGTTGCGCGGATCGGCAAAATAGGCAATCAAGCCGCGGGACGCCGCTTTCCAGCTGCTGCCGTCATATACCGGGCTTTCTTCTTCAACCCAGGCGGCCGGGCTGCTGTCCGCTTCCACCAGGCTGCGGTCTTTTTCATCCTCGGCGTCGATAAAAGACTGCCAGTCCAGTCCGGTTTGCTCGGCGGCAAAGGTATAGGAAGGCTGTTTAAGATGCAGCAGCCATAACGGTGAACGGTAGGTTTCCGGAAATTGTTCCAATGAGGTATGAAAGCCCTTTGAATCCGGCGATCTGAGGATTGAAACCTGATAGGTCCGGCGGCTGCCGTCAAAGCCGGTAACCGTGATGTTCAGGTTATTAACCGAAGGGTCGAGCGTTAACACGCCCTGGGCTTCCAGAGAACGGCTGCCGTTTTTTTCCGTCTGATTGGTCACGGCTACTTGAGCGGCGCTGCCTTCCATGGCGACAGCATTAAGCCGGAGATGGTCCGTTCCGGCATCGACATAAAGGCCATACTGCAAGGTGCCGGCATCGAAGGCAGGCGCGCTGAGCGCCGTACCGCCGTCAGGCAGCGTCAGCAGAATCGAGGACAGGCAGGCGGTCGGATCATAAAGAGTATAATCGGCCGCGTTCTGCCAGCTGCGGGTTCCGGACTGATCCTGAAGCAGCAGCTGATCCGCTTTCCGTTCCAAGACCGCCAGCCATTCTTCAGGCCGGCCGGACGGACTGGCATAAGCCGGCGAGGGAGCAAGCGAGTAATGGGCTGCCGTTGAACCTTCTGCCGGTTTGGAACAGTCGACGCGAACATAATAAGTATCCGAAACCGGCAGGCCAGCCTGGTCGGCCGGAGCATAACGCAAGGCGCCGGTTCGGTCGGCTGTGCAGGAAGTTTCAGCCAGCTGTCTGGCATAGGCGTCGTATAATCTGGCTTGTATGGTTGTGCCGGCATTAAAAAGATTCAACATAACCTGGCCGTTTTCCATCGGCGGCAGCCGGTACCAGCGGGTGGATGTCCAGGCTGTTCCGCTGTCATCGGCAGGTTTTTCATCCGTCATGATCCGGCCGATATCCAGGGATGTTATCTGCGGTACCGTGTAGGTATTCAGATCGATCCAACGGCCCCGTCCGTCACCGCATATAGCCAATAATGCTAAGGTATGGCTGCCGGCCGCTTCGGCGCCGGTATTCCATTCCAGAGTATAGCTGTGTTCCAAAGAAGGGTTTTCCGTATCGATCTTCAGCTCCTGCCGGATTTTGCCGTCCGCGTACAGGCGCAAACGGGCGGCGCGGCCGGTAATCCGGGCATTGCTGGTAACCGGCAGAATGCCGACCACTTCTTCGCCGCCGGCCGGCCGGTCGTTGACAACGGTAATCGTCCGCAGGCGGGTGTCGGCGCCGCCCGTCGGCAGATTTGCGGCATAACCCAGCCGCTTCAGCCGGTCGTTGATATAAGCGATGCGGCTGCCCAGATTATTCAGCGCAGCGGTTTCTGCCTGAATAGTCGCGCCGTCCAGAACCGAGCCGGTTACGATCTGCTCGATATCCTGGAGAAAAGCCGCGTCGTCCTGCTGCCGGACGAGATATTCCGGAGAAACAATAAGCCGCAGCAGATAATCGTCCAGGCTGGCCCGGCCGTCCGCCAGACGCTGCGCCCATACCGGGTTCTGCTGCGTCAGTCCGGCTGTCCGGCAGCCGCGGTCGACGATGGCGGCGGTCAGTTCGGCCGACAGGCGTTCGGAATCCGCCGGCGCTGCCGCCGGCCAGATGCGGCCATATAGCAAGCAGCCCGCCGTGATCAGCAGCGTTAAAACGAGAAGCGCCAGGATGCCGGCGCCTTCGCCGCTCAGTCTTCCCGGTTGTTCCGGCGGCAAAGTTTCGCCGGGCATCACTTTGCGCAAGGGCGGCCTGTTCATGACAACTCATCCAGCGAGAGCCGGAAGGAAGGCAGAAGATGACTGTCAAACCAGGCAACCTCAGGCAGTTCCTTTTCAACGATATCCAGGATCTCGCGTATCGTCTGGCTGGCCTGGCGGAATTCACTGTTGCCGGCTTTCTCCTCATCGATGCATTTAATATAGGCGCTGATGCGATCGGCTGCCTTGACCAGTTGAAGCGCGGCCTCTGTCGATGCATCGCCGCGGTCAGGCGCCAGGATCGGCGCATAGGCCGGCAGCAGTTCCTCCGGCAACTGTGACAGCAATTTGGCGGACGCCACCGATTCGACAGCCTGAAAAGCGTTGCGGATGGCTGGATTGGCATATTTTACAGGAGTCGGCAGATCGCCGGTCAGAATCTCGCTGGCGTCATGATACAGAGCGAGCAGAACGACCTGGGCCAGATCGACGGACGGGCGGCCGTCATCAAAAAGGAGCCGGCGGATTTCCGCCAGCGCGTGGGCAATCATGGCAACCTGCAGGGAATGCTCCTGGATATTTTCTTCGCGCGTATTGCGCATCAGGCCCCAACGATTGATATATTTCATCCGGTGCATCATAGCAAAAAAATGATCGCTCATGACTCGTCTCCCCATTATTCTGCCTGGTTTTTATTCCGCGATAAATAAAATTTCAAAACCAGTATAAATCCTCAAAGCTCTTTCTGGCAAATGCGTCCGACATGCCGGCGATGTAGTCGACCACCATCTGCCGGCCGTCCTCATGCTCCGGATAATGGCGTTCCATCATATAACTGCGGAAGCTGCGCAGGACTTTGTGTTCGCTCCCCGCCAGCCGCTCCGGATCCGCCGTCCAGGGCAGCAGCGCTTCAAAAAGGCCTTCGACGACATTGGCCGCCATTTTTTCATATCGGTTTATTTTATCGGATTTATAAATCCGCGCTACATTTTCCCGCAGCAGTTCTTCCATGCTCTCGCCGCGCTCGCGGCTGAGGATGATGGCATCCTGACCGTAACTGTTGGCTATGATATCCGTCACCAGCGTATTGATAATCTGGCCGTTGCTGCGGCCCAGCGAGGATTGAATCGCCGCGGGCAGGTCTTCGAATTCCATAATGCCGGCCCGGGCGGCATCCTCGATATCACGGCCGATATAGGCGATTTTATCGGCCAGCCGGACGACACAGCCTTCCAGCGTCGCCGGCCGGCCGTGCTGAAGCGCGCTGGCCCGCAGGTCTTCCGGTTTTTTGGCCCGGTCTGGCAGCAAGACATATTCGCCGTAGGTCTCGCCGCAGTGGCTGGCAATGCCGTCCCGGACTTCAAAGGTCAGATTCAGGCCGATATGCCCCGATCTGGCCGCCAGATAATCGACAACGCGCAAACTGTGGACCTCATGCTGGAAAAAAAGGCCGCCGGGCCGGTGTTTCAGACAGGTATCCAGCGTTTTTTCGCCGCTGTGGCCGAAAGGGGCGTGGCCCAGGTCGTGGCCCATGGCGACGGCCTGTATCAGATCAGCATTGAGATTGAGCGCCCGCCCAATCGTGTTGGCAATGTAATTAACATAGATGACATGTTCCATGCGGGTGCAGATATGATCATTCTGCGGATCGAAGAAAACCTGGGTTTTATGACGCATGCGGCGGAAATCCATGGAAAAGATGATCCGGCCGGTGTCCCGCTCATAGTCTGTCCGCACCGAACACGGTTCCTCGGCCGTCAGACGGCCGAGGCCGGAGGCGCTGCGCGCCGCATAAGGACTGAGATGCTGCTCCTGTTCCTCTTTCAGGATCCGGGGTTTGATGTCAGGGGATTGCATAATCGTCACCTTCTCATTTCGCTTGCGCTATCGGCAGCCGGCAGTTCAAATCAGGTGATCCGGGTCTGTCAGGTGTCGGCGGGCGACAAGTTGGCCATGCGGGCCATCAGCCTTTTCTGGCCAACCGATTCAAAGGCGACCAACAAGATGGCGTCTCCGGCCACCGGTTCGGAAGAAATGACCTTGCCGACGCCGAACCGAGGATGCCGGACACGGTCGCCGGCTTTCAGATCGACAGCGCCGCCGGGTTTCGGCGCGGCCGGCATATTGGCGTCGCGGCGCGCGGCTGAATTTTGCCCCGGCTGCGCCGGCGCTCCCGGAAAGGATATCGAGGCGCTGCCGCGGCCGACCGGTTTGCTGTCCGGACGCGCCGGCTGCAGATCGCCGTGCCGCGCGCCGCCGACTTCTTCGATAAATTGGTCGGGTATTTCCCGAACAAATCTGGAAACCTGCATGCTTTGGGTCTGGCCGAAAACCAGGCGGGAGCGGGCGGTCGTTATGTAAAGTTTGGAGCGCGCGCGGGTTATGGCGACATAAGCCAGGCGCCGTTCTTCTTCGATATCGGCTTCGCTGCCCATAGCGCGATAGCCCGGAAACAAACCTTCCTCGGCGCCTACCAGGAACACGGTGCCGAATTCCAGTCCTTTGGCGCTGTGAATGGTCATCAGGCGCACATAATCCTGATTCTCACGATCTTCATCCATTTCCGAGTATAAAGCAGCCCGTTCGAGGAAAGAACGCAAAACATCCGGCAGGCCTACAGCTAATAAGTCGCTGTCTTCCGGAGCCAGTTCACTCACATCGTCCCGTTCACGGAGTTCTTTTCTTTGCCGTTCAAATTCCAGGGCGTCTGATAAAAGCTCCTTCAGGTTTTCAATCCGGTCCACCGAATCGCCGAGTGAACTTTTTTCCCGCTGATCGATCATCTCCTGAATCAGGCCGGATTCCTGCTCGACCCATTCGATATAGGCGGCAAAGGTAAGATCCTCCTGCAGCAAACCGGCCCGCAGCCGTTCGATCAGAGCGGCAAATCCTTGCAGGCGGCCGGCCATGCGCTGTAATTCCGCAAATTCACCGGCGCGGGCGCAAATCGCCAGTTGGCTGGTTCCTTCGCGGCCGGCCAGGATTTCCAGAGCGCTGACGGTGGCATCGCCAATGCCGCGCCGCGGAACATTGATGATCCGGTTCAGCGACAGATCGTCTTCAGCCGTCAGGATCAGGCGCAAATAAGCCAGGACATCCTTGATTTCCTTGCGGTCATAGAAACGCATGCCGCCGAAAATACGATAAGGAATGCCTTGTTCGCGCAAAGCCTGCTCCAGGTTGCGCGATAAAGCATTCAGACGGTAAAGCACGGCAAAATCACGGTAATGCTGCTGGCCGCTGCGGACAACCAGACGGTCGATTTCATTGGCCAGGTAACGGCCTTCTTCATTCTGGTTTTCTGCCCGGAGGAACGTAATCGGCTCGCCGTCATCGGTCTGTGTCCATAAAGTTTTCTGTTTACGCCCCCGGTTGAGGTTGATCACGGCATTGGCCGCCTTGAGTACATTGCCGGTCGAGCGATAATTCTGTTCCAGTTTGATGACGCGGCAATTCTTGAAGTCTTTCTCGAAATCAAGAATATTCTGGATATTGGCGCCGCGGAAGCTGTAGATTGACTGATCATCGTCGCCGACGACGCACAGGTTTTCGTGCTTGGCCGATAATAAATGAACCAGTTTGTACTGGGCATGATTGGTATCCTGGTATTCGTCGACCAGAATAAACTGGAAACGGTCCTGGTATTCAGCCAGCACATCCGGATGATTGGACAAGAGCCCTACAGCTTCGAATAAAATATCGTCAAAATCCATGCTGTTGCTCTTTTTTAATTTTTCCTGATAACGTTCATAGACACGGGCGATTTTCCCCAGGCGGAAATCGGCTCCGGCTTCGCCGGTATACTGCTTGGTGCCGATCAGGGCATTTTTCGCGGCGCTGATCTGCCCATGGACGGCTTTCGGAGCAAAGGCCTTCTCGTCAAGATTCAAATCACTCAGGCAGCTTTTTATCAGCTTCACCTGATCGTCGATATCGATAATGGTAAAATTGCGGTCATAACCCAGCCTATCGGCATAACGCCGCAGAATGCGGATCATCATGGCATGAAAAGTGCCGACCCACATATACTGGCTGGCTGCTCCGACCAATTCCTCGATCCTGCTTTTCATTTCAGCTGCAGCCTTGTTGGTGAACGTTATGGCCAATATAGCGGACGGACGAACGCCCAGAACGGAAACCAGCCAGGCGATCCGGTGGGTAATCACCCGCGTTTTGCCGGATCCGGCTCCGGCCAGGATCAACAAAGGTCCAAGATGATGCTGAACGGCGGCTGCCTGTTCGGGATTCAAGCCGCTTAACAAACGCCGGGCCGTTGTGTCTGTATCGCCTTTACCCGGTATAGTCCGGGGTTTTGCCTGATCGGGAGGCAAAATAATTTCGTCAAATAAATCCATTCGGATGCGCCCTCCTGTACTGATGGTCTAGCCGGCATGTATCCGGACTATCAGTATACCATGGGAGACCTGATCCGGCACGCCGGTTGCAGGATCAAAAAAGGGACTGTATCAAAACCGCGTTTGATACAGTCCCGGCTTATGGGCGCAGGAAAGATGCATTGGCCTCAGTAATGGGGTTCGATCAATCCGTAATTGCCATCCTTGCGTTTATAGACCAGGCAAACCTTGTCGGTTTCCATATCCAGGTAAAGCAGGAAGCTATGGCCGAGCATTTCCATCTGCAAGACGGCCTCGTCCGGGTCCATCGGCGTAATATCAAATGATTTGCGTTTGATGATTTTCGGTTCATCAGTCGGTTCGGCCGTTGCCGGAACCTGAGTTTTCAGATATTCCTTCATGTAGGCATAATCATGGATTTTCTTTTCAATTCTGGTTTTATGTTTACGAATCTGGCCTTCCAAAACCTCCACAGCCAGATCCAGCGCAGTGAAGACGTCATCAGCAATGCATTCCGCACGATAATAGTGCTTTTGGATTTTTAGCGTCACTTCAATGCATTTTTGGTCCTTTTCAGGTCGGACTTTGACTACAGCCAAAGCTTCATCGCCAAAAAACCGATTGAATTTCCCCAGTTTCTCCTCGATGCGCTGCTGCAGCTGGTCGCCTACTTTCATGCCTTTGCCGTTGATGTTGATCTTCATGATGACCGCTCCCTTCTGAATCGTTTCTCTTTGTCAAGGTTCGTCAGTCATAACCTTGGTTTTATTATAACGCATCAAGGGCCCTTCCGTGTATCCCGCATTACTGTTCAAATATAGATAATCTGTTATAATAATGCTGTTGTGCCAGGGAGGTAACATGGAAGAAATCCGGTTTTCGCTCGTCGTTCCCCTGTATAATGAGGAAGCGGTCATTGAAGAGAATTATCGTCGTCTGACCGGAATTCTGCGTGGATTGGGCAAGCCCTATGAAATCATCTATGTCAATGACGGAAGCCGCGACCGGACAGGTTTTCTGGTCCGCAACCTCTGTCGTCAGGATCCGAATGTAAAATTACTCACATTTTCCAGGAACTTCGGCCATCAGACCGCCATCACCGCCGGTATGGATTATGCCTCCGGCGACGCCGTCATCATCATCGATGCCGATCTGCAGGATCCTCCTGAAATCATACCACAATTGATCGAACGCTGGGAAGAGGGCTACGACGTTGTTTACGGCCGCCGGGTCGTCCGTGAAGGCGAAGCCTGGTTTAAAAAATACTCCGCCCGCTGCTATTATCGCCTGCTCAGGCGGATAACCGACGTGGACATACCGGTTGACACCGGAGATTTCCGTTTGATTGACGCCAAAGTGTGCGCGGCGTTATCGCAATTGCCGGAGCATAATCGTTATATCCGCGGCATGATCAGCTGGCTCGGCTTTCGTCAGACCTATGTCGATTATGTCCGCGCGCCGCGGTTTGCCGGTGAAACTAAATATCCCATGAAAAAAATGTTTACGCTGGCATTGGACGGCATCACTTCTTTTTCTTACAAGCCTTTGAAACTCGGCATCGGCATCGGCTTATTGCTTTCGGTCTGCAGTTTTTGTTTTCTCTTGTTTGTCTTTATCGCCAGGCTGTTCAACCTGGTTGTCATGGAGCCGGGCTACGCCTCGATGATGTGCGTCATTTTGTTTTTTTTCGGGATTGTCCTGATCATGCTGGGCATTATCGGCGAATACATCGCCCGTATATTTGAAGAAGCCAAAAACCGCCCGCTGTATGTTATTTGCGACCGGACCGGGGAGTTTGGCCGATCCGGCCGTCCGGACGGCGAAAAAAGATAATCCTTCAACACAGGGGGGACCAGATATGAACGAACAAAAAGAATCGCATTTCATGGGCGTTGAGCAGCTGACGCTGCGGGCTGTCGTTATCGGCATGCTGGGTTCGGTGATTATCACGGCCAGTTCCATGTATGTCGCGCTGAAAATGAGCGCTCTGCCATGGCCGACTGTTTTTGTGGCTGTTTTGTCCATGGCGCTTCTGAAGATCTTAGGTAAAACCAATCTGAATGAAATCAATATCGCCCAGACAGGGATGTCGGCCGGCGCCATGGTAGCCGGCGGCCTGGCCTTTACGATACCGGGATTGTGGATTGCCAAAGTTTATACGCCTTATAATTCGGCCAATGAGACTTTCGCAGCTTGGTTCTGGCCTAAATTCTGGCCGGTTCTCATGATCGCCGCTGCCGGCATGATCCTGGGGTCGCTGCTGTGCTGGTATATGCGGCCGCGTTTTATCGACCAGGACAAATTGCCTTATCCGATCGGCACAGCCGCCGCGGAAACTTTGCAGTCCGGCGACCAGGGTGGCCGTAAAGCGGCGCTGCTCTTCTCCACGCTGGGTCTGACGGCAATTTTTACGGCGATTCGCGATAAAGTACCCAAATTCCCGCAGAACATCTCCGGTAAGCTGGGGGATGTATCGGTCGGTTTATACCTGTCGCCGATGGCTGTCGGCATCGGTTATATCATCGGTTTGAATTATACGGCCTATTGGTTTGCCGGCGCCGTCTTTACCAGTTTTGTCGTTTTGAAACTGGGCGTCGGCTGGGGCGCTTTCGCAGATGCGGCCGCCGCTTCGGCCTTCAACAGCACGGCGGCGATCGGCCTGATGGTCGGCAGCGGCGCCGGTATCCTGTTGTCTTTCCTGAAAACCTGGGGCATGAAATTATCGGGCCGGGCCAAGGCTGAGGCTGCGGATAAGTCCAGGGCTGTCCGGCAGACTTCGAAGCGCAAGCTAAGCACCGGTCTGCTTGTCCTGATCTCGGTTGCCGCCGCCTATGTCCTGACGCTGGCCGCCGGCATCGGCCCGGCCGCTTCGCTGCTTCTGATGCTCGGCGTTCTCGCCGCCACGGCCATGTCGGCCAATATTACCGGTCTGACGGGCATCAATCCGATGGAAGTGTTCGGCATCATCATCCTGCTGGCGGTTCGTCTGTTTGTCACCGTCGACGCAACCGGGGCTTTCATGATCGCTGCGGCTGTCGCCGTCGCTTGCGGTTATGCCGGCGATCTTTTGAACGATTATAAAACCGGCGCCATAATCGGCACCAATCCCAACGCTCAATTGGTTTCACAGATCTTCGGCGGCGTGATCGGCACATTGGTCGCTTCTCTGGCTATGTTTGCCGTCATTTACCAATACGGCGGCGTCGGCGGCAGCACCGGCCTGAGCGCCGCGCAAGCCTTCAGCGTGACCGCCATGGTCAACGGCATCGGCGATAATTTCGTGTTTCTGGTTGCCGCTTTACTGGGCTGCGCGCTCTATCTTTGCAAGATTCCGGCCATGATCGTCGGCATCGGCATGCTGTTATCCTTCAACATGTCGGCGGCGATTTTCCTGGGCGGCCTGATCCGGGCCGCGGTCGATTTTATCCGGCGTAAAAAGCCGCAGGATAACGCGACCGGCAATATCATCGCTGCCGGTATGCTGGGCGGCGAGGGCATAACAGGAGTCATTCTGGCGATTATAACGATGTTTTCTTAAATGAAAAGGCAAACGGCAGCAGTTCTTCCAGAGAGCAGGTTACATAATGGCCGTCCGGCGCGGCTGCCAGCAAGATGAAGTCTGGCGCGGCAAATTCCGCAATAACCTGACGGCAGATGCCGCATGGCCAACAAGGTTCCGGCTGGTCGCCGACAACGGCCAGCCGTTTTATCTTACGGGCGCCGCCGGACACCGCTTTATAAATCGCCGTCCGTTCACCGCAGCAGGTTGCGCCATATGAAGCATTTTCAATATTGCAGCCGGTAAACAGACGATTTTGCTCATCCAACAGGGCGGCGCCGACTCGAAAGCCGGAGTAGGGGGCATAGGCCTGTTCGCGAGCGTTCGAAGCCGCAGTAACCAGGTCTTCGTCGGTATACGTTTTCTGCCCGGATGTCGGACCTTTTCCCGGAATTTGATCATCATTCATGCTGCCGGCCTCCCGTTTTCTTCAACCGTACCAAATTCAACCCGTGAAATCAAGCCGATCTTGTTGCCCATCGGATAAAGCTGATTGAAAATGTTAAGAATGAAACATAAAGTGCAAAGATAAACCGGCTCATTTGATTTATGCTTAATAGGGATCCAGTAAAGATGAGGAGACAGCGCATGAATAAATTAACTTTTCAGGATTGTTATGCCGAATTTGACGGCCGGCTTTTGCGGATCGGCAATTCAGTTATAGAGAAGCAGGTCGAACTAACGGGCGGACGACCGCAAACCCTCTGTCTGATCAATAAATTATCCGGCTATATCTGGAACAGTAAATCAAATGAGCCTTGTTTGCCGCCGGCTTGTCCTTTGATCGACTTTTCACGGGCCGTTGTTTCAGCGCAATGCCAAATCAGCGACAGTCAGGGATTTTCCAGGCCGCATTTAACGGCCGGGCTGATATTTCAGACAGACGGAGGCGCCTTTTTTACCGAACTGGCCGTATACCCCGGCCATCCGTTCCTGTCCACCCTCTTTTCAGTCAGCCGCGCGACAGGTTTCGCGGCGCCCGACCGTTCAGCAGGAACGAACGAGCCTGATATCATTGAATCTCTGCCCTTGGGCGACGCCCACTTGAAATTTGAAACCTATGAATTGTGGGATAAAACAGACCGCAACGATCAACTGGTCGGCCATCAGCTGTTTACGGCCTATCCCGGCGCAGTCTTTACAGGCCCGGGGCAAATCGCCATCGTACACGATTATCTGGCCGGCGAGCATCTGATGCTGATCAAAGACGCCCCTTCGGCTTCCTCCTCCATCAATCGGAAAGATCAGGATATCCGCCTGCGCGGCAATCATTGTCTTGACTTGTTCGGCAGCGGCATCGACTTCGATCGGCTTCCCGACGGGAAAGTTCCCTACTATGGCTTGACGGCCGGCGTCTGTCCGGATGGGGCCGGCGCCGCCGGCGAGGCCATCCGTGCGGCATATCGGGCTTATTGCCGGGATGTCAATCCGGGTTTTTCCGAAAAGCGGCTCTTCATCATGGCCAATAACTGGGGAGACCGCAATCAGGATCAAGCTTTGAGCGAAGTCTTTGTCCGGACGGAAATCGACCGGGCAGCCGAAATCGGCGTCGAGATCCTGCAAATCGACGACGGCTGGCAAAAAGGCGCCGCCGGAACGGCGCTGGCCGGCATGAACCATCCCTGGGAAGGTTATTATGCCCTGACGCCCGATTTTTGGCAGGTTCACCCGGATAAATTTCCCCAGGGTTTGCAGCCGCTTGCGGCTTACGCTCAAGCTAAAAACGTGGCGCTGGCTTTATGGTTTTCACCGGATTCGCACGATGATTTCGCCAATTGGGAAAAAGATGCGGCAACGTTGATCGGTTTATACCGGGAAACAGGGATCCGCCATTATAAGCTGGACGGCATAAAGATCCGCTCCAAACTGGGGGAAATGAATCTGATCCGGCTGCTGACGACCGTCGGGCGCGAGGATGGCCATCGCATCACGTTCAATCTGGACGTCACCGCCGATAATCGTTTCGGCTATCTGTATCAACAGGCATTGGGCACGGTATTTGTCGAGAACCGATATACCGACTGGCGAAATTACTACCCCCACAATACGCTGAAGAACCTCTGGGCTCTGGCCGGCCTGCTTCCGGCGCGCCGTTTTCAATTTGAACTGCTCAACAACCGCCGCAACCGGGAGCTTTACGGCGATGATCCCCTGGCGCCTGCCGCCTACACGCCGGATTATCTGTTCGCGGTTGTCATGATGGCCAACCCGCTTTTCTGGATGGAACTAAGCGGTTTGTCCGGCGAGGACCGCGCATGTCTGGCGAAAATCATCGCCGTTTATCGCCGGCACTCGGCCCGTCTCTTCACGGCCGATGTCGCGCCGATCGGCCAGTGTCCCGACGGCGCCAGCTTCACGGGTTTTCAGGCCAAGGAGAATGACTGCGAAGGCTATTTATTACTGTTCCGCGAACACACCTCGGCCGACCATTACGCCTTCAAGCTCGATCGGCTGGCGGATTGCCGGCTGGACCTGGAGCTGCTCGCCACCAATTCCGGCCGGCCGCTGATTTTAAATCCGGAAATCGGCGGCGACGGCGCCTTTCATCTTGCAATCCATGAAGAAAGGCGATACGCTTTTATCCATTATAAAGTAAGGCCAGGGTATTTATGATGTTGATGGTTCGGGAAAAAGGTTTTTATAAACGCTTGTTCATGCTGGCGGCGCCTTTGGCGCTGCAGAATATTATCGCTTACTCGGTTAGTCTGGCGGATAATGTGATGGTCGGTTCACTCGGTGAACTGGCTTTATCCGGCGTGTATGTCGCCAATCAGCTGCAAAACATCCTGCAAATGTTGGTTCTCGGACTCAGCGCCGCCATGCTGGTTCTCGGATCCCAATACTGGGGCAAAGGCGAACGCGGCAAGGTCAAGATGATCATCGGCATTGCCCTGAAATTCGGCGTTGGCGCCGGTTTCTTTCTCCTCCTTCTAACCTTGCTGATTCCTGAAGCCGTAATGCGGCTTTTTACCAATGATCCGGCTGTTATCCCCGAAGCCATGAAATATCTGTCCGTCATCCGCTTCACCTATGTCTTTTTCTGCATCACACAGGTGCTGGTTGCCGGCCTGCGCTGTGTCGAAACAGTCCGGGTCGGCATGTATCTGTCGATTATGACCTTTACCGTCAATGTCACCTTGAACTGGATCCTGATCTTCGGCAATCTCGGCGCGCCGGCGCTGGGCGTCCGGGGCGCGGCCATCGCCACCCTGATCGCCCGTATTCTGGAAACCGTCGTCATCACCGGCTATATCCGTTTTAAAGATGTTAAACTGCAGCTTCGTTTCCGCGAATTGTTTTATACCGACCGTGAGATCCTGAAGAAATTTTTCCATTATGGCCTGCCGGTCATCATGGGCGATATTTTCTGGGGAATCAATCTGGCTGTTCAGGGCGGCATTGTCGGCCATCTCGGCGCAACCGCCCTCGCCTCGGTCAGTATTGCCAATGTCGTCTTTTCCATCATGAGCGTCGCGGTTTATGGAACGGCCGGCGCGACCGCCATCATTATCGGTCAGACTGTCGGCGCCGGCGAGTATGACAAGGTGCGGATCTATGCCCGCACTTTGCAGATTCTGTTTCTCGGCATCGGCTTGCTTTCCGGCGCCGCTTTGTATTTCACCCGGGGCCTGCTCGGTTATGTCTACCATCTGGAGCCGGATACCATGGCTTTGACAGGGCAGTTTCTGGCCATTCTTTCCATCACGCTGGTCGGAACATCGTACCAGATGTCTTGTTTAACCGGGATCGTACGGGCCGGCGGCGCCACGCATTTCGTTCTGATCAACGACTTGATCTTCATCTGGTGCTTCGTCATTCCATCCGCCAGCCTGGCGGCTTTTGTCTATCACGCGTCGCCGGTTGTCGTTTTTGCCTTATTGAAATCCGACCAAATCCTGAAATGTTTTGTGGCCGTCATAAAAGTCAACCGTTTCCGGTGGATTAAAAATCTGACCGCGGCAAAGCCGGATCAGGCGGCAGTATGATTGCGGCCGGCCACTCGGCGAAGCTGGCCAGCTGGTAATCGGCCAGGCTGCGAATCTCAGCCTGATCGGACTCAGCGGAGCGGTCATAGACTGCGGCGACCCGGAATCCGGCCTTTTTGGCTGTCCGGATGGCATGAACCGCGTCTTCGAACACCAGGGTTTCCTGAACCGGCGTTTGCAGCTGCTCCATAGCCCTTTGAAAAATCAGCGGATCATTTTTCCCGGCGCCGACTTCCGAACAAGTGATCAGGAATGAAAAGCAGCCGAGAATGTCCAGGCGGCGCAAAGCCGCTTCAACCAGCGGCCTGTCGCTGGCCGTCGCCACGCACATTCTGACCCCTTTACCCTGCAAGTTCTGCAGAAAGGACTTCACATGCGGTTTTAGCCCAATATGATTACGGTACTGGTCGGCCAGCAGCGCATTGATCTGGTTGTGTATTTCATCCGGAGCAGCCGGCAAATGGTAATGGTCATGCAGATAAACGGAAACCTCCGCCAGGCTCATGGTTCGGCACACCTCCGGCAAATCAGCAGACGGCTTTACCTCCATCCATTCCAGAAACCGCACCGCCAGGCGTTCCCAAACCGGCATTGAGTCCAGCAGAGTACCGTCCATATCGAAAATCGCGCCACGTAAAATCATGTTTCTCTCTCCAAACCACTTTTATAGTAAAACACAGCCAACTGCGTTCTATCCCGCAGATTCAGTTTTTCCAGGATGACCGACAATTGATTGCGAATCGTCCCTTCACTTAAATATAACCGGGCGGCGATTTCCCTGTTGTTTAAGCCTTCGGCAATCAGCGCGATGAGTTCCAGCTCCTTGTCGCGCAGTTCAAAGCGGCTGGGATCGATCGTATGCTGGTCTGCCAGCAAAACCGGTATTTTCGCCATAATGGGGTCGCCAAATACGCTTTGGCCGGCATGGACGGCTTTGATTGCCGGCGCGATGCTTTCGAAATCCTGTTTGAGGATATAACCGCGAGCGCCCATGTGCAGGGCTTTGATGATGTACTCATCGTCGGCGAAAGTCGTCAGATACAGGATGCGGGCTTGCGGATGGCGCCGCAGGATTTGTTCGCCGGCCGTCAATCCGTCGACCGGACGCATGCGGATGTCCATCAGCAGGATGTCCGGCTGCAGATCGTCAAACAACCGAGCTGCCTCGCCGCCTTCGCCGGCGGAACCGATAACCCGAAGACTGCCTTCCGCTTCAACGATGATTTTCAATGAAGCGCGGACCAGGGGGTCGTCATCTATCAATAAAACACTGATTTTATTCGAATCCATGTTCACGCTCCTCATCTTTGCCGGATTTCGGCACAGAAATAAATAAAACAAATCCGCGGTCTTTCCGGATGTTAATGTGGCCGTTAAGGCTTTCGATCCGTTCGGCCATGCTTTTCAAACCCATCCCGTCCGAACCTTCATTGACTTTAACAGTCAGATCCCGGGCATCGGACAGGGATGCCGGCGGACCGATGCCATTATCCTTGATGATCATCTGGTAAAAGCCGGGATGCTCGAGGACTGTGATGCTGGCTTGCGTCGCCTGCGAGTGGCGCATGATATTCGCCAGGGCTTCCCGGCTGATCGCCAGGAAGGCGAATTTACATTTCTTATCCGGGCTCTGTTCGACAGAATAGGTCAGGCGTACCGGACAATACTGAAAATCACGGACCAGGGCGGTCAGTTCGGCCTGCAGGTCAATCACCGGATCATGAAGATCATGAAGATTCTGGCGGATGTTGTCCATACTTTCAACCAAAGTGTCTTTCAACTGCTGCAGCTGGCCATGAACCGCCTCGTCTTTATCCGCCGCCATCAGCGCTCCGGCCTGCAGGATGGCTCGTGTCAGCAAGTGGCCGACATGATCGTGCATATCCCGGGCAATACGGTTGCGTTCATTAAGCGTTGCCAGATTTATTTCATAATCCTGCTTTTCCAGCAGTTCTTTGTTTTTTTGTTCGAGCTGCAGCGATGCTTCGCGGGCCGCGTCCTGATGTTCCGTCATTTCCTGCCGCATCCGGATATAAGCCAGCGAGCGCTTTTTAAAAAACCAGGCCAAAAATAACTGCAGAACCCATTGCATGATGACCGGCAGAGTAAAAAACGGCAGCTGGTAAAGCAGCGGCAGAAAGGAAAGCAATACGGCCGCCTGCCAGCGGGCGCCGTATAAATCAAAGCTGAGCAGCGGCAGGAAATAAATCAGCCCGGGGTCGAAAAAACAAGCCGCCGTATACAGGAGGAAAATCGCCAGATGACCGTTTTCATGTTCCAGCCAGCTGTTTAGAGCGCTGAACGTAAAGGCTGCGATCACCGGTATAACGGCATAGACGGAGGTTGTGCCGGGCAGATAAACAACCAGGCACATCACCAGGATGACAAGTTTCCCAAATATAGGTTCCATGCATCACTCCACTGATCGGATCATATATCCCGGCATGAGATAACTGTGTTGTTATTTTATCACAGAGTACCCGGGTTTCGGCATCTGCCGCATAACAAAGATGACAAATGTCATGTCAGAGATCCGGTTCGGCAGCCTGAATCATGACAGGCTTCACTACCCGTTTCTCCGGTCCTATGCCAAAATAGGATTATCAAGAACCCGGTTAAACGGGCAAAGCAAGTAGAACCCGGTTAAGGAGGCCTGTCCCATGATTGTTAAAGTTCAAAATCTGGTTAAACGTTATGGTGATCTGATCGCCCTCGATCATTTCAATCTGGAAGTTGAAGAAGGCGAGATATTCGGTTTACTGGGACCCAACGGTTCCGGCAAAACGACGGCGATCAATTGTATGCTGGCTTTGTTGAAGTTCAGCAAAGGGACCATCGAGCTGTTCGGCCGGACTATGCAGCCGGATGCCTACGACCTGAAACGCGACATCGGCATCATCATGCAGAATGTGGCGGTGTTTGACGAATTGACGGTCCAGGAAAATATTGATTACTTCTGCGGGCTTTATATTGAAGATAAAAAATTGCGGAAAGGCCTGGTTGAAGAGGCGATCGAATTTGTCGGCTTGAAGGATTTCCGGAAATTCTATCCGAAGAAGCTCAGCGGCGGCCTGCTGCGCCGGCTGAACATCGCCTGCGGCATTGCCCACAAGCCCCGCCTGATCTTTCTCGACGAACCAACGGTGGCCGTTGATCCGCAAAGCCGCAACAACATCCTGGAAGGCATCAGGGAACTCAATCGCCATGGCGCCACGATCATCTACACATCCCATTATATGGAGGAAGTCGAACAGCTCTGCAGCCGTATCGCCATCATGGATAAAGGCAAGGTCATCGCGCTGGGCACCCGGGATGAACTGAAAAACATGATCCGCACCGGTGAGAAAATCACGGCGGAAATCCTCAGCCCCTACCCCGGCCTGATCGACGAAATCGGCAGCCTGCCCAATATCCTGTCTGTCGATTATGAAGAACCGATGCTGATTATAAAATCCGAACGCAAGATCAACAATTTGACCGCCATTCTCGATTTCCTCAAAGAAAAAAATGTGGCCTACGGCCGTTTTTACTGCGAATTGCCGACGCTTAACGATGTATTTCTCGAAATCACCGGCAAGCAGCTGCGCGATTGAAAGGAGCAACCCATGTTCGCACATATTTACCTGACCCGGTTGAAAATTTCATTTCGCGATCGTCAGATGCTGTTCTGGACGCTTCTGTTCCCCCTGATTCTGGCGACTTTTTTTGGCATGGCCTTTTCCAATCTGCACAGCGGCGAGGCTTTTAAAGCCATACCCATCGCCGTCGTCGATAATGACGCCTATCAGAAGGACAGCGCTTTACAGCAAGCTTTGCAGGCGGTATCGCAAAAAGATGATTCTACGGCGGAAAACAGCCAGGACAGCGGCGAACCCCTATTCAGCCTGAGCCGATTATCCGAGGCCGCCGCGGAAAAAGCGCTCAGCGACGGCAAAATCATCGGTTATTTGATACCTGGCGCAACACTGCAGATCATCGTCGGCGACACCGGACTCCAGCAAACGATTTTGAAAATATTCGCCGATGAATATCTGCATCTGCAATCGGCTATCCAAAGTATTGTCGGACAGGATCCTGCGGCCTGGCAAACCCTGTCCGGCCGCGTTAACGAACGGATTGACCTGATCCGCGATAAACCGGCCGGCGCTGCCGACCCCGACAACGTCCTTGTCTATTACTACGCTTTGATCGCCATGTCCTGTTTGTACGGCGGGTTCTGGGGCCTGAAGGAGATCATTCTCATCCAGGGCAATCTGTCTGACCAGGCGGCCCGCATCAACCTGGTTCCCGTCCATAAAATGAAGCTGTTCATCAGCTCGCTGCTGGCGGCGTTGACGATACAATACCTGTCCATCCTCCTGCTGATCGCTTACTTGAATTTCATTTTAAAAATCAGCTTCGGCAGCCAGATCGGCTACATTCTCCTGGCCGGCCTGACCGGCAGCGTCATGGGCGTGGCAATCGGCGCGTTCATCGGCGCCAGCTCCAAGCTGGGCGAGGGAATCAAAACGGCGTTTTTGATAGCGATATCGATGATTTGTTCCTTTTTCTCCGGCCTGATGGTCGGCGATATAAAGTACCTCGCCAATAAAGCGTTCCCGCTCCTCAGCCGGCTCAATCCGGCCAATTTGGTCAGCGACGCGTTTTATGCCCTCTATTATTACGACACCTATACGCGATACTGGACGAACATCGGCCTTCAGCTGCTGCTGACCGCGATTTTGTTCCTCTTTATCTTTCTGGCAATCAGGAGGCAGCGTTATGCAAGTCTTTAACGCCTATTTTAAAGTGATCCGCAAAAATATTCCGGCCATGGCGATCTATCTGATCATCTTTTTCTTCTTTGCCTTCATGCTCGCGATGTTTTTCAACCAGAACAAAGTCACCCAGTTCAGCGCCGCCAAGGTTCGCATAGCCCTGATCCAGGAAGATGAAGGCAACAGCTTTTCCGACGGTCTGGCCGATTGGCTGGCCGGTCAGGCTACGATCGTCGATCTGCCGGATGATCCGGAAAGCCTCCAGGATGCCCTTTTTTACCGGGATGTCGCCTATATATTGCGCATTCCGAAGGGTTTCGGCGAGCATTTTCTGCAAGGCCGTTATGACATCATGCTGGACCGGACAGAGGTCCCCGATTCTTTCAGCGGCACGCAGATGGACCTGCTGGTGGATCAGTACCTGAACTTGTCAGCCCTGTATATCGACAGTCTGGATACGATCGATGCCGGCCGGCTGCAAAGCTCTGTTGAAGCCGATCTGGCTAAATCGGCGCCGGTCGTCCTGGAGACAGGCGCGAAAAGCAACGGCACCAACAAAGCGGCCTATTACTTTATTTATCTATCCTATTCCATGATGGCGATCATGGTGCTGGCTGTAACCTCGATCATGCTGGTTTTCAACAAGCCTGATCTGCGCAAGCGCAATCAAAGCGCGCCGGTTAACCTTTTCCGCTTCAATCTCCAGCTGGTTCTCGGACACCTGATGTTCGCCCTGATCGCCTGGCTGTTCATTGTCCTGCTCAGCCTGACATTAGGCGGCAACAATCTCGGCTTAAAGGAATTCCTGCTGCTGAGCCTCAATGCCCTGACCTTTACCCTGGCCTGCCTCAGCATCGCCTTTTTTATCAGCCAGTTTATCCGCAACCGGGCTGTCCAGCAATCGGTCGCCAACGTTCTGTCCCTGGGCACTTGTTTTATCAGCGGCGTTTTCGTGCCCCAGGAGATGCTTGGCCAAACTGTTCAGACGATTGCCAGCTTCACGCCGACGTACTGGTATATCCGCGCGGTCAGGCAAATTGACGCCCTGACGGAATATACCGCGCAGACCCTCCGGCCGGTTGCCTCCTTTATGCTGATCCAGCTGGGCTTCGTTCTCGCTTTTCTGGCGATTTCCCTGGCCGTTATCAAACAAAAACGGCAAACCCAGGCCTGACCGGCCGGTTTTTTCCGGTAATCCTTTTATCCGCGAAACATATCCCGGTAAATGCCAGGCGAGCTGTTTTCGATAACCATCGCCTGGCAGTTTTTTACATAAAAATCGACCGGGCCGGCGCTGCCGATGATCGCGTAGGCATAACCCAGATCGCGTAAGCCTTCCAGGCACTTCAGCAACAACGCTTTGCCGATGCCTTTGCCCCGATAGGCCGGATCGACCCCGGTCGGCCCGAAAAAGCACTTCCAGGTCGTTTCATAACAGGCAAACCCGATGATCTTTTGCTGGAAGACCGCAATATAGCAAGGAATGGGCGGCGCTGCGAAAGCGCAGCCGCATTCGCTGGCCCAGCCGGCGCCGAAATGGCCGGCGACCCAGTCGACCACCGCCTGCTTCTCCGGAGCCAGCGCCCGTTTTATGATAATACCTTCTTCGTTCAACCGGTCAAATACCGGATCCGTGAAAGTTTGATCGTATAATCGCACCAAAAGATCCGCCATGTTTTCACCTTCTTCTATAAATTAAACGTCTTCTTCTATCATAAAAAACCCGGGCTAACTAATCAAGAGAGTACAATAATTCATGTAATTCTTTTATATTTCTCTCATCATTTCGCTTATGATAGCCCTGAATCCAGAATCAAATCGGAAGGTGAAAGAAATGAAGCAATTAAATATGGTTGAATGGCAGAAGCAATGCATCCGGCAGGGCGGCCGCAGACCACTGCCCGTCCTTTCTTTTCCCGGAGTCCAGATTATCGGCGCCACCGTGGGTGATATCGTCCGGCACGGAGAACGGCAGGCCCAGTGTATGAAGGCGATAGCCGACCGTTATCCGACTCTGGCTTCGGTCAGCAATATGGATCTGTCGGTAGAAGCCGAAGCCTTTGGCGCTAAAGCAACTTTTTTCGATCATGATGTGCCCTGTATCGTCGGCCGCCTGATCGACACGCCTGAAGATGTTGAAAAACTGGCTATCCCCCAGGTTGGCGCCGGACGGACCGGCGAATGTGTCAAAGCGGTCGAACTGGCTGCCGGTCAAATCAACGACCGTCCGGTTTTCGCCGGCGTGATCGGACCTTTCTCCCTGGCCGGACGTTTGCTGGAAATGACCGAAATCATGTACAAAGCGCTGGACGAACCGGACATGGTGCATCAGGTCCTGAGCAAAGCCACGCAATTCCTGATCCGGTATATCTCGGCATTTAAAGCCGCCGGCGCCAATGGCATAATCATGGCCGAGCCGGCCGCCGGGCTGCTCTCGCCGGCCTGGAATGCTGAATTTTCCGTGCCTTATGTCCAGAAAATCATCGCTGCGGTCCAGGATGATTACTTTACTGTTATCTATCATAATTGCGGCAATGTTGTCCCGCTCATCGCCGATCTGGTCGGAACAGGCGCCCGGGCCTTTCATTTCGGCAATGCCATTGCCCTGACGGACATCATCGGACAGATCCCGGCAGACCGCCTCGTTCTCGGCAATATCGATCCGGCGACCCAATTCGCACAGGGAACGCCGGAGTCGATCGCTTTGGCTGTCCATAACCTCTGCAAGCAAATGAAAAGCTATCCGAACTATATTCTGTCATCCGGCTGCGATATCCCGCCGCGCTCGCCCCTGGCCAATATAGACGCCTTTTTCCGGGCCGCGCAGGCAGAAGGATTTTGACACCGCCGACCGGCAAACGGCAAAGCCGGCGAATACCCGATCCTTGTCAAGCTCTGAAGTTATGGTAGTATAAGAAATAAAATAAATCGGGAGCAGACAAGGAGCAGGTACCATGGAAAACATGAATTCTACCCCGATGGCCAATCGATTTACGATTGGCCTTTTCGGCCGGCGCAATGTCGGTAAATCTTCCCTGATCAACGCGCTGACGCAGCAAAGCATCGCTGTTACATCCGATATCGCCGGCACGACAACCGATCCGGTTTATAAAGCGATGGAGCTTTTGCCGCTGGGTCCGATTGTTTTTATCGATACGGCCGGTCTTGACGACACCGGTGAATTGGGCCGGCTGCGGATTGAGAAGACCTATGAAGTCCTCCGCAAATGCAATCTGGCAATCCTGGTCAGCGATACGGACTCCGGATTGTCGCGTTTTGAAGCTGAATTTCTTGAACAATTGAAACAGCGGAAAATCCCCTGCGTTTTTGTTATTAATAAATGCGATGCCGGGAAACCGGATAACGGCCTACTCGATCGCTGGCAGCGTGATGCCGGGGTGCCGACAGTCTGCGCCAGCTCGCTTTTGGGCAGCGGCCTGGAGGAGCTCAAGGCTGCGGTGATCGCCCAGGCTCATATCGATGACGCCGAGCCGGCTTTAGTCGGCGATCTGATCAAAGCCGGCGATTTTGTCGTTCTGGTCACGCCGATCGACAAATCAGCCCCGAAGGGGCGCCTGATCCTGCCGCAGCAGCAAACAATCCGCGATATTCTGGAACATGACGCCATGGCGATTGTCGCCAAAGAATATCAACTCAAACAAACCCTTGACCGGATGGGTACGCCGCCGGCGCTGGTGATAACCGATTCACAGGCGTTTTCGAGAGTAGCGGCCGATACGCCGCCGGCCATACCGTTAACATCGTTTTCCATTTTGTTTGCCAGACAGAAAGCGGACTTGGCGGAAATGGTCCGCGGCGTCAAACGGATCAACCGATTGAAGCCGGGCGAGAAAGTCCTGATTGTCGAAGGATGTACCCACCATCTGCAATCAGACGATATCGGCAGAGTCAAGATTCCCCGCTGGATCCGTCAAACAGCCGGCGACAACATCCATTTCGACTGGGCTTCCGGCGCCTGCTATCCGCAGGACATATCCGATTACGCCGTAATCATCCATTGCGGCGGCTGCATGCTCAACCGCCGGGAAATGCAATACCGCGTGGCCAAGGCCCGCGAACAAGGCGTTTGCATCACCAATTACGGGGTTCTGATCGCTCAGGTCATGGGCATTCTGCCCCGCGCTTTGCAGATATTCCCGGCAGCTGCCAGTATCTGGGATAATCCATACTAAGCAGATAAAGCGGTTCTTCATCTTCTTCGATAGCCGGGAAACGTCCGACCGGTTCATAGAATCGATTGTCGGTCTGGTCATCATTGACTTTGGACACCTCGCCGACCAGGATCTTCCCTTTTCCGGCTTCGCCTTTAAACGTATGATAAACGCCGCTGACCAGGGTGATGCTTTCGCCGGGAACAAGACAGACTTCTGTTCCGGCGGACACGGTATGCCAATGTCCGTCAACCTGAGCTGTGACCGGCGTAGCGGCCAGGCCGCCGTCCGGCGTTGAATTATACAGGCGGATCAGTAAATTGCCGCCGCCCCGGTTGATGATATCTTCCATTTTTTTACGATGAAAATGGAGCGGCGTAACCTGGTTTTCATCCACGATCATGATTTTCTCGGCATAGGTTTTGGGGTAAAGGGGCATGGTGAGGTTGCCGTTACGCAGTGTAAACAACAGCAGTCCGGTTTGTTGAAAATCGCCGCTGCCAAAATCGGTAATATCCCATCCCAACTGGTTATCGAAAAGCTCCCGATAGGTTGAATCACGGTCCTGCCAGTCCGCGGCACGCCAATAGGCAAACGGCGGCAGCAGGAAAGACTTGCCGGCCATAAACCGGACGGCGTCGCGCATAAGGGTATTGATCTCTGAACGTTTCATTTTACATCCTCCTGGATTTTTTTATTTTCTTGTTTCGATTTAGTCGATTCACGGATAATCAGTTTGGGCGGCAGAAGCAGTGGTTTTGCCGGCAGCGTTTCACCGCCGATCAACTGGAAAAGGGATTTGACAGCTGTTTCGGCCATAACCGGCAGATTCTGTTCGACCGTCGTGACCGGTATGGCAGCCACACTGGAAAAAACCACATTGTCATAACCGGCCAGGGAAATGCGGTCCGGCACCGGGATATTCTTTTCAAGCAGGGCGCGCAGGGCGCCTAAAGCCATGATGTCGTTCATGGTCAAAATGGCATCGGCTTCCGTCGCGGCAGCCAGCAATTTTCGCGTCGCCTGATACGCATGGGTAAAATCAGCTTTGGCGCATTGAATCAGTTTATTTTCATCCACCGGCAGATGATGCGCGGCAAAAGCCTGATAATAGCCCTTGATCCTCAGCTGTGTCGGAACGGCTTCACGATTGCCGACCAGATAATAAAGGCTGCGATGACCTGACCGAATCAGATAATCGGTCATTTCAAAAGCACCTTTCTCCAGATCAGTCATGACGCAGGGTGCCGCCAAATCGGCATAATAGGCAACAACATAAAGAAAAGGAATTCCATTACGCGTCAATTTGCTGAGGTATTCGATATTTTTTACCGGGTGATGCACCGGGGCGATCAGGATACCTTCCACCCGTTCGGCAATAAAGGTCTCGACGACCCGTTTTTCGCCGGCGAACTGGTCTTTGGATGTAGCCACGAGCAGCGTATAGTTCCGTTTTGCCAGACAATCGTCGACGCAGCGTATAAAGCGGCCGTAAAATGGATTTTCAATATCCGGCACAACCAGACCGATTGTTCCGCTCTGCCGCCTGGCCAGTGATTTGGCCAGCACGTTAGGCATATAGCCCTGTTCTTCGGCAATGGCCAGAATGTGTTCTTTAGTCTTGGCTTTAACGATGTTTTTGCCATTAAGCGCCAGGGATACTGTCGATTCGGAAACACCCGCCAGCCGGGCAATATCTTTCAATGTTACGCTCATACCCCGGCATCCTCGTTTGGCAAAGCGGCGGCCAGCCGCAGCGTTATGGCCTGATAGGGCGCAATATCCAGCTTGATTTGGCCGTTTTCCAAGGGAACCGGCCGGATATCCTGTTCATTCATATCGGTTTGCCAGACGCGCGCGAATGATTTGGCATCTAGAACCAGCCGGCCTCTTTTCCCTTGATTTTCATAAAACCTGAGTATGAAGCTGTCATCATCATAAGCCTTTTTAAAACAGGAAAGTCGGATATGGTTGTCCGGCCAGGCAAACAAATTGTGCCAGGCAGCCGGTTCCAGGGTCGGCCGGTTATCCGGCAGGTCCATTGCCAACGCCGCAGACCGTTTCGGCCGGATTGCGTGAACCGCCGGCGGACAAAGGAAACTGTCGGCAAATGGCAGAAACGGAGCTATATCGCCGGGATCAGCCGAATAAGGCAGATAAGACCACTCAATCTCCTGAAGTCCCGGGCATTGCGCGCCCGGCGTATCAAAACCCGCCGATGCCCTATCAGAACGCTGCATCATGTTCATCCGTCCCATCTTGGCAAAACCGCGCAGCAGGGTCAGACAAATCTCCGGCTCGCCGGTCAGAGGATTGGGAATCGCTTCATAATCATATAGGCCTTTCACCGCAATGGCCAAACCCAGGCGGCCGTCACAAACGGACAACCATTCCCGGAACGGCAGCAGACGCGTGGGCGGCTGCCGCCAGGCGCGTTTTTCACGAGGCGTCTCAACCGGCCGGCGAATGATCGCCAGCTGCCCCTGCGATATAATTTCATCGGATTTTATACCCATCGGCACCCGCAGCCGGATTCGGTGATCGCGCGCCTGGTTGTCAAGCTGCAGCCGGACATCCAGACGGGGCGTATCCGCTAACAGAGAAACCGTCAGGGTAACCGGCAAGTCGACTCTCCCGGCGCTTCGCTCATCCCCGTTCAGGCGCAGCGGGACATTCAGGCAGCCGGTCAGGCAGACAGACTGACGGACCGGGCCTTGTTCGGCCAGCCGGCATTGAAAGGCGAAACGGGTAGACCGGACAACCTCGCCCGGAATCCAGGGCGGGGAAAAATCCCACGCGTCGCCGGCGTCAGCCTCTTCCTCCAGCAAATTGAGCGCCGGATATCTTTTTCCCGTCCGATAATCCAAAAGCTCCGCCAGAGCGCCGTGAAATTCAACCCGCAAAATGCCGTTATCCAGAACCGGCGCCGGCCGCCCGGCCGAATCGTTATTCTGAAGCGTGACAGTCTCGCCGGCCGGAGACGCCGGTTTCCAGGTATAGGCTTTGATCTCCTGGCTGGCCAGATAATCCTGAAAGAGGATTTTCCGGTAAAGAGCGTCCGGAACCAGATCGTTGCGTTCCTGCCCTAATCCGTTCGTCTCGCAGGTTTCCCGTTCTAAAATCTGCGTCGGCAAAGGATCTCCGGCTGAATCGGTCATGCAGACGGCCGCGCCGCCAACCGGCAGCCATAACTCAAGGGTCTGCGGCGCGGGCGAGCCGACAGGAGCATAAGCCATCACGCCCCGTTCTCCGGCCGGCTGCCGGGAAGGCACAAGGTCGCCGGCAAACGCCAGTATTTCATGGATCTGACCGGCGGCAATCTGACGTACGGCTGCGTAACGCGCTTCCATTTCCAGATGCACTTCGTCGACGCTGGAACCATGAATGCTGTCATGGGCGCTGTTGATCAGGATCATGCGCCAGGCTTCCTGCAATAACGCCGGCTTCGTTTGAAAATGCTGATATTGAGCCCAGGCCAGTAAAGGTTCGACATACTTTTCCAGTAAAATCTCCGCGGCGAAATGCTGTCTTTTTAAATAAGTCCGTGTTGACAACGCACCTAATAGGATTTGCTGGTAGACCGAACCGGTCAATTCCTGCTTGATGATCAGCGGTTTATCCATCCGGCTTTGTAAAAGCCGGATATAGTCCTCGGCGCTGCCCATTAGAAATGTGATGTCCTGCTGAATATCGTTGGCTATCCGGATCGCTTCGCCGATATGGATCTGCGGAGGCATGTGGTCAAAACCGGCAATCAGAGGGATTACCCCTGAAGGATAACGATTCTGGATCCTGCGGGCATTGGCGGCTAAACTGCGGGCGATATGCTCGGTATTGTTTTGTTCGGATAATTCCAGATGATAATCAAAGGACAGATAACCTGGATAATAGGGTATATCGCACGGCTGGATCGGATCGGCAGGCTCGCTGAAAAGATCGAACGCGCCGCCATAACTCTCACGGAAATGGCTGGCGACGACCTGCGACCCATCCAGTCCTTCATAGAGAAATTCATCGGGATGATCTTCCCCGATGTCCGGCATGCCACGCATGAAAAGCAGGCTATCCAAACCAAAATTCCGGAGGATCTGCGGTAATTGCGGCGGATGGCCGAAATTGTCCGGCAGATATCCGGCCTGCATGCAACGGCCAAAACGCCGCGACAACCGGTTGCCCCACAGGCAATTGCGGATTATCGCTTCGGCGCTGGGCAGCCATTCGTCAAATTGGGTATAAAAAGGGCCGATACTGAGCTTTCCGGATTGGACCAGTTGTGCTGCAGCCGCACGGTCTGCCGGTACAACACTGAGATATTCTTCCAGCGGAAAGACCTGCCCATCCAGAACATAGGTTGCATAATCATCCCGCGGCGCTGCTTTGTGGATCAATTGTTCCATCGTCTTTATGGTCCAGAAACGATATGACCTTAACGGCTGATACCATTCGATATCCAAATGTCCGGCATTAACAATAAAACCGATAATCTTGCCCATAATTCTGTCTCTCCCGCAATTCAAGCGCTTGAAATCTTATTGTTTTTAGTTTACACTGTTGAATTTGTAATTTCAAGCGTTTGAAATCATTGAAAAGAATATACACCGGCGCCGTTCTTGTAACGGATATTACACTATGTTATGATATCAATAAATCGGAGCCGCCCTTTAACCCGGCCGGGCAAGCAGAAGCGGAATGCGCTATGGGGAGGAGTCGGACATGCCGGACTCGCAATTAACCAAACGGGCTCTATCAGCAGCCATGAAGGAATTAATGGCTGAACAGCCTATGGAGAAAATAAAAATCGGCGATATTGTTGAGCGCTGCGGCATGAACCGTCAAAGCTTCTATTACCATTTTAAAGACAAATACGATCTGGTAAACTGGATCTACTACACAGAATTTTTTGCCGATATCCGGAGCTCACTGGAAAAGCCAGGTTGGGAATTATTAGAAAAAATTTGTGATTATTTTTATAGAAACCGAGCTTTTTATGGCAATGCGCTGCATGTTCAAGGACAGAATTCCTTTTCCGAATATTTCGCCGAAGTCTTGCATCCCGTTATCCATTCTCTGATTGACGACATATTCTCCGATGATATGAATCATGATTTTTACGTCAATTTTATTACCGACGCTATCCGTGTTTCGATCACCCGCTGGTTGCTGGAAGGTGCGAAAATCTGTCCTGACGAATATGTCCGGCTCATGAGAACAGCTACCACCGGCTTTGCTTATCAGGTGATTAAGGAGGATCGGAACCAGTCTTGATAAAGGGTTTCGACACGTTCTTGCAGGTCCTGTGCTTTTTTCTTTACAGAATACGCCGGCTGCGGATTGACAGGGGGACCGATGACTAAAGTCAGCAGAGGTCTTTTTTTCCACAAACGCCAGAATCCGTTTGGTTTTCGCTGGATAAGAGCCAGCGGAACAACCGGGCAGCCGGCTTGTGCGGCCAAATGAAAAGCGCCGGGCTTAAATGGCCGGACCCCTTGGCCGTATAGCTTCATCTCCCCTTCGGGATATATCATGACCCATTTATTCTGTTTCAAGAGACTGTAGATGCTTTGGCAAAAAGTCCGTTTATCATTCAATGTTGCGCCTACCGAAACACACCCCAGGTTACGGACAAACCAACCGGCAACCGGAAGTTTAAAATTTTCCTGCATGCTGGCAAAAAAGACCTGGCGGGGCGCGGCTGCGCAGCCGATCATGGTGCAGTCAAGATAGTGAATATGATTACAAACTAAAATAGCGCCCCGGTTTTTAACAACAGCCAGATTGCTGCGGCCTTCTATTCGCAGGCCGAAGAGAACATAATCCAGTATCGTCAGAGCAGGCACGGCAATCCAGTGATATAGAATCCAACGCAAAACACGCGGTAATCGCCCGCAAGACGGTACAAACGGACGGATCTTAGGCACCGGCTTCATGGTCAGGTACCTTTCCTGTTTACTTTCCTGGCATCGGCGATCGTTTCATCAAACATCGCTTCTGCCTGTTTTACACAAGCGGCAATCTGGCAGCGGCCGGGAATCCGGGCATAATCGGCCGCCAAGCGTAAACGTTCCTGAGGGTGCTCGATCCAATCGGAGATAATCGGAACCAAACCGCAGGCCATGGCTTCTAAACAAGATATGGCTTCAATATCGACATCCGAGGCATGAACATAGAGATCACAGGATCGAATTAAACGAATCAAGTCGTTTTTACCATAAAAGCCGAAAGTCGGCGGCTGATCGAGATCGGCGCCCAAGCGGCGCAGATGTTTCTCGCAGGGCCCTAACCCGGCGAAGTGAATATGGATTTTACCGCGGTACGGCGAAAGCTCAACCGCTTTGATCAGTAAATCCTGCCGCTTCTCCGGAGACAGACGGCCGATCATTAAAATATGAAAATCGCCGTCGTGCCGGGCTTCTTCAGACTGTCCGGGTTTGAAATCCGCCGTAATGCCATTCGATATCACATGAAGCTTGGCTTGATAATGATTTGTTTCCAATTGGCGGGCAATAAACGCCGAAGGGCAATGGATATGAGTGACCCGGCAATAAAACCGATCCAGCATGATCTTGTAAATCCACCGGGAAAGCCATTCGGCATGGCCGAGATGGATATTATAGGTTATATTCTCCGGCTGCAGATGAAAAGCCGCGCTGCAAGGAACCCCCAGCTCACACGCAATACGCAGCGCTTTTCTTTCCAGCGGCATCGGCAAAAAGAGATGGGCAATATCGGCTCCCCGCAAAGCCTGACGCAGAGGCGCCTCTTCTGCTTTGGCAAAAATAAAATGCTGCTTTTTAGCGAAATGCTCGACCAGCGGAATACGCCATACTGAAACAACATATTTTCCGGACTCCTGACAACCTGTGGAAACGATCCGGACTTCATGACCTCTTTGGCGAAGATAAAAAGCAAAGCGTCTGGCTGAAGTCGATGTGCCGTTTGTACTTTGATCATACATGTCGATAACAAAAACAATGATCATAAATCACCTGCAATGATCCTATTCACTCTTCATGGACATTGAGTCAAGTATTGTATCCTGGGCATGGTAGCCTGAAGAATTTCTGTCAGATTTTCTTTACAGGCATTCAGGTCATCCGCCAGATTGTCCAGACAGCCGACGGCGATACGGCCGTTGGCCTTGATCGCCATAAAGCAGTCTTCGATCGAAATGATGCGGTCGACATACGCCAGGTCTTCATAAAAATCAAAAAGCAAGAAAGGATAACAGCTGTCCTGGCGCAAGCTTCGGATAAAACGTCCGATTTTCTGAACCTGATCCGCATCGTTCAGATGATCTCGGATAATAAAGGCAAAGCTGCATTGCAGAGACTCAATTAAATCCAGAAAATTTTCGCTCATCACATAAGCCGCATTTTCATCGCCATATCGATATGACGCGCCATAAAGGCAGCCGTTATTCCGCAGCACGGCGGCAGCCCGGACACAGTCGTCCTGCTTGACGGCCGTGTCCATGGCCAGAACAACGGCGATATGGCCGGATTCGGCAATCACGCCGGCTCGTTCGTCCGTAATCGCCGCCGGATCGCTGAAAAGTACATAGCTGCTGTCCTGGTGGCATGTCAGGTTGATCAACAGCGGATCCAACGTCCTGATGTCTGTAAAGAACATCGCATTATAAATGCCGGTTTTTTCACCTTCAGCCAAAAGGTCGGAAATTCTATTCATCGACAGTTCAATAGGCGGCCAGGCTCCGTTTTGCCCGGACATATCCAGCCCGTAATCGCATAAATCAAAGACAAGCGTCCAGGGGATGTTGAATTTATTCTGTTTTTCAAATTCGCGGATCAGTCCGGCGCCATAAGTCCAGCTGTTATATCCCAGGTTAATGCCGAAGCGCTTGATAATCCGCGCGTCTACCGACTGCACGATATGGCCGGCCAAGGCATAATAAGCGCTGCGCTCCTCATGCAACATCTGCCGGGCGATGCGGAAAATATCCTTTTGAAACCGGCCGGTAGATAAATGTAATCCCAAATCAACCAGATTGCGGATCCCGCGGCTGGTATTTTCCTGGATATCCCGGATGCCCTTGTCGACAGCTGCTTCGATCATGGCATAATTCATTTCTCTTTGTTTATTCACCCAGGACCACCTCCGTTGTTACAGGCGGCTTTTATACCTGTTTTTACTATAACGATATAGACATAAACAGGAAATAGACAAATCGCCGAAATGTCAAAAAAGGTGACAAATAACCGGTCCGTCGCGCTTTTGGACAGTGTCGTTTATTTGTCTGATCAGGCCAGATTCCGGCTCGATAAAATGGAAGAGAAACAGGTTTTGTTTATAGCCTGGATAAAACGGTTTTTACGGACAAGGAGGATTTACCGATGAATGACAAAACGATTCTTGAAAATGCAAAGAGTTTTGGCTTGAAACGTATTCTGACTTATCTTGATTCCGATCCTGATCAAAATATTCCAAAAATTCTGGATTGGGTTATCAAAGCGGATAAAGCCGATCTCTACGCGGCGCCCCAGGCCAGAACAATTAAAAAAGCTATGCAGAATCCCGATAACAACTGGAATCAACTGTTGCGAAGTCTTTGGACCGATCTTGACAACGGCGTCAGAAAGAAGCTCTTCGAGAATTTTGTGGTAAACGCCGTCGTCGTCGGCGGTTCACGCCAGGAAAAGTCCCGCCGGAAAAACGCCTGCAACATCCCCTGGGCAATTCTTTTGGATCCGACTTCCGCCTGCAATCTGCATTGTCTGGGCTGCTGGGCGGCTGAATACGGCAATCGTCTGAATATGGATTATGACCAGCTGGACAGCATCATCCGGCAAGGTAAAGAACTGGGCGTTTATTTCTTTATCTACTCCGGCGGCGAGCCTTTGGTTCGTAAAAAGGATATAATCAGGCTGTGCGAAAAACACCAGGATTGCGCTTTTATGGCTTTCACAAACGGTTTGCTGATCGACGAAGCCTTCGCCGACGACCTGTTGCGCGTCGGCAATTTTGTTCCGGCAATCAGTATCGAAGGGTTTGAAGAGGAAACAGATTTTCGCCGCGGTAAGGGAACATACCAGTCGGTTGTCCGCGCCATGAGGCTGTTGCGCCAGAAAAAGCTGCCCTTTGGCATATCCTGCTGCTATACGGCCAAGAACGCAGAAATTATCGGCAGCGAAGCCTATATCGACGATATGATCAGTAAAGGCGCTAAATTCGCCTGGTATTTTACCTATATGCCGGTCGGCGCCGACGCTGTTCCCGAATTAATGGCCAGCGCTTCACAGCGTGAATTGATGTACCGCCAGATCCGCCAATTCCGCACAACCAAGCCGATTTTCACCATGGATTTCTGGAATGACGGCGAATATGCCGGCGGCTGCATCGCGGGCGGCCGGCGCTATCTCCATATCAACGCCAACGGCGATGTCGAACCTTGTGCTTTTATCCATTATTCAGACAGCAATATCCACGAAAAAACATTGCTGGATGCGTTGAAGTCGCCCTTATTCATGCAATATCATGACCATCAGCCTTTCAACGACAACCAGCTCCGCCCTTGCCCGCTTCTTGACAATAAAGGGCGGCTGGCCAATATGGTCGATTGCGCCAAGGCTCGTTCGACGGATATGCAAAAGCCGGAGGACGTTCATGAGCTGAGCGCCAAATGTGCGCAAGCCGCCGATCTTTGGGCGCCGGTTGCCCAGCGGTTGTGGGATGAAAGTCACGGCGCGGCAAAATGAGCATTGCTCACACAGCAGGTAGATTATAGCGTATAATAACGATATTCAGTTCTATTATCCTGAATACGGGAGGATCCTGCCGTGAAGGAATTATTGCGAACTCATCCAAAGCTGCATCAGACTTTTCTGAATGACAATCTGGAGAAAGATTATCAGGTCGTCGCCGGTAAAAACGCCGCGGAATTGCTGGCCGGGTATCATACGGACCGACAGGGGTTAAGCCAGGAACAAGCTGCCGCTTTACTGAATGCAAACGGGAAAAATCTGACAACCGATCAACACAAAATCCGCTGGTATACCTTTTTACTAAAGTCCTTCTGGGATGAATTTATTATTGTTCTCATCCTGCTTGCCATAGTGTCGCTGTTTCTTCAGGATACCCTGGGCGCTATGATTATTTTTATTCTGGCCTGCATCAGCGTCGGCATTCGTTTCACCCAGAATTACTCTGCATACAGGCAAAGCGAGAAACTAAAGACCATGCTTCATTCGACCGTTTTTGTCCGGCGGGATCATGAAGCCGTAAAAATCAACATTGAAGATATTGTCGTCGGCGACCTTGTCGAGTTGAATGTCGGATCCTTGATTCCGGCCGATCTGCGGTTGTTGGAAGCGAAAGATTTTTATATTTCCCAATCTATGTTCACCGGAGAATCCATTCCGGTCGAAAAAAGAGCCGAAGCGGCCGACACCACCCTCAGCAGCACCGAACTGGCCAACATCTGCCTGATGGGTTCAAATGTCGTCAGCGGTTCCGGTCTGGGCGTTATCGTCAAAACAGGCAAGGCTACTTACCTGGGCCACATATCCCGGATTGCCCAACAAAACAAAGGGAAAACCAACTTTGAGAAAGGTTTGTCCCAGGTCACCAACACCTTAGTCAAGTATATGATCTTCATTGTTCTGGGTGTTTTTATCATCAACGGTCTCGTCAAGAAAGACTGGCTGGCGGCCTTTATGTTTTCCATTTCGGTGGCTGTCGGGATTACGCCGGGCATGCTGCCGATGATTGTCAATTCCACTTTATCCAAAGGCGCGATTTTTCTGGCCAGGAAAAAAACCCTTGTCAAAAACATCAATGCGATCCAGAATCTTGGCGCCATCGATATCCTCTGCACGGACAAAACAGGAACTCTGACCATGGACAATATTGTCCTGCAGCGTTATTTGAACACCCGGGGCGAATATGATCTGAATGTGCTCGACTACGCCTATATGAACAGCTATTTCAGCGAAGGCATCAAGAACCTCATTGACAGAGCCATTTTGGCTTATGGCGCCGAGAAAAACACCAAGGCCGATGTCGATAAATACACGAAAATCGATGAAATTCCTTTTGACTACAATCGCCGGAAAATGAGCGTGGTTGTCCGGGATTCGGATGGCCATTTCCGGATCATCACCAAGGGCGCTATTGAAGATATTCTGAAAGTCTGCACAACCGTCAAAGACGGTGACAGTATCCAGCAGATCACCGCGGAAATCACCGAGAGAATCAACCTGCATGCCGATGAACTCAGCCAGGACGGTCTGCATGTGATTGCCATTGCCGAAAAAACAGAATATGCCGGCGAAGAAAACTTTTCCGTAAAAGACGAAAATGAGATGACTTTTATCGGCTATGTCGCTTTTCTGGATCCGCCCAAACCGGGCGTCAATGAAGCGATCAAGGCTTTAAACGACGCCGGCGTGGCCGTCAAGGTTCTGACCGGCGATTCGCCGGTTGTGGCGGCCTATATCTGTAAAAAGGTCGGCCTGGATGTATCTGCCCCGGTTTTAACCGGCAATGATATCGAAGCGATGAATGACGCCGAATTGAAATCAGCCGTGCTGGAGCATACAGTATTTGCCAGGTTGGCGCCCATGCAGAAAGAACGGGTCGTTAAAGCGCTGCGGTCGGAAAATCATGTTGTCGGTTATCTGGGCGACGGTGTCAACGACGCCCCGAGCCTGCGGATTGCGGATGTCGGCATCTCGGTGGATACAGCGACCGACATTGCCAAGGAATCATCAGACATTATCCTACTGGAAAAGGATCTGATGATCTTAAAAGACGGTATCTTCGAAGGCCGGAAAATATACGGCAACATCATGAAATACATGAAAATGGCTTTATCATCCAATTTCGGCAACGTCTTTTCCGTTTTGGTGGCCAGCATTTTTCTGCCGTTTCTGCCGATGCTGCCCATTCAGATCCTGATCCAGAATTTGATTTACGACATGTCCCAGATTGCCATTCCCTGGGATCGCGTTGACGCCGAATTCATCGAGAAGCCCCGGCAATGGAACATTCATGGCCTGACCCGGTTCATGAACACCATGGGCGGCGTCAGTTCTATCTACGATATGCTGACCTTTATCTCGCTTTGGTTCATTTTGAAGTACAATAACCCGTCCAGCCAGAGTTTTTTCCAAACCGGCTGGTTTATTGAAGGATTGATTTCACAATGCCTGATTGTTCATTTTATCCGGACTTCGAAAGTAGCCTTTTTGCAAAGCCGGGCCGATATCAGGCTCCTGCTGACCACAGGGATCAGTATTGCTTTTGCCCTGCTTAATCCGATCATTTTTCATCAGGTCACCGAATTCCATTTTGAAATCATGCCGGGCGCATATTATTTGTTTCTCGCCTTGATTCTGGCCGCCTATGTCGTAACCATAGAAATCGTCAAGCGGATTTATATCAAAATCAACGGCGAATGGTTATAACACCCTCCTGCAGCGCCGGCGGAGGCAGTCCGCCTCAGCCGCCGGTTATGCTTTTTACAGCCGGGTACATTTTTTTATAAATCGCGAATTTCTCCTGATATTGCTCATGCAAGCGGCTGTCCGGATAAAAGGTTTTTTTCCGCCGCACCAGTTTACCGACCGCTTCTTCAATACTCTTATAAACACCGCCGGCCGTTCCGGCCAAGATCGCCACGCCAAGAGTGCCGGCTTCCGAGATGGCGAGCGTTGTCACCGGTTTCCCCATCATGGTTGCCTTGAGCTGCAAAAACGCGTCGGAACGGGCGAGACCCCCGACAGTAAGCAATTCGTCGATCTGTATGCCTGCCAGGGCCAGACGTTCAACATTGATCATCATCTCGTAAGTCAACCCTTCCAGTATGGCCTTGATGATATCCGCCGGCCTGGTATTGATCGTCAGACCGACGATCGCTCCCTGAGCCGCCTGATCCATATAAGGGGTGGCCGCGCCGGCGAAATGCGGCAGAAGGAACAGAGATCCCGGATCCTTCGCTGCCCGATCGATCATCAGGTCATAGATATTTATACCCAGCCGGGTTGCTTCCGCCTGATATGAATCGCCCCAATAATCGCGGTACCACTTCAGCACGCTGCCGCTCGTGAAAGTAAAAGCGTATGTGACATACAGATTGGGGATAACATGAGGGACACAGGCATAATGATTCTGCGCCATTTGTTCTGACATGGCAGGCCGGTTGAAAGCCGGCGTGATGCATTCGGTTGTCCCCATTCCGTCAACTGCCAGATTGCTGTGAATGACGCCGGCGCCCAAAGCGGCGCAAGCCTGGTCGTGGCCGCCGGCCACCAGAAGGACGTCGGACGGTAAACACAACTCGGACGCCAGACGGCCGGATATCTGCCCGACAACCGTGCCGGACTGCACCGGCGTACCGAATTTCTCCGCATCAATGCCGGCGCAGTCAATGAGTTCCGGCGACCACTTTTTTTTAAACACATCAAAAGCCAGTGTCCTGGCAGCCAATGAATAATCCGTATAGGGACCCGCGCCTAACCGATACAGAATATAATCGGCAAACAGAAGATACTTCCAGGTTTTCCGGTATTCCTCCGGCCGGTTCTTTTTCAGCCACATGATCTTGCATAAGCTGTACATCGGCTGAACAGCAGTTCCCGTGATGCCGAGAACCTGTTCATGATCCAGGCGTGACCTGAGATATGCGGCTTCTTCCTGTCCCCGGCAATCGATATAGATCATGCTGCGGCCCAGCGTTTGTCCGGATCGGTCAAGCGCTACGACCGCCTCGCCGAACGATGAAACACTGATCGCCCTGATCGCGTCGGACCGGCTGTTTTGCCTGACCTGCACAATGACTTTCACAGCCGCCCGCCAGACCTGTTCGGGATCGATTTCCTGCCAGCCGGACTGCGGAGAGATCAGCGGATAGTCTTGATAGGCTTGCGCCGGCAAAGATCCGGTATCCTCGATAATGGTCGCTTTACAGCCGGATGTTCCTATGTCCAGACCTAAAAGACTCATGGAACCGCACCTCCCGTTATTTTTATTGATACCAAAGCTGCAGATAACCTTGTACGATATTTTTCATTTCTTTGAAAATGATGTTCTGACGATAAGCAGTCGTAAAATAATCGATAGAAGCTTTCCCGGAACTGGAGCATGTCTCGCCTAATAAACCTCTGTCTTTTAATTGCTCTATGGCCGCAGTCCCCGCAACTCCGGCGGCATGCTCAACCATATCCGTGAAGAGCGCCGGCGATGAATCTCGCTCCAATGCTGTCCATAAGTTGACTTTGCAGACGCCGTCGTCAATCAGATGAGCGATTTGTTCGCCAGGTACGGAGGAAGCGCCATGGAGAACGATGCGCGTGCCGATGCTTGCTTTGATTTCCCGGGCGCAATCGCTGTGATACTGCAAATTTTTTGCGCTGGCGCGATGTTCCGTTCCCAGATTGGCAACGATCAGATCGACGCCGGTCTCACGGTAATATTGTTCCGCATGCTGAGCCGTTGTCAATTCGCTCTTCTCATCTCCCGCAGCGTCTACGATCTCGTCGCAGGCGCCCTCGATAACAATATCTTGGCCGTGTTCGGCAACAAAGTTTCTGGTCAAACTGATATTGCCGGCAAATGGCATTTTTGAGGCGTCGAACATAATGGATGAAAAAGCGCCCATATCCCATGTCAGCAAAGCCTGATCATCATCAAACTGAATATGGTCCAGATGAACCATGACTTTAAGTTTCTCATAAGGCGATCCCGGGCCGGTCAGGATCTGCAGATCGGCCATGAAAAGCTTCAGCCCGATATCCCATTGCCGGGTATGCGTATAATAGGCCGACTGGGTCCGATGGCTGTAGCGATTGGTCATGGCCAAAATAATCGGCAGATCGGCCGATCCTTTACGGCCGCCATACTCGCTGACAGCGGCCATAACAGCCTCGGTTGTCGTTAGGTTTTCTGTGCAGAAGCAAGGCAGCACCCACCGGTTTCGCGCCGCTTCAGCGTAAATAGCCAGGACTTCTTTACGTTTCGAAACTATAGGCATAAATGACCTCCTAAAATGGCCGGCCGGATAAACGCACGACGCGTCTTTTCATTGCGGCCCGGTTAAATCGACTTGATCGTAATGAAGATAGGTGGTAAATGCTTCACGGACAGCGGCGCCGACATGGCCGGCCGTAACGCCGACATGATGGCGGAAACCTTGCTTGCCGATCGTCAGAAGCTTTTTGTCGAGCCGGTCGATCTCGGCGACGCCGCCGCAGCCAAAGAATTGTTCTTCAATCGGTTCGCCGGTAAACCGTCCTTCATCCAGGTAAAACACCAGTTTTCCGTTTTCCGTTTTCAAGCTGGCATAGGTCATCGGCGACGGAGCAATCCGGCCGGTATTGCAGCCCCAGCCGCAGCCGGCGCCAAAACTCTTGGCAAACATTTTGTGGTCGATGACGGTTCCCTTTTCTGTCATCAAGGTTTGCGGCACCGGCCCGCAATGGAAGAGGATACAGCGATCCGCCGCGCCGCCGTAATTATTGTTCCAGTCCAGACAGGTCGCCGGCATCTCGGAGGCGGCCGCCAGGCCATACATGGCAATCGCGTTGCCGGTATCCAATTCGCAGGCTGCAGTTATGCCCCGGTCGTTCAACTCGCTCAGCAGAACACAGGGAGCCACCCGCAGCTTTTTTTCAATCTCTTCCCAACAACGCAGGGACAAACAATCGAGATGGTAATCGGCGATCATATCGTCAAGGGCGACACTGACTTTGCTGAGCATGTTTATTTTCTCGTCCGGCGTTTCACCCCAGTTCGTATAAGCCAGCAGGCGGCTGCGTTTATCTTGGAACCGCGCGCAGCTTTCTGTTATGTCGCCGACTCGCAGAAACAATTCCGATAGATCGAAAGTATCGGTTGTAATGCCATAACGCTGCAGGGTCAGCTCATCAACACGAACTGTTTTAAACGCTGTCGTTCTGGCTCCGATCGCTCCGACCGTCATGCGCCGCATTCGTTTGACAATCCGGCAGACCGCGGCAAAATCAACAACTTGCCTTTTAAAAAGACTGGCGTCCGGATGTACGACATGAGGCGGGAAAACGGTATAGGGCATTTGATACTGGTAAAAAACGTCCATGATCGAAAACTTCCCGCAAAAAGCATCCCGGCGGTTGTTAAAATCCATTTTCCCGATTTCGTCCGGATAAGCCTGGATCAGGATCGGCACGCCGCAATCGGCCAGAGCTGCCACAGCGCCGTTTTCATCGCCGAAATTCGGTAAAGAGAGAATAACGCCGTCATACTCGCCTTGATGGCTGCTCAGGAACGACGCGTACCGCCTGCCTTCATCGGCTGTTTCTACCGCTCCATAACGGGTACAGGTATCATCCATCATCAAAACACTGAATCCCAGGTCCTCGACAACCGTTTTCAACTGTTTTCTGGCTTCGGCAATTAAGGATTCCGGGAAAAAACCCCGGTTGCCAAAATACAGGGCAAATGTTATCTTTTTCATAACAAAAAACCTCTTTCCGCTTGTTCAGAGTATTTGTTTTTTCCGCTGCAGATCATACAATATTCCGGCATGCCAATGGATCATTTTCATCATAAACCGCCATTCACGCCGCCGATAGGTAATAGTGTCCCGCGAAGTGTAAATTCGTCCCGATATTTATCTTCAAGGATACAGTTCAGGCAGAAAACAATTCCAGAACGCTCTTCAGATAGGTAAAAACCGATCGTTGAATCCTGCGGCGGTTCTGGTAAAATGACAACAGAGGGTAAAATCGTCCGGAAATGAGGGATAAATGTGGCTTTAAAACTGGACGCCGGCAAGCTAAAAGAACTGATGAGCGATTTCTATATATTAACGAATATCCGGATTGTCATCTTTGATGATGAGTATCATGAAATTTTGGCTTATCCGGAATCGCTCAGCCCTTTGTGCCACATCATGAAATCGCATGAAACTACCCGCGGCAAATGCCAAAAAAGCGACGTCGATTCCTTCGAAGCGTGCAAGAACACCGGTAAACTCGTCATCTACCATTGTCATGCCGGATTGATCGAAGCGACGGCGCCGCTGAAGGATAAAGGCGTGATTATCGGCTATATCATGTTCGGACAGATCGCTGATACAAAAAATAAAAAAGACTTGGCGGCCGTCATCGGCAGGCGCTATCAAACTTCGTCCATACCCGCCGCCCAATGGCAGTCGGCGATCCGCAAGGTCGAATATAAAAGCCTGCCGGAAATCAAGGCCGCCGCGAAAATTCTCGAAGCCTGCACCTATTACGTCTTGTTGAACGAACTGGTGTCGGTTAAGCACGATCAATTGATCCATCGATTTAATCAGTATATTGCTGATCATTTGCAGACCGCCATGACTGCGCAAACGATCTGTGAAAACCTGCATATCAGCCGGACCAGGCTTTACGAGCTTACCCGCCAGTATTTGGGCATGGGGATCGCCGAATATATCAAAGAGCAGCGGATGGCAAAAGCCCGTGCCTTATTGGCCGGTACAGATGCCCGTATATCTGAGATTTCCGAGATGACGGGATTTTCCGATTATTCATATTTCTGCAAAGTATTTAAAAAAGCTTACGGCTTGTCCCCTAAGGAATACCGCGTCAAGCTGAGGGATTTATAGCCTGCCGGACGGAGACCTCGTGTGGAAGACGGTCTTGCACAGATCAATCAGTTTACTCAATCCCCAAGAATTTAGCCGCGTTATCCCGGGCGATTTTCCAGAAGACCGTGTCGCTGATTCTCTTCTCCTTGCGCCAGGTTATCATCAGCTCGGGCAAGGGTACAGGCATGGCCGGAAAACACATATCCGTGCCAAAAAACAACCGGTCCTGGAACTCTTCCATAAACCGGGGACCATATTCGTCATCCCGGGCGAAAGCATTATAAGCCGTAAAATCAGAAAGATCACCATACAAGTTGGGATATCTGCGGAATAATTTAGGGACAACACCCTCCTCAACGATTCTTCCCGTCGGCAGACGGCCTATTTGCCGGCCTTTTAAATCAAACAGGAAGCTCCGTTCCCCCGGTGTTTCCAGTTTGCCGATTTCCGACCAGAATACCGGACCATGGCCAAACAGGATTAAATTTGGAAATCTCTGCAGGGTATGTTCGAGCTGGGGCAGACCAGGATCATCATAAAGCCCGAAATCTCCGGTCAGCTGGTCGGAACCGTCGAATATGACCGGCAATCCCACATTTTCGGCATGCCTGAACAGATTTTGAACTAAAGGATGCATAACCGGGAGATTGGGCATCACTTCACCGATGCCTTTACAACCCAGGTCGCGATAATGAATCAGCAATTTCTCAAACGGCGCATCCGGCGAATTTGTCAGAGACCTCGGATCGATATTGCAAAACGGAATGAGCCGGTCGGGAAATTGAGCAGCCATATCCAGAATATCTTCGTTAGTCTGAGGAAGATAAATCTCCGGGCTGACGATCGGCAGCAGAACGCCTTTCTCGATATCGAGCTCGTCATAGCGTTTAACCAATTCTTCCGCTGTACAAAAATCACAGATTCCCGGAATTGTTTTTCTGTAAGCATGAGCATGAATGTCAATAAACATATTACACCTCGTCCTGCATCTATATTTATTTGATTGAGTATTTCCTTAGCCATTCCAGACAATCAGGCGAAAACCACGTGTCTGGATTTCGCTTGCATTCACGATAAACGATATCGGCAAAATCATCCGCCTTAAAACTGGTGAATAGCGAATGGCCGCATTGAGCGTAGGATATCAGGTCATTTCCTTTTAGCAACACATCCATCTGATCCGAATTAAGGAAAGGCCAGACACCGGCGGTTTGGAAACGACGAATCTCGGACATGGCCCGGCATCTTTGACCTATATCCCGGATGGACTGGCAATAAGATTCCATCAGGCCATATTCGACAAAATGCTTGAATGTGTTATACCGCGTACCGACCCCGAGGAAAGCGATCCGGGCGCCATATAAATACATTTTCTGCCAGGGCGATGAATAAGAAAAGCAATAATCGCCGAACGGGCCCATGCGGGGTCCATACGATGAATGCTCATGGGTCAGCTCAACCGCCCGGCTTCCCCAGGCCGCCACCGAATGAGTCGCCTGATCGCTTCGCACGCTGTCGGGCAAGAGCCTGAATGTCTCCGATATCAACCCGACATCGGACGGTGATGTATTAATATCCCAATTTTCATAGGCGTGGGCAAAATCGCGCTGCACCAACGTGGGGAAGACAACCGTGCCCTGAGCCGTTACCGCTTCTTTGGCCGCGTTGATTACGGTGAGCGGTCCGCCGATAACCGTTCCAAAGCTCTTCAGGGATGAATGGATCAGCAGGATATCGCCCGGAACAATGCCGATATCGGTAAATGCTTTAACAATATCCTCCTGGGAAACCTGTGGTAATTCTGATGAATGAATATCGGCTGAATCGCTTTTCTCAGGAAGCATCCGACACATCCCCCCCTCTTATTTTATCTTCTTGTCAATCGGACCAGCGTATCAAGCAAAGCTGAACCAGCCGTATTCATCCGGATTGACCGGGCTTTGAGCCAACCGCTGCGCGATAGCAGGACGTCTGACCCAGGCATAAGAATCAAAATCAACCTGATCTTCTGCATGCTCTCCCGTCAGGATTAAATTAACGCGCAAAGGATTCAGCCGGCAATGTTCAGGCCGCTGCAGTTCATCGAAAGCAATCCGGACCGCGACGGTTGTCGCGGCATTTCCCGATTCAGCCGCTGCGCCGGCCGACGCCGGTTCCTGAGATCCGCTGGTCATTTCCGTATCCAGCGACTCCGGCCACAGCGGCGGCCTGACCGGATCTCTGACGATTAATTTCGTGCTTGCTGTCGCCGGATCGAAAACATAAGTCCGGTCAGGCCACAGCCGCTGCGGGAACAGGCGGATCGTCAGCGGCCTTGCTTTGCCGTTGAACGTAACGGCCAGATAAAGCCAGTTTTCATCATAACAGGCCTTGAAACGTGCCGCTCCTTGCTCTAAGGTTCCCGACAATCCGACTGCCTGCCAATTCACGCCGAACGCCCCGGTCCCATGATCGGCCCGGACAGCCAAAGGACAGGTATAAACAGCGCGATCGGGATCCTTCCCCGTATATTGCGGGAAAGGCATCCGGCCTTCGCGGATGCTCATTTCGAGAGCCGGGAAGTCTGTTTGAAGCAGCCCCTGTAATTGTTGGATGCGGTTCTCCAGCTTATCCGGATAGAATCGATATCCTTCATGCTCGGAGTTGAATCCGAGCGCCGGATCGATCAGGCAATATTGAATTAATTGTCTGCTGCAGCCGATTTCACGGTTAACAAGCTCCTTCATCTGCGTCAGGCAGCCAAGGGCTTCCTCCCCCGTCGCGTCGGCCAGGAATTCCCGTAATTGATAGAAACGCAGAATATCGTATCCGCTGGTAAACAAAATGCCTAATGCCCGAGCGGTATTGATATCCCGCCGCCGGTCTGTATCATCGCTGAAAACCGGCTCCAGCGCATCCAGTAGATGAACGCCTTCCTGCCAGGTCCGCTGCAGGCGCGAGCAAAGAAGCAAAGCCTCCTCCAGGGTAAAGGCATCTTGCAGACATTCGCCGATGCGATCGCCATATTCAGGAAATTCCGGCATGAATTTCCAGTTGGGAATCAAGGGTTTGTTTACGGGCTGCAGATACAGAGGCCAGACCGGACCATCATGCATCGGCGCATAATATCCGAAAACATGATAAACCGGATATTGCGCATAGGCCTCCTGGAAATATTCCCAAGCCCGGACGACCGTCTCGGTATAGGGGCCCCAGCAAGGCCGCGCCAGAGCGGATAAGAAGCCCATTTTATCCATTGGAAAAGGTTCAAAGGACAGACGGCCGGCGGCCCGCGTCATCATCGACGGGTAATTGCCAAAGTACCAGCTCTGCATAGCGCCGCTGACGCCAAGTTCCTTCATCCGCCGATATTTGTCGTACAGGATTCCGGGAACCGGCACGTGCGTTGCCGATGCGACTTCGTGCGAACAGCCGACCTGCAGTTTGGCAAACATCCTGGTGCCATTGGCGCGGGCGTTAACCGCGCAGCGGCGGTAAAGGTCGCTCGGGCCCGTATAGGAGAGCCAGTAATCGTCGGCCCGTCTCAGCCGGCCGAGCTGCTCCGTAATACCTGACGATTCATAATTATGCTGCAAGATAACGCCCGACGGCACATGCCCGGCAGCCTCTGCCGTCCCTGCGTCGCCCCAGAGCAGATATTGAGAATACGGCCATGAAATGAATTCGGCCTGCGGATTGGCGTCATGCATGCCGTTTTGCAGACAAGAAAGCACATCCGCCAACACATCGCGGGGTTCTCTTTTCGAGCAGCGGGGACAATTATTCCGATCGCTCTGCAAGGACCGGCAATGCGTAAACCGTTCCCCGACGCTGATGTCAATCATGCCGCCCAATCCGGGCACCAGCTCAAACAACGTATGCGCGGCTTCATAGAGAAACGAACGCGCCAGATCCGAGCTGGGGCAGAAGCCCGCCAGATTGTCCTGACGATGGCCGATGAGCTCCGGAAAATCCTTCTCATACTGTTTGAGGTCCAGATAGCGGTTGTTGTTTCGCTCATCGATAAAAGCCGTCGGTTCGATAAAGAAAGCAAAAATTCGTATGCCATAGCGGGCACAGCGGGCAACCGTCTGCTGCAGTTTAGGAATATGGACGGCAGCCCGCCGGCCGAAACCCGGCAATATACGGGAAGGAACCGTATCCCGGAAGGTAATGGTCAACCAAAGCGCGTTCACGCCTTCATGAGCCAGACGATTCAGGTATTCATCCGGATAGTAGTTGATATCATCTTCGAGCTCATCCCGGTTCATCGGCGGCCGTTTGATCGGTCCAAAAAAGCAGCGGGACAGCCGCGTGCGGATAAAAGGCTTTTGTTCGCTCAAACCCAACGGCAAAACCGGCGCTCCGGCCGCCGTAATTTGTTCCTCCAGAAAAACAAGACCCCGGCGAAGACCTTCGGTGTCCGCCGCCTCCAGGATTAATGACAACGTTCCGACACGCAAACGGAAAGCTTCAAAGCATTCTGTATCAGCCTCCCGGATCAGCAACTGCACGGCCGATTCATCCTGTTGTTTACCCTCCAGATCCATAATCTGGCAGAAGCGGCCAAAATCGGTCAGAGCAGTCTCTAAAACGCCGGCAGGATCGGGAAACGCAAAGTTCACCCGGATCCCTCCGGCTAATGAAAGCTCCTGATCCTGCGCCGCTCTCATATGCCAATAAGCGGGCTTGCCGATATGCAGCGGTTTTTGCAATTCTTCGATAAAACCCCAGACCGGTTCTTTCATTTTAATCACGCTCCCAAAATAATTATATCAGCAAATGGTCGTTTTACTAGATGTATGCCTGTTAAAATGCCTTGTTTTACATACTTTTTAAAGGGATTACCATATTCCAGGTGCGGCAGGCCTGATCAAATCCTCCGGGGCCGTCCGCTGTTGCCGCGAACAGGTGTGTCGGAACGTTCTGACAAAAAAGAAGCTGCGGCCGTTCAAGACTGCCCTGAATAGTAACCGCCCCGTTGTCCCAGATCACACGCCGCGAATAAGCCTTAGGCGGATCGGCCAGAAACCACTCCAGGCCATCAGCCGACAGGGCATGGATTCCGGCATGTTTTTCACCGGTTATTTCCCCGGTCATATCTTTGGCAATCATCTCGAAATGCCCGTCTTGCCGCCAGACAAACGGATCTTCAACCTGACCGCCGTCAATCAGGGTCAAGGCCGGTTCATCTTTCAGCCGATAAAAAGGCGATGCATAATCTTTGGCGCCGGCGACGCCGATCTTCAGTCCTTCCGGGGTGTTACTACGGTAATAGAGGCAAATAAAACCGTTATCCAGAATACATGGCGCCGGATTGGTTACAACCGTACAATCCCATTTCCCGGGCCTCGGTTCCAGAATCGGTTTATCCGGCCGCAGCCAGGGCCCTTTTATGGATTTTGCCGTAGCCATGCCGATGCGGATCGAATGATAGCAGGTTGTCGTAACCGGCACATGACTCCGGCTCAGTTCCGCCGCGTCAGGCTTCGCGCCCGGATAGGTTGCTCCGATATAAAAGAGCAGGTATGTATCGCCTACTTTTCGTATAGCCGGATTATGCGTCATCCGGCCGTCCCAAAAAGCTTCGCCCCTATCGCCCAGGACGATTTCCTGAAATATATACGGGCCTTCCGGAGTGTCCGATTCCGCCCGGACAATTTCGGAACAGGCGATGTATCCTTGAAAAAAAGGAAGGCTTTTAGGCCAGCGGGACGCAAACATGTGATAATGCCCGTCTTCGCCCTGAATCACCGATCCGCACCAGACCCAGTAGTCATCCATTTGAAAACCGCCCCTGACAGGCGAAGGCAAGATTCTGTCGATGATGTTCATTCTTGATTGCTCCTTCTTTTCAAAAACCGGCTTACAGCGGTCTTGTATTACTTTGTGGAAGAACGATACATAGCCGGCGTAATGCCATGATAACGTTTGAAAGCCTTACGGAAGGTATCTGAACTGCAGTATCCGACTTTCTCGGCAATATCATCGATGGACAAGTTCGTTTCCGTCAGCAGGGAATGAGCATTGTTGATCCGGATACGCTCCAGGCAGCTGGATAGATTTTCACCGGTGCTCTCTTTAAACAAATGCGACAGATACGGTTCAGACAAATTGAATTTATCTGCCAGTTTGCTCAATGACAGATTTTGATCCATATAAAATGAATCGACATATTTTATGATGCTTTCAATGAGAATATTCGTGGAACTCCGGCGTTTCTGTTTGATAAACGCGCAGAGAATCCGGTACTGTTCAAGGACGATCTGAAAGGATTCATCGACTGCGTCGTCCTGGCGTGTCATAAGGGTCGTCAATGATTTCAATTCCAGACATTGATCCATGTCTTCTGCCGACAGAATCTTAAACAATGTCCCGACAAGTTCGGTAATAAATACGCCGACAAGATCATACCGATGCTCATATCTCGCCGTGTTTTGTTTGAATAGCTGTTCTAATAATACTTGTGTACCGGCAGAATCACCAACGCTGACCAGGCTGATAATCCGCTGCTCAACATCAATGGGGTAATAAAAGGTGCTGCTGGTTTCGCTGCCCGGCGCTTCGCTATAAATAACGCCATTATTCGTCTCCGCTTTTGTCAGAGCAAAGACAGCAGATTTATAAGACATGGAAATACCGGATATTTCAGCGCATGTATCGCCGACACTGATCATGACATTCGTATGTCCTTTCTCGGTTAAAAAAGCTTTAAGCCGGGCGGCGAATTCTTTTGGCGGTTCGCTGTCATTACTGTTCAGATGATAAAATATGGCCATTCTTTGATAAGAAACAGAATGGATCCATAGTTCGGAAAATTTGCTGTTGATAAATGACAGCAATATCGAATGCTGAATCTGAATATTGGATACCGTATCGGGATGAAGCCCATCATCAATGATTTGAATAATGACCATCGTGTAGCCATTGCCTGTAAGGGGAAATTGAATTTGCCGCAGCGCGTTTTCTATCGATTGTAAATCTGTAAAGCGGCCATTAAGCAATTTATCCAGCATAGCTGACTTAACAAGATCCTTGTTTTGCATCAATTGACCTTGCAGACTCTTTTCCTGTTTCATCATCTCCCTGATGTTGCCCTTGATCAAATCAAACTCATTGATGTGTTGTGTGTCTTTGGTTTTGCCGGTTGTTTCCGGAATGAGCATATTGGCTATTTCTTTTACCGGTTGATTTTGTTGTTTAGACATAGCAATGGTAATAAAAAAGCCGGCAATGATCAGTAAAATCAGAATAACCGCCACCATGTATATGATGTAGTTCAGTTCTGAATTGACCTGGTTACTTGGCAAAAGCCATACGTAAGTCCAGCCATTGTAAATGCTTTGAATATGAAAGACGGTCATTGCCATACCCTGATAAGTATACGAAAAAGTATTTGCCTGATCCGCGAAATCGGTCAGGGGGGGATCCTTTTCAAGTCCGCTGGATAAAATCAACTGACCTTCACGGTTCAGAACATAGGCGGCAGCTCCATCATAATGAAAATCAGATAACAGTTGTTTTTCAAGTTTATTCTTATCCAGATACAACAACATGACGGTATGCGTCAAATCACTATTGCCGACCGGCAAATTGGCCCGATAGATTAACGCCGTATCGGTATCTGCGTTTTTGGCATCCAACTTAAACAGCGTCGATCCTTTTGTGGCATCAAGAACCGATATCCATTCTTTGGTCGTATAACCGTTGATCAAATACTCATTTGTCCACTTCTTGGTGATATAGGTGCTTAAATTAGTTATAATTACTCCACTGTTTGTAAAAAAAGTCATGGTCTTCAGGACATAGTTTCTGGTTGCTTCATTAAAAGAAGCATAACTGGGCAGCGATTTCCATTGGTCTAAAAACATGCCGATTTTCATGGCATTCCGGGTATCCGCCTGGATCATTTCTTCAACCCGGCTGTTTTTCGAATATTGATAGACATAATCCTCGATGCCGGACAGCATGGTGCTTATCGCCGATTCTTTTCTTTCGACCGACGCGGTTTTCAGTTGTATCATATTGTTCTGCACTGCACTGATAATCACAATATAAGTAAGAATGGTCACAATCCATGTAAAGGCTAATACGAACAAATAAGATAAGACGGTTTTGATGTAATTGCTGCTTAAATGCTTCATGACTATCCTCTAATCAATAGAATTAAATGGGCATTACCTGCAGTTTTCTCACTTCTTCGGCCATATTGACGCCGAATCCGATTTCATTGTTTTCGATCATCACCATGAATTGGGTTATAATTTCATTGTGTGCTTCACAAGTCAGGAGATTGCGTAAAATTAAAAAGTCTTTGCTGCTTGCCCACTCCGGCTCACGCATGTATTTCTCCCGGTAGACAAGTTTGTCGATATAGCCAATGCCGCCGATCATACACCAACCCTTAAAATAATCGGTCCGCTGCCGGCTATCCTGGAATAAACCGGATATTTTACGCAGGTATTCATGCATTTTTTCGCTTTGCTGTCCGATAAAGGGCGTAATCCTCGTACAGGCCGGATCGAACCGATAAGGGATGATCTCCAGGTTAACCTGACGGCCCGGCGTGCAGATCAACTTCGGCAAATAGCCGTAATACCAGGAAGAATTTTCCGATGGCTCCTCTTCGTTATGAAAAAGAAAATTCCCGGTGCTGTATATAATGGGAACGCCCCGATATTGCTCATAACCTTGCGGACAATGGGTATGCATGCCGATAACCGCGTCGGCTCCGCACCGGGCGATCAATCTGTAGCGATCAACCACCCGGGGGCTAGGCAATGGATTATACTCATTGCCGCCATGGATAACCACAATGACAAATTCCGCATTTTGCCGGGCTGCGTCGATAGCCTGCAGCAGCCGGCCGCAATTCAAGCCGGCCATACCCGGACGATCAGTCCCCGCTCCGCCAAATTCATTTTCGGCAACAGCCACAACCGCGGCCGTCAGGCCATTTCTTTCCACATACCAGGGTTCATAGCTTTCATCCAGATTCCGGCCGCCGCCGACATGGCCAATCCCGTTATCATCAAGCAAGCTCAGCGTTTCGATAACGCCGGCCGGTCCATAATCACCCAGATGATTATTGGCCAGGACAGCACAGTCAAAACCGCCTGCCGTTAAGAAAGCGATGTTTTCAGGTTTTCCTTTCAGATTGGGCCCGCTTTTGGCAATCGGCTTATCGGCGGCGGTCAGCGGATTTTCCAGATTAATCAAGCGTATGTCAGCCTGTTTCAAGTAAGGCAGGATATCCTGCAAGATCTTCTGCGCATATGACTCGTCTATTTTTTCACTTAAGTCGCGCATGCAGAGATCGCCTGCCAGAATCATCTGCATGGACCGATTATCTTGTGACATAATTTCCCCCCTGCCATGGATGGACTTGGACCGCATGATGTTCCTTTCACTTTAACCCTTGAGTGAACCGATCATAACGCCTTTCACGAAATATTTCTGGACAAAAGGATACAACAGCAAAATAGGAGCCGACGCGACAACAATCAACGCATATTTTATCAGATCCTGCATACCGGAAAATGCCATTTCCAGCGTCACATCACCGGACAACGCCGCAGTCTGCGACAAAATAAGTATATTTCGCAGGACGATCTGCAGAGGCAGCTTGCTTTCCGTCCGGATGTATATGATTGCGGTCTGGTATGAATTCCAATGCGATACCGCAATAAACAAAACCAGGACGGCGATAATCGTACTGGAAAGGGGTATAACAAATTTAGTAAAAAATCTGAAGTCGTCGCAGCCATCGATCTGGGTAGCTTCCAGAATTTCATCGGATATGGTTGATTTAAAATAGACTCTTGTAATAATGATATTATAGACGCTCAGCGAACCGGCAATAATCATCATCATACGATTATCGACCAGACCCAGGCTCTGGTTCAGCAGGTAACTCGGTATCAGACCGCCGCTGAACAACATGGTAAATGTGAAGATAAAAGTGATGACCCCTTTGCCATAAAAATCTTTCCTCGACAGCGGATAAGCAGCCAAAACGGTCATGACAACGCCAAAGATCGTACCGCCTGTCGTATATAGGATGGTATTGAGGAAGCCGTTGATGATCTTCTGATATTTAAAGACAGCTCTATACCCATTTAAGTTGAATCCAACAGGAAGCAGCCAGATTTTCCCGGCAATGACCGCTTGCGGATCGGAAAACGAATTGGAAACAACAATGATCAGCGGATAGGCAATAACAATCAGAATCAACGTTAGAAATGTCATGTTAGAAATAACAAATATATTATCGGACAAGGATCTTTTTATTCTTCCAGGCATATTTCACCTTCTACCACAAACTCGTTTCACTAACTTTTCGAGCTATATAATTAACAATAATAATCATCATCATATTAACGACAGAATTAAAAAGGCTGATGACTGTCGAATAGCTAAAATTGGCATTTTCGATACCAATCTTATAGACATAGGTCGAGATTGTTTCCGAAGCAGAAAGATTCAATTTATTCTGCATCAGGTAGATTTTTTCAAAGCCGACATTCATGACGCTGCCCAATGAAAGAATAAGCATGATGATGATAGTCGGCACAAGAAAAGGCAAGTCGATATAGATTATCTTTTTAAACCTGGAGGCGCCGTCAATCAATGCCGCTTCATATAAATTAGGATCGATACCGGTTAAAACGGCCAGATACAGTATGGCGCTATATCCCATTCCCTGCCATATACCCGATATAATATAGATAGTTTTAAACAGCTCGGGTTTAGACATGAAATTAACGCGTTCTCCGCCCAAAGTAGCAACAATATTATTGATAATGCCATTATTCAATGACAGTGACAAAATAATCATGGATACCATGACCACCATGGAGATGAAATGCGGCGCGTAAGTTACGGTCTGAACCAGTTTCTTGTACCATTTGACCTCGCATTCATTGAGGCTGATTGCCAACATGATGGGAATGGGAAGCCCTAATATCAAACTATATAAACTAATGGAAATTGTATTCCAGACGATGGTTTTAAAATTATACGAACCGATAAAACGGGTGAAATTTTTCAGTCCGACCCATTCGCTTTTCCAGATACCGGCGGTGACATCATAATCCTTAAAGGCAATCTGGATGCCGTACATCGGTCCATAATGAAATAATAAAATAAATGCCAACGGTAAAAAGATGATGAAATAGAGCTGCCAACTCTTTTTCAAGCGCTTCACATCGATTATCGGCCTGCTTTTCTTCGCTGACCTCATTGCAAGATTCGGCATGTTACCTCCCTGAAGAACATTTCAGGGACGAAGGATGGATACCCTTCGCCCCTGAAATTTATTCGGTTCTTTTTATTTCACGGAATCCAGGGCTTCCTGGGTCATCTTGATATAATTCTCCAGGCCAATATTAGAAAGTTCGGCAAGATAGGAGTCCCAATCCTTTTCGATACTCATATCGCCGGTAATAAAGCGTGCCGTGCATAAGTACATATAATCATAGAGGGCAGTCTTTATATCGGCATATTCCGACGCTATATCTTCTCCAATGTATATGATGTGGGGCACGACATCCGTATTATAGTAAGGTTCATATAATTTTGTAGCATCATACAGTCTTGTTTCCATGCCGACGCGCAATAAGTAGTTTTCTTTGCTGGAACCTACTTCTCCCAGCCGCCACTCGGCACGTCTGAATGTCGGTAAATTCTGGTACCAGGAAATGTTTTGCTGGGTTCCGGTAAATCCTTCGAGGGTCTTCCAGATGGCCGGCTGCCCATTGATACCCACTTCGTCTGCTGTCGCATAACGCCATTGCTTGCCCTCATTGCCGTACAAATTATCGTAAATGAGGTCTTCGCTGTAAAGGAGGTCAACCCAGCGGAAAGCGACATCCGGATTTTTACAGGCATTGGTAATGGTTAAAAAGCCTACACTGCCCGCTTCCATCCCTGACGGGATATAAGCAGTCGATTGTAGACCGTTCGGGCCTGTCAAGGGAGCGACGGCGTCAAACGCCTTGAAAAACGCGGAATCAGCAACTGAAAAAGCAGATGGAGCATTGGATACTGTCGCGCCGATCACGCCGCTTTCAACTTTCTGTTTTCTCAAAGCAGCATCCTGAGTAAAGCACTCGGCATCCAATAGTCCTTCGGTGTAAAGCTTATTCAGGAACGTGAGTCCCTGACGCCATTCAGCTTTGTTGAATACGACATCGACCTTACCTTTATAAGGCTGCACAAAATACCGGCCGGCCGTATTGTCGGTCGTAATAAATGCGCTCATGATATAGCCGATTGCCGAATTCCATGAATCGACGCCGACGCTGGTCAGCGGAATCTCGTCGGCGGTTTTATTGCCATTGGGGTCCTCGTTTTTAAAGGCAACCAGCATATCGTAGAATTCGTCGATTGTTTTCGGTACTTCTTTGCCTACCGCCGTAAGCCAATTGCGGTCAACCCACAGTTTATTGCAAGCAGTCATATGATAGGTTTTACTATAGGTTGGCATGGAAACGATTTTCCCGCTGGGAATTGTTAAATTACTCTTGACCGTACTGTCATAATCAAACATTTTCTTGATATTGACGCCGTACTGTTCAATATAGGACGACAAATCGATAAAAACGCCCTTATTACCATAGATAGACAGTTCTTCCGGCGTCATACTGATGCGGAAAATATCCGGAAGATCGCCGCTGGCCAACAAAAGCGACTTGCTTTCATTAGCATCGGCAACCATCGTCCATTTAATCTTGACATTCGTGAGATCTTCCATTTTCTTGGTCATCTCATTGGTTGCATAGTCCAGCACAACATCTGTGGTCGCAATAAGAATTTCAAGTTCAACCGGTTCTTTGACAATGGGCAGTTCGCCTGCCGGATTTATATTGGAAGCTGTTGTTGTCTCCTTGGCCGCCGCTGTCGTCGCGGCTGTCGTTCCGCCTGATGAAGTTGCCGCAGCCGTCGTACCGGAAGTCGATGCTCCAGTGCAGCCTGCCAGCATCGCAAGAACAAGGAAAATTGCAATGATGGAAAAAACCTTGTTGATCTTCATTGATCAGTCCTCCATATCACTATAATCTGTGTTGTTTCTGGAAACAGGAAATAAGGGTGCCGGTTTTAGAAATTGCTCCCGGACAGCAAAATCCATCACCACAACTATCAGTTAATCACGTGAAAATGAGTTATTCAACCGGATTGTTTTTAGATAAACAGGATAAATCTTCGTTTATGCTCCATCTGTTTTTAGTTATTTGCACAAATGCGACAGGTTTATCACGATTCATCCGTCTTGTTCCCCTGCCATTCAGGATATGTCCCCAGCTCAAGGCCTTTTTTGATGAAGTACCGGTATGCGTCATATTCCACACAGTTGGGAACGGAATGATCGGTGTGCAGAACATATCCGTAGTGACCCATGACAACCGGTATTTTTGATTCGAGTTCAGCATCGATTTCCTTCTTGTCATGATTAAAGAGCACCCGGACATCGATGCCGCCAATAAATGAAATCCGATCGCCAAACCGATGATACAACCGATTCAGATCCATGCCGGCTTTGACTTCGATCGCCTGCAGGCAGTCGATGCCGGACTCGATCAAGCCGGGGATCAGCTGTTCGACCATACCGCAGCAATGGCATACGACAGGAAGGTTCCTGTCATGCGCGTACTGCATGGTCTTCTTGTGGCCGGGTTGAATGAGGTCATGATACATCGCTGGTGAAAAAAAGGAATGTTCTTTAAAACCCATATCTTCAAAAAACCAGACGCCATCCGGCTGCCCCGCCTCGGTAAAAAGCATGTCCATCAGATCAACGATCAGTTGGGCGTAAACATCAACCATGTCTTGAATCCATTCCGGTTCAAGAGCCATGGCAACCAGGATGGTTTCGTGGCCGCACAAAGCCCGCATCAGTTCAAATACATTCATGGAGGAAACAAAAAAGAACTGCTGATTCTGTCTGGCGGCCGCCATCGCCTTTTTATAACCCTCAATATTGAGCCTGGCGCGATCCGGTTTTAATAACGGTTTTATGTCACGTTCCCAATCATTCTGTGTCCTGACTTTAAACCGGATGAGCTGCGGGATATTGGTTACATTTTTCATTCGTTTCTGGACTACGCCGTTACCATCTTCATAGATGACTGCATCATCCGTTTCTTCCATTACTTTTTTTTCATGATCAATATCGCCCATCAAACGGAACGGGTTAAAATCGTCAAGATCATATCCAAAGTGAGCGGATATGGATTCATTTTCACGAAGGTGTCCTTCTGCGGTCCATTTTTTTATGGTATCAGACCAAAGCGCCTCGCAAAGGCCGATCCTGTCCACGGGTTGTCTCCTTAGAATCCTGTCGATGCGTTCAAATCCAGATAATGGTTTCATAAACCGAATCACTCCTATTCATCATGTTCATGGGATCCTTCTTATCATAACCCCTGAATATGAACACGGCAGCGGGAATGATTTAATCTAAACAAGATATTATTGCTTTAAATTAGATGTTATCTTGAAATAGGATTCATTTTCCTATTATAATAAAGTCGTTTGTATCATCATGGGAACGATTGCAGGAGGCATATATGGAAAAAATCAGAATTGGTTTTGCAGGACTTGGCGGACGCGGGCGCGGGCTGCTGGAACTGCTCTGTGAAATGGATGACGTCGATATCGCCGGCATCTGTGATCTGCGCGAGGATTTGCTGGATCAGGGTATGGCTATCGTTACAGAAAAAACCGGCAAGAAAACCGACCGATATACCGACTTTACCCAGATGGTCGCTCGTGACGATATACAGGGCGTCGTCATTGCCACTTCATGGGTTTCCCACATCAAACTGGCGATCGAAGCGATGAAAGCCGGCAAATACGCCGCTTTCGAAGTCGGCGGCGCAACGTCGATCGAAGAATGCTGGCGTCTGGTGCAAGTTCGCGAGGAAACCGGCATTCCCTGCATGATGCTGGAAAACTGCTGTTACGGGCGAACCGAAATGGCGCTGATCAATATGATCAAGCAGGATGTATTCGGCGAACTCATCCATATGCAGGGCGCATACGGACATAATCTGAGCGAAAGCCTGATCAACCTCATCGGAGACAATCATTATCGCTTTCACCATTATTATCATCGCAATGCGGACACTTACCCGACACACGCGCTGGGACCGATCTGCAACATGCTGAACATCAATCGCGGCAATCGCCTGCTTACTTTAACCTCGACGGCTTCGAAAGCCCGCGGCCTTCATCATCGGGCTGTCGTCAACAAAGGCGAGCACAGTCCGGAAGCCGGCCGGATCTGGGAGGGCGGCGATGTCGTCACAACCGTGATTAAATGTGCTCACGGCGAAACAATCACCTTGAATTTTGATACCTGTCTGCCCCGTCCCTATTCTCGTCAGCTTTGCGTGCAGGGCATTCATGGCTTGTATATGGAGGATGGCAATCAGATTTATATCGAAAATGTCAGCCCCAAGTTCGACGAGTGGGAACCTTTTACGCCTTACCTGGAGCAATATGACCATCCGCTATGGAAGTGGTTTACTGAAGAAGGCGTCAAGGGCGGCCATGGCGGCATGGATTATCTGGTCCAGCGTTCATTTATCGAGAGCATCCGTGATCAGCGGGACACCCCTATCGATGCCTATGATGCAGCTGCCTGGATGAGCGTCACCTGCCTGTCCGAGCAATCTGTTTCCATGGGCAGCATGCCCATGCCGATTCCGGACTTTACGAACGGAGCCTGGATCGACCGGCAGCCTGACCCGGCCTGCCGTTACGCTTTGGACGCTGTTCACACCGATCTGTTTTAGACCGCCGTTTACATCATTAACAAGTATCGGTTCATGACAAAACCGGAACATTCAGGCTTTTCAAGACCGCCGTCGCTTGCTGAAGGACATCCGGCTGGGGGATCCATGCCTTTACGCCATCGTCGGCGTACCCCATCTGAACCCTTTTGCTGCCGCCATAAGCATGATAGGGCAGCAGTTCCACGCCGGCGCAATGAGATAATTGGTGATATAACCCGGCCAGGGCACGATAATGGGTTTCTTCTGTATTGACGCCATTTACCAGGATGCAGCGCAAGATGATCTTTACATCATAGCGATCCAGTTGATGAAGATTGCCGAGAATTTTATCCGGGCATACCCCGGTATATGCTTTATGCCGCCGGGCGTCGCTGTCCTTGCAGTCCCACAAAAATAAATCCGTATATTCCGCCAGCTGCGGAATATAGGCGCCGTCAAAGAAGCCGGATGTCTCAACGGCAGTAGTCATATTTTCAGCTTTTGTCCTTTTCAGCAGCTCAAGACATTCTTCCGCATGGGCGAGCGGTTCGCCTCCGGAAAGTGTTATCCCGCCTGAGGCTCCGTAAAAAACTTTGTCGCGCCTGACCTGATCCATGATCTCATCCGCCGACATCGGTTTAGCCGCCGCCTCGACAGCGCCTGCCGGACATGCGATCAGACAACGGCCGCAAGCCGCGCATTGCTCCACATGAAACTGATGAACATGCTCCGGGCTGAACCTGTGCGCCTGATTAGGGCAAACCGCCGCACAAGCGCCGCACCCGATACAGGTTTGCGCCGTATAGAGAATTTGCTGGCCAAAAGATTGGGTTTCCGGATTATGGCACCATTTACAGCGTAGCGGGCAGCCCTTGAGAAAAACCGTCGTCCGAATGCCGTCGCCATCGTGCGTCGAAAAACGCTGAATGTTCGTTACGAGCAAGGTGTTCATGACAGCCTTTCTGCATTTCGTTCCATGATCATCGTCTGCCATTCCTTGTCCAAGGTGACAAAGCGGGCGTTCCAGCCGGAAACGCGCACCGACAATGTTTTATAGTCCTTTGGATTGTCCTGCGCTTTTTTCAGGATTTCCGCATCAATAACATCCAGCTGCAGGAAAAAGCCGCCGAGCGCAATAAACCCGTCGATTAATGCCATGAGGGAAAGGACGCCGTTTTCGCCCTGGACAGTCGTTGGGAACAACTTAATATCCAATGCCGCGCCGCATGTTTGCCTGACTAAATCAGCTTTGCAGTAAGATCTGATGACGGCGGTTGCTCCGGCAGTATCGGTTCCCGGCGTCGGGGACGCATTTCCGGATAGGATATCTCCTTTTCGATATCCGAACGGCACTGCAGAACGTGAGGCAGCCCATTCGATTTGCCGGCCGAACGTGCTGACTCCGGCCGGAAACAAAATCGGCGAACGCTTGTTCAGCGCGGAAACCATATCGGCAAAATCATCCAGTATACGAGCTGTACAGGCATCGGCTTCATCGTTGTCATTACCGTAATAAGGATATTGATTCAGTACAAATTGCCGTAAAGTCTCATGACCATCCCAATCGTCGACCAGGATCTGCATCAACTCGTCAAAGGTCACCTTATGGTCTTCAAAAACCAGCTTATTAATGGCATGCAGGCTGTTGCCGGCATCCACAACGCCGCCGATATGCGGAGACACAACCGTATATTCGGCGCCGCCGGCCAGATATGACCGGCCCGACTGAATACACCCGTCCGTCAATAATGAAACGACGGCACAGGGATTGGCCGGCAGCCAGCGCCAAATGTTTTCCGTACCCCCGGACAATCGTTGACTCACGGTTTGCGCATAAATATTTTCGACTGCACTTTGAAGATCGTGTTTAAATTTGTCGTAAAGCGATGCGAAATGATCAAAGTGCGCCGGTTTCCCTTTGAGATTCAGGGTATCGTCGAGTAAAATCCGCAAACTGTCGAAAGGTCGGTACGTAAAATAGGTTTTGCCCGGTACCTGGACCTCCCAGCAGCCATCATTGGCGAATCTGCGCGCTTCATGGACCGAATAGCCGAAATTGATCATACTCCGGATAATCAAGGGCTCGTTGTACACGGCAATCACGCCTCCGCCATGGCGCATCACTTCCGCGATACGCCTCTTGAACGGATGCGGCGTCTGTTCGCTCATCCTAACCGTGATCGGGAAATCGCCGATCGGCAATTCCTCGACAATGTCCAAGACCAGATAGGATACTTCATTTGTTATTTCCCGGCCTTCCGCGTTCAGGCCGCAAAGAACGATATTCTGATAATGTTGGGCGTCTCCGCTGCCGGCAGGGGTGTTGCTTTGGATCCATTCACAGCCTTTGATGAAAAAACCGGCCAGAATTTCTCTGGCCTCATCAAGCGTTAAAATGCCCCGCGCCAAATCCTGTTTCAAATAGGGGCCGAGCATTTCGTCAATTCGGCCAAGACCAGGCCAATTTCCGCACAGGCGAGTAAAGGCAAAGGTAAACCACAGGCTCTGCACCGCTTCATGGAAATTCCTTGGCGTCTCAAACGGCACCCGGAGCAGGTTTTGGTAAATCTGCGGCTTGCTTTCCCGCGCAGCATCCAGATATCGCTTGTGCCACACGCTCATGGCTGTAATCGCGTTTTTCATGCCGTATAAAACGGTTTTCTGTTCTGACGATAGAGATTGGTCCTGCAGCCGTATGTCAATTTCGTGTTCGATTCCGCGAATGCCTGTTTTTAAAACTCTGTCAAATCCAAGCGTGACATGGCTGACACCGAACAAAACAGTTTTTCCATGCCGAATGGCGGGTAGGACATGGCCAACGGCTCCACCCAGAGTGGCGGCGCCCGAAACAAGCTCATCTTCGCAAAGCCGGACAGGAGCTTCTCGCGCAATTGCCATAATAATCGCGTCATATTTCCGATCATCCGACAGATCGTCAAAATCCCGGCAGGCGTCCATATCGATAAAAGGATGCCGCATAGCATCGTCTCCGTATTTGCCGTGCAACGATTCCCAGGCAAACATACGCGTCGACTCTTTGAGGCGTACCGGTCTTTTTTTATTAAAAGCAGTGTAAAATTCCATCATGGCCACGCTTTCTATAATAATATGATTATATTATCACATGACAGCCGATAGTCCATTGATTATGTTATTGTTCTCGTGTATTATATTATCATCAAAACGGCAGATCGAGGCTGCAGCATGAAAATTAAAACGATTGACATTCAATATTTTAGAACATCGTCTCTGAATATGTCGTGCGATGGCCTGAAGCATGTCAAGAGTCTGCCGTTTTTATCCATTGTCCAGGCAACGCGCGGATTTTACGAAATTGGCATCGGTTCTGCTCCGCCGACGACATTAAAAGAGATGGGAACGTTTATTGCTCCGGCTTATCAGATGCAGCACATCACGCATCATACAGATCCGGCATCCGGGAATATGACAGCCCATTGGATATTCCTTGATGTCGTCGTCAATCATCAATACCGGCTGGATGAGATCTTTCGTTTTCCCCTGGTGCTGCCTGTCGAATATGAAAGCACCCTATGCACGATCATCGACACGGTCACGACGCAGGATTCGCTTTGCTTAAAACTCGCCGAAATATACCGGTTGATCCAAATTCTGATCGACATCGGCACGCCTCAGGAAGCTGAAGATGATCGAAACCGTTTGATTTCATCTTATGTCAAGCAGCATTTGGCAGAAAGACTTTCTCCGGCTGTTTTAGCTCGCGAATTGAATGTATCTATACCGACTTTGTTCCGTATTTTTCGGCAGAATTTCGATATGACGCCGGCCAATTATGTGAATAATATGCGCCTGATGCAGGCAGTCGGTCTGCTTGATACCACCGATAAAAGCATAACCGAAATCAGCAAATTGGCCGGATTTTATGACCAACCGCTTTTTTCGCGTTTATTTAAGCATAAATATGGGGTATCGCCATCCGAATACCGTCATGATTTCCGCCGATAAACCAAACCCATAATCTGCAGTGATACAATCGGGGTCAGCGCCACAAGGGCGATAACGCCAAAACCGTCAACCAGGATGCTGGCGCTCTGCAATGAATTGGCAGCCCCTTGCGTATACGCCAGAATAAATGTAGCCGTCATCGGCCCGGAAGCTACACCGCCGGAATCAAAAGCAATGCCGACGAAGCGTTTCGAACCAAAATGCGCCAAAAGAATGGCGATCACATAACCCGGCAGCAGAATATGCCACAGCTGCAATTGCGGGATCAGGATGCGCAGCACCGACAAGGCGACGGCGATTCCGACACCGATAGCGAGAGCAAGCATAACGGCTTTGCGTCTGACCGATCCGCCGGTAACGCTCTCTATTTCCTCCGTCAATACATGAACGGCCGGCTCGGCGAGAATCGTCAAAAAACCGAGGGCAAATCCGACAATAACCAGAATTGACTTATTTTCCAGCAAGACCAGTTGTGAGCCGATTTCTCTGCCGACTTCCATAAAACCGGCGTGAACCCCGGCGAACATCAGCGTCAGTCCGATTAAGGTGTAGAGGAAACCTCTCGACATCTTAATAAAAGTTTTCCACTCCATTTTAATAAACAAAGGCTGACTGATCAAAAGAATCAAGAATATGGGAGAAATGGCTTTTATTGATTCGGTAAATTGAGTCAGCAGCTGATTAAAAAAAGGCAGAAAAACAGAATTTGACTGCTCGCTGGAAAAATCTATGGTTCCGGCAAAATCGCGATTCGGCATCAGCAAACCCGATATCAGAACAGCTATGATGGCACCGGAGGAGGCGATGGCCACAAGACCGAAGCTATCCTTTTCCGATGCCCGGCCATCCTTATTCTTCAAGGCAAGGCCCAAGGCAAGCGCCAAAATAAAGGGCACAGTCATCGCTCCGGTCGTTGCTCCGGACGAATCAAACGCAATAGCCAAATACTCCGGTGAGGCGAACAAGCTGAAAATTAATATGATGCCGTAAAGAACCGTTAATAAAATATGCAGAGGGAAACGATACAGGATTCGAATTAAACCGACGGCAATCAACAGGGCAATGCCGGCCGATACGATGACGACCAGGTTCCATTTGCCAATCATCGAATGAGTCACAACAGCGACTTGTCCGGCCAGGATATGCAAGTCCGGTTCGGCAATCGATATGAAAAAGCCAAGCAGCAGTCCGGCACCCGCTACAATCCATAACTTGTTTTTTCGGATGATCACGCTACCCATTTGATTGCCGAATGGAGTGATGCTTTGATCAACGCCTACCAGGAAAACAGTCAAGCCAATGACAATCAGGAACGCGCCGATCAAAAATCGAGCTAATTGAGCAGGTTCAAATCGGACAATCGTTAAACTCAAAAAAACAACCAGCAAAGTAATCGGGCTTACTGAAATAACAACTTCTTTAAATTTTTCAATCCAAAGTCGCAAGGCTTTCCCTCCGGCGTCAAAATAATCTATTATCGGTTAATTTAAGGTTAACACAGAACTTCAAGTCTGGCAAATTGTATGATTTTAAATATCTTCTAGATATCCCTCCCAAAGCAGCCGCGGCTTGCGTATGATAATAGCAGAGGGTCCTCAAAGCAATCAGTCAAGGAGGCACCAAATGTTCCAACGCCCCGATCGACCTGACATACTCATAGAAAAAATCCAGGCTGGCGATGAGCTGCTGCGCAATCAGTTTATCGCTGAGAGCGTGCCGGAAATCAAGCACTGGGTCCGTCGAATCACGCATTCATTTTTTGCCGAACAAGAGGATGAATTCAGTATCGCTTTAGAAGGTTTCAATCAGGCGATCGACCGTTACAGTCATCATCGACAAGTTCCCTTCTACAGTTACGCTTATTTGATTATCAAGCATCGTTTATACGATTGGATCAGGCGGAACAAAACACATCAACACGTTCTCCCCTTTACTGATTGCGACTCTGCCGACGGATTATCCATAGAAGATCAGCTATGCGATCCAAAAAGCGGGCAGTTCAGTCAAAATCTGGAAATCCATGAATCGTTGCTCCAATTGGAATGGCAGCTGGGACAGTTCGGCTTCAGCCTTTCCGGCATAACAGCAGGTTTCCCGAAACACCGGGACAGCCAATCGTTGTGCGTCCGGGTTGCCAGACAATTAGCCGATGATGATGAGCTCTATACACACTTGTTGGAGAAGCATCGATTGCCCGGCGCTGAATTGGCACGCCGATGCCAAGTGCCGGTCAAAACAATTGAGAAAAACCGTCCCGGCATTATTCTGCTGACCTTGCTGATGCGCAGCGATCTGCAGGTCATTCGATCTTATATCACAGTTTTCGGGGAGGCTTCCAAATGAAAAAGGGGACAATTCTCAGCATCGACCATAAATATGCTTACGTTTTTACATCTGATTGCCGCATGGTCAAGCTCTTATGGCAGCCGGACATGGCTGTTGGAAAGGAAATCAATATGGAAACAACGCTTGCCAAAACTAAGCCGGCCGTCCATAAACGCCGGTTGAGATTTACTTTAGCCGCAGCTTGCTTGGTTCTTCTTATCACAGCAGGTTTGATCATAAGTCAGGGATTATCGGCCGATCCGGCTTATGCCGTCCTGTCGATCGATGTGAATCCCAGCCTGGAATTATCTTTAAATAAACAACTAGCCGTGATCTCCTGCCAAGCCATGAACGATGATGCCGCGCAGTTGCTGAAAGGTCGGAATTTAACCGGTTTAGCCTGGCAGGACGCGATTGCCCGCTGGACGGAAATGCTCAGGCAAAGCAATCAGGTATCCGTTCAAACGATGTTGATCTCCGCCGTTATGCCGGAAAATGCCGATCTGCTCAGAACACAATTGTTAAACCTGGACGGGAGCGGCAACCCGGGCGCTTTAGCCGGCGTGCAGGTGCGCGTCATCTATTCCAACGATCAATCTGTTTTAACCGAAGCTGATCGGAATCATTTATCCATCGGCCGGCAAATGCTTTTAAATCAAGCCCGTGTACAAAACGAAAATTGGGATGAAACCAGTATTGCCGATGCCCCGTTGGGAGATCTCATTCAAAAACTACTGCGAGATCGCGATCAAAATCAAACCCGGCTCACAGAGCGGACAACCCAACCGATCGGTAATCAACCCGGTGAATCCGCCTCTTCCGGCAACGCCGAAACCAACCGCGAAACAAGCCGGCAAACCGCCGGCAACGCCCATGGCGCAGAATCACAGCAAGCCGATCGTGAAACAAGCCGGCAAACCAGTTGTGAATCCAATATGACCGCAAGCTGCGAAAGTAATCAGAGTCAACAAACGTCACAAATCAGAAAAGCCGGAAATTAACGGCCAAATGAAATGAAGCATTTTACGCAAAAAAGAACCGATCCGGAGTAAACCGGACCGGTTCTTTTGGTATCCTCAGGGATTAATTACCCGCGGCGCCTGTACAATTGGCGCAACCTGAACCAAAACCTAATCCCGATCCGTTGCCGGCATTTCGGCCCATGCCGCGGCCGCCCGACCCTCTGCCTTGCCCGGCGCCATTGCCGGCACCTTGACCTGCGCCGTCGCCGGTGCAATCTGCCATTCTCAGTTTCATGGTTTCATAAAGCCTATCTGCCTCATCTTGGGTCATTTTTTGATCAGCGACAGCCTGATCAAGTCTTTGCTTGTAGTTGTCCAGCCTGGATGTTTGAAATTCGGCCAGTTTCCCCGCGTCCGCGGCTTGAGCGCCGTAACTTGTGCCGGTCTGACGCGCGGCCGCAACTTCATCGATGCTCTTGCCGGTCAGTCCGGCAACGATTTCCGCCGGCGAACTGTACGTGGTTGCGGCATAAGATATGGATGCAACCCCGACCAGAAAAACGGCCACAATGCTGATCAAGAGCAACAGTTTTTTCTTTTTCATGATCATCAACCTCACTTTCATCGGCACTGCCTTATTGCAGTGTCTATGCTTTGATCATATTGCTTAAATGTATGGAAATTGTGAGGAATTAAAACAAAATTGTGTTACCCGGTCCTGATTGGCGTTTAAGCTGCGTTTTCACGAATTCAACACATCTTCCTGTTAAAATATCGTTATATCGAGAAATAGCAATCCTGTTATAATCGGATTAAGGGAGATGATCGATCAATGATTCATATTTTGCTCGTTGATGATGATCAGCATATCCGTACGATTATCCGTGAGTACGCGCAAGCGGAAAACTGGACCTTCACCGAGGCCGCCAACGGCGAAGAAGCGTTGAAATGTTTCGCCGACACGGTGTTTTCACTGGTTATTCTGGATGTCATGATGCCGCGCCTTGACGGCTGGGCAACCTTAAAACAATTGCGTCAAGAGAGCCAGATTCCGGTTATCCTGCTGACGGCCCGCGATGAAGAATATGACCGTCTGCTCGGATTTGAGCTTGGCGTTGACGATTATATCAGCAAACCGTTCAGTCCGCGGGAATTGATTGCCCGGATGAAAGCCTTGCTTAAACGCTCAGGTGCTTTAATCCAGGATCAGCAAACCTTCGTCTATGGCTGCCTTAAAGTAGATTTGGCAGCTCATAGGGTGACGATGGCCGATGAACCGGTTACTCTGACCCCCAAGGAATATGACTTGCTGGCTTTTTTTGCATCCCGTCCGGGAAAGGCTTTCACCAGAGATCAACTTTTAAATCATATTTGGGGTTACGACTATTATGGCGATGCTCGAACAGTCGACTCCCATATTCGAAGTTTGCGTGACAAATTGGGTGATTGCCGCAACTTGATCGCGACTGTCTGGGGTACCGGCTACCGGTTTGAGGCAGGAGGCTGCAAATGAAGCATATCGGCACAAAACTGTTTTTAGGCTTCATCAGCATGGCCTTTTTGACGATCGGTATTTTGTGGATCATTCAAGCGGGTTTTATGCGCGACACCTATCTGAACGAAAGGATCGATGCGGTTGACAAAACGATCCGTGAAACCGCTCAGAATGGTTCTATCGATTATGATGGATTAGCAGAACAGCTGAATGTCAGTCTGATTGTCTGCGATCAGGACGGCAATCTGACTTATCGTTCCCAGGGGCTGCCGATGATGGGCATGATGATTCGAACCGTCCAATCCATGATTCCTTCCGAAGCAGATGGCAAAGCCCATTATGTCAATTCTCTATCCGGTTCAACTCGTTACGCCCTGTTGGGCAATCAAACAAAGGACGGCAGCTATTTGTTCGCCGTATTTTCTCTGGCCGACCTTGACGAAGCTTCGAGTATTCTGCGCAGGCAGCTGTGGCTGATCACACTGGTCTTAGTCGTTTCATCGATTATCCTTGCCGTGTTTCTGTCCGGTAAGCTATCGAAACCGGTCCGGGCAGTAACCGGCGCCGCCCGGGAACTGGCGGCCGGCCGTCTTGACGTCAGGCTGCCGGTAAATTCGCAGGATGAAATCGGGCAGCTGACAACAGCTTTAAACGATCTGGGCGCAGAACTAGGCCGCACAGAAAAACTGCGGCAGGAATTAATCGCTAATGTCTCGCATGAATTGCGATCTCCGCTTGCCGTCATTCAGGGCTACGCGGAAATCATCCGGGATGTCACCTGGCCGGATGAATCAAAACGAACCGAGCAACTGAATATCATCGTCGACGAGTCTTCACGACTGGCCCGGGTGGTGAAAGACATCCTCGATTATTCACGGCTGCAGGCCGGAGTCGACAAATTGAATATCGTTGAATTTCCCATCTGCCCTGTTTTTGAGCAGTTGATGAAGCAATATGAATTGGAAGCCGGCCGGCATCGGGTAACGCTGCGTGTCCAATGTCCCGATCAAACAATACGCTTTGATCAAGACCGTTTTGAGCAGGTCATGCATAATCTTGTGAATAATGCCATAAACCACGCTTACCCGGAATCGGCCGTCGAAATATCGGCTATCAAGCAGGATTCCATCAGCCGGATCGAGATTAAAAGCACCGGTGATCCGATCCCGTCAGAAGCTATCGATAAAATTTGGGAACGCTATTATCGGGCCGGCAGGGGCGGTTCCAGCCGTCCTTTAGGAACAGGACTCGGTTTAGCCATCGTTAAAAGTATTTTCGACCAACACAAGGTTCATTACGGCGTAAGCAGCCAGAACAACCAAACGTTGTTCTGGTTCGAAACTTGCAATCAGGCAAACTCATAAACCGAGCTGCGGAACCGGCAGAAACTTGTAAAATGAGATGATCATTTGTTTTCACAGAAGCGATAAAGGCTTGAAAAGTAGGTATCCAGCGCTTCGTTAATGTACTCCGGTGATCCTTGGTTGTCAGGCCAGAACGAATGCCCGTTTTCCGGCATAATCCGGTTCAGTCCCGATGAAATTCTCATGATATTCCTTTTCATTTTCGTTATATGTGATTTGGCTATAAAATATGAAATCAAAAATAGAATCGTACTGATTAATCCGGCAAGGCAAAGTAGGCTGAACGCCGGATGCACGAGGACCATGAAAAAACCTAAAATAAATACCGCCAGCGAAACAGTCGCGCCTATGCCCAACCGCCTTTTTTTCGCTTCCTCACTTGTATAAACGTTGTTGGCATCATCGATTTTTTGTTTGATTACTTGCTCCTGAACATGACAAATTTCTTCAAGCCGATAGTATTCCTGTACTTTTGCTCTTGCGTCTTCACTAATTCTTTTCAGAGGCATAAGCCAATAACCGGCCATGTCTTTTATTTCGCTCTTTTTTTCTTCAGGCGCAAAATGAAGGGCTTTATTAGCCAAACGGCACAGATCATTGATCCGTGGTATTGCGTTGTAAAAAGAATAAACGTTGTATTTTGGCGTATCCGAAAGCGCGGGATGCGTATGGGTTTCGGATCTTGTTTTTCTGAGCAATGCTAAAAAGTAGCCTCGATAATCATTGGGGTAGTTTTTATATATTTCTTCGATAATCCGGTCGGCGTTTTTAAAATCACCTATGCCAATAAAGGTTTCCGCATTTATACAAAGCCTGTCCAAGGTCGGGATACCGCTGACCTCAACTTTCCCGGACAACTCAACTCTCTGGATTTCATCATCGATAAGCATCTTGGCGCCGCAATAAGGGCAATACGCAACTTTTTTATCGGAGTTCAGATCAATATTTGCGCCACAACTCAGACATTTCATTGCAACAAGCTTCATATCGTCCTCCAATAATGTATGTATTAAATTGTTTCCGAAAGCAGTTACGATAAATGCGCTTCAATAAATGTTATTATCGGCGACGGATCGTCAAGCCCGTGCGGATGGTGGCCGCACATCGATTTCGCGATCACCTGCACGGTTCCGCCGTTTTCCTGATAATAATCCTCCAGAACCTTGCCGTTTTCCTCATAGATCACCGTGTTGTCCGCATTGCCGTACAGCATGATGACCGGAATCCGGTTTTCGATCAGCGGTTCCATTTTGTCAATAGGGCTCTTTCTAAAATTAACGATCGTCGATTTGCTTACGCCGAAGGTCGAGACGAGCTCCCTCCAGAAGGACCCGACCGATTCGTCCTTGCATTCGCCAAGGCCGGCCATGCTAAGAATATTCAGGACAGGAGCATCCAGATACATCACGGCCGTCAGCTCCGGATATAACTCCGCAAAGCGAGCGGCTTGCAGGCCGCCGCAGCTCATGCCCTCGAGAACGCAACGCTCTGAAGCTTGCAGTTCCTTGGCGCAAAAGCGCGCGAAATCCGCCATAATCGAGGTTTCTCCATCGGGAGCCCAGCGGGAACGATGCGCAATATGGATCAAATGATAACCCCGTTCCAGCATCGCGACATCAAAATTAGGAAACGCATCAAGGTACTCTGTCTTCAGAAGCAGCCTGCCGTTTGGCTTACAGTTCGGATAAATGATCACGGCGCCGCGCTCGGAAAAAATAAAATTTTTTACCTTGAATTCATCCCACATAAAGTCCCTCCGACCGCAATTAAGTCTGCTCATCCTGTTTGATACTCGATTAAATGTCATTATATCACCATTGCCATATATGGCGCCGTAAATATTCCGTTCATTACTGATAATATTTTTTTCGTATTTCGGAATAAAACCGTTTGGCAAACCATTGCTGCACTTCCGGCAGATAATGGGCGTTGTCCGCCGCAAAAATTCCATCATGCGGCGCGTTTACATCCCAATACGGACATCGGTCGGTCTCAATGAAAACCATGTTATCATGTCTTTTACACTGCCGCTGCAGAGCATCGTTTACCACATCGATTCCGCGCGACGAAATATTTGCTTCCAGACAAAATTTCTGAAAACACAGCTTATAGAGATAGACCGAACACGTCTCCCCCATCGACTGAAGCATGGAATCAAAGAAATAATCGTAGCGCTGTAGAAAATCGGCGCGGTCAAAACCGCCTTCCCACGCGTCTTGTTCGGAACCGATCCAGTGCCACCCAATGACAAACGGATTTATGCCCCGCGCGCTTAAATGACGCAATGCCAGTTGATTGACCTGCAAAGCCCACGGAAAAAGCGAAATGTTAACCGTTCCAAGAACGCCGGGCTGCATGATCTTTTCCGTGTCCGGATTCCACATGCCGTTCACGATTCCCTGGCTGCCTATCGAAATTTGAACAATATAAAGATCCGACAGGCATGCTCCGCGATCAACGGCGTTTTGCCACAACTTTGCGAAAAAATATGCGAACGAATAGGTATCGTCCTGAGTCTCGCCGAGATTTTTCCCTTTGGTCGTAAAACCACTCCATACCACATCTGTGATATCAAAAGATTGGTTTGGATTCCGATCTAATGAAAAAACGTTTTTCAGCGGAGTCTCGATGCGTTCGCAGGCCTTCATCGCCTGTCCATGCGCGTGGGCATTCGACTGGCCGCTGATAAAAAGCACCGCTGCTTTTTGAACATCCCGGCGACGCTGCTCAAATTGCGTCTGAACTATATTGTTCCCGGCAGCTGTATGTTGCTCTGACATATCTGATCCTCCATACAGTATGTTTTATTTCATGCCGGTTCGCCCCTGCGGCATTCCCGTTAATTCATAAAACCATAATCGATCGAATAATGCCGGCATCGTCTAAACATAGTACAAGCTTGTTTTCTTGTAAAGTACGTTAAACTTCATTTATTCCTCATTTTTTCTTTTCTATCGTTTTTTAAGCCATTTCGCAGCGGGATGTTACTTTTAGCAGGCGAGACTCGACAGCGCTAATCGGCATCATGATCCTCCTGTTAATGGCCCGTGCGCCAATCGTCATTTGAGCGCCAGCCATTTTCACAAAAGTCCGTACAGCCCCCGCAGTCCGGATAATTCTGACGATTGGCGCACAATTCTCTGCCCTGTTCGTCTTTCTGTCCGGCAGGCGCAAATCTGCTGAAACGAAATATCGGAACTACCGGACGAAAGGGATCTTTCATCCCCCATCCGCCTCCACTTACCTGTTGTAGCCGATCATCCGGTATTTTTTCTTTATCTGTCATGTCCTATTCCCCCTTCCTATATATATATACATATGCATATACATATATCGGCAGCTTTACAAAAATAATCATTAATCGGGTCAATGTTCGACAAAAAAGCAACACCCCGGCTTTCCTGTTTATTTAGAGCAAGAAACGAGCTTTACTAAAAAATAGTTATTGACATATGCCGGAATCAGGTTATAATCATGAATGAAAGCGGCATATGTCGGAAACGAGGAGGTGAATGTTATGCCAAGAAGAGATGGGACCGGTCCTATGGGCGCAGGATCATTGACCGGAAGAGGTTTAGGTTTATGCGCAAGCACTGACACAGTAAAGTATGGTACTGGTTTTGGACGTGGATTAGGTTTTGGACTTGCCTGCAGGCGTGGATTTGGAAGAGGCATCGTTGTAAATCAGAACGGCTCTAAAACACAGAAAGAACTGCTCCAAGAACAAAAAAACGTGCTGAAAAGCCAGTTGGAGGTCATTGATAAACAATTGGAAATTTTATGATTGCAATAGAAACAGCCGGAGGACGCTCTGGTTATTTCTTTCGCCAAACGAGGTAAGATGATATGCCCAGGCCCAGAAAATGGAGAAAAGTTTGCTGCCTACCAGACAGCAATCGTTTTGGACCTCTCGACTCCCCTGCGGACGCGGTGAACGCCGTTAATATGACCGTGGATGAGTATGAAACGATCCGGCTCATTGATTTGGACGGATTTACACAAGAAGAATGTGCCAATCAAATGAATATTTCACGAACAACAGTTCAAGGAATTTATGACGAAGCAAGAAAAAAGCTTGCCGAATCCTTAGTCAACGGAAAAGTTCTTTGGATAGAAGGCGGCGAATATCAGCTCTGTGACGGGATGGGCAATGGCTGCGGCGGGGGCGGATGCCGGAGGCATCGATGTGGCAGAGGGTTTGCGGGCATTTCCGGAGCCGAAAGTCATACAAATGCGGGAAACGCGGAGGGTTCAGATGAAAATAGCTATACCGGTAGATGAACAAAACTTGGGATCAGTCGTGTGCCCGTCCTTTGGGCGCGCTCCATATTTCCTTTTCTATAATACAGACACGAAAGAAAGCTACTACCTTGATAACAGCGCTGTCGCCAGCCAGGGCGGAGCGGGTATCAGAGCGGCGCAGGTGATAGCCGACTACGGCGTAAAAGCCCTGCTGACTCCGCGTTGTGGTGAAAATGCGGAAGAGGTCTTACGCAAATCAGAGGTCCTGATCTATCAATCGATACCTGGAACCGTACAGCAAAACATTGATGCTTTCATAGCTGAAAAACTCATTTTACTGAGTGATTTTCACCCCGGATTTCATGGCCATGAAAAATAAAGGTATAAAAATAGCTGTGCTGAGCGGCAAAGGCGGTACCGGCAAAACAGTGGCATCCGTTAATTTGGCCTCAGCAGCCGGAAAATCAATCTATATCGACTGCGACGTTGAGGAGCCGAACGGTCATCTGTTCTTTAAGCCTGAGAAGGTCCGTGAAGATATCATTACGGCAAGAATACCCGTTATCAACGAAAGCCGGTGCAGCAGCTGCCGCAAGTGCGTTGATTTCTGCAAATTCAACGCGCTCGCCTTCATCAAGAATAAACCGTATGTTTTTGAAGAAGTATGTCATTCCTGCGGTGGCTGCGTGCTGCTCTGTCCGGAAAAAGCAATCAGCGAAAAAGAAAAGCTTATTGGAAAAGTACAGAAGGGCATTTCCGGTGATGTGACGGTGAATACCGGAATTATGAATACAGGCGAAGCGTCCGGCATACCGATCATAAAAAAGCTCTTGAAAGAAAACGTCGCATATGATGAGCTTCCTGTTTTTATCGATTGCCCTCCGGGATGCGCCTGTATCGTTATGGAAAGCATCAAAGACGCGGATTATTGCATACTGGTTGCCGAACCGACGGTATTCGGTGTTCATAATCTTAATATGGTTTATGATTTAGTCAGACTGTTCAGAAAGCCGCACGGCGTTTTACTCAATAAGTGCCTTGACGAAGAGAACCCTGCGGAAACCTTCTGCATAGAGAATAACATTCCTATATTGGGTCGGATACCGTTCGACAACGAGCTTGGGACGCTTAATTCTAACGCTATAATAGCCGCGAGAGAAAGTGAAAGGTACAATGTGTTATTTACTTCACTACTTGAAACTGTGATGAAGGTGATACGGCATGAAACAGCTATTAATCCTCAGCGGTAAGGGCGGAACCGGAAAAACGACGATAGCCGGCGCCTTTATAAAACTTTCATACGCTAAAGCCTATGCCGATTGCGATGTCGACGCACCCAACCTTCATCTGATTATGACACAGAATGTCGAGCCGGAACGAACGGATTATTATGGTATGCCAAAAGCTGAAATAGATATGAACAGCTGCGTTGAATGTGGATTATGTCAAGAAAACTGCCGATTCCATGCCATTTCCGGCGAGAACGGTTTTCAGGTTGATCCATTTGCCTGTGAAGGCTGCGGTGTTTGTGAAGTTGTTTGTCCTGCCGGCGCGGTTTCTTTGAAACCTGCCGTTGCGGGAGAATTAACGCTGTATGCTGACAATAGTGAAGTCTTTTCGGCAGCACAGCTGAAAATGGGAAGCGGCACTTCGGGAAAACTCGTAACCGAAGTGAAAAAGCAAATGAATACGATAGCGAGACCGGATACCAGACTGGCCGTCATCGACGGTTCACCGGGGATCGGCTGTCCTGTCATCGCTTCTCTCAGCGGTGTTGATATGGTTTTGATCGTTGCGGAACCGTCCGTTTCGGGAATCAGCGATATGGAGCGCATCATAAAAACCGCGGAGACATTCCGGACAAAGATTGGCGTATGTGTGAATAAGCATGACACGAATCAAGTAAACACAGAAAAAATCGAGGAATTGTGCCGGGCGAAAGGTCTCTCGTTTACCGGCAGGATACCCTTCGACCCGGAGGCTGTGAAAACCATAAACAATGGGCTGACCATTGTGGATATTGACTGTCCTTCCGGATCTGCCGTAAAAGAGGTCTTTACCAACACCATGAAACTACTCTTCCAAAACGATGTAAGGAGTCGGAAACCATGAGCGAAAAATGCGACCAGTGTTGCGACAGCTGTAGAGAAGACTGCGCAGACAGAAAAGAAGTAAAAACCGATTTCAGAGAAAAACCTCATGAACTGAGCAGCATCAAAAAGGTCATCGGCGTTGTCAGCGGCAAAGGCGGAGTCGGCAAATCCTCGGTAACTTCTATGTTAGCCGTCACCATGAAAAGACTGGGCTATAACGTCGCCATTCTTGATGCGGACGTAACGGGGCCTTCCATTCCGAAGGCATTCGGCATAAAGGATAAAGCTACGGGCAGCGAATACGGTTTGTTTCCCATAAAAAGCAAAACCGGAATCGACATTATGTCTATCAATCTACTTCTGGAGCATGATACCGATCCGGTTATTTGGCGAGGTCCAATCTTGGGCAATACGGTCAAACAATTCTGGACCGATGTGATATGGGGCGACATAGATATCATGTTTATCGACATGCCGCCCGGAACCGGCGATGTACCCCTGACTGTTTTTCAATCTGTAGCCATCGATGGAATTATCATCGTGACTTCCCCGCAGGAACTTGTTTCGATGATTGTCTCTAAAGCGGTTAAAATGGCAGAGATGATGAGCATACCGGTTCTCGGCCTTGTTGAAAACATGTCCTATTTTAAATGCCCTGATAACGGTAAGGAATACCAAATATTTGGTGAGAGCCATGTCGATGAAATTGCCAAAAAGTATAATCTGAAAGTACTTGCCAAGCTCCCTATCGATCCAAAAATTTCTGCCGCCTGCGATAGAGGCATGATTGAGCTTTTTGAAGGTGACTGGTTTGAATCCCTTTCAAAATTACTAAAAGTAGAAAGTGAAGAAAAAAACATTGAGTAAGCATTCTGATTTTGCAACAGAACTATTCAAAAAAGGTTACAATTGTTCGCAATCGGTTTTTGCCGCATTTTGCGATGAAACCGGCCTTGCTTTTGAAGATGCGTTAAGAATATCATCGTCTTTTGGCGGCGGTATGGGAAGACTTCGGGAGGTTTGCGGGGCAGTCAGCGGTATGTTTATGGTTGTTGGAATGAAATATGGTTATACCGACCCAACAGATCAAGCGATAAAATCCGAACATTACAAGCTGATTCAATCCTTAGCAAAACAGTTTAAAACGAAAATAAATCAATAATCTGCAGGGAGTTATTGAAACTCACATCAAAAAATGACGACCCTATCCCTGAGGATAGAACAGAAGCTTACTATAAACAACGCCCATGCGCGGATTTAGTTGAATATGCTGCTCAAATATTGGATGACTATATCGAAGAAAAAAACATGGAGGAAAAAGAAATGATGAGAATAGCGGTTGCCGGCGAAGGTAAAAACGTGACGGAGCATTTTGGTCACTGCGTCAATTTCCTGTTATACGATGTTGAAAACGGAAAAATCACAAATGAAGAATCTATACCAAATCCTGGTCACAAGCCCGGTTTCCTGCCCAATTTCCTTGCTGATCGCGGGGTCAATGTCATCATCAGCGGCGGCATGGGCGGCGGCGCGGTTGAAATCTTCAATGAAAGAAATGTCGAAGTCGTAGTAGGCGCTTCCGGTGACGCGAAAACAGCGGTTGAAAACTATCTAAAGGGTGAGCTGAAGACGACGGGCTCCGTCTGCCACGAGCATCAGCATCATGATACATGCGGCGAATAAACCATCTTGCGGCTAGAGAAAGAATGCGATTAAGCGATTAAAATTAAAGGCAACTCGTTACTCAACGATTTTACCTTTAATTTTGATCAAGCGGGCGGTGTGCGGCGCCAGAGCCACCGCTAATTGATCTCGAACACAAGTGATATCCTTTTTAGCCCAAAGGTCGCGCGCTTTCGCACCGGCGGCTAATCGCAGCGTCATCTCGGTTTCTGTTTCACCCAGATTAAAAAAGCCAACGGCATAGGATTGATCTTCCAGCAAACGCGCGTAAATCTTCATTTCAGATTGCACAGCGCGATCGAGATTTCTGGTCACTCGCTCCGATATGCACACCGCTCCATTGCCCAGAGCGTCCTGATTCACGGCAAGGACTTCGTCATTGCATAGCAAAGCCAGATCGAAATCTGTCAGCTTTTCAAGATCGCAGCTGATCTGTATGGGGCTCGGGAATAAGGCGCGGATCGTAAAGGCGAGCACTTGCTCATCTTCGGTCAGACGGCAGCGGCGGCCGTCGAAATAGCCGATCTCCAGCATGTCCAGGTCAAAGAAATGTCCAGGGCTGCAAAATACGGCCCATCGATCCGTGAGAAACCGTTTTTTCACATTGTCCCAGACATCATTGGAATCTTCATTGTCGCGCCACGAGCTGCAGTGTGTTTTCCAGTATTCTGCATTTTCGATCCCTGCTGCGACGGTGACGCAAAAAGCAAAATCACGGCCGCTATTCAGAAGACATTCTTTCATCAGGGAAGCGTTTTTGACGTCACAAGGCGCCCAATCGTATTTAAGATAGTCGATACCCCAAGCCTCCCACTGACAAACATTATTCGCCTCGCGATGGTCCGAACCGATGCCGTAATAAACATCTGCATAAGCTTTATCCAATTTACCCGTTGTGCAGCCCGGAAATGTGTCGCCGCCCCAGGCCTTGAGCATGGGTGTCGAGTAAATCCCGAGCTTCAGCCCCAACCGGTGCACGCTGTCGGCCAGTGCTTTCATGTCCGGGAAGCGATTATTCGGTTGAATGGCGTTGTGAGGGCCGCCGTATTCGCCCTGCCAGCCTGAGTCGATATTGACATGCTGGTAGCCATAGGCCGCAAGGCCTGAACTGACCAGCAACTCCGCCGTCTTTTGGATATCGGCTTGTGAAACGGCACCGCGGCAGGCGTTCCAACTCGTCCACCCAAGCAGCGGCGTACGGCAGATCCCGTCAGGCGCGATACGCAGCATCAGAATTTTTTGGTCCGATCCTAAAGCGTTCGAGGCTTTGATGATCACAGGATAATGACCTTCGGCCGGCGATGTGCCCGATAGAATGCCGGTTGATTCATTCAGAGACAGCCCACCGGGTAATCCGGAGAGACATTCGAACAGGATCGGCGGTTTGCCCGTAACCGGCAAGCGGTAAAGGAAGGGCTTATTCGGCGAAGCGCCATAAACGCCCGGCAGATTGATGCGGGGTTTCCCTTCATTAAATGGCTGAGCGGGAGCAATGACCGTATGCATGGCAGCTGTCTCCTTTTTTGTTGACTCATAAATGATAATGCAATTGCAGTATATCAAACCGGGAAATATAATACAGGATCATAATGTACAAATACCTGCGAATTCGTACTGAAAGTTGGTATGATTGTGCTTCTTGATATCGATTGTCACGAAATGATGGATCTGATGAAATCTTTCTATACGCTGACACCCAAAGAATATCAAAAGCAAAAACAGCTATCTCCGTAAGAATCTTGAGTAAGGCGATTCCCGACCATATGCTCCACTGCCGTTCTTTTCTTAACCAGAGTACGCGTTGACAACAGACTCATGCCGACCTACAATAAAAATACAATTAACGTTCCATATCGCCTTGATTCATATCGAATTGTTTTGCACAGCATGTAACAGCATGTTTTTTCTCTGTTGATTTCAATGTTTAAACGGCAAAGGAGGGTTGATCGATGGACGAATCAAAATGTCCGGTAACGGGTCATGCCGGCAAGAGCCTTTCTGGCGGCGGCACGTCCAATAAGGACTGGTGGCCAAATCAGTTAAACCTGAAGATGCTTCATCAGAACTCAAACTTGAGTAATCCCATGGGCGCCGGTTTCAGATACGCTGATGAATTTAAGAAACTCGATCTTGCGGCTATTAAAAGTGTTTTATACGCCTTGATGACTGACTCGCAAGACTGGTGGCCTGCCGATTACGGCCATTATGGCCCGCTCTTCATCCGCATGGCCTGGCACAGCGCCGGCACCTATCGCATGGGCGACGGCCGCGGCGGCGCGTCTGACGGCACTCAACGCTTTCCGCCGCTGAACAGCTGGCCGGATAATGTCAATCTCGATAAAGCGCGCCGTTTGTTGTGGCCGATCAAGCAGAAATATAGCAAGATGATCTCCTGGGCTGATCTAATGATCCTGGCCGGCAATTGTGCCCTGGAGTCAATGGGATTTAGAACATTTGGGTTTGCCGGCGGCCGTGAAGATGTTTGGGAACCTCAGGAGGATGTATATTGGGGATCGGAAACCCAGTGGCTGGGTGACAAGCGTTATGCCGGCGATCGTGAGCTCGAAAATCCCTTGGCGGCTGTGCAGATGGGTTTGATTTACGTTAATCCGGAAGGGCCGAATGGCGTGCCGGACGCGGCAGCTTCCGGCCGGGATGTTCGGGAAACCTTTGCGCGTATGGCCATGAACGACGAGGAAACCGTTGCGCTTATCGCCGGCGGTCATACCTTTGGCAAATGCCATGGCGCCGGGCCGGCGACTTATGTCGGACGTGAACCAGAAGGCGCGCCCATCGAAGAACAAGGTCTGGGCTGGAAAAGCAGTTTTAAAAGCGGCAAGGGCGGCGATGCGATCGGCAGCGGCCTGGAAGGCGCCTGGAAACCAAAGCCGACTAAATTCGACATGGGTTATCTGGAAACCCTGTTCAAGTATGACTGGAATGTAGTCAAAAGTCCTGCGGGAGCTTTTCAGTGGATACCGACGGATCCTGATGCGGCAGACACCGTTGAAGACGCGCACGATCCATACAAGCGTCATACGCCGATGATGACCACAGCCGACCTTTCACTTCGATATGACCCGAAATATAGGGCGATAGCCCAGCGTTATCTATCTAATCCCGACGAGTTTGCCGAGAATTTTGCTCGCGCCTGGTTCAAACTGACGCACCGGGATATGGGCCCGCGGTCTCGTTATCTTGGACCGGAAGTTCCTAACGAGGATCTGATCTGGCAGGATCCGGTACCGGCTGTCAACCATGAATTGATCAACGAACAGGACGCTGCGGATTTAAAAAAACAAATCTTAGTGTCAGGTCTTTCGGTTTCCCAGCTGGTGACCATCGCCTGGGCATCCGCGTCGACCTTCCGCGGTTCTGATAAGCGCGGCGGCGCAAACGGCGCGCGTATTCGCCTTGCTCCGCAGAAAGACTGGGACGTCAACCAGTCGTTACAATTGAATGCCGTGCTTCAAACGCTGGGGAAAATTCAAGCGGATTTCAATAACAAACAAACAAGCGACAAGAAAATCTCTTTGGCCGACTTGATTATTCTCGGCGGCTGCGCCGGTATCGAGCAGGCAGGCAGAAACGCGGGGCGCAATTATACGGTTCCCTTCACGCCGGGCCGAACAGACGCGTCAGTTGAGCAAACCGACGAAGTGTCATTTAGAGTGCTCGAACCTAAAGCCGATGGATTCCGCAACTACCTGAAAACCAAATTTTCTGTTCCTGCCGAAGAATTGTTGGTTGACAGAGCCCAACAACTAACCCTGACAGCGCCTGAAATGACCGTTTTGATCGGCGGCATGCGCGTCTTAAAAACCAATTACGGACAGACAAAGCATGGCGTCTTTACCAATCGGTCTGAAACGCTGACCAATGATTTCTTTATTAATCTGCTCGATATGAGCACCGTGTGGAAGCCTGCGGCTGAAGATGATTCCATATTTGAAGGCCGTGATCGGGCAACCGGTGAATTAAAATGGACCGGAACCCGCGTAGATCTCATCTTCGGTTCAAATTCTCAGCTCCGGGCGATCGCGGAGGTCTATGCAAGCGCCGATGCTCAGGATAAGTTCGTCGAAGATTTCATAGCGGCGTGGAACAAGGTGATGAACGCCGATCGCTTCGATCTTGCCTGATAAAGCTGAAAAGATATAAATGAAAAATTATTGCCGTCAGTCAAACGCGCAGCAAACCGCGGAATCCCCGGGCGGAATAATAGGATTCGGCGCCGTTGTGATAGACAAAAATCGTATTGTAGCGGCGGTCGCAAAAAACCGCACCGCCAAGTTCGCGTATCGCAGGCGGTGTCTTCACCCAACTCGAAGTCTTCAGATCAAAGGCTCCGACTTTTTGTAAAGCCCGGTATTGTTCTTCGGACAACAGCTCGATACCCATGTCCGCAGCCATATCAACCGCGCCGTCAGCCGGCCGGTTTTCTTTACGCGACTCCAGAGCCGCCCGGTCATAACAAAGACTCCGGCGGCCAATCGGGCTTTCCGCCGAACAGTCGGCAAACAGGATTACGTCGGCCGCTTTGTCCAAAACAACCACATCCGGTTCGCCGCCTGTCTGTTCCATCTGAAATAAAGCACTTAAACGATCGGGTTTTGCTTCCAGTTGCGCCCGTACAATCGTCCACTCCAGATCGGGATGGCGACGCCGATTTTTCGCAAAACGGATTTCCAATTTACCAAGCAATTCTTCCTGTTGTTCGCGCGTCAAATTAAATTTACCAGGCGTCATCGTAATACCTCCCCTATATCTTACGGTTGTTATTATTATTCTTTATATGAGTATACACTCGGATATCCCGGCGATTCTGTCACGTTTGTTTCTTAACCAGCCGGAAAGCATAAAGTCGATTCAGAAATAGTTGATAATAGTAACAATCTGATCACGAAAACCGGATGTTGCATCAATGCTGCTCTTCTGTTGTTCGAAAAAGCATTTTGGCAATTTGTTCCTGATATGAACGGCTGATCGGAATGACCAAGCCTGATTGCATCGTCAATTGATTCATCGATTTATGACGGATGTGTTGTGGATTGACCAGATACCCCCTGAACGGCTTGATAAAGCCAAGCGGAGCCAGCTGCTGTTCGATCTGTTGAAGCGATTCGCGGTATGTGCCAATATAATCGCCGGTGACTGTATAATATATATTCTGCCGGTTGCGATGTTCGACAGCAATAAGTTCAGCGACCGAGACGCATATCTGCTGATCTCTAGCCAGCCGAATCAACACGGTTTGACTTCTACGAAATAATAATTGACATGCAGCCGCTAGTGCTGAAACCAGATCGTCATGCAGCCGATCTTTGAGTACATATCTGAAAGTTGTTATTTGATAAGCCTCAAGTGAATAATCAGCATGTGCCGTAACCACAATGATCAGGCAATCCTGATCATATTGCCGGATAATCAAACCCGTATTCTCGCCGCCAAGTCCAGGCATTTCCCAGTCCAAAAGAATGATCTGATACCGTTTGCCGTTCTTGACAGCCTGAGCTAAAGCCCGATCATCTGAATAATTATCAATAATAACAGGCAGTCCAGGCTTGATCGCTTTTACGCTTTGTTCAACCATTATTTCCAGCTGGTCCAACAGAACCTGATTGTTATCGCATATCGCAATTTGCACTTTCCTCACATCCTTTCTTTACAAATAAGCATAAATTGATTATATTAATCAGGCACCATGTATTCATAATATAACTATAATACGACTAAATAGCAAGTGATCCGATGACCGATTAACCACTTGATACGCAAAACTTGCCGTTTGAGCCAAAACTCTTGCAAGTCTTTCGGCATATCTTTATGATTTAAATAGTTTAATATCATTGCCAGGCAAATAATATTTATTGGATTAGCAAGTATATTCGCCATTTTAAATAATGTTGCTAATAATTTTATACATCGTTTACTGTGAAGGGGGATGTATCACCAATGTGGTTGTCAATCAATGTTCTTTAATTCAGCATTAAACCATATGATCACAGGTTTTAACAAGGAGGAAGATGGATGAAAAAGTATTTAGCTATATGTGCAATAGTAATGCTAGTTTTGGTTTTGTCGGGTAGTGTCGTATTTGCATATCAACTTTACCAAGAACAGGATCTTGCTTCATTCAGCTTTTCTAATACATACACAACCATTGGAGTTGATGGGTACCCTAATTCAGAAACTACTCTTGATCTCAGTTACAAACATAGAGATACTTATTGTTATATTTCTACTGCCAGATTTTATGCACGTCCTCAAGCACAAGGTCTTTTCGGTTATTATGATTTTGGAACCAATTGGAATTCTCCTGCAAATACGGGTAGTATTATATATGGCGGCTCACAGAATTTAACTGATCAGCATGGCTATTTTAGGTACAGATTAACTGCATATAACAATTACTATACAGATGGAACACGAGCAGTTATAAATAGTCCTGCAAGTAAATTCTGGATTACATATTATGGGTATCCGCAACCATAAGAATAAACGTTTACCTTAAATAACTTTTCGTTTTACAAAAAGAAGAGCATGGGACAAATCGATAAATGAAATAAGTTAATTTATTTTAATTAGTATCAACAAGCGGCTATATTGCATTTGTATTTCAATATAGTCGTTTGTTAATCAAAATCATAATACATCATCTTATATGAAAAAATGAGTCATGTTCGAGCGATTATTAGTGTTATGAGTACATTTGTGAGAGGGTCAAAAAATGTATTTAGAAGCAGATTCACTGATAAAAATAAGTACGATGATTTATCTTGTTTTTCTTGTATATCTATTCATCAAAAAGAGCTATACAATTCAGCAGCATCTGTTATTCTTTTGCAGTTTCGCATTAAGCGTCGGTTTGATCAACCTCATGTTGTTTCCAATCATCATCGATGACTTTAATTCTATTCCTTATATACAGGCCCGTCAGTACAAACACAATCTATTGCCGTTCGAATACTGGATCCGAGATCTGTTCGAGAATAGAACAATCAATGATGTCAATAACAATTACTATCATGGGGAAATGACTCTGGAAGAGATTCATGCGCATTTGCAGATTTATCGAGCGGAGTTGATTCAGCTTATTCTATTTTCCTTTCTTAATCTTGCTATAATAACTGCTTTGGTTAGCTGCCGCTTATGGCTAACTCATAAAAGACTCACCGTGCGCCGGGCGATTATGCTGCCTATATTTCTCATTATATTTATTGACTTGATTTATTTTTTTGTCTATTACAATTTTTCGTTAAACACTGATGGTTTTGATACTGCGTTTATAATTTTTCAAATTTTTGGAATCTTTCTCGGATGTCTATTCTTTCGTTTGTCAAGACATTGGGTCAATATTATTCAAGGAGAGTCGAACAAATGAGCGAGTATGCGATCAAGACAAAGAATCTATGCAAAAAATATCAGATGGGTCAATATTCCGTTGACGCATTGACAGATATTAACCTTGTGATTCCTCAAGGCCAATTTTTATCGATCATGGGCAAAAGTGGCTCGGGCAAATCAACCCTACTGCATCTGATCGGCGGATTGGATCAGCAAACATCAGGATCTGTATGGATCGGTGATCAAGAGATCAGTACTATGTCAGAAAACAAAATGAGTCTTTTTCGTCGTAAATATTTAGGCTTCGTCTTTCAATTTTTCAATCTGATCCCAGAGTTAAATTTACGGGAGAACATCATTTTCCCTTCGTTATTGGAAAACAACTCATTCGATGAGAAATATTTTGAAGAATTGTGTACGGTTTTAGAATTGAAAGACAGGCTGAGTCATTTGCCCAGTCAAGTATCGGGCGGCCAGCAACAGCGAGCAGCTATTGCCCGTGCACTAATTATGAAACCCAAAGCAATACTCTTAGATGAACCGACGGGTAATCTAGATTATAGTACATCACAATCTGTTTTAAAGTTGCTGCGAACTTTGTCAGATCGATGGCAGCAGACTGTCATTTTAGTCACTCATGATCATGAAGCGGCATCTTTTGCGGACTGTATCGTTGAAATCAGGGATGGAAAAATCATATGAAATTACTCATCTTTTGGTTAAAAGTTATTCGCCGGCAAACCGCTCGTAATCACTCCGTTTTGATTTCACTTGCGGTCTGCCTTGCACTTGTGGTATTGGTCGTCCAGATACTTACTAACCTCCAGACTGCAAGACAAACGCTTTATCTCCATACCTATGGTTCACAAAATGGTTTCTTCTTTGAATGTAGTAACGAATTAATTGATTCCCTTAGCAAGGACGCTCGTGTTTCATCATTAGGTGTCATTTTTCAACAGGGGTTGGTTAGCAATCCATTGTCCGAAATATCCGAAAAAGTCAGCATCGGCACATTTGACGAAATCGCGTGGCAAATGTCTCATCTTGAATTAGCTGAGGGAAATTGGCCGCAAAATTCATCAGAAATCGCAATCGAACAAATAGCTCTTTTGACGATGCGGCTAGATGCAAAAATTGGTGATCAAGTGAGGTTATGCTCAGTTCGATCACAACAAGATAGTCCTGCCGGAGACACCTTAACAAAAACTTATACTTTAGTTGGAATTTTGAAAAATTACTCCTATATGCAGTTTCATCCTGAGACATCAGAAACCGTATCCCCTAAATTGCCAAGTGTTTTTACTGCATATTCGGAGCAGACGATAAATTCTGTGGTTTCCAGAACCGTGACGCTGAAGTTGAATGACAACATCAAGTACTTCCCGTTTTTTCGGGAGTTTGCTAAGCGATTCAATTTATCACTGGACCAGTATTATCTAAATTCGGCAATCTATCCGGCAGATGCAGCGCTTGAACTTATTGGCAGTGATTATCAAAAGAATCTATCAAGTCATTTCCCGGAAGTTGATAACGCTGTTGGTTATGATCTACTATCAACATCAACCCAAAATGTATTAAATCTGATGATCGTCTTGTTGGTTAGCGTTACCTTGATTGCCGTTTTAACGACCTTGATCATTTTTCGGAAAAAGCATGAAAAGACCGTTCTATATTTGCGCTTGGCAGGTGCATCAACGACACAAATCATACTATTCTCTGGATACCAGCTTGCTTTGTATTTGCTGGCGTTGTTGCCTTTTGGCTTGAGCGCAGGATTATTATCGGCTTACGCGGTTGCTCGATTGATAATCAGGGATAGTATCCCATATTTTAATTTTGATTTTCGAATTGATTTAACAATCTTGATCGCCCTGGGTTTTATCGTCGCTCTAATCGTCGTTTTTGCGATCATGACATATTTGCCGCTAAAACAGCGCCCCTTGGCTGGTGATAAAGGGCAATTAGATAAAAAACGTTTGACACCTGTAAACATTTCTAGAATCAGTAAACTTGAAAGTCGGCCAGTATGGCTATGGGCTTTGCGTTCCTTTCGTGAAAATCAGGTTGCTTTGTCCGGTGTAATCTTTACCTTAGCGATATGCTTTTCGGTCATGTTGATCAGTTCCTTATTAATTGCGAAACTTGATCAAACAAGAATTTATTACGCTAAATTTGACGCAGTTATATCAAATTCAAATATTTATTCTGTATCTGGTTTAAATATTCCTTTGGTCATGAATAGTTTTTCTGCAGAGGACTTGAATGATTTATATACCATGAATGATATTGAATCAATATTTGCAGTAAGCACTTTTCCGATTAATCTTGTTGGCACTCAAAACAATGAGAGCATCCGACAGCTTTCATCCCTTGGATTTGCAGATACAGAAGCAGAAGGCATCAATGACTCTGAAACCATTGCCCGTGAAAAAGCACAATATGGGTACAAGAGCGAGGAAAGGATTTATACAGGGGCCTTGATTGGCGCTGATCGGGCAACCTTGAACAGTCTAAAACAATTTGTCATCAAGGGAGAAATCGATTATCAAACCATGATGGCGGGGGACGCGGTTATTCTGGTCACGCGCAACAAAAATCCGACCGCCAAAACAGGCGATAATCTGACTTTGACGCAAATCATCCGTCCTGTTTCACCGAACTCAAAGGATAAAAGTGATCGTTTCCAAAATGAAGACATGTCATCCTGGATCAGGAAAGACGTTCAAGTCAGGATTGCTGCCATCGCTTATTTGAGCGAGCAGGAGAATGATTTACCAATTGGCTTTACTACGTCTGATTCATGTCTGGTCTGGGGCAATGAATCTTTCCGGCTGTTTGGATTACATAATCAGATTACCAGTGTATATATTGATTTAAAGAATTACCTAAATGATCAGACGCTACGCCAAAATATAGACCGTTTGAATCTATTATATCCGGACATGAATACCTCATTGCGGTCAGAATTTGAACGACAAGCCGAAAGTAACGATAATAACCTGCAACTCATCGCCTATGGTATTCTGCTTTTACTATTTTGTTTTGCCGTTTTTAGCATCTACTCTTTCGGTCAATCGCTTGCCGCTCGCAACCGTCGAATAATTGGCGCGCTGCGAGCGGGCGGAATGACTTATAATCTGATGAAACGGTTAAAACTGATTGAAAGCGCGATTATTATTTTATTTGCTTATATTCTTGCCAATTTTCTGAGTATCGGTATCCTGTCGGTTTTTATGACGACTCAAAACACACAAAACCTATTCATGAAAGTTGTCAATATTTTCAAAGGCTATCCTCTTCTGGAAATATCATTCAGTTTGCCGCTAATGGTTTTCCTAACATACTGTTTCTATTTATTACCGATCAGAAAGCTTTACAAATTGCCAATCTGCGAATTGCTGCAAGAATAGTTGTCTTTGAAATTGGGTGATTGATTCAGCAGTCATACCTGCATCAGTGTGAAGAAGTAATAGCGAGCGCCGACGTCATAAAGCGTCCTGGCAATCCGTTCTGTGTCCAACCTACGCACACGCTCGTTCCAGTCGTCGTCCGGCAGCTTCTCTCCCGCACTGCCTCCGGGAGCTCCGTAAAGATAGTGGGTGAACACGCCCCATTTTCGCTGGAATAGCCGATCCTGACCGTTCATCTCAATCCCTCCCTGTAAAAAGTTACTATCATTATTCACTATAGGAAATAATAACCGAGCGATCAATGCCCAAAATCAAATTATACATATTCAATTCGCTTTTGTTGTCTTTTTAGTATAACGGAAACCTTCATCCAGGAGTTGGACACATTCCTTCGCAAGACCTTTACATCGGTACGGAAAGATGAACAAGAACAGCTAATTGACCAGTTCCATTTTAGTTCCGTATACCTCAAAGGACATTATGGGGTGCACGCCAAGTCAATACCGGGGGCACCCGGAAAACTTGCCTTGATTGAATCCGCCGGTCTGATAGCTTTGTTTCAACCGTTTTAGGCCGGCGTTCGCATGTCGTGAAGGTATGGCAGACACTTCCGCATGATTAATGATTCGGGAGCGCGGACTGATGGTGCTATATATCCGGGATCTTGTCCGCCTCCCAGATCCCACATTGGGGATTTTTTCCTAGTTTTCCTTCTTTTTACTCCGTTTTTTATTGATTTGATATTGCTTAAAACCGCCTGACAAGTTATACACCCTTTTAAATCCGTGATTAATCAGGATGTTTTGAACCGCATTGCCCGTTGTGCCTTTATTACAGTACGTAACAACCGGTTTTTCTTTATCCAGTTGACTCAAAGCACTCCGAACCGACGCGTGCTGTATACTGACTGCCCGTTCGACATGCCCTTCTTCATATTGTTTGGGAACACGCGTATCAACGATCTGTACGCTGTCTGGTTCAGCGTTGGTCAGGGCCTCTGCCGTTATCAGTTCGCGGCTGCGGTTGATCGCATTATCCAGGATCATACCGGTATACATCACCGGATCTTTGGTCGTGGCAAAGGGCGGGGCATAGGCCAAGTCGAGATGAAACAAGTCTGACGCCTTCATTCCGGCCGTCATCGCGGTCACAAAAACATCGATACGTTTGTCGACGCCTTCATAGCCGACAATCTGTACGCCGAGGATCTTTTCTGTCCGGCGATCTGCGATCGCTTTAATGACCATTTCCTGCCCATGATAATATTCGGGCTTATCGGGCTTGATATTGTGGCTGACAACGACATCGTATCCACTGTCCCCGGCCTCTTTCTCCGATAAGCCAGTCGCCGCGACGGTCATGTCAAAAACCTTGAAAATGCCGGTTCCGGCAATCCCGCGATGTGCGAGTGACCCCCCCGTGATCACGTCGCCGGCGATCCGGCCCATCTTGTTGGCCGTTGAGCCTAAAGGACGATAGAGCGGCCGTCCATCGACAATCGAGTAACTTTCAGCACAGTCGCCGCAAGCATAAACATCCGGAATATTTGTCTGCATTTTTTCATTAATGGCAATCGCTCCCGTTGTACCTATAGTGACGCCGATGGATCTGGCCAGGGCGACATTGGGCCGAATACCAACCGCCATGATGACCAGGTCGGCCGGAATGGGCGTTCCATCATCGATGAAAACAGAGTCCGTCTCGATTTTACTCGCTGATTGGCCGGTAATAACCTTAACGCCCTGCTTTTCAAGATATTGCTGCAAATAGGGTGCCATATCCGGATCAAGGAAAGGGCAAACCTGAGGCAATTTTTCAATCACGGTAACCCTGAGACCCGCGCGAACCAGATTCTCGACCATTTCAAGTCCGATGAAGCCGCTGCCGATCACCGCCGCTGTTTTGGGCTTCTGATCATCCAGATATTTTCGGATTGCCAGGGCATGACCCGGATTTCTCAAAGTAAAAACCTGATTCAATTCGACACCCGGAAAGGGCGGGACTACCGCTGTGGCGCCTGTTGAGAGGACCAACACGTCATAGTGATCGGTAAATTCAGTCCCGCCGGCAAGGTCTTTAATTCTGAGCGTTTTCGTCTCTGCGTCAATCCCTAAGACCTGGTGCCGGATCAGGATGTCGACATTGTATTTACTTTTAAAGAAAGCCGGATCGCGCGGCGTCAATTGACTTAGTTTTTCCACGGCGCCGCCGATATAGTAAGGCAGGCCGCAGCCGGAATAGGAAATATATTCATCCATTTCATAAATGACGATCTCGGCCTCTTCATCATTTCTCCTGGCTTTAGCGGCAGCCGATGTACCTGCGGCAACGGCGCCGATGATGACGATGCGCTTGGGCTGTTTCTTTGCAGTCATTTTAAAGTCCTCCTCGAGAGGAAACCAATGGGTAGGTCGGCAAATTTACATTTCTTCCTGGATATACATTCTGACAGTTTTCAGATCCGGAACTCGGCCGAATACTTTGACTTTTTCGTTAATCACCAGAGCCGGGGTCGACATCACGCCGTAGCTCATGATTTTCTGGACGTCCGTCACTTTTTCAATTGTAGCATCCGCACCCAGCTCTTTAACTGCAACCTGAGCGAATTTCTCAAGCGTTTTACATTTTGGGCAGCCCATGCCAAGTATTTTAATAACCATTTTAATTCGTCCCTTCTATCATAAAAATGAGATCCTGACTTCCCTAACAACTTTCATGACCATATGGCTCATAGCAGTAAGCCGCTGAAGGCATTAAATACGTAGCCAATGATCACGATGCCGATTGTAACGATGACCGTAAAGGTCGCTAACAGTTTCGTTTTAACAACTTTTTTCAATAAAATCAATGAAGGTAAGGACAATGCGGTGACGGCCATCATGAACGAAAGAACCGTGCCAATTCCCACCCCTTTGCCAACCAGCGCCTCAGCGATCGGCAAGGTGCCAAAAATATCCGCGTACATGGGAACGCCGACCAGCGTGGCGATAAGAACAGAAAAGACATTCTTCTGGCCAAGAACCGCGGTGATGATGTTTTCCGGAATCCAGTTATGGATAGCGGCGCCGATACCAACACCAATCAGAATGTACAGCCAAACCTTACGAATGATTTCGGTAACCTGGTCACGGCCAAATAACACCCGGTCTTTACGCGTCATTGCCGGCGCGTCAACTTCGGCCAGCTTGTTGACAAAGACAAAAGGCTCAACATATTTTTCCATCTTTAAATGACTGATGATCGTTCCGCCAATGACAGCCAGGATCAGACCGACGACGACATAAGCAATCGCGATCTTCCAATTGAAGATGCTGGCCAGCAGTAAAACCGATGCCAAATCAACCAACGGCGAGGAAATCAGGAAAGAGAAGGTTACGCCGATTGGCAGGCCAGCGCTGGTAAAGCCAATAAAAATCGGAATCGAAGAGCAGGAGCAAAATGGCGTGATTGTACCCAATAAGGCGCCCAGGATATTACCGCCAATGCCATTGAATCGGCCAAGGATTTTGCGAGTCCGCTCAGGCGGGAAATAGCTTTGTACATAAGATATTGTAAAAATTAATACGGATAATAGAATAAATATTTTGATCGTGTCATAAAGGAAAAAGTGTAAGCTGCCGCCAAATCGTTCCGAAATTGACAGACCAAAAACCTTCTCAACCAATAAGCGGATAAGATCGGAGAGCCAGGCCATTTTCAGCAGCTGGTCATTCAACCAACCGAATATCGTCGAAATAATCTCCATTATAATCACCTATGACCATTGCATGCCGCATGTCCTTGCCTGCCGGCAATGACTTCATCGGTCTCTGCCGTGATCAGTTCAAGAAATTCATTAAGTGCCTTGGCAGAATCAGTATTCAGTGTATACCGCGTCCAGGCAGCGTCTTTTCTGGCATTAACCAAACCGCAATCGGTTAGTATTTTCATGTGATAGGACAGCGTTGGCTGCGTCAATTCAAATTCTTCGAGAATATCACAGGCGCACAATTCAGTGCCGGACACCATATCAACGATCTTCAGACGGGTTTCGTCTGATAATGCTTTAAACATCTGTGCCGCACTAGAGCTTGATAACATCGTATTTCCTTCTTCCTTTACAGCCGAAGCCTCTTAACATAGATATTTATCTATATAATGTTCAGTGTAAATCTTATATCGATAAATGTCAATATGTTTGCTGAACTATTATGAAAGCGTAAATTACACGACGACATGAGCATTCACCAACGCTTTTTGTATATGAATATACCATGAAGTATTTACATCATGGAGTTTACCTGATAGACTATGTGCAACAAGCATATAGTTGTATAGCAGATAGTTTGGCAAGGAGGATTGACATGATCGATGAAATGGGACCGCTCTGCTGTGGGAAACCACATCAGGCACAACGGTTAACGGAAGTATCCCTGCTGATTTTCATGACCCAGGGCATCAGTCATGGTTATGCCATGTTGGAAAAGCTCAAGCAACTTAATCTGGGTTTGGAAGATTTGAATACGAGTACGTTGTATCGCACACTTAGAAAAATGGAGGCCAATGGTCACATTCGTTCTGAATGGGAGTCTGGCGGACCCGGGCCAAAACGGCGCGTTTATCAGATCACAGAACAAGGCACAGCATACCTGAAACAATGGATCGACGTATTGACCGTACGCCGAGCCCGTATTGATTCAATAATCGAAGCTTATAACCGTCTGTTAAGCTGATTCAACCATGATAATTTGGAGGTCATCCCAGCAAAGCGAACATGGCGCTCGATTGACGGGCATACAAATTAACAAATTCAGGAAGGAATAGGCGATGGAAAACATAATTCTTTATGCTGTCACGGCCGGTTTGGTCATTGGGTCGTTGATCAAGGATCGCAAGAAGACCAAGAAGTCTCTGATGAAGGCTTGGAAAGCCTTTGAAAACATCTTGCCGCAGTTTCTGGGGATCATCGCCCTGGTGGGCATTATGCTCGCAGTACTGAATGCTGAGGTTATCAGCAAGATTATCGGCAGTTCTTCTGGTTGGCCGGGCGTTGTCATAGCATCGCTGATCGGCGCGATCACGCTGATCCCCGGATTCATCGCCTTCCCGACTGCGGCTATGCTTCTGCAGGGCGGCGCGGGTTACATGCAGATTGGCGCGTTCATTTCATCACTCATGATGGTCGGTGTCGTAACGATGCCACTGGAGATGAAACACTTTGGTAAGAAGGCCACATTGCTGCGAAACGGTCTGGCTTTTTGCTTTGCGCTTGTCGCGGCGCTTGTAATCGGAAAGGTGATGGGTGAGTTATGAAACAGTTTAAACGATACTTGTTTTTTATCTGCATGATTGTCCTGACAGGTGTAGTCGTGTTAATCAACCAGGAAACAGGTATGAAGGCAGTGAATACAACCCTGTTCAGCTTAAAAGAAATGTTGATGATCATCCCGCCCATCTTTGTTCTGCTGGGTCTATTAGATGTCTGGGTCCCGCGGGAAACAATGATCAAGTTCCTGGGTGAAGGATCCGGAATCCGAGGTATGCTGATCTCCATTTTTATCGGTTCGGCTGCTGCCGGTCCTCTGTATGGTGCTTTTCCTGTTGCACTCGTACTCATGAAAAAAGGTGCGAAATTTTCGAATGTGCTCCTGTTTCTTGGTGCCTGGTCAACAACCAAAATTCCCATGCTCTTATTTGAGATGTCCTCGCTTGGCCTGAAGTTTACACTGACCCGACTCGCTGTCAGTTTGGTTGGCATTTTTGTTATTGCATTTATTGTTGAAAAGCTGATGAGTAAAAAAGAAGTCGATGAGCTTTATAATAAAGCCAGTGCAAGTGAATGATCTTTATAAGGAAGTGATTAGATGAACGAATGTAAAATTGGCAGTGCCGACATTGCATACAGAATTTACGGAAGCGGGAATAAAATACTTGTCATTGATTCGTGTTTAGGTTCTTGCTCTGCCGAATGGTGGCATATCGGTGAAGCATTAAGCGACAAATATAAAATACTTTTATATGATAGGGCGGGATATGGCAATAGCACAGTATCTACGCTTTCCAGGACGCCAAAAAATATTGCGTCGGAGCTAAATACGCTTCTTAAATCATTGAATATGGATAAAAACATTGTAATACTCGGTCATTCACAAGGAGGGCTCAATGCAATTCAGTATGCAACATTGTATCCGAACCAGGTAAGAGGATTAATTCTTATTGATCCTGCCACACCTTTTGATAATGAGTTTAAAGAAAAACTGTCAACAGCCGAATATAAAAAGAGCGGCGTAGATAAGACAATGACATTAAAAATAGGAATTATGACAACGTCTCTTGGTTTGGGATTTGCCTTTAAACCGCTCTTAAAAAAATCGCCGCCGTTTTGTTATTATGAGTTCTCTGATGAAGCCAAAGACTATATGTTAGGAGCATTATGTAAAAAGAGTACATATAAAACCGCTTTGGCTGAATATGAATTTGCCCATAATAAAAACGATACCCAAAATATATTGGAAGCAATTAAGAATTCCGTTCTTCAGGATTTGCCGATAATCCTATTAACGCATTCGAGTGATTTTTACATAAAAGAACTCAAGCACTTTGCTAATCTTGACCTACAGACAGCACAGAAAATTGAGTTTTTGTGGCAAGAGATCATGAAAAGATGTCTTTCTTTGTCGAGTCATACCAAGCATATTATTGCCCCTAATAGTGGTCATTATATTCAGTTGACAGATTATAAAATCCTGAGGAAGTCAATAGATTGTCTCTTCCCTGATTAAACAGATATGTTCAGGCTACTTTACTCTGCGTCTATATAAAACATAAAAGCAAAAGGACATAAACCACGATGGTTCAAGTCCTTTTGCTTTATATATGCGGCAAAGAAAACGAGTTTAATACAAAATGTAACGGCAATCCAAATGGTTGTATGGTTTAATTAAACGGTTTTCGGTTATCTGACCCTGATCGTACAAGCCCCGCTATAGTTGCCGTCGTTGGTGATCACCGTGATCGTCGCGGTCCCCCTGCCCACGGCGGTGACTTTGCCGTTGCTGTCGACTCGCGCGACCCGGTTGTTGCTAGACTTCCAGGTCACGTTCTGGTTCGTGGCGTTCGCAGGCGTAATCGTGGCCGTTAATTGTAACGTGTCTCTTAATTTGAGAGAAGCTGAGGTGGTGTTGAGCGTTACGCCGGTCACACTCACTGCGATCGTCACTCTGCAGGAAGCTGTTCTGCCCCCGTCCGCCGATCGCACCGTAATCGTCACGGTGCCATAACCAATAGCGGTTACAATACCATTCACAACAGTTGCCACGGCCGGATTGCCGGAGGACCATGTGACCGCCTGATTTGTCGCGTTGGACGGGTAAACAGTCGCGGTCAGCATCGCGGTCTCGCCGGGCTGAAGTTTCAGGCTCGAGGGATATAATCTGACATATGAGACCGGCACATACCGCTTAAGCGTTACGGTACAGGTATCTGACGCCGATTCGCAAACAGCCTTGACGGTGACCGTCCCGCCTGCCGGAGCCCTGCTGGTCACTTTCAGAACGCCGGTAGAGGCGTTGATGCTGACGCCGCTGACCGGGGCCGAGAGACTCCAAGTCACGGTCTGCCCGATCATTTCTTCGCCGAACTGATCGTAGACCTTCGCGCTATAAGCTGATAACGTGCTGCTTCTCGGATAAATAATCACAGTGTCGGCGCCGCTGATTTCGATCGACGTCACAACGGACGGAATACGGATGTAAGTCACGGTCACAGTCACATCTGCATCGGTCATCGTGCCCGATACGACCGTTTGATCCGCCGTATAACGCGGTATCTCGGGCGACGTCACGTTGTAGGTTGAATTAACATCGACCGTCTCAGTATGCGTCGTCGCTGCCGTTGTGCTGTCTGCGTAGATATAATAAATGGTCAGCGTATGCGTGGTGACTGGAGGTACGCCCTCGCCGATGTTGTCCAGTACAGGATAACCGTTGTTGACTCCCGGGTACCACAACCATGGATCTGTTGTGTCGGAGTCCGAATTAAGCAGGTCCGCGAAAGTCTGGGCAGTCATTTGATCGCCGGTCAGGCCGTTACTGATCGCCATATCAGCAGCGGCGCCGTCAGCAATCCCCACCACGCCTTGATCAAGCCAGTAAATGTTTGAGATGGACCCATTGCACTGCCCGTAGCCGGCAAAACTGCCGTTATAAGCCGCACCGCCGACCGTCCCGGCCGCATAGGCATTGGCAATTGTGACCGCCCCAATATAACAGCCGAAAAGGCCGCCGTTCCATTTGCAGGATCCGATGACGCTGCCGGTTGCGTAGCAGTCAATAACGGTGGCCGTCATGTCGGCGGAATTGTCATGGCCCAAATGGCCCAGAAGGCCGCCGCCGTAGCCATATGTCGAACTGTTCGAGTTGTTGGAGACGTTGCACTTCGAATAACATTGGCTGATCGATGAATCATAGGCTTGCCCGATCAGACCGCCAACGAAGGAGCCCATGACAGTGGAGGAGACATTGCCCGTCGAATAGCAGCCTGATATGACGGCATTGGCCGCGTGGGCAGAAAGAGCGCCGGCGCCCAACTCTGTGAAGGAGGTAATGTTGGCGCTGAGCGCGACATAGACATCCGTCAAACCAAGGTCTTTCACCGTACCGCCGTCGATGTCGCTGAACAGCCCCGCGCCGGTTTTTGTATATATGCTATAATTCGCCGTATCACAGTACACATCGGCATTGAGATTCGATATCACATGCCCGTTGCCGTTAAAAACACCGCCGAATCCCTGGTAGGGACAGATCGGCGCCCAGTTGTACCCGGAAAGATCCAGGTCGGCCTCAAGGTTGATGGTGACGCCCGAGAAGCCGTTCTGGAAAAGTGCGGACTGCAGCGCGAGCCACGCCAGTTCCTCTGGTGTCGTGATCGTGATCGTCGTGTCGCCTTCAGTATAGCCGGCTGGCGTCATGACATGTCCAAGCCAGCTGTCACTCAGATCGACAAGGCTGATATCCGCCGTATAAGTCGTGCCGTAACTGCTCGGGGAAACAATCACTTGAGCGGCGTTAGCGGTGTACGCTGTGTCGCCTGATTCATAGGTGGAAGCGCAAATATAATAAAATCCTGAATCAGCAACCGACACCGAGAAGGTAAAATGACCGACCGCATCTGTTGTTGTGCTTGAAAGATAATACAGAGAATTACTATCCCAATCGTAACCGTACATCTTCACAGGATCATCGGGCGCCGGGGTTGTGCTGTCCGGCAGGGTTACCGTGCCGTTGATCGTGCAGATGATCATCAGCTTAATGTTGTTCGCGCCGGTATCAGCCGATACCGTGAATGAGGCGGATTTAGACTCGGCATAGGTTCCGGCCGCGTCGGCCGCGACCACCGCAACATAGCTTCCCGCGGCGACGCCGGCAATCGAATAGCTCCCGTCGCTCGCTGTTGTCGAATTGTAAAGGGGAACGCCTGAATAATCCGTCGCGTCGGAAGAATACAAGCCTACCGTCAGTCCTGCCGCGGAAACCCCAGAAGCGGCGGATGTGACGGTCCCGCTGACGGTATATGCCACGGCTGCAGCCCCTTCGCCGATACCGTCAAGTACCGGGTAACCACTGTTGACGCCGGCAATCTGTTTCCATGGAGCAGAGGTCTGTCCGTTGTTCAGCGTCACATAAAATAGCGCGTCGCTCAGCTCTGCAGAGGTCTTGACCACAGCAGATGTCTCATCCGAAGTATTGCTGCCGATACCGTATGCCGCCGCCCCCGTCAGCCAATAGCAGTTTGTGATACTGTTCCCGTTGGTGCCCGAGAAAGCGCCGACGGTGCCGCTTCCGCCGGCTGTCCCTATGGAATAGCAGTTTGTGATGCTGCCGTTGTTGTATCCGGAAAATCCGCCCACATGATAAGGGCCGCTGACGTTACCCTTGGCATAACAGTTGATTGCGCTGCCGGCGCTGGTCATATGTCCCGCAAAGCCACCTGTGCTTGTTCCAGAGGAGCTCGTCACCGCTCCCCCGGCATAGCAGCCGGACAGGGGAGCATCATTGTACCCCGCAAATCCACCTACGCTCGTGCCGTTGCTGCTCACCGTACCGGTGGAATAAGATCCTGTAATCAGCGATGTGCTGACGCTGCCAACAAATCCGCCTGTTTCTCCTCCGCCGGTCAGATTGCCGGTCGAGCAGCAGCCGGTGAATGTACCCCCGTCGCCGTAGCCAACGAAACCGCCGACAGTTCCTGATGTGCTGTTTCGTGTAATCCCCGCGGATGACCGGCAGCCATTAATGGTTGAGCTGCTCACAAAGCCCGCAAAGCCTCCGATATACGGCGCATACACACTTGAATCATTATTTTCGCAGCTTCCGGCAGTGGAACTGCCGGTAACAGTCGGGCGGTATAATCTTCCCGCAAAACCGCCGAAATATTGAGCCGAACCGGTTACCACGACTGAGGATGAGCTGTTGGAAATACTGCCGTTTTGAACGTCTCCCGCAAAACCGCCGCAATAAGTCTCCAAGCCGTATGTCAGATTTGCAGTGACGGTACCCAAGACTGCGCAGCCGGTTAGCGTGCCGTTGTCCAGCCGGCCGGCAAGTCCGCCGCAGTAAGCGTTCGCGTTACTTGCCGCAAAGGCGATGCTGCCCGATACCGAGCAGTTTGTGATGGTTTCACCGGAGGCGTAGCCGACAAGACCGCCTGCATAGCCAAAATCGGCGGAGTAGGTTGTATTGATGGCAACATTGGTGAGGTTGACGCCGGATATTGATCCGTTCACCGCTAATCCGAAAAGGCCGGTGTACTTCAGACTCGAATCCGAGATCGTCATGTTCGAGATTGCATTGCCGTTCCCGTCAAAGTTTCCTTGAAATGGGACTCCGGTACTGATGGGAACCCAGTAATGATCTTTAAGATCGATCGGAGCGCTGATTTCGAAGGTGTAGCCGGAAAAACTATTGTTGTTGGCGTTAACCTGAACCGCTATCCAGGCGAGCTCTTCGGCGTTGCTGATGGTGTATGTCTGCGTCGTTGTGTCAAGAGCCGGCGCCGCCGGGCTGCAAAAATCCGTCCAGTTTCCGGAAGCGGCGCTGACCGGAAGCGAAACTCCCAACAACAAGGATGCCAAGATGCTGAAAACAAGCAAGAAGCTCAGAATTTTTTTTGTTTTCATTTCATTTTCCTCCAAATATAGCATTATCTATTGCTTTTGGTAATCTTTTGTTTGAATAGTTCAATATACAGCATAGATAATTTTGAAAAAAAATTCATCGTACCCAGGTACGATGAATCAGAAAATATTAAGTTGTGTTTTTGAACTTATGAAAAGTCGAAAAGCCTGGACTCACGGACAAGCTTGTTGCACTGGACTCGGTTGGAGACTCCGAGCTTGGAGTAGATACTGCCCGTATGGGTTTTGACCGTGCGCAGACTGATATTCAACTTAACGCAGATATCCTCGTTTGTATTTGCCGCATAGAGCAATTCCAGAACCTCCAGTTCCTTGGCTGTCAGTTTTTCCTTAATCCTGTCGGCTTCTTCCCGTCCGCCCGTCTTGACCGTTCTTGCTTCAGCCTTGATCTTATCGATCAGACTTAAAGAAAAAAGGGCCAGGTTTTCCCCGGCGACGTCTCCTTGCCGCCGGTCGGCGAAACGCTTCAGTGGTCTGAGCAGAGCCCAACCTTCGTCCAGAAAACTTCTGTAATAGCCCTCCCGTAATCCGATCGCGAGCGTCTGACTAAGATATTCCTCCGACAGAGCCGCGTCTCCCTTTTGACAGGCCAGTATCGCAAGCAGATTGAGTATTTCGGTTTTGCTGTGCTGCCTGCCTTCCGTATCCGCGAATGACAGCAAGCGCAGTAAAAGCAGGCGAGCGTCATCGGGCTGGTTTCTTTTCATCAGCATCCTGGCGTAGACGATCAGCTCAAACTCGTTGATCTTGTTGATATGACTGTAGATCCCGAGCCTTCTTGCATCGGCCCATCGATTCACTGCTTCTATGTTTCCTGATTCCAGATAAAAACGCGCGCTGAAAGCCTGGATCAGATAGGTCCAATGGATTTGATTGAGTTTTTTCAGACTGCTTTCGCATTCACTCAGGGTTTCTAAAGCGCCCTGCATATCTCCATACGCTTTTTTAATCCTGGCAATGTTGACCATTGCCGGAACGAGAACGCCGGTGCATTCGGCGGACCAAGCTGCCTCAAGCGCCTTTATCAGATACGGAAGCGCTTCATCAAGACGGTTCGTTTCGTAATTGTATTCTCCGACAGCGAGGGACTCATAGCCGGGATCCCTGGCGATAATCCTGCCATAGCTGCTTTTTAACACCGCATAATCTTCTATATCTTCCACAATCAGCTTCACCATCGAACTGATCGGGCACCTGTAGAAATAAATGTCGGATCCGTTGAAATTCAAGTACCTTGCCATCCGCCGCGGGCTGGTCATTTTCGAGTCAATCTTTCCGGCGACAGCAAAAAGTGCGTCGGTCTTGCCCTGTTTCAAGAACAGATAACTCCACAGAAGACAAACTATATTTTTAATCTCCTTTTTCGGCAAGGACTCTTCCATGGCATCCAGCAGGACATCCGCCTTGCATAACCATTTTTCAGAAAGGTCAAACTGTCCGTTCTCTGTATGATAAGCTGAATAAAAAGCGGCGATTTTCGGGCTCCTGTCCAAATATGACTTCGGTAGACGGCCCAACCAGCTCAGACCGGTTTCATATGAATTGCCCATAACCAGCTCGCCCAGCTGCTGCTCGATCAATAAACAGGCCTCCGCAAATCGGCATCCGTCGAGATAATGGAGAATCGCCTCGGGATACATCTCCTGTTTTGCATACCAGACAGCGGCTCTGACATGCAGCGCCTCAACCAGGTCTGGTTGTGTCATGCTGATGTGCCTGTATAGAAATGCTTTGAAAATATAATGATATCTATAATGCCGGCCGTCAAGGGATACCATGAACTCATTGCGCTCACTCATCTCCCTGAGCAGCTGCCCTCCGTTATCCCCGCCAGTGATGCAATCGCATAATTCCTCACTCAGGGTATCCAGAACCGAAGTCTCAAACACGAACCGCTTTTTCTCCTCCGGCCACGAGCTCAACACCTCTTCCATCAGAAATTGTTCAATGTTTTTACCGCAGTCTTCCTTGACCGCGGCCTCATCGTATTTATCAGGGGCTTTTTCCAGAGCCATCGCAACGGCTACGAGCGCCGCGGCCCACCCTTCCGTATAGGCCTCCAATTTCTGCACCTCATGGTTTTCAACCTTAATATTTCGTTTCGCATAAAACTCAGCGATTTCTTCCCCTTTGAAGCATAAATCCCTCATGCCGACGCGCAACACCTGCGACTTCAGCTCTTGTGATGCAAGCCCGTGCCAGGATTCCGACCTTCCGATAAAAATCAAATGCAAGCATGGCGGGAGATAATTGATCAGGTATAGGATGGCTTTATATATTTCTGTTTTTACAATGCACTGCATGTCGTCGATGATCAGTACACAGTCATTGCGGTACTCTGAAAAACTGTCAATGATGATATTGATTTGTGTATTTGCCTCCAGAAGTTCCGGGGATGAAAAGACATAGTCCGTGTTCATGCTGATCCCGGGCAGAATACCGTCGAGCGCGGCACAAACATATCTCCAGAACACACCGGGCGTATTGTCGCCCGGATCCGCGGTAAACCAGGCACAGGGCAGGCCGGCGTTCTCCGCCCACGCCTGCACGGCTGTCGATTTACCATAACCCGAGGGCGCGAGCACCAGGGTCAGCTTCCGGTGTACGCAATCGCCTATTTTTTCAGTGACTCTCGGGCGTGGCACAAGAAACTGCGGCGGTCTCGGAAATCTGAATTTCGTTTTAATCAATGGCGAATGCATAGGCCTGATGCTCCTCTGCTTCTATCATCGGAATCCTTCTGTTCAGGTCACTGCGTTAACAATTATCATGATAATAATTATACTGCAATCAGATATATATTCAAGTGGCACGATCTCCCGAACGTCGTAATATTCAACATCGAAGCAAAGTTCAAACATAATATATCCCATCGCACTAAAAAGCGGAGACTGCATAAACTGGCCTTGAGACAATAATCGTTTCTAGATTGCACATGATAAAGGGAGTATGCCTGATACAGCTTGCTGTAGTCCAATTCCTCCATGACCTGGCTTAACAGTCTGACCGAATCGTCCGCTGGTATAAGGATTCCTGTCTCGATGGGCAATAACAATTGCATATACCCGCCAAATTTGCTATAGTCGTGAGGTAATTTTATTTGTGTCACAACTATAATTTTACCGGATTAGCGGGTTCTTCGGAACCCGTTTTTTCGTTTTTAGATATAGAAAAAGGGACCCTCTCAAAATT
>JAYFQE010000007.1:0-120560 GCA_034927345.1 Clostridiaceae bacterium
TCTGGTGGCGATGGCGGTTAACCAAGAGGGTCAGCGGGAAGTGATTGGCGCCGCGGAAGGGATGAAAGAGGACCGTGAAAGCTGGCTGAACTTCCTAACCAGCTTGAAAGAACGCGGTTTGACCGGAACTCGCCTGTTCATTGTTGTTGTCAATAAAAAATCCCCATTTATGACGGAGAAAATTCACTACCCACAAAACCGTATGAAGAAATCATGACGGAGAAAAGTACCTATTTTCTGACGGAGATCAGGTCAAAATTACGGACGGAGAAAAGGGACCAGATCCTGACGGAACCTGGCCCCAGTTGCACAAACAAAACATCTGCTCAGTAATCGCAGCAATATTTAAGCATTTGCTGACGGACTTCTTCGACATCGTCGAAGGTGTGTCGGTAAGCATCCCAATAGTCATAAGGCTGGCCGGAGAACGGATTGACACCGCATTCGAGATTCTGCAGCATCCTGCGAACCTGTTCCTGGACATCCTGATGCGAAAAGCCAGGAAAGTCCTCGCCGACGGTTTCGACTGGGAAATTAAGTTTCTTCATCGTCGAACTCCTCCTCGGCGGTATCGTCGTCACCGAACTCATCCGGTCTGGCGACGGTCTTGGCCGGCCGGCCGCGTTTTTTGGGCGGAATGATCTCCAAGCCTTCGCGCTCGCGCATCCGGAAGCTGGGGCCTTTGATGTTGACGAAATTGCAGTGATGGACAAGCCGATCAAGGATCGCGGTAGCCAGCACCGGATCGTAGAGCACGCGTCCCCATTCATTGAATTCCTTGTTGGAGGTGATGATCGTTGCCTTCTTCTCATAGCGCTTGGCGATCACCTCGTAGAAGTCGTCGACGCTGGTCTGGTTCAGCTTTCGGAGTCCCAACTCGTCGATGATGAGCAGATCGGGCTGGACAAAGTTCTGCCAATGGCGGTGGAACGAATTGTCCGCTCTGGACATGAACAGGTCGTCGAGCATATCGTTGAGGGTTGTGAAGAGCACGGAGTAGCCTTGTAATACGGCTTTGACGCCGATGGCGATCGACAGGTGGGTTTTGCCGGTACCCGGCTTGCCGATGAAGGTGATGTTCTCTTTCTTGCGGATGAATTCGCAGGTGCCCAGCTGATAAATGTGTTGGCGGTTGATGCTGGGCTGGGCGTTGAAGTCGAATTCCTCGATGCTCTTCTGGCAGGGGAAATGTGCGCGCTGCATGCGCCGTGTATTGCCGTTGCTGGTGCGATTGCTGGCTTCGTCAGCCAGCAGGATTTCCACGAACTCCTGATAGGAAAGCTTTTCGCGGATGGCCTGCTCGACACGCATGTCCAAGGATTTGGCGATGCCGGACAGATGCATGGATTTGAGCCGTTCGGCGGTGATATTATTCATGTCGGATCACCCCTGTCAAGCTGAGCTGGTCGTATTGGGACAAGTCACGAACCGGATAGGTGTCCTCTGGGTCGGGATCTTTGACTAGCGAAGTGTCCGTCGGCAGGGCGATCAGGCCACGCTCGCAGATGCGCTTGACCACTCCGTAGGTGGTTGATTCGTACCAGACGGCGCGACGGCAGGCCTGGTCGATGGTGATGTTGTCAAAGTGCTTACGCAGCGCTAAAACGCCGGCAATGCAGCGATATGAGTACGGGTGCATCTCGCCTTTGCGCAGGACGGCGTAGAAGAAATTCAAGGCGTTGACGCCGATGACGCTCATTTCCTGCTCCTGCCTTGACAGGATTTCTTCCGGGGATATATTCTTGTAGTCAGGATAATGCTCGTTGTTCGTGACATAAGTGCCCTTCACCTCTCTGGCCAGAGTGTGGAGGGCGATTTCTTTGTTCTGGTGATAAACTTTCAGCAGATTGTTGATCTCGATGACGTCGACATCGCAGCCAATGTAGGCGTACGGCACGGAGTAATAATTGTTAGCGTAGGCGATGTGGCAGTTCGGGTGCACTTTGGCCATGGCCGATTTGGAGAAAGTAAATTCATTGACCGGCAACGGCTTGAGCGCGACCCGTTCCTTGCTGTCAAACAGGTCTTGCGGCTTCTTGCGCGTCGTTCCATGGATCCGGACGTTGGCCGTATTGGCCAGCCAGTTGTCCAGAAACGTCTGCGCTTCCTGGATATCCTGAAAGTCACGGCCCTTGAAGCAGTTCTCCTTGACATATTTGACATTGGCCTCGACCTTGCCCTTATCGGTAGGCGTGTAGACCCGGCAAGGTTGGGGCCAGAACCCGTAATGTGTGGCATAGGCCGAATAGGTTCGTTGCACGACTGGCTCGTAGAAATTGGCGTCAAGTACGCCGGCTGTGAGATTGTCGATCTTGACGGTCTCCGGCACACCGCCGAAATAATTGAAGGCTGCCGTATGGCATTGGATGAAGGTCTGAACGGTCTGATCCAGCGTAATGCTGACGTGCATTTGCCGGGAATAGCTCAGGCTCATGATGAAAACCCAGGCCTTCCTAGGCTTGCCATTGACTTTAAGTGTACCGATGTAGCCAAAGTCCACCTGCGCTTCCTCACCGGGCAGGGCGGTCAGCACCATGTAGGCCTTCGGTGTCTACTTCTCCAGCTTGCTGACGAAATCGCGAACCGTGCTGTAACTGCCAGTGAAGCCCTGGCTGTCAACCAGATCCTGATAAATCCGTTGTTTGCTCAGGCCTTTGCTCCGCTGGATTTCGATGAATTCCTGGTACTGATCCAGGACTGACGGATGCGGCTGTTTCTGGACCTCACTTTCGCCATTTTCCAGGCTTCGAAGAACCTTGCGCACCGTCTTAGGGTTGATTCCCAGTTCCCGGTTGATCCGTGCCTTGCTGTACCCACGCTTGAAAAGAGTCTGGATTGTTGTTTGCATACATACCTCCAACACAAAATGTTCATCCCTCTGATGGAGAAGTCTGTAAACAGAGTAGCCTTTTCAGGCTCCTTGGCCTAGGGAATTTTCTCCGTCAAAAAGAGGTACTTTTATTATGTCGGTGACATTCCAATTTTGTGGACCGCTTGAATTATAGCCTAGAATGCAGTCTGAGGCAGCAGAAGGACTGCTGAAAAGAGTATCCTCTATAAATTTGTTGTCGACGATTTTTCCATTGCTGGATAACCTTAATCTCAGTTTTCTTGCTCCCGCGGGAATAGACTTGGACTCACTTGGACTGATTGTGGATCCCTTGTATACAACAAAACCCTCAGAAGAGTATTGACCTCTTGCGGATATATCTTTTGATTTTGACTTTATATAAAATATTTCGTTAGCATTTACATTTTCATTTTTGTTAATTCTCGCAACCAGTAATTCTTCAAATACTTTATGGCCAAGAATATTAACTATTATTTTTGCGTTATAAACGAATTCTTCAAGTTCTGCTCTTTCGGATTCTGATATTATTGACTTTTTAGGAATATTGTTATTAACAATTTTGTATCTTGCAGATTTTCTGGCAATTTCATGAAAAATATTCTCAAGATATTTAATATGAGCTTTGTTTAGATGATCATCTTTGCTTAAAAATATTATCGCTTCGTTCCAAAAATCCTTCTCCTCGATGTGTTGCTTTAATCTTGAAACGATGTCCTCAGATTCACCAATATAAATTAACGGCATATCAGCAGCAAGATCAGATCCAAAGAGAAAATAAATTCCTGGATTGCTTAGTTCTGGGCGGTCATTACACTGCTTTATCATGATCCGAGGAATTTTATATGCAATTCCGGACCAATTTGAAAGCTCACACAAACATCTTCCGTTAGGATCTCCATCCATAAGGAATATTTTTATGCTTTTTGCAAATGGCATGATGTCGTCCCCCAATCAAAAAAGCTCTCCAATAAGAATAGCACACATAAACTGTGAGCAAAACTGGTTCAAAAGTAAATAGATGTATATAATTATTCATGATAATAATTTGAAATCAACACGCGACATTAAGGCGAAAAAAAATTTTGCCAAAATCGATTTTTTGTATGGTATATTATTACAAGTAATGTTTATTTTGGTGGTGAAATAAGCTTATTATAAAAAGCATTCAAACGAGCGAATTCAAAACGTGGTATCTTTGATGAATTCAAAATACATGAAATGTGAGGGCTTCAATTTGCGTGATTCAGAGAACCGATACTCGGATGAAATGATAAAATATGAAAAGGCAATAGACAAGAAATATAAAAAGAGTAATGGCGTTTTTTATACAGATTTGTTTCTGGCGAAAAAAATGCTTGAGGAGTTGGATGTATCTTCGGAAATGATAATATTGGATCCATGCTGCGGTACGGGGAGTTTTCTGTTTGCAGCACAATACTATGGGTTTTCGAGCATATATGGATCTGATCAAGACCGCTCTGCTGTTGATTTTGTAAACAAACATGTTCCCAATGCAAAAGTTACCGTATTTGATACGATTGGACGAAGAGGGAGCGAAACGCTTAAAGCTCTTGGTTTAGAAAAAGAAGCTGATGTTGTTGTAGGAAATCCGCCATATGCTCCACTGAATAATGACACTCAGATTATAGCATCTGATTATTTATTCTTAAGAAAAGTTCAAAATTCAGGAAATAATTTATTTGTTGCGGGTATTATCCGTGCAATGGAAATTGCAAAAGAGGGTGGAATAATATCATACATCATTCCAAAAAACTTCTTACACGTCGATTCATATAGTTTACTTCGTAAAGAAATTTTATCTACAAAAACGATTGTTTCAATTGTTGATATTGGCGCATATTTTAAAAATGTTCGCGGTGAACAAATAATAATAACAATAATGAATTCAAAACCATCCAAAAATGGAATATTATTTAAGAAGTTAAGTAATAATAATTTTGAATACTTATGTAAAATTGATCAGGAATTTTATTCAGATGAAATACTACTTTTTAATAGTGTCGAAGAGTTTTCAATTTATAAAAAGCTAAAATATTCATTTCAGATGCTTAAGGACGTGCGATCTGGATATGTCGGACGTGGGAAATCTAGTTCTGCATACGCAGTAACTGGAAAAGATATCCGAAAGTTTGGGTACAAAAACAGAAAGTGCCCGACAAGTGGAAATAAGATATTTATCCAGAATATTTACAGCTCGGAATCTGGAATTATAGCTGCAATGGGTGGTGAATTTGAGGCTTCAGAGACCGTAACTGTTTTTACAGACGGAGATGAATTAATGTGTCGTTACATTCTCGGATTTCTTCATTCGAGGCTTTGTAATTTTTACCTATATAAGTTTTGTTATAATAATTCAAAATTGACGATGCATACAGACAGTAAGTACTTAAAAAGATTACCTTTGAACACTGGTACAGAGTATTGTTTTAAACAGGTAATCAATACTGTAGAAATGATTGAACAGGAAGAATACCTTTCTAATTCTTGGCATAATTACATTGAATTGCTGAATCAGATAGTATATAAGGCATATGAAATAACGGAAACAGAAATAGCATTAATTGATCGTGAAATGAAAAAAATACAGTCCAAAAGGTGGCAGAATAATGGATGATAACAAAAGATGCAATGATCTTTCGGGTAAAGAATGGTTGCAGAACTCTTTCAGCATTTGGAGAGATGTCTCTAAAACAAAAGAAGAACGCGATTTGAAGCACCCTGCTTCATACCCGATAGCATTATGCGAAAAGTTATTGAGAACTTTTTCAAAGCGTGGTTGTAATGTTTTGGATCCATTTAATGGTATTGGATCTACTATGATTGCAGCTTCAAACTTAGATTGCAGTGGCGTTGGAATTGATTTGTCACTTGAGTTTTGTGATATAGCAAAGCGACGCATAGGAGAAGATCCACAAATTAATATTATTAACGGTGAAAGTTTGTCTACGCTTAGAAATATCCAAGATAATATTTTTGACATTTGCATTACATCTCCACCTTATTGGGATATTTTAAACATGAAGAGGAGTGCAGATAAAAGGGATACAATTAATTATTCTGATAAGAGTAATGATTTGGGTAACATTGCTGACTATCAGGAGTTTATTAATCATTTGAAGAGCATATTTACAGAAGTCCATCGAACTCTTCGAAAAGGCGGATATTGCATTGTTAATGTTATGGATTTGAGGAAAAAAAGTGAATTTTATCCACTTCATTGTGATTTAGCATCTGAAATGAAGAATATTGGTTATATTTTTGATGATATTATTATCTGGGACCGACAATCCGAGTATAATAATATGAGACCATTAGGATACCCATATAGATTTAGAATCAATAAAGTACATGAATATTTATTGATATTTATTAAGAAGTAAGGAGATTAATGCGATGCCTAGAAATTTTGGAGATAGAAATATCGTTAGGTTCCATGATGACCATGAATTTTTCATAGCATTAGGTTATTTAGCAAATCCAACAAGGGGAATCAGGTTTGATTGGGAAGATTATGAAAATAAATGGGGAATAGAAGGGCGAATTTGGATAAGAGATTCAACTAACGCTCCAGATTCGCTTCGTAATGCTTTTAGTGCAGGTACAAGATACTGCCAACATAGATTAAACTGCAATCAATATTTAGCTTACATTATTCAGTATCACAATTTTCCAAATGGTTTGATTACTGATTTCGACTCAATCCGAGAAACCGTTCCAGCCCAATTTCTAAATGATTTTGATTTTGGAGTAAATTTGTAAGAGGCAGTAATATGAATAATGAAATGGCGTATTTGTTGGGTATGATTTCTGGGAATGGAGAAATTCAAAGACTAACTACTGAAACAGTTATTGCTATTGATATTCCTCATAAAAAACTAGAAACTGAATTTCTAAACGATGTAAGAGTATATGTAAGAGCCAGTATAGCTGATATCAGATCCATTCTAGAGCCTTTGATGGGAACAGGAATATCGTTCATCCAGAATTCTTCATCAACTATTCTTTCATTTAGAAAGCCAAATGATGATTATCTTATTCGTGAGATTTTACGATATATTGGAAATGCTTCCTCGCATGAACATATCAGAATAAGTCATGAGGTATTTGCATTTTCTCGAGATCAGAAAATGCAATTTTTGAGAGGGTTTTCGGATGTTACTGGGTATATAAGAAGAAGTAATTACTTCTTTGATAGGTATATGCATCGAGTTTATTTAGAAGTTCCACACAATTGGGAAATAGTTGCTGATATATGTAATTTGCTTAAAGATGTAGATGTTCCTGTTCAGAATATTGATTGGGCCCATCCCAATATGCGTGATGCAAATCTTACAAAATATAATCAAGGCTTCCCCAATTTTTGGAAAAAAGAACATCAAATAAAAATATGGGCTAATGAGTTTGAAACTATAGGGTTTGGTGTTCTCCATAAAACACAAGCACTTGATACCTTTTCAGCCGAATTAGTAGCAGGATTAGCGGCAGAAGGCAAGGTTGCACAAGATGTAACACATAAGTACTATTGGGAAGGTCAAGCAAGAAACAAGCCCAAACCTTATCATCCGGGTGAGAATGATGAATTTATTCCTGAATCAATAAGAGGGACCCATTTCGATTCGTGGAAAGATATAGCTGAGGAATTAGGTTATGTACCATAATGTAAAAAGTGAATTGGAATTATACGAGCCAATGAGGGCTTGGCTGCATCAATATCTTCAAGATAAATATAAAAAATTCGAGATTATAACTCTTGACTCACACGCTGAACGTCTTGATGTAGTCTTAAATAGGTACGGCATCAGATGTGAAATTGCAACTGGGATAGATATTCAGATTGATGTTCTAGGTATTGCAAAAAATTCAAAAGAGATTAAGCTTTTCTTTATAGAAGCTAAAAAAACCAAATTGACATTGCATGATCTTGGCCAGCTTTGGGCTTACTGTAAACTAATAGATCCATCAGAAGCATTTCTAATGACTTCAGCTGATCTTGGCAGTCTAAATAAAATACTGAATGTTTTTAGAAGAGAAGACCTACAAGATTTTGGTGATGGAAAAACCATCAAAAAAATGAAAGTTGCAATCTGGAATTTAAAAACTGGATCACCAGATATGGTGTCTATGGTACCCAAAATATAACTTACAACTCTTATTACTTTAAAAAATGTTTGTAGTACCCATTTAGTACCCAAATATACCAAATGATTTTTGGAAAATATAATAGTTAAGTAGTAAAAATGGAACAAACCGCGCGATATCAACTATCACGCGGTTTGTTTCTTGGAGCCTGTGGACAGATTCGAACTCCCGACCTGCTGATTACAAATCAGCTGCTCTACCAACTGAGCTACACAGGCATGACAACAAATGCATTCATTATCTTAATCAAACGAATTCCTGTTGTCAAGCTGTTGACGATGGGTATCCCTGTCAATTTTAATCGAAAAAAACAATTGGCTCGCATAGCAATCCGCTTGAAATGTGCTAAAATATAAGCATTCCATCGATGCCGACAGCTTGAGCCCGCAGGCTCCGGCTGAATCTGCAAGAAGGCTGTGACTTTATTTGAAGGAACATCATGACCATCACTTGTGGTGGAAGTATTTGCTTGGCTGTATCATTATTGCCGGCGCCATATTTACCGGGCAAATTATTCAGCGTCTGGATTGGAATTGGCTGGCCAATCTGGATCTCGATTTTTACGAATGTCTGGCCATTATGACCGGGCTTTTCCTTTTTAAAGCGCTGACCATGGTCGTTTTGCCTTCGGCTGTCATCTACCTGGTCAGCGGACTGCTGTTTCCGGTTGATGTTGCTTTGATGGTGGTTGTCGCCGGCATAACCGGCGAGTTCATTTTAAATTACTATATGGGCCGGACATTCGGCCGCCGTCAAGTTCAGAAAATCATTCAATATGGAACCGATCATTCCGAACGTTTTAGTCAGCTGACCGACAAGCAGCTGCAAAATAATCCGCTGACTATTTTCTTGCTGCGTTTTTTACCCGGACCGCCTAACAATATAACCAGTCTTCTCTTCGGTTCCTCTGATTCGCCGTTTGTCATGTATCTGTGGTCTTCCCTGCTGGGCGCCATCCCTAAAGCTATTACCTTGACTTTGGCCGGAACCGCCATCATGGATCCGTTTTCATGGCAGTTCCTGCTGCCGACCGGAATTTTTGGCGTTTTAGTCATTATTGTCATGCTCTGGCATCATTATCGGCCGGCGCCGGTCGAGGAACCGGAAAGCAAGGAGATTCATCAAATACCTTAACCCAGAGTTCAGCGCCGGTAAGCTTGTCTGCCGGTTTGGTAAAGATTGTTGCCCCGGCTGTCGATCAGTACGACAACCGGAAATTGTTCTACGGTCAGCCTGCGAATGGCCTCAGGCCCCAAATCCGGATAAGCGACAATTTCGGCTTCCTTGACACATTGCGCCAATAAAGCGCCTGCGCCTCCGGTCGCGCCCAGATAGACCGCGCCGTATTTTTTCATGGCGTCAATTACGGCCGGCTGGCGCTGCCCTTTGCCGATCATAACCCGCAGGCCTTGTTGCAGAAGAAGCGGCGCGTAAGCATCCATACGGCCGCTGGTGGTCGGTCCGGCTGAGCCGATGATCCGTCCCGGCCGCGCCGGGCAGGGTCCGGCATAATAAATTGTCTGGCCGTTAAAATCAACCGGCAGAGGTTTGCCGTCTTGTAAACACTGGACCAGCCGCTTATGCGCGGCATCACGCGCTGTATAGATAACGCCGGTTAATAACAGCAAATCGCCGGCGTGCAATTCGGATGCCTGTTCTGCCGTCATGGGTAAATTGATACGTATTCTCGCCATATCATGCCTTCCTGATTTGATTATTCATCTTTGCTGATTATTTGCTGATTATCGAGACGCTGCCGCTTATAAAGACGCTTCCGCGTGGCGGGTCGCATGGCAGCCCATATTCAGGACGACCGGCAAACCGGCTATGTGGGTCGGATAGCACAAGATATGCAGCGTCAAGGCTGTTATACGGCCGCCCAGGCCGGCCGGGCCGATGCCCAGGTCATTTATCGCCGCCAGTAATTCCTGCTCCAACCGGGCGATATGCGGCCGGCTGTTCGATTCGCAGACCGGCAGCAGCAGCGCCTGTTTTGCCAGCAAAGCCGCTTTTTCCAGCGTACCGCCGATTCCGATGCCGATCACAACCGGCGGGCAAGGATTGGGACCGGCATTTTCAACGGTCGAGAGAACAAAGCGCCGGATGCCGTCCAGGCCCTCGGACGGGCTCAGCATCCTGGCGGCGCTCATATTTTCACTGCCGAAGCCTTTCGGCGCTACCGTCAGGCGGAGACAATCGCCGGGAACAATCTGGTAATGGATGACAGCCGGCGTATTATTGCCGGTATTGACACGCAGCAGCGGATCATCGACAACCGAATTACGCAGATACCCCTCGCGGTATCCTTGCGCGACGCCGAGATTGATCGCTTCCTCGAGATTCCCGCCGGCAATATGCACTTCCTGACCCATCTCGACAAAGACAACAGCCATTCCGGTATCCTGGCAAATCGGCCAATTCTGCGACGCAGCCAATTCTGCATTAGCCAGCAGTTCATCAAGAACAGCCTGACCGGCCGGCGATACTTCCATCTGCCTGGCTTCGGCCAGACGAGTATTCAAATCAGACGGCAAATAGCGGTTTGCTTTCTGGCACAGATCAGCAATCACCGCTGTAATGCTGGAACATTCTATATCTCTCACGGCAGCCTCACTCATATCGGATTTCCGGTTCTATATAAAGGATTAACATATCCTTTGAATTCATTTAAAGACTTCAAACCGGTCTTTTCATCATACCGCAAGCGGCGAAATCCGTCAAAACCTGTAAATTTAATGGTTTGGCAGCTTTTTTCAGTTAATATCCCTTGACACTGCTTCCCCGTTGGTATCATAATATTGCTTGAAATAACTCCCAAAGGAGGCAGAACTAATGAATAAAACAGATCTGGTTGATGCCGTTGCCAAGGCAACAAAATTGAGTAAAAAAGACAGTGAGGGCGCCATTAATTCGGTGCTCGACACCATTACAGAGGCTCTGACCAAGGATGAGAAGGTTGTTCTGGTCGGTTTCGGCACATTCGAGGTTCGCAAGCGCGCCGCCCGCAAAGGACGCAATCCCAGCACCAAAGAAGAAATCAAGATTCCTGCTTCGAAAGCTCCCGTTTTCAAAGCCGGCAAAGGTCTGAAAGACAAAGTCAACGGCTGATCCTTGCCCATCGCCTATATTGCCTTTGGCTTAATTCGATCTTTAGAGATTGCTTTTAGTCTTGGTATGAAAACCCTTCGCAATTGTAAGATTTGCCGGAGGGTTTTTCTTTTTGCTGTTCAGCTTCCGCCAGGTGCACAACCTCGTTATATAGACGGCAAATAGCTGCCGTCGGCGCCAATCCCTGTTGATGCAGATCCGTCTGGCCGAGGGCATATCGGATATCGCGTTCGACATGGATCACGCCGACATGAAAATGAGTGGCAACCGCCGGATACAGCGTTTTGGTCATCGGTCTCAGTTTCGTCTCTTCCAGGCCGATCGACAGCAGCAGATAACGCAGATAACGATATCCTTTCAACTCCGGGCGGACCGCGTGTCCGGTCAGGACATCGTCAACAACGCAAACCATCGCGTCCTGTAAAGGCGTTCTTTCATCCAACCGGTCACACAACAGGCGTCCGGCCGCTTCAAGGATGCGCCGTGACGCAAAGGGCGGTCCGCGGCGGCCGTCAATGAGGTAGTGCATTCTTCCGGCCGTATCCATAATCCCAACGCAGCCGCTGCGATGAAGAAGGCGGTTGATCTGGTCCAGCATATCCTGATCATTGGCAGCTACATAAAATCCAAGCTTGTCTTCCGTATAACGATAGGATGACAATTCACCCATATCCGGCTTCCTCCTCCCGGTATACCGCCTCCCGGGCTTGTATATCAGGATCTGAACAAGCACGCCAAGAAGGTGTGTCCCTATTGTGCCACACCGTTCAAGCGTACGAATATAGTCTACAAGCGTTTTTTAGCCGGTTTTCCGGACAATAAAAAATCAGGCGCCGCAAAGGACATTACGCCTGATTGCCGCCGCAACGCCGGACTGGTGATTGGCGGTGGTCTGAACATCGCCTGCAGCTTTGGCGATCACCGTACCATTGCCCATGGCTATCCCCAGTCCGGCAGCTTCCAGCATGGACGCGTCGTTATCATGATCGCCGATCGCGACAACAGAGGAAACCGGAATGTCCAGAATCCGGGCCAGCCGGCGAAGAGCCCGGCCTTTGGAAACGCCGGGCGCCATGATATCCATCGCGTCATGCATCGACAAGACGCCGCAGGATTTTATATGCGTCGCCAGATATTCCTTCATGGCGTCGATGAACGGCTGATCCGGCAAAACAGCCAGTATTTTTACCAGATCGCCGGCAATTTTGTCCAGGGGAACCTCCCCCAGACTCAATAATGGAATGGTCTCCGTCCCTTGTTGGGCGGCCATTTTATTATATGACAGGAAATTGCCGACGCGGCAGCTGTCCGGCGGGTAATACACCGTATCGGGCGTATAGCACAGGTATTCCAGTTTTCTGTCCCTAAGCCAGCCTGTCAGGGCAATGACATCCTCCGGCGGCAAGGTTTCGGCGCTGATCAGCCGTTCTGTTGCGCAATCTCTGATAACAGCGCCATTACAGGCGATAATCGGCAGACGGATATCCAGCTGCCGGACATATACCCGGGTCATCCGATCCATACGGCCGGTCGCCAGAGTGAAGCCGACTCCATTTCGGGCCAGATCGGCGACTGCGGCTTGATTTTCCGGCGACACTTGATTCTTATCATCTAAAAGAGTCCCATCAAGGTCGCACAGAACCAGACGCCAGGGGGATTTTGTTTTTGATGCAGCTAAATGAAGGCCGTCCTGGAGTGTCGCTTGATCAGGATCAGTTTTTGGTAATGGGTTCAACAATTTCTGTCACCTCAATAATATAATGGCTGCGCGGCGTATAAGATATCCGGTACGTCCGCCCGTGATTAAACTGGTATTGCCATTGATTGTAATAGAATTTTCTGCCGCCGACATCCAGCGATTGCCAGTGAATGCCCTCCTGTCGGGCGACGACCTCTTCAACGGTGCAGGTATTGGCAAAAATAGTCACGACATCCAGCACGCGCGGAACAGCTTGCGTCATGCTGATATAAAGCAGAACAAGCGTCAGTAAAACAGGCGTCAGATAACTAAGCGGCCGGCGGTTCTTCCGTTCCCAGTTGACGATCAGGCTCTTGCCCAGCAAAGCGACCAGTATACCGGTCACCAATAAGCTGACTGCCAGGCCGAATAGAAAAAACAACATAGTCTGCCCTCCTTAATTGATCCGGCAGAGTCCGAACCGCCGCAAGCAGTTAGTTATAATGGTAATAAACCGCAGGCGACAATTGTGTAAGTGGTAGAATTAACCTGTGGTATATCGACCTTTACAATCTATTAGTGTACAATAGGGCAATGAAAAACGCAAAGGTTAGGAAACCTGCAGGTAGGAAACCTGCGAGCATTGAGGAGGCCGCTATGCCGTCAAACCAGACACTTGTCGATGAATTTTCCCGGATCATGAACCAATGCCGGGGACAGGTTGTGTTTGTCACCGAAGAAGGAGACCGTTTGGTAGCCAACAGTATGTTGTCCGCTCTGGTTGGCTTGTCAACGATCCTGTCTATAGCTGAAGAAATGCCCATGCATGTCGAATGCGAATTGCCGGAAGACTATGATCGGATCATATCCTTCATGAAGAAGTACAAGCTCAACACACACCAGACCAGCTCATGATCCCATGTCCGGATCGGATCCGGACATAACCCGCAGCCGGATGTCTTAACCGGATAGGAGGATTGAATATGCCGGTTGATAGTAAACTGACCCCGTCGAGTGAGGATTATCTCGAAACGATTCTGGAACTTTTGGAAAAAACCGATGCTGTCCGTTCTGTGGATATTGCCCTTCATCTGCATGTATCGAAAGCCAGCGTCAATAAAGCCATGGGTATTTTACGTGAAGCCGGATTGATTGACCAGGCCCATTACGGCTTAATTCGCCTGACTGAACACGGCCGGCAGCATGCTTCCGATATTTTGCAGCGCCACGCCATGCTGAAGCGCTTCTTAACCGATATCCTGAATATCAGCGAATCGACGGCGGAAGATGATGCCTGCCGCATGGAGCATGTTATCAGTGATGAGACAAAAATCAAATGGATGGCTTATCTGCGCGAGGTCCTTTGATCTGCGCCGGCTTTATGCTTCTTGTTTGTCAGCAGAAGCAGGCCGCAGCCGGATTACCAGAAGCACACATAACGCAAACAAAACCATGTTCAATAGAAACGGCCACTGCCGGCTGCGCTGTGACAATTCGCCGGCAATCCAGCCAAATGGCGTCGAAATGGCCGTCATGGCCAGATAAAGAAGCGAAACCTGACGCGGTCGTTCCTCCGGGTCGATGAACAAGACGATCAGAGAATCTTTTTGCGGGACAACCAGAGCATAAGCGAGAGCCTCTCCCAGAATATACAGCCAGAGAAAGCCCGGCCGGCCGACCGGCGCGTTCAGTAAAACCAGCTGGCTGAGCACATAGATGATCAGTCCGGCGATCATCGGAACCTTGAAGGAATGTCGGTTTAAAACGGTTTGAATGGTAAAGATAAAGATCAACATGATAACCGCCCGTCCGATCGGAAAGTAAGCCAGATAAGGTTCCGGGGTATTCAGACTCAGGGTGGCATAGAGCGCAAAGAAGTTTGTCAAAATGGTTGAGCCGACATTAAAAAGCACAAGGAACGCCAATAAGTGCCAGGTCCGCGGATTGCGCGCCATCTTGACGGCCAGCTGACGATATTCGCTCAGAAATTGGCCGGGCGACGCATGCCGGGTCGCCTGCATCTGGATGCGGCCTTGATTTGTTTCATGCGAGAATATAAAGAGAATGATAAATTTGGCTGTCATCAGGCTGAAGGCAATCAGCAGCAGGACACGCATGGCGGGTATGATGCCGACGCGGCTGACCAGCAAACCGGACAGCGGAGCGAAAAAGACAGCCAGCAAGCCGCATATCGTAGCCCAGGTAAAGATCGGCACCAGTTTGTTTTTATCACAATCTTCAACCAGCAGACAGGTCCATGATATGCTTGTAATCTGCCACATGCCGTTAAAGAGCATGGCAGCCAGGAACCAGGTAAAACTCTGAGCAAACGCCCAGATCAAAACCGGAACCGACCAGACCAAAATATCGACATAAAAAGTCGTTCGCCGCCGGCCGAACCGGTCGGTCAGCAAGCCGCCCAACGGCATGGTTATAACCTGCATAAACATGCTCAGGCTAAGTAAAATACCGATTTGGCGGTCGCTGACTCCCAGGGCATGCTGATAAACCGTGAAAAAAGGAATATAAAGATTGTACGGAATTCCCCATAACGGTTCCGTATATATGCAGGCGCGCTCATTGCCGCGCAAATCAACCAGGATTTTAATGAGTGGATGAGATTGCAGTTTCTGACTCAGGATTGACAAAAAAGACCTCTTTCATAATTTGTTTACGGTTCGGCCGGTTATTGGGCGAACCGCTGTTGGCTACCGACGATATACGGTCCACGGCCGCCATACCGGCAACGACTTTGCCGAACACGGCGTATTTCCGATCCAGACTGGTGATAGCCGACGTACAGATAAAAAACTGCGAACCAGCCGAATCATAATCCTCCGCGCGGGCCATGGACACAGTTCCCCGTTCATGATTCAAAGGATTGCTGATACCATTCAGGCTGAATTCGCCTTTGATGGTATAGCCGGGTCCCCCGGTGCCGTCGCCGGACGGATCGCCGCCTTGAATCAAAGACCCTGCGATAACCCGATGAAAGGTCAGGCCATTATAAAATTTCTCACCGACCAGTCTCTTGAAATTCTCCACAGTCAACGGCGCCGTGTCCGGATACAATTGTATAATGATCGCTTCCTGATCCTGATCCGTGATGATGGCGACATAATCGGTGGCAGTCTCGCTGCGGCTGTACCCCTGCATATCGACCGGCTCTGAACCGGATGAACAAGCGGCCAGCGTGCAGGGCGCAAACAGCAGAAAAGCAAAAACAGTCAGACAGGCGGCCAGGCGGTAACGGCTGCCGGAGCGGCCGGCAATAAATCCGGCTGTCGATACGGCTATCTTCATTTGCTGAAGACGGGCTGATTTCTTTTTCATATCACAGATGCCTTTCTATGCAAAGTACATGATCAAGACCGGAAGAGCATTTTATAGACAGGCGGCCAGCGCGCCGATATCCGAAAAGATAAAATCGGGCCGGATATCGCTGGCTTCAATATCCGCCAGCGACGCTTCGCCGGACAGGACGGCAACGCTGAGAATACCGGCGTTACAGGCCGATGCCAGATCCGTATAGATCCGGTCGCCAACCATGGCCAGTTCCTGACGTTGGTAGCCGCGGCTGGCCATGACCATTTCAATCATTGCCGGATCCGGCTTGCCGATAATACGGATCGGTTTGCGGCCGGTACAGGTTTCCATATAGGCGATCAATGCGCCGCAGTCAGGCAATACCCGGTTGTCGGCCAGAGGGCAGACCCGATCCGGATTGGCCGCCAGATAAGGAACGCCGCGGCGAATATAATCGCAGGCGATATCCAGTTTCTCATAAACCAGCGTCGTGTCAAAACCCAGAACCACATAATCGATCGGCTGCTCCCGCCGCTTTTCCAGGACCAGTCCGGCTGCCTGCAAATCCTGTTCGAAACCAGGCGTGCCGACCGGATATAAAACAGCCGGCCTGCCGGCCGGGCCGATCTGGTGCAAGTACAAAGCCAGGGCATCGGTCGATGTCAGGACCTGGCCCCGGTCAACCGGAATGCCCAGGCGATTCAGCCGCTTGACATAATGGTCGGCGGCATGTGATGAATTATTGGTCAGAAAGATATAATCCTGATTTTTAATGGCTGCGAAAAAAGGCGCGGCGCCAGGCAAAGCTTCTTCCCCCAAGGTCACAGTTCCATCCATATCCAGCAGCCAGCAATGAATCCGGCTCAGTTTTTCCAGGTTTTCAGGTTGTATCATGATTGATTTTCTCCTTCAGGTCAAAAATGATCAGGGCACAGATCTGTTAATTTTCAAGTGAAGACCCGTTGCGGTCAGTCGCAAGCAGTTTGCGCAAAGCCGTTTCATCGATCACCGGCACACCCAGTTTTTCCGCTTTGCCGCGTTTGCTGCCGGCATCTTCGCCGGCTACGACATAATGCGTCCGTTTGGACACGCTGCCGCTGACTTTACCGCCTGCTTCCTCGATCAGCCGGGTCGCTTCATCGCGGGTCAGCCCGGCCAGCGTTCCGGTCAGGACAAAGGTCAGGCCGGTCAGCGGTAAAGACCGGCCGCCCGGTTGATCGCCGGTCAGCCGCAGTCCGGCTTCCTTCAAGCGGTCGACCAGCTCCCGGTTTTGCGGCTGGCGGAAAAAATCGAAGACAGCCTGCGCGCTGATCTGGCCAAAATCAGGCAGGCTTTGCAGGGACTCCGCCGACGCCGCCATAACGGCGTCCAGGTCGGCGTATCCGGAAGCCAGGGCGCGGGCGGCTTGCCGGCCGATATTGCGGATTCCGAGACCGGTCAGCAGTCGGTCCAACGGATTTTGTTTTGACTGCTCGATAGCGGCCAGCAGCTTATCTACGGTCTTTTGCTTGCCGATCAGCCCCGATTCGATTAAGACGTCGCGGCTTGGCGCAAGATGGTATAGATCGGCCAGGCTCCGCACATATCCGGCCTGCATCAGGGCTTCCACGGTGGCCGGCCCCAGGCCGTCGATATTCATCGCGTCTTTGGAAGCAAAATAGATCAAGTGGCGCGCCAGCTGCGCCGGGCAGTCAACGCCGGTGCAGCGGATATCGGCGCCTTCCGGATCGCGTTCAGTCACGGCGCCGCAGACCGGGCAATGGTCCGGCAGTACAAATCGCGGCGGATTTCCGGTGCGGTATTCCGGGCAGACGGCCAGAACAGCCGGTATGATATCGCCGGCTTTCTGGATCAGAACCCGGTCGCCCGGCCGCGCATCCAACTGATCTATATAATCCTGGTTATGCAGCGTCGCCCGGCTGACGGTCGTGCCGGCCAGTTTGACCGGCGACAGGATGGCCATCGGCGTCAGGCGGCCGGTACGTCCGACCTGGACCTGAATATCCAGAAGCGTGGTTTCTTTTTGTTCCGGCGGATATTTATAAGCGACGGCCCAGCGCGGCACCTTGCTGGTATTGCCCAGCATCTCGCGGGCCGCCAGGTCGTCGACCTTGACGACCGCGCCGTCTATGCCATAAGGAAGGGCAAAACGATTCTGGCCGATTCTGTCAATCGCCTGCCAGATTTCGTCCGCCGTCCGGCAGCGGCAAAAATCCGGAATAACCGAAAAACCCTGGGACGCAAGCCAGTCAAGGCTATCGGCATGCGAGTGAAACGACAAGCCTTCTATGGCCTGTATGTTGAAAATGAAAAGCGACAGCCCACGTTCGCGGACAATGCCCGGATCCAGCTGACGCAGCGTTCCGGCGGCACAATTGCGAGGATTGGCAAAGATCTTCCCGCCGGTTTCTTCCTGAAGGGCGTTGACCTTTTCGAAAGCCGCATAGGACAGATAGACTTCCCCGCGTACTTCCAGATAGGCCGGCGCGTCGTGCAGCCATACCGGCAGGCCGGCTATCTGACGCAGATTGTCTGTGACATCCTCGCCCGTATGTCCGTCACCGCGGGTCAGCCCCAGGCTGAACCGCCCTTGTTCATAACGCAGGGCGACCGAGAGGCCGTCGATTTTCTGTTCGACCGTAAAAAGCGGATCCGTCAGTTCAGTCTGCATCCGTTCGACAAAATCCAGCACTTCTGCCTGAGAAAAAACATCCTGCAGACTGAGCAGCGGAACGCGGTGGACCATCTCGCGCAGCGTGCGTCTGGCATCTGCTCCCCGGACCGAGCCGCCGACGGTTCGCGTCGGCGAGTCTTCCGCAGCATATTGCGGCCAGCGGGCTTCCAGCTCACGCAGCTGCCGCGTCAGATGATCATATTCCTGATCGCTGATTTTATTCTCATTCAAATCATAGTAAAGATGATTATGATAAAGGATCTGCTCACGCAGCTGTCTGATTTTTTCCGCCACATCATCAAAGATGGGCAACTCAAGCTGCTGTTGTTCCGGATTAGTCATACCCCTTGCACCTCGATTTCCATGTCGGCCGGGCCGTCAGCCTTTTTGGCGGCCATGCCCCAACAGGGCAACCGGTAAAACAGCCAGAGTCAAAGGCAATATCGCCCAAACCAGCGCCGGTAAATGCCAAAGGCCGCTCAGCTGGTAAATCCACGGATTGGCCGATATCTGCAGCAAAGCGGCCAGACCGGATTGCTCCAGCGAGAGGGCTTTCAGAAGCGGCGGCAATACGCCGTCATAAATCAACCATAGAGCCAGTGAAAGAACATAGGCGTCGGATAGCCAAAGTGCCGGACTCTTCGCTTTAACCAGTAAAAATAACAAAGCCAGGGCCAGGCCAATGGCAATCGCCGGCGACACATCATAGATCCGGCCGGTTCTGATACACAGGACAAGATGATGCGCCATCTCAGCCAAAGCGCACAAGCCGGCCACATACAGGCGGTTGCGGCTGCGGCCGATTAAAAGGAATATAACCAGCAGAAGACCCATTAAGAAATAAATCAATATTGTCTGCCACAACGGCGGCAGCAACAATCTGCCGGTTACCCAGATACAACCGTCGCCGACCATTTCGGCGAAATACCGGAAAGGGCTTCCCGGCAGGGTGCGCCAAAGAAAAAACAACAAGCCGGATACGATCCAGGCTCTTCCTTCACTTTTCACTATGGCATGCTCCTTTTCTGTATCCTGCTTATTTTATCAAGCCGATACTATTCTACCTGATTCCGATTTTTTTGTGAACCCGGACGCAAACAATCTTTTGTGGTAAAATCAAGTTCATGGGAGGGATGTTATGTCTAGCGAAAAAATCGAACTGTGGTCCGATGCTGAGAAGCTGGTTGCCAGCGGCAGCGCCTTCGGCACCTTTAAATCCTGTAATCCGTCCATGACCTACTATCCGGCCGACCAAGGCCAGAACCGCGGAACCATTATTGTATGTCCCGGCGGCGGCTACAGCATGAAAGCAGATCACGAGGGGGTCCCTATCGCCTTGCGGCTCAATGCGCTGGGACTCAATGCCTATGTGCTGGATTACCGGGTTCAGCCGGATCTGCATCCGTCGCCTGTTCTGGACGCGCGCCGGGCTATATCGATCGCCCGCGAACGGGCTGCCGGTTTGGGCACCCGTACGGATCGCATCGGCATTCTGGGCTTTTCCGCCGGCGGTCACCTGGCGGCTTCTGCCGGGACGATGTGGGATCAGGAAAAATGCCGGCCCGACGCCATGGTTTTATGTTATCCGGTTATTACCTTCAGCAAGGCCGGGCATCTCGGCAGCCGGATCAATCTGCTCGGCGAGTCGGCCAGTCTGGCTCTGATCAGCGATTTATCCATTGAGAACCGGGTTGACCGCCGCACGCCGCCTGCCTATATCTGGCACACGGCGGATGACGACGGCGTGCCTGTCGAAAACGCTCTTTTGATGGCCAGCGCTCTGGCAGCCAAACAGGTCCCGTTCGCCTGCCATATTTACCCGCACGGCCCGCATGGTCTGGGCTTGGCCGATGATTTCCCGGATATCCGCCATTGGCCGGAAGAATGTGTCGATTTCCTGACCAAACTGGGTTTCTGACAAGATAGCGGCCGGCCCGATAAATACCTCAGGTAATTTATCGGGCCGGTTCATGTCCATTGCGAATATGGTTCAGCTTAGGATTCCTGTTCATATGGGTCGTAATCATTCAGTATTTCCTTGAGGATGGCCACTTCTTCTCCGGTTAAGGATATTCCCTTTCCCATTTTGCTATGGTCGGGAGCCCAATCGCGTATATCAAATTTTGGTTTACCGCCGTTCCAACTAACCAGGTTGATTTCACGGTTCCACCCGGACCGGCTGGTACTGAGCTGTCCCAGAGACTTGGCGATTGCAAAGGTAAATTCTTTATCTGGCATCTTAAGGCTCCTTTATCGCCGCTGATTTATCAGCCCGGCTGCGGCAGGTCCGGGAATAAACTCATTATATCATAACGGAGGTGCCTCATCGTTCTGATCATTTTTAACGGCCTGATCAACGGGCTGGAGCTGTCCTTTTTCATTTTCCTGCTGATCGCGCTGCCGGTCTGTCTTTTCCTGCGGGCTATTTGGGAACCGACGCACCTGGAAGTACAAGAGATTTGGCTGGACGATCCGCAAGCCGATCCGGCTGATGATGAGCGCGGCATCCGTATTTTGCTGTTCAGCGATCTCCATATCGAATTTATGCGGATAAAAAGGGATCGTCTGCTGGCTGCGGTCGGCAGGGCTAAACCGGATCTGGTTCTTTTTGCCGGCGATCTGACGAATCATGAAGAACACCTGCCCGCGGCTCTGGATCTGATGCGTGAAATCCGCCAACTGCCGGCGCTGGCCGACCGGCCGTGCATCGCCGTTGCCGGCAACCACGACTCGCCGAAAGCCATGCGGGCTTTGAAAAAAACCGGTTGGTCGGTTCTGTCCAACCAGGGAATCGCCTGCATGATCCAGGGGCAGTCCTGGGAAATCATCGGGCTGGAGGATCTGCATCGTGGCCGGCCTTGTGCCAAAACGCCGGCCCGGGAAGCAGCCCGGGCCGGTATACCGCGCGAACGCCGGCTTATTCTGGCGCATAATCCCGACAGCTTATTAACTGTTGATGAAGAACAGGCAGCCTATTTTTGCAGCGGACATTTTCACGGCGGCCAGATTTGGCTGCCGTTCCATCTTGAATTTCGTTTGCTGCGTAAGGAAAAACTGCCGCGGCTCGGTTTTTACCAGGGCCGCCGGACCTGGGGCCGCATAACGGCCTATATCAGCCGCGGGCTTGGCTGTGTCCAGTTTCCGCTGCGTTTGTTTTCCTTCCCCGAGCTGGCCGTCCTGAAGATCAAGACCGGTCAGGATCAACCGGTACAGGCTGCAGATGCCAAATATCCGAAGCATACTCCCGGATCGTCCGGTCTGAACTGAAACGGCCGCTGCGGACAATATTCGTCCAGCATTTACGAGCCCAAGTCAATTCGTCGCGGTAATCGTCCTGCAGACGATACCGGGTATGCCGAAATTCATCGAAATCACCCAGCACATAATAGGGATCGGCAGGCTGCCAGTTGGACCCGTAAAGCAGGCTGTTGTACAAATCCTGGAACATACCCGTTCCGCCGTCATTCAGCGTGCCGTTGATCAAGGCGTCAACGCAGCGCCGCAGGCCGGGGATATTCTGATACTGCCATTGCGGATTGTAATAACCTTTGGTCTGCGGGAAATCCTCTACCCGGCAGCCGAACAGATAAGCGTTTCCAGCGCCGACATCGTCGGATATTTCAACATTGGCGCCATCGCAGGTGCCCAGCGTCAATGCGCCGTTCATCATAAATTTCATATTGCCGGTGCCGGAAGCTTCCAGGCCGACCGTGGAAATTTGCTCGGAAACATCTGCCGCCGGGAAAATACGCTCTGCTCTGGAAATAGAGTAATTATGGATAAACACAACCTTGATTTGCCGGCTGACCTGAGGATCCCGGTTGACCAGTTTTGCGATTTCATTGATGAATTTGATAATGGCTTTAGCCCGGAAATAACCCGGCGCAGCCTTGGCGCCGAATAAGTATGTGCAAGGTGTGAAAACGCGGTCCGGCTGATCTTTGATCTGGTAATATTGATCCAGGATAGCCAGTGCGTTCAGGAGCTGACGCTTGTATTCATGCAGCCGTTTAACCTGAACGTCGAAAATCGATGCCGGATCGATTTCAACTTTTTCGGTTTCCGCCAGATAAGCAGCCAGACGTTCTTTATTATGCCGTTTGATCGTTATAAGCCGGCGCATGATGTCATCATTCTCACGATAAGGTTCCAGGGCAGCCAGGCGGTCAAGATCGGTAACCCATGCGTCACTGCCTGCCAGTTCGGTCAGCAAAGCCGATAATTCGGGATTGCAGACACGAAGCCACCTTCTGGGTGTTACGCCGTTCGTTTTATTGCTGAAACGCTCCGGCCACAATTGATAGAATTCACGCAAGGTCTCTCGCTGGAGAATTTGCGTATGCATCGCAGCGACGCCATTGATCGAATGGCTGCCGTATACGGCCATCCAGGCCATACGGATTTTACCGTCGCCGATCGGCGCCAGATAATTGATCCGGTCGGTATTTACGCCGCGGGCAAGAGCTTCCTGGCGAAATTGGCTGTCGATGCGCTGAATGATTTCCAATAGCCAGGGGAAGAGGAACTGGAAGATGGCGATATCCCACTTTTCCAGGGCTTCCGCCATAATCGTGTGATTGGTGTAGGCAAAAACAGCCTGGCAGATCTTCCAGGCTTGCTCCCAGGCCATACCTTCTTCCTGGGTTAAAAGACGCAGCAATTCAGGGATCGCAATGACCGGATGCGTATCGTTCAGCTGAATGCTGTTCATCTCGGCAAACCGGCTCAAATCCTGGCCATGCTGTTGTTTGTAGGCCGTCAGTATATTTTGCAGTGAAGCGCTGACGAAAAAGTACTGCTGCCTTACGCGCAGAACTTTGCCGTCATAGGAAGTATCATTGGGGTAAAGCACCCGGTAGATGTCGTCGACGTGATTGCGTTTGACTACCGCGTCGTCAAATCGCTGGGCATTGAAAAGGTTGAAGTCAAATTCCTGCGCCGGTTCGGCCTTCCATAAGCGCAGGGTATTGATGTTGTCGGTTTTATAGCCGGTAATCGGCATGTCGTATGGAACCGCGAAAACATCCATGTCCTGGTAATGGACGCGGACCCGGGCCTGTTCGCGGCGGATCAGGAACGGATAGTCGCGTTCCATCCAGGCATCGGGATATTCTTTTTGGAAACCGTTTTCAATTTCCTGCCGGAAAAGGCCATAGCGGTACAAAATGCCATAACCGGTCACCGGCAAATCCATGGTTGCGCTGGAATCGAGAAAGCACGCGGCCAGCCTACCCAGGCCGCCGTTGCCCAGGCCGGGATCGGTTTCCTGTTCTTCAATCTGATTCAGATCAAAACCCATGGCCTGTACAGCTTCTCTGACCGGTTCATAAAGCTCCAGATTAATCAGATTATTCAGCAAAGAACGGCCTTCAAGAAATTCAGCTGAAAAATAATGGGTCTGCCGCCCGGTTTGATAACGTTTTCCCGATGCTTCCCAACGATCGGACAACAATTCCATCAAGGTCCGTGACAAAGCCTGCCAGAATTCAAGCTGCGTCGCCTGAGCCGGTGATGAAGCCGCGCCTGCTCTTAAGTGAGCGATTATTTTTTCCTTTATTTGTCCAGAAGTGATCATTTTTTCCTCCATTTTATATCAGACAAGGGCAGCGATCATGCTGATCGCTAAACTATTGTATTATACACAATGAGACAATCAGGGTCAATTTACCCGGGTCGATTTGCCTGGATTGATTGAAACCTGGCGTCTGCATGGTTAAAATGTATCTATAACTTTATTGACTTCGGAGGACATTATGGACGTAGGCCCTCTTATTACCATGATTATCGCCGGTTTTGCCGCCGGTGCCTTTTTAGCTTTCATTTTCCGTCATATGCCGGCCGTCTGGCTGCTCGACTATCAGGATGCCAATCTTTCGGTTGCCAAACAGGCTCAGCGCAACTTGACTTTTTTTCCGGGCATTTTGCTGCTTATGCTCGGCGATGGTTTGATTTTTGCCACCGGCTGGCTTTTTCTGGGTTCCGCCTCGGCTATGCCGGCGGTTCTTTATATCGCCCAGCCCTTACTGCTCATCATCGTTTCCGATCTGAAAACCCGCATCATACCGGACCAATTTGTTCTTGCCCTGCTGCCGGGCGGTATTTTTCTCTGGGCGGTAGACGGTTTTGCCGGCAAGCCGAGCTGGGGAACCAGCATTTTATTGAGGTTGCTGGCGGGGCTTTTAGGCGGGTTTTTGTTATATTTATGCGGCTGGGCAGCTGAGAAAATCATGCATCGCGAAGCCATGGGCATGGGCGATGTGAAACTGCTGGCAGCTTGCGGTTTTCTGACGGGGCTGTCCGAATTGCCTTATCTGATCTTTCTCGCCTTTATCACAGCGGCTGTCGTCGCCATCCCCTTGCTGATCCGCCGGATATGGCGGCCGAACAGCGATCCGGAACTGGCTTTCGGCCCTTATATCGCCCTGGCGACGATGTTGGTGCTGCTTTTAAGCCGGCAGATCCATGATTTATGGGCGCTCTATCTGAGCCTGGCTTTATAAAAGATAAACACCGGACCGGAACAGTCCGGCAAGGAGGTCCATGAACAAAGCAGTACAAATCCGGCAGCAGCCGAAAATCCGGATGCCTTCCGGCGTTCCCGGTTTGCCGCAGCCGCCGGAACCGGTTTACCGGGGTGTGGCCGGCACCGCGCTTTTGGTTCATACCCTGCTTTATCTCTTTTTTATGGTCCTGAAACAGTTCTGGCCGCCGCTGGCCAATCTGGTCGGCGGTGATTCGCTGAAAGCTTTCGTTGCCGGCGGCATCTTGGTACAAGGTGGTTTGATCCTGATTCCGGCCGTCGTCATCCTGATTCTCTTCCCCATTCCGCCGGCAGATCTGATCGGAGCCAAAGCCAACGCCGGCAGCCTGATCCTGGCTGTCACGGCCGGGATACCGGCGGCTGTCATTTTTCAGGGACTAAACAACCTTCTCATTTATGTTCTGGTCCGCAGCGGCGTCAACCTGCCGCAGCCTGCGGCAGTCGTCGGCCCGGCCGGTTCAGATTTACTGCGGCAGCCCTGGCCGGTCCTTCTCCTGATCCTGGTGATCAGCATCATTATGCCCGGACTTGTCGAGGAACTTTTTTTCCGCGGTATCCTGCTGTCTTCGCTTAGTTCGAGCGGCGCCTTTGCCGCGGCTTTAATCGCTCAGGCTCTGGCATTCGCCCTGTTTCATGCCGATATGCTGTTTATCTTGCCGCCTTTTCTGGCCGGGCTGCTGCTTGGTTACATCCGGCGTCAATGCGGCAGTCTGTGGCCGGCTATGCTGACTCATATGTCGTTGAATCTGTCGTTGATCGCCATCAACCCGCTGCTGCCGCGGATCACCGCCCAATACATGACCGGCAGCGCCCAGCAAACGACATCGCTGCTGTACGCATCGCTTATCGCGGCCTGTATCGCCGCGGTTGCCTTTGTTCCCCTGCTGGTTCTGATCGGCAGCCTTCGGCCGCATCCCCCTCATACGCCGCCGCAGCAAGCCCGCCGCCGGTTCTGGCCGGGCGACTGGAAATTTGCCTTGGCAATTGTGCTCCAGATTGTTACACTTGTCCTATTATCACTGTAATAACCACAGATCAGGATATGGAGGATTGACATGGCTGACTTGGATCGGATACAAAAAGATAAAGCGACTATTCTGGCTATCATTAAATATCTGTTGATCGCCGGGCTGACCGCCGCGGCTGTCTTATTTGGTTTCCGCCTGTTCCTGATTTTACTGCCTTTTGTTTTTGGCTTTATTCTGGCAAAAGTATCGATCAGTATCGTCACCAGCCTGAACAGCAAAAGCTTCGCCCGGCGGCAGCGGCACAATCAGCGTCTTGCCGAAAAGGCCGCAGCCGGCGTCCCGGCAGGATCCGAAACTAAGGAAAAGCCGGATAGCGGCGCTGCAGCGTCCGGAAAAGCAGGCCATTATCCACAAGGTCTGGCGCGGTCGCGGCGCGACAACATCCTGATCCTGGTCGTTTATATTCTGATTATTATCGCCGTGACAGCCCTGATCATCGGCGTCATCGTCGTTGGCATCAGCCAGCTGCGCGCCCTGGTCAACTACCTGCCCAATCTGATCCGCGATACCGATCTTTCCCAGCGACTGGTCACTTATCTCAGCGATTTGTCGGACCGTTTGGGCGGTTTTCTCCAGCCGGATCAGCTGACCTTCCTGAAAAATGAAATTGCCAATCTGCAGCAGAAACTGCTGGCCAGTGTTCCGGGACTTGTTACCACCGTCCTGAATGGCATCGGATCATTCGCCGCCAGTCTGCCCACCGTGTTTTTCGTTATTATTGTCGTGATCATGTCCGGTTATTATTTCATCACGGACAGCCGCAACCTCTATAAGTTTCTGCGCCGCAATGGTACGAGCAAAGTTTTCCGCGAGAAAACCATCCGTCTGGTCAATACCTTGTCCACCACTTTGTTCCGGGTCATCGGCGGCTATCTGCTGCTCCTGATCCTCACGTTCATCATGGCGCTGATCGGCTTGTTGATCATCCGCATGCCCTATGCTGTCGTATTCGCCTTGATCGCCGCCATCGTCGACTTTCTGCCGGTCCTCGGCCTCAGCGCGACCCTGATCCCGATATCGATCTACATGTTCATCAACGGCAATATCCTCTCGGGTGTCGGCGCTCTGGTCATCCTGGCGATCATGACCATGATCCGGCGGGTCATCGAGCCGGCCATACTCGGCAGCGCTATGCGGCTGCACCCGATGGCCACGCTGGCGTCGATGATCGTCGGCATCGCCATCTACGGCATAACCGGCCTGGTTATCGGGCCGATCATCCTGGTTATCGCCAAAGAAGTCTTGCCGCTTTACGGTCTTGACCGTAAACTGCGCAATATCATCGGCGACATTCTGAATAAAGTCAGTTCCTGAGGATTCCAGGCCGGTCTTTATCGCCCAGCCGCAGCAGATATGAACCTGGTTTTGCTTCATCCGGCAAAGGCAGATAGAACAGCATCTGCGGATGCGGCGCGCTGCTGATGGGCTGATGCTCCAGATCCGTCATGCCCCGCGCCATGACCGTCGTGTGGCGTCCGCGCGGCTGAACTAATTCCAGCTGATCTTCCGCCAGAATCCGGTTGCGCTGTTCAATCAGCGCCAAGCCGCTTCCCGGCAGCCAGGCGCGGACAATGCCTACCACGGCTGCTTCTCTTTGGTTCAGTGCCGTCAGGGCGATTTTGGCGTCATCCTGCGGCCGTTGATAATAAAAACCGGTATCAAAGGGACGGTGAACGGTTTTCTGCAGATCAAGAAGCCACGCCGGATCGGCCTTATAGCCCGCCGGATCAGCCATATAGGCGTCCAGCGCCTCACGGTAAGCTTTCACAACCGTCGCCACATAGAATGCGCTCTTGATCCGGCCTTCGATTTTCAGGCTGTCCAGGCCGCTTTCCACCAAGTCGGGAATCTGTTCGATCATACACAAATCGCGGGAATTAAAAAAATAACTGCCCCGTTCATCGCCGGTCACGGTCAGAGGCTGGTCCGGCCGCTTTTCTTCAACGATCTCATAAGCCCAGCGGCAAGGCTGGGCGCACTGGCCGCGATTACTGTCCCGTCCCGTAAAAAAAGACGAAAGGAGGCAGCGGCCGGAATAAGCCATACACATCGCGCCATGAACAAAAGCTTCCAGTTCCAGATCCGCCGGTATATCCTCCCGGATCCGGCGGATTTCTTCCAGCGTAAGCTCCCGGGCCAGGATGATCCGCCGCGCGCCCTGGGCCTGCCAGAAACGGCAAGTACGGGCATTCGTGACGCTGGCCTGAGTGCTGATGTGTATATCCAGCTGCGGCGCTTCCTCCCGCAGGACAGTAAAAACACCGGGATCGGATACGATCACGGCATCAGGTTCCGCAGCGGCTATCTGGCGGACCTGGTCGCGCAGACGCCCCATATCGTCAGGATGGGCGAAAATATTCATCGCCAGATAAACGCGGACTTGCCGGCTATGGGCATACCGGACGGCATCGGCTAATTCGTCCTGGCTGAAATTGCCACCGGACGCCCGCAGACTGAATTCCCGGCCTCCCAGATAAACAGCGTCGGCGCCATAAAGGATCGCCGTACGCAGCTTTTCCGGGTCGCCGGCCGGAGCCAGCAATTCGGGACGCCGTCTGGGGAACGGATTCTGAGTGGGGACAGGCGCGGTTGAAGCAGCCGCCGGCCTAAATGGATCAGCCGGCATTGTCGTTGCTCGCTTCCGTTGCTTCGGTCTGGCCGGACTCGGCTAATTTCCGGTACTTTTCCACATTTTTCTGCTGCTCCGCTTCGGTATCGGCAAATACATTCGTACCGTCGCCTTTAGCGCAGAAAAATAAATGTTTATGGGTTTCCGGCCACAGCGCAGCCCGGATCGCGTCATCGCCGGGCGAGCAAATCGGTCCCGGCGGCAAGCCCGCGTGATTGTATGTGTTGTAAGGGCTATCGTAGGTTTTATCGTTCTCATTCGTCCAGAGTACAATGTCCTGGCCGGCTTCTTTGCGAAGATAATTGATGGTCGCGCAGGATTCCAGAGGCATTTCCTTCTTAAGCCGGTTGCGGAAAACACCGGATACGGTAAGCATCTCGCTGCCGTTGGAGCACTCGTTCTGGATAATGGACGCCAGCGTTATGACCTGATCGATCGACATCCCGATTTTCGCGGCTCGTTCTTTGTATTCGGTAACCAGCTTCTTCTCGGTATTATTGAGGAAGGTGCGGATAATGGTCTCTTCATCGGTATTGATATCGAATTCATAGGTATCCGGATACAGATAACCTTGCAGAAGCCAATCCCGGCCTTCGTTCTTTTCGATCTCGGTTACGAAATCATAGTCCAAAAACAGCTGAGGATTGCGGACCATATTATCCATGACCGTTTCGTCGAAATTAACGCCGGCGGCGCGCAGTTTCGCCTTCACGTCTTTATAGGACAGGCCTTCCGGAAAAGTAACCTGCACCGAATGCGGCTTTTGCGACAGGACATACATGATTTCGTCATAGCTCATCGTCGCCGTGACAAAATGGGTCCCCGCCATATAAGAACTGTCGAAGCCGTTGAATTTGGACAGCAAAGTAAACATGAAGGTGTTTTCGATGACGTTGTTTTCTTTGAGTAATTCGGCGATCTGCTGGGTATCGGCGGCTCGCGGTATAAACAGTTCGACGGCGCCGGGCGTGTCCTTGTTGATGATCCCGCCGGTTTCCGACTGGGAAAACTGCGCGTCCAGCCTGGCGAAGCGGGCATTTTGCGAGAGAACATAAGACAAGCCGAAATAAAAGCCTGTCGCGGCAAAACAAAGCAGGACAAAAACCGTAACAACCAGAACCAAGGTCCGCGATATGCGTTTCGATACCATGAGCAAGCCTCCCGAAGGATTAGTTCTCGTTTTTGCGCGACCGCAGCTTGGCCCGCTGATCCGAATTCAAGACCCGTTTACGTAAACGGATATTCTTGGGCGTAATTTCGATAAGCTCGTCGTCAGCGACAAATTCGAGGAACTGCTCCAGACTCAGGATAACCGGCGGAGTCAGCCGCAAGGACTCATCTGAGCCGGAAGCCCGCATATTGGTCACATGCTTGCGTTTGCAGACATTGACCACAATATCCTCATTTTTCGGGTTAGCGCCAACTACCATGCCTTCATAAACCGGAGTGCCGGCGCCGATGAACAAGCTGCCCCGCTCCTGAGCATTATAGAGGCCGTAGGTAACGGCTTCGCCCGGCTCCCAGGCAATCAGAACGCCGTGGCTGCGCGTTTCGATCTCGCCTTTCCAGGGTTCAAAACCGCTGATGACGCTGTTCATTATACCATTGCCCTTGGTGTCGGTCAAAAACTCCGACCGGTAGCCGATCAGGCCGCGGGAAGGAATCCGGAATTCCATACGATTGTAACCCTTTTCCGGCGGCAGCATATTAATGAGCTCAGCTTTGCGCCGGCCCAGCTTTTCGATGACAATGCCGACAAAGTCCTCCGGTACATCAACCAGAACCAATTCAACAGGTTCGGTCAGCTGTCCGTTTACTTCTTTCATGATAACCTTGGGTTTGGAAACCTGAAATTCATAACCTTCGCGCCGCATCGTCTCGATCAGGATGGATAAGTGCAGTTCGCCGCGGCCTTTTACCACAAAAGCTTCGGTCGTATCGGTTTCTTCCAGGCGCATCGAAACATTGGTTTCCATTTCATGGAACAAGCGGTCGCGCAGATGGCGCGATGTGACATACCGACCCTCTTTGCCGGCAAAAGGGCTGTTATTGACACTAAAGGTCATGGCGATGGTCGGTTCGTCGATATTGACAAAAGGAAGCGCCTCAGGATGGCCTTGATCGCAGACGGTATCGCCGATATTGATCTCCGGGATGCCCGCGACACAGACAATCTCGCCGACTGTGGCATTTTCAACTTCAATCCGGTGCAAGCCTTCAAAACGCAGGAGCTTAACAACGCGGGCATTCAGCAGGGAATTATCGTCGTAGCCGCAGACCGTCACCATCTGGCTCTGGTTGATGCTGCCGCGCTCGACCCGGCCGATGGCGATCCGGCCGATATAATTGTCATAATCGATGTTGGAGACCAGAAGCTGCAGTGATTGGTCCATATCGCCTTCCGGACAGGGTATTTTGTCCAGGATCATCTGCAGAAGCGGTTTGAAATCAGCTTTGCGGCTGGTCGGATCAACCAGTTCATCTTCCAGGACCGCCAGGTCTTCGGCCGCATATCCATAACGGGCTGATGCATAGATAACCGGGAAATCAAGCTGGTCGTCATTAGCTCCGAGCTCAATAAAAAGCTCGAGCACCATGTCGACCACTTCCAGAGGTCTGGCGTCCGGTCGGTCGACCTTGTTGATGACGACAATGGGCTGCAGCTTCATTTCCAGGGCTTTGCGCAAGACGAAACGAGTCTGGGGCATCGGGCCGTCGTAGGCGTCGACGACCAGCAGGACCCCGTCGACCATTTTCAAAACCCGTTCAACCTCGCCGCCAAAATCGGCGTGGCCGGGCGTGTCGACAATATTGATCCGGACGCCGCCATAGGATATGGCTGTATTTTTAGCCAGGATTGTTATGCCGCGTTCCCGCTCCAGATCATTCGAATCCATGACCTGATTGACGACCTGTTCATTATCGCGGAAAATACCGCTCTGCCGTAACATGACATCGACTAAGGTTGTTTTGCCATGATCAACATGAGCGATGATCGCAACATTGCGTAGGTTTTCGATTTTTTTAATCACAAAATGTCTCTTCCCTTCTTGATTCGCGGTCGATGCCGCGGCTTCCACCTATGGAAACAGGTCTATTCAATCATTTTTATCTTTTGGCCGCAACAAGAACCAGATCGGTGTTCCACTAAAGCCAAAATTCTTCCGCAGTTGATTTTCCAAATATCGTTCATAGGAAAAATGCATTAAATCACGGTCATTGATAAACAGGGCAAATTGAGGCGGGCGAATGCCGACCTGAGTGCCGTAGTAGATCTTCAGATGGCGTCCTTTGTCCTGAGGTGTAGGCACCATGGCCACAGCCTCCGCAAGCAGATCATTGAGCATGCCGGTTGTCAGCCGTTTTCCGGCCTGTTCATAAACTTCATTGACAGAAAGGCATAATTTGCCGACACGCTGACCGGTCTTGGCCGAAATAAAAACGACCGGAGCATATTGCATAAATGGGAACTGGCTGCGCACCTTCTGGGTGTATTCTTCCATGGTTCCCGTTTCTTTCTCCACCAAATCCCATTTATTAACAACCAGAATCGACGATTTACCGCTGTTATGCGCGTAGCCGGCGACTTTCGTATCCTGTTCGGTCGCTCCTTCCGACGCGTCGATTAAAACCAGGCAGACGTCTGCCCGCTCGATCGCCGCCAGAGAGCGGATCATGCTGTACTTCTCCACGCTGTCGTCAATGCGGCTTTTTTTTCGCAGGCCGGCCGTGTCAATCAATGTATAGTGGCCGTATTCATTGTCCAGGTCGGAATCGACGGCATCGCGGGTTGTGCCGGGAATATCGGAAACGATCGTCCGCTCCTGGCCCAGCATTTTATTAATGAGCGATGATTTGCCGGCGTTGGGTTTACCGATCACCGCCACCCGGATGCGTTCAGAATCGGCAGTCATTTCACTTTCCGAAGGGAAATTCCGGTAAACTTCATCCAGCAGCTCACCGACGCCTAAACGGTGGGCGGAGGAAATTGTAAAGATCTCGCCCAGACCGAGATTGTAAAATTCAAAAGCCTCCGGCGGAGGCGCTCCCACCTGATCGGCTTTGTTGACAGCCACGACAATCGGTTTGCCGGAACGGCGCAGCATATTGGCGATTTCATGATCATCGCCAGTCAGGCCGGTTTTAAGATCGACCAGAAAAATGATGACGTGCGCGGTGTCGATGGCAATTTGCGCCTGTTCGCGCATGGAACGCAAGATGATATCTTCGGTTTTCGGCTCGATGCCGCCGGTGTCGATCAGCGTGAAAGCGCGTCCCCGCCATTCAGACTGGGCATAAATACGATCCCGGGTTACGCCCGGCATATCGTCGACGATCGAAACACGTTCGCCGGCCAGATAATTAAACAACGTCGATTTCCCGACATTGGGCCTGCCAACGATAGCAACAATCGGTTTACTCATGGGTGCTCCCTCCTTTATCCGGAGACATCCAGGCCAACAGGCCCAATAAGCTCCACCCGCCGGCCTGACAGACATCTATCGGCGCCTTGAGGCGGTCGGCTAATTCTTGCAAGGTCATATCATCCAGGAAAACCGGTTCATCAGCCTTCAGCATACAGGAAGGAAGAATCAGCCGGACTGGCGCATTGGATTCGATAATCGGCTGCAACTGCTGCAGCAAATCCTGACCGGTCAGCAAACCGGCTACAGTGATTGTTTCGCCGAAAAACACATTCAGTACCGCTTTAATCATAACACGATGGCCGCAAAACGCGGACAACCGTTCTTCATAGGGCTTCAGCAACGGTTCGGCCGCCGTACCGGTCGCCAGCAGGAAAAGAGGATCGGCGTCCATTTGCGCCGGACTGTACTGTTCTGCCGGTTTAACGGAATATACGGCCGGTTCCGGTTCAAAATCAACCCGTTCCAGGCCCTGTTCCAGCTCACGCAGCGTCAGCGCGGCCATTCCGACGCCATTTTCCAGCTGCGGAAAATCATCATATTCGCCGGCATCCGGCAGAGGTTTTTCCGCTTTGAGATAGAACTCGTCCGCGGCATAAACCAGACGCGTCCCCCGGCTTCCGGCCATCATCCGCTGCCAATGTTCAACGGCGCCGATAACGGCGGCGGCTTCCGCGACGGTAAAGGGTCTCAGCGGATAAAGCCCGTTGGCCTGACGATAGCGGGTAATGCCGACCGGCACCAGCGCGATGCTCTGCACCGGCGGCCCCAGGCCGGTCAGATCGGTCAGCGTGCGCTCCAGCTCTTCGCCGTCATTAATGCCGGGGCAAAGAACCAACTGCGCGTTAATCGACAAACCTGCTTCCGTGATCCGGCGCAGCCGGTCCATTATCCGGCCGGCCTGCGGATGGCGCATCATTTTAAGGCGAAGCTGGTCATGAGTCGTATGGACCGAAATGTTCATCGGCGAAAAGCGGTACGCGATCAACCGGTCCAGCTCGTCGTCACTGATATTGGTCAGAGTAGCATAATTTCCGGTTAAAAAGGATAACCGTAAATCATCATCTTTAAAATATAAAGTCGGGCGCAGGCCGGCAGGCAGTTGATCGATAAAACAGAAAACGCAGTGGTTGTGGCACGACGTACAGTCTTGCAGCAAAGGCTGTTCAAACTCAAGGCCCAACGGTTCGTCTTCATCTTTTTCAATTTCAAATTCGATCCATTCATTGCCTTTCCGGGCCGTCAGCACGAGATGCTCGCTCAGCTGACGCAAACGGAAATCGAAAATATCGCCCAACGGTTTTCCATCCAGCAAAAAAATCCGATCACCGGGCTTAAGGCCCAGATCGCTGGCGATGCTGTCCGGTTCTATCCGGCTGATCCGGTGTCCGTCATGGCTATCGATTCCAATTCCTCCTTCTTCGCAACAGAAAAAGCAGCGAGTCTGTTTACTACATACCCGCTGCGCAAACGATCCTTGTCTTTCAGCCGGCCGGACAACCGGCGTCAGCCGATTATCCCTGCCGTCATTGATGACAGACGCCGCCCGACCGGCAAATTCTCCGGACAGGCGATCCGTAAAATCCGTTTACCGGATGATCACTCCGCCTGTTTGACAATTTCCTTGCCATTGTAGTAGCCGCAAGTCTTGCAGACCTTATGCGGCATCTTTTTCGTATGGCACTGCGGGCACTCAACCAATCCCGGGATACTCAGTTTCCAGTTGGAACGAGCCCGGCCGGTTCTCGCTTTAGACCATTTTCGTTTTGGATTTGCCATTCCTCACACCTCCATGATGTCCGCAGGTCCGTTAACAAGGACCTACAGCAAATTCTTCAGCTGATCAAACGGGGATCCCCCACTTGATCCAACCCCTGCGCACCCGCAGGTTTTTTCGTTCAGGTTAGCGCCGCATATCGGGCACAACCCCTGGCAATCATCACGGCAAAAAAGCCGCTGCGGCAACGCCAAAACCAGGTTGTCCCGGATAGCCGGCGCAATATCCAGCGTATAGCCTTCATACCGGTAACTGTCCTCAACCTCGCCTTCTTCAGGCGCCGCCGCAGGACGAAAAGCTTCGTTCACAGCGACATCCACCCGGCAATGCACGGGGATCAGACAGCGGGCGCATTCACCTTCATAAGCCGCCGTCAGGCGGCCATTCAACGCAAAAACGCCATCGCCGGCAACCTGCAGCCGTCCTTTAAAGGACAGCGGCCCGATCAGCCGATAATCCTGAATCGAAACGGCTAAATCATTCGGATCCAGCTCCGTCTCAATCTCAATGAAGGCTTCCCTGCTGCGTGATATAGTTTTGATATCAATGCGCATGATTTACCTCCACAGACGCGAACAATATTATCTAACAGAATGAAATGACTGTCAACAGTTTTTACCGATTCCGGCCCGGTTTATCGGCCTTTTTTATAAATTTACCGCCGGGAGTCCCTTATACCGGCCTTTGCTTAATCTCTACATCCAGTCTGGTGTTCATCCGGTCGCGATGACTAAAATCAATGGTATAACCCAAATGGATATACCCGCCGTTTTCCGAAATCTTGCTTTGCACCAAACTGGTATAGACTTCCACATCCAGATCGCCGTATGGGGTTTCCATCCGTGTTATGTGCCGGTTGCCGGCGGCAAAAGTCAAACGCATATCATGACTGCCCGTCCGTATCAGAGCAACCGTTCCGTCATCAGCAACCCGCATGGTTGTCTGGGTCCCTTCCATGCCGGTCGCGCTGCTTTCTTCATAAACAATATACCAGGCCTCATCACGACGAAACAAATGGCCTTCCGTCGTCAGGCGGATTGCCTGCGGTTTGTCATCAACATTCCATTGTTGCCCCTCGATGGTCAGCAGCACATTGGGTTCCATCCGTAAATCCTCTTTCAATGGCATGTGCTCCGAAGCACCCTACCACACTCTTCCATGACCAATTCAGATTACCAGGTCTGACGATCATCAAACATCCGGCTTCATCATCGGACTAATACTGTTCAATGTCAATCCTTTCGGCCTGCACAATCGGCTGTGCCAAAAATGCGCCGCCGAGACGCTTGAATTGCTGGACGCTGTCACTTGTATAATAAGCATGTCCGGCCGTTCCGGCATCTTCATTCAGCAGTCCGGCTGATGCCAGGGTTTGCCAGACCTCATCGGCAACATTATTGCCGGCATTGATCAGACAAACATCAGGGCCCGCGGTCTTGGCAATCAAACCCGCCAGAAGCGGATAATGCGTACAGCCCAACACCAGGGTATCGATCTGTTGTTTTAAAAGCGGCGCCAGATATATCTCTGCGACCTGGCGCGTTATATCGCCGGTCCACCAACCTTCTTCGGCCAGACCGACAAAAAGGGGGCAGGCCTGCTGCGCGATAAAAATATCGTCCGGCGCGTACCTTTTTATAGCCCGGATATAAACAGCGCTGTCCACCGTACCGCGCGTACCGATTACGCCGATCCGCCCGTTCCGTGTCCGGCGGACCGCCTCGCGCGCTCCCGGCGCCACAACTTCGACGACCGGAACGCCGGCTTTTTCCCGAATATCTTCATAGGCGCAGGAACTGGCCGTATTGCAGGCAATGACAATCATTTTAACCTTTTGTTCTTGTAAAAACCGCATATTCTGCCGGGAAAACTTGACAATCGTCTCCGGCGATTTCATGCCATACGGCGCCCGCCCGGAATCGCCGAAATAAACCGTGTTTTCATGAGGCAGCCGGGACATGATCGCCTTTAAAACCGTTAAGCCGCCCAGACCGGAATCAAAAACGCCGATCGGTTTTTGCGCTTCGCCGGCCGGAATCATATCAGTTCCCGCCGACTGGTCGCTTCCCGTTCCTGGATTGCCAGCCGGCAAAGGCGTTTAACCAATTGAGCCAACGGCACTCCCGACGCCGCAAAAGCCTTGGGAAACAGACTGATCGGCGTAAAGCCCGGCAGTGTGTTGATCTCGTTAATATAAACGGCGCCATTATCGCGGCTGATAAAGAAATCGACCCGGGAAAGCCCGGCGCAGCCAAGGGCTTTATAAGCCTTTAGAGCATAACGGCGAATCCTGGCCGACGTTTTATCATCCAGAGCTGCCGGAATAATCACTTCCGCGCCGTCCGGCATAAAATACTTGGCTTCATAATCATAATATGTAACCTGTTGACTGGTTGCCACCTCGCCCAGTAAAGCCGCCTTCGGCTTGTCATTACCCATGACCGCCACTTCAATTTCACGCGCCCGGACAAATTCCTCAATCACGACATTCCGGTCATACTGGCTGACTTCCCGCAAAGCGGCAATCAAACCGGCACGGTCGGCCGCCCGGCAGGTTCCTACCGAAGATCCGCCGTTGTTGGGTTTTAAAAAGCACGGATACCCAACCGCGGCGGCAACCTGGTCGGCAACCTTCTCCACATTGCGCTTAATATCCGCTCGGGACACGCTGGTAAACCGGCATTGGGGAATCCGGGCATGCCGGAAAACAATTTTCGCATGCAGTTTATCCATACCGGCGGCCGAAGCCAGAACGCCGCAGCCAACATAAGGGATGCCGGTCAAGGTCAATAAGCCCTGCAATGCGCCATCCTCGCAGTTAATCCCATGCACGGCCGGAAATATGCAATCCGGCACACAGCCACATAAGCTGATGATCAGATCACGCGGCGAACGGACCTGGAGGCCGGCCGGAACCGGCATATCCGCCGCCGCCCTGGCAATCGCCTGCCACTTGTCCTCAGGAATCGCCTCATCCGGGCCCTCATAACGAAACCACTCGCCCTTCGGCGTAATGCCAACCCGAACTACCTGGAATCCGGCCTCACGCAAGCCGCCGATAATATTAAAAGCAGAGCGCAGCGAAATCAAATACTCTGTTGAAACTCCGCCAAAAAGAACCATCACTGTCTGTGCCATGAAAGGCCCCCTTAAAAAAAATATCCACTTTAGTGTATCGCAACACCTTCAAAAAGGTCAAGCTATCAACGCCTTTTGCCTTACAGGCTCTTGCGCCGCGTTTGCCGGCGCAAAAACAACAAGGCCGCGACGACTTAGACATGAGGCTATTCTTGTTGTATGATCTTATTAACCCGTAAAATCTGCCTGTTCCGCAGGATGAGAAAGCTGAGAATTAATCGGCAGGAGTATTCATGAACGATTTAAAGCTATTCAGGCAAATCAATCAACTGTTTAAGCAACATAACCTGGAACCGCCGGTTCATCCGCTCAAGCCGGTAACGGGCGGCCTGATGCATACGATGTATCAGGTCCGGACGGAGCACAATCATTACGCGGTCAAGGAACTGAACTCTTCCATTATGCAAAGAAGCGGCGTTATAAGAAACATCGTCAATTCTGAACGGATCGCCCAAGCGTTTCATGGCATTGTCCCAGCGGCGGCTGCCGTCTGGTTTGACGATAATCCCTTGCTGATGCTGGAAGGGCGGTATTATCTTATCTTTGACTGGCTGGATGGAGCAGCCGTATATCCGCCGCATATAACGCCGGATCATTGTATGCAGATGGGAACCCTGCTGGGTAAAATGCATTCGGCAGGCATTCAGGTTCCCGGCATACAAAGAGAAGCCGGCAACGCAGAGCGATATGACTGGAATCAACACTTACTCTCGGGGCAAGCGTTGAATAAAGAATGGATCGATGAATTATCACAGATGATCCGTGATTTGGCAAGCTGGAATCAGGAAACCTGCGCCGCCTGTCATGAACTGCGCGATAATCTGGTGTTAAGTCACCGGGATATGGATCCTAAAAATGTGTTATGGGAAAATAATAGGCCTTCCATCATCGACTGGGAAGCAGCCGGTTATGTCAATCCTTATCAAGATTTGCTGGAACGGCTGAATGATTGGTCAGATCAGGGCAACGGCCAGCCGGATCAAGTTAAATTCATCGCCTTCTATCATGCGTACACATCGATTGCCGGGAAATGCCCGGTAAACTGGGATATGGCGCTTGCCGCCGGATTCGCCGGAATGCTCGGCTGGCTGGACTATAGTTTCAAGCGGTCTTTGGGGATCGAAGCCGCTTCTTTGGAAGAAAGGGAATTAGGGACAAAGCAGGCCATGGCAACCATGAAAGCGTTAAAACGCTATGACCGGCAAAGAACCCTATTGAAAAACTGGCTGGAAGAATGACTGCAATTCGATCCGGATTCATCATGTTCCGTAAACAGGCCGTCCCCCATCCGGGAATTAATAGAATTGATTTCGGCATTGATGGTCTTCGATAACCTGCGTATGATAAAAGAACAAGCGAACGGCCGCGCTGCAGGACTTTTAAGGAGGAATTAGCTTATGAACGCTTCCTGTGACCCATTGGTTGATTGGGCAATCCGTAAAATTAAAAAGGAATATAAAGATGATATCTGTCTCTTGATCGGACATCAAACATTAAAACTTGAAAAAGATATGGAAGATACGGCTTTAAGTTTTTTTATCCCTGATCCGGATTCTGAAAAAGCCTTAAACCTGGCGCGAACTTTCATGATCAACGGGATCGGCCATGATCTGTTTCCCATGTCGTGGGAACGCGTCGAGGGATTGGCCGGCCTAACCGAATACAACACTTCCTGTCTGGGCGATGGACAGATTCTCTATTATCGGAACGAAAGTGATAAAAACCGTTTTCTCGCTTTGCAGGCTAAACTGCAGGAAAATTTACACAACCGGGTATTCATGTTCAATAAAGCTCTTGAAAAAGTTGATATGGCTATGGAGATTTTTCAAACCATGATTTTTGAAGAATCATTGGGCAAGGTCAGAAAAGCTGCCGGCTATATTGCCGATTTTTTGTCGATAGCGGTGGCGGCAGTCAATTTAACCTATTTTAAAAATGGCCAGACTTACCAAATCAGGGATTTGGCGGCGATGCAGGACCTGCCGGAAGATTTTATCGCCCTGTATAACGCCATCGTCGAGACGCAGACAAAGGAGCGCTTAAAAGAACTCTGTTATAAAATGATTCGTACGACGCGCCATTTTCTAGGTGTCAGAAAAACCGGGACAAAAGAACGCAGCCATCCGGATTTTGCGGATTTAGCCAGCTGGTATCAGGAATTATGTTATACATGGCGAAGAGTATATCACTGGTGTGACCAAAAAGATCCTGTTAAGAGCTTTATCTGGGGTTGCAGCCTGCAATATGAGCTGGACATTGTCGTAGAGGAATTCGGTTTGGACTCTATCGATTTTCTTGGCGCCTATTCGGCCGATGATCTGCCGGTTTACCGAAAAATGGCCGAAGCGGCTGAGAATAAAATTCTATCGATTATTGCCGAGCATGGCGTAAAATTGGATGCTTATGCTTCGATAGAAGAATTCCTGGCGAAAAATGCTTAGGCTCGCTGCAGGGATGGTGGTTATCCGATGAAATATAAAAGAGCATCTGATATCTTGCCGGATGAGCTTTTGCGTGAAGTACAAAAATATATTGCCGGTGAAGCGCTATATATCCCCAAGGATGCGGAGCGTCGAAAATGGGGTGAGAATACCGGCGCGAAGCATTTCTTTACGCAAAGGAACGCTGAAATCAGAAACAAGTTTTTTCACAAAATGACGCTGGAGAATCTGGCCGACGAATATAACCTGTCGGTAGATACCATCAGGAAAATTGTTTACCGGTAGCCGATTTGCCCGGACTGCGCAAAAACAGCCATAAATCATTTGCGGCGCAAGTTGAGGCCTAAATGATTTATGGCTGATATCAGATGAATGTCAAATGCCGGCATATGCTCGGTCAATCGCCTTTTTTGGCATGCTCCTGATTGGCTTGCGCCTGAGAAACGGCGTGCTCGATTTCGTTGTCATTTTCGATACCGGACTGCGTCCGGCGATCGGCTTCTTCCGATTCTTTAACCGATTCGCGGACGGCCTTTTCCGACTCCTTAATGGATTCGCGGGTCGCCTTTTCCGATGCTTTGATTGATTCGCGAGTTTCTTTTTCCGATTGCCGGACGATTTTTTCGGATTCTTTGATTGCCGATTCCGAAGGATCAATCGATTCCTGCGTCGAATCGCCGGACAGTGTTTCCTGCCCTGATTCAGAAAGTTCGGTTTCCCCGTTAGCCAACCGCCGTGCCTTCTGCAGCCGGACGACTTCTTTCATGATATCGCTGGCTTTGGTATTTAAATAATCATCGACATGCTTCGTCGGATCGAGTGCGATCAACTTTTGAATCAGGTTCAGCCGGCCTGGCGTAATGCCCAGTTTATGAGCTTCTTCGATGCGGTTCAACGCCGTGTTGTCATGATAGACAACCGCTTCCTGCTCTTCTTCTTCCAGGGCTTCCTGAGCGGCTTCTTCCGTATCTTGTTCCAGCTTGTCACGGATGATGCCGATGTCGGCCGAAGTTGTGATGGCGATTATGGAGGATCCGTCCTCAGCCAGGAAACCGGCTTCCGCAGCGGCGGTGATGATCTCATTGACAGCGGCCTTGACCGGTTTGCCAATCAGGCTCAGCTGGGTCAGGATTGCTTCGCCGTCTTCATTGAAGGCCTGAACGGCAACGACACGGTTCAAAGCGTTGACCGACAACTCGATGCTGGGGTTGATATCGACGCTGACGGCGGCTACTGTCGTATTTGAAAGTGCCAGACCCGCGACGGTTATGATACTGACCAGCATGACGACAACCAACGCCGCTGCCAGATACCGTATCCGGCTTTGTTTTCTGCCTGGTTTTTCGGCACGAACCGATACGCCGGCGACCGACAGCCGTGTTTTCTCAATCAGCGCCTGATCAGCTTGAATCGGATCAAAAGCTTTCCGGATCATCTTCCTCATGTTCAAATCCTCCCAGTTTCTTGTGGAGCCGTTTGCGGGCCCGATGCAGATGCGAATATATGGTATTGGTTTTTGAGCTGGTCATCCCGGCTATTTCCTGTGCTGAATAGCCTTCGTAATAAAAAAGGTAAATCGCTGTGCGTTCCTGCGGCGGCAATTGGTTAACGGCTTCGAGGATCTCATGGCTGTCTTCGGGAACTTGCGCCATGATATCTTCGTCCAGAGCGCCAACTTGCCGATGCCAAAAGGCGCCGGCCAGATCCTTGCAGCGGTTGATGGCGGTGCGCAGCAGCCAGGCTTTTTCATGCTCATCACACTGGAAAGGTTCCTGCCGTTGAAGATAGCTCAGAAAAACATCCTGGAATACATCTTCAACATCCTCCCGCCGTTTCAGATAGAGGAAGCAGATTCGCCGGATCGTATGCGCATATCGATCCAGTGCCGCCTCAATATCCAACGGCTTTTTCACTTGCGGTTCAGTCATGCATTTACCTCTCTAATCATAAATACGATCGACTCACGCCGATCCTTGCGTTTTTTTTACGGTTTAATCGCAATTCGCCATTATATCTGATCTTTAAAAGTTTTATCCAAATTTATTGTCTATTTTCCACAAATCGACCGCGACATCGCCGCTTTACAGAAAGAACCGGCTGCCCGATAATGATAGGATATAGGCCAATTCTATCAAATGTCACTGACCTGTGGGAGGCGCAACATGATCGACCCCGACACAAAAGAATCACCATCTTCCGGCGGGCCGGACTCCCCGAAAGGTCCTTTATCATTTGCCATCGATGATATTGCCGCCGGCGAAAGCCTGATCCGCGCTATCCTGAACCAATATCCGCAGATAAGAAGTTCTGTGATTTACAAAGCTTTGCGCCGCAAGGATATCCGGCTGAACGGACGCCGGCTGCACGCCGATTGCTCCGTTGCTGCCGGCGATCAGGTGATGGTTTATCTGCCGGTTAAGACCGGCGGCACTATCAGCGCCGGCCACAGTGCGGCCGAAACACCGGATCGGCGGGTCCAACCGGCCCGGTCGCAGCCTTCTTACCGAATCGTTTATCAGGACAGCCAGATTCTGGTGGTCTGTAAGGATCCGGGTATTTCTGTAGAACCGGGTCAAGATCCGGCCGATCGTGAACCAACGCTGATTGACAGGCTGCATAGCGATCTCGGCAATCCGGCCATTCAATTGTGCCATCGGCTGGACCGGCAAACCGGCGGCCTGATGCTGGCGGCTGTTTATCCCGCCGCCGGGCAGGCTATACGTCAGCTTATGCAGGAAAAAATGATCGTCAAACGCTACCGCTGCCTGGTTCGCGGCGTCCCGGACACGGGACAGCCGGTTCGCTGTCAGGACGGAACCATGATGCAGGAGCTTACAGCCTGGCTGGAAAAAGATGCCGGGCACAGCGATGTCTATATCCACGACGACAAAGAACCGGGCGATCTGCCGATTATAACCCGTTATCGCGTCATCCATGTTTTTCCCGGCACGGGACCTGACCAGGAGGCGGTTTCCGAACTGGAAGTCGAACTGGTCACCGGCCGCACACATCAGATCCGGGCTCATCTGGCTCATCTGGGGCATCCGATCCTGGGCGACGGCAAATACGGCCGCAACAGCTATAACCGGTTTTTCCGGGGAACCGGCGGACCTTTGCGGCGGCAGCAGCTCTGGGCGGTTTCCTTATCGTTTGCCGCAGACTGCCCTGCGCCTTTGACTTCCTTTTCCGGCCGCGTCTTCCGCATTGAACCGCATTATGACTGGAACGCCGGCGAATAACCGAAAAGCAAAACCCGGCGGAATACTCCGCCGGGCCTGATATAAATCATCGATCCAGACCGTCAACAGGCCGCTTAATACGCTTTGCCCCAGACGACGCGTTTATCCGCCGGTTTACCGCAGCAAACGCAGGTATCGGTCAAAGGGGTCTGATCAAAGGGCAGACAACGCGATGACGCGCCGGTCTCGTCTTTAATTTTTTGCTCGCAGGCCGGGTCGCCGCACCACATGGCTTCGACAAAACCAGGCTTTCCGGCAACCAGCCCGACCAGCTCAGGCCAGGACAAAGCCTGGTAGGTCCGGCTGTCGCGGCTCTGCAGGGCACGTTCGTACAAATGATCATGGATCTGATCGAGCAGAGTTTGCAGCGACTGTTCAAGCTGATCCAGCGGCAGAACGGTTTTCTCGCCGGTATCGCGGCGCACAGCAACGCACTGGTTATGCTCCAGATCACGGGGGCCGATTTCCAGACGCAGGGGAACGCCTTTCATTTCATACTCGGCGAATTTCCAGCCGGGCATCTTGTCGGACTGATCCAATTTGACCCGGAATGTTTTTGCCAGCTGGTCGCGGATTGCGGAAGCCTTCTCGAGGACGCCGGGCTTGTGCGCCGCGATCGGAATAATAGCCACCTGCAGCGGAGCGATGCGGGGCGGCAGCACCAACCCGTTGTCATCGCCGTGAACCATGATAATCGCGCCGATCGAACGGGTAGAAAAGCCCCAGGAAGTCTGATGAACATATTGCAGTTGGTTATTGCGGTCCGCGTATTGTATCCCAAAGGCACGGGCAAAACCATCGCCGAAATAATGGCTGGTCGCAGACTGCAAAGCCTTGCCGTCATGCATCATGGCTTCAACGGTATAGGTACTGACGGCGCCGGCAAATTTCTCCTTATCCGTCTTCTGGCCTTTAACTACCGGGATTGCCAGGTAGTCGCGGTAAAAATCGGCATAAACATTGAGCATGCGCTCAGTTTCCTCTTTTGCCTCTTCGGCGGTGGCATGGACCGTATGACCTTCCTGCCAGTAAAATTCGGTCGATCTTAGGAAAGGGCGGGTGGTTTTTTCCCAGCGGACGACCGAAACCCATTGATTGTACAGTTTTGGCAGATCACGCCAGGAATGAACGATATGGGCATAATGATCACAGAACAAGGTTTCCGAAGTCGGCCGGACGCAGAGACGCTCCGTCAGGGTCTCATTGCCGCCCTGCGTAACCCAGGCCACCTCCGGGGCGAAGCCCTCGACATGGTCTTTTTCCTTCTGCAGCAGGCTCTCCGGAATAAACATCGGCATTGCCACATTTTCATGCCCGGTTTCCTTAAACAGCCGGTCCAGGTTATGCTGGATATTCTCCCAGATCGCATAACCGTACGGCCGCAGGATCATACAGCCTTTTACGGCCGAATAATCGATCAACTCGGCTTTGAGAACCACATCGGTATACCATTGGGTAAAATCCTGGTCCATCGAAGTAATCGCTTCTACTAATTTGTTTTTGTCAGCCATAATAAATCCTCCCTTGTCAAATAAAAAGTCCCGGCAGAAAACTGCCGGGACGAATTTACAGCATTTCAGCCAAATCCGCGGTACCACCCAGATTGACGCCTTCCGGCGTCCGCTCATATTGCCGATATCGGGGCAAACCGGCTGCCTTGCGGCAGAACCTCAGGGGTGGGACGGTTACGGAGACTGCAAGGATTCACACCCGATATCCTCTCTCTGCGGCAGCTCTGGAAACCATATTCCCTTCACAGGCTATTAAAGGGCAGTATAAGCCGCTTTCCGGCTGTTTGTCAAGCCGCGCCGCAAATGCGCGCAGTTTCCTTGGCGATGGCCAGTTCTTCATTCGTCGGCACCACCAGGACTTTAACCGGCGAATCATCGGTCGAGACAATTGCTTCACGGGAGCGTATGGCTGCATTTTTATACGGATCGATTTGAATCCCCATATAACCGAGGCCTTCGCAGGCGCCCAGACGGACGTCAGCCGTATTCTCGCCAATGCCGGCTGTAAAGACAACGGCGTCGACGCCGCCCATTGCGGCGGCATAGGAACCGATCAGTTTGCGGCATTGATATTTAAACATATCCAATGCCAGAGACGCGCGTTTATGGCCTTCGCCGGCCGCGGTATAGAGATCGCGGAAATCGCTGCTGACACCGGATATGCCGGCTACGCCGGACTGTTTGTTCATGAGGTCAACGATAGCATGCGTATCGAGATTCTCTTTTTCCATCAAAAAAGTCACGATGGTCGGGTCGATGTCGCCGCAGCGAGTGCCCATGCATATTCCGGCCAGCGGCGTCAGGCCCATCGACGTATCAATGCAGCGTCCGTTGCGGATGGCGCTGACTGAAGAACCATTGCCCAGGTGACAGGTAATGATCTTCATACTGTCGTAAGGTTTGCCCAGGATTTCGGCCGCGCGGCGTGAAACATAGCCGTGCGAGGTCCCGTGGAAGCCGTAGCGGCGGATGCTATGCTTTTCATAAAGCTCGTAAGGCAAAGCATACATATAAGCTTTTGCCGGCATCGTCTGGTGAAAAGCCGTATCGAAGACCGCCACCTGGGGCACGCCGGGCATCGCTTCTTCACAGGCTTCAATGCCGGTCATATTCGCCGGATTATGAAGAGGGGCGAGATCGTAGCAGGCGCGGATCGCCCGTTTGACCTCCGGCGTGATCAGCACGGATGTTGAGAATTTCTCTCCGCCATGCACGACCCGGTGGCCGACCGCATCGATTTCACTCATCGATTGAATAACGCCGTGTTCTTCAGATGTCAGAACAGTCAGAACAGCCTGGACAGCCACTTTATGGTTGGGCATGTCCACCGGCAGGGTCACTGCCTCGCCGCCGTTGCGGGTATGCTTGATTAAAGCATCATTGAGACCGATGCGCTCGGCGCCGCCCTTAGCCAGGACTTCGCCGTTCGCTGAATTCAACAGCTGATATTTCAGCGAAGAACTGCCGGCATTAATGACCAGAACAATCATTTTTCTTTCCTCCTGAAAAAGATCGGCAGACTTCCTGCCTGCCGATCCTGATAAATCCGGATCAGACGGTTTGGGCCTGTACGGCCGTTATCGCTACGACGCCGACGATATCATCGGCTACGCAGCCGCGGGACAGATCGTTAACCGGACGGGCGATGCCCTGGGTAATAGGGCCGTAGGCTTCAGCCTTAGCCAGACGCTGAGCCAGCTTATAACCGATATTGCCGGCGTCCAGATCCGGGAAAACCAGAACATTGGCTTTGCCGGCGACGGTGCTGGCCGGCGCTTTGCTCTTGCCGACACTGGGGACGATCGCGGCGTCGAGCTGCAGCTCGCCGTCCAGTTTCAGATCAGGGGCTTTTTCCTTGGCCAGCCGCGTGGCTTCGATCACTTTCTCGGTTAACGGACTCTTGGCGCTGCCGTAGGTTGAGTAGGAAAGCATGGCGACCTGCGGTTCCGCGCCGGTTAACTGACGGAACGTTTTCGCCGAAGAGAGGGCAATTTCAGATAGCTGATCGGCATCCGGATTTTCCACCAGACCGCTGTCGGCAAAGAGGAAGGTTCCGTTGAGACCATACTCGCAATCCGGAACGATAATCATGAAGAAGGCGGAAACAAGCTTGGTTCCCGGAGCGGTTTTCAGGATCTGCAAAGCAGGCCGCAGCGTATTGGCCGTGCTGTTTATCGCGCCGGCCACCATGCCGTCGGCTTCTTGCCGCTTAACCATCATAACGCCGAAAAACAAGGGATCCAGCAAAGTCTGGCGAGCTTTCTCTATCGTCATGCCCTTCGCTTTACGCATTTCATAAAAGGCCTGGGCATATTCCTCAAAGCGGTTAAAATGAGCGGGATCGACAAAGCGGGCGCCTGAAACGTCCCATTGCGGCGATACGGCCTGAATCTTTTCTTTATCGCCCAATAAAACAACATTGGCGATACCTTTGGCTAAAATCTTTGCACAAGCTTCGATCGTCCGCGGCTCATATGATTCCGGCAGGACAATCGTTTTCTTGTCGTTCTTGGCACGTTCAATAATGGTATCAATAAATCCCATGACAATAACCTCGATTCTACAGTTTGTTTACCGCCCCTCAGTATACCGAATATCAGGCGGTTGTTCAACTGCTTTTGCACGAGGTCGAAGCACTCTTTTCGGCAAATAGGCGGCCAGGAGGAAAATTCCGATACTGATCAGGATGTCGCCGGCGCTGATCATATACAAAGGAAAAGGAATCAGATCGGCAAGGAAATAAAAAGGCTCGCCGCCGGCGGCCAGAAAATAATCCGGCGCTCCGGCGATTCTGGCAGCGGCGTCTTTACCAAAAATACCGATGGCCGGCCCGATCGGCATGCATCCCCGGTTAGCCGTAATCACCAGGCCATTCATGAAGGATCCGGCTATCAGCAGCCAAACGCCAGGCTTTCGGCGATTGCCGAACAGAAAAATCAGCAGGAAGGTATATTGCAGAACCGCCAGGATGACCCGCGCCTCAACGCGAAATGACCCGGATGCCAGCCAGGTGTCGATAAACCGAATCGCAAGCAGCATTTCACAGGCCAATGAAATAAAAAGTAAAGGCAGCCGATGAAAGTGCTTCCTCAAAATACTGCGAAAATTACCTTGTTTAAAACAAAAGCTGTAAATCAAGCCCAGAAGACAGGCAAAAGGGATCATAAACCGCACGCCCCTTTCTCATCGCCGTCATTCCCGGATAAAGTTCTTGAGATCGTCTTTGCTTTGTTTTTTTTTCAAGCCGCGGATCAGCGCTTCCACCGCAGCAGGAGAAAACTGGGTGCCGGAATAGCGGTGCAGCTCATCAAAAGCTTCCTCCAGCGACATGGCAGCCCGATAAGCGCGGTCCGAAGTCATGGCGTCGAAAGAATCCGCCACACAGAGAATCTGCGATTCCAGCATGCCGCCTTCTTCCTGAGCGTCGGACGGATAACCTTTGCCGTCATAATGAACATGATGCGCTCTGATAATTTTAACTTCCTGCTTTAAAAATTGAATGCCGTCCAGCATCTGCGCGCCGATAACCGGGTGCTTCTTCATTTCGGCGTATTCTTCATCGGTCAATTTACCTTCTTTATTCAAGATCGTTTCGCTGATGCCGATTTTTCCGATATCGTGCAGCAGGGATGCATATTTCAGAACTTTGGTCCGGTCTGACGGCAGCTTCATTTCCCCCGCGATGATCTCACAGTATTTTTCCACACGTTTGGCATGGCCGATCGTATATTTGTCCTTTGCCTCCAAAGCTGCCGAAAAAGCCTTGATGGTATCCAGGTATCCTTTCTGAATCGAGGTGAAGCCGACATAAGCATAGCGGAACAACATGAAAGGAGCGAAAAAGAGCAGCACCGCCAAGAAATTGAAGGCATAATAAACGGCGGTCAGGAATACGCCCAGAGTGCCGATGCAGAACATGCTCAAGATCGACCAGCGGAAGATGCGGAACCATTCGCCAAACATACCCGGCTTAAATCCGGCGGTAAAAAGGAAGTAGAACATGATCATCAGGGTATTGACCAGGACATAAACCACCAGGCCGGCCAGAATGGCATGCAATTCGCGGGCAATCAGCAAAAAGGTGTTTTCGATGCCGGATATCCCGCTATTGATGAGGTAAACGCCGCCGAACCGTTCAAAAGCCAGGCCGCAGACAAGAATGGACAGAATATAATTGGACGCGTTAAACAGGCTTTTATGCAAAGGCGTATTGAAAACATGCTCTTTATGGCCGCGGCCGAAATCCATAACCGAGAAAAACGCGGTGCAAAACGAAACCCAGACCGCGGGAGCCAGACCAAAGAGCAGCAGGGCGCTGATGTCAATGGCAAAAGCGATCGAGATCGCCTTGTTTTCATCAATGGCCAGGCTCTGTGATTCGGCGATGACGCCCAGGATGGATAAAAAAAGGACGCCGCCTAAAACCTCGCTTTGGGCTAACGTCGCTGATTGCGTGATGGTCAGTCCGACCAGAGCGCCTAAGCCGGCTGTTATACAAACAAAGAGATAAACCGCCGCTGTTTTTCGCATGCTGTAAGAAACACCTGCCTGATAAAAATTCACGACTTATATGAAATGACAGACCAGCTTTTCATGAGGCCGGATTTTATTATCCAGCCATAATCGGGTAACTCAGATGACTCTCCAATGAGCGCCGGTAGCGATGACCATGGCAAGCAGAGTAGCAAGAATGCCCAATATTTTCCTGAATTTCACTCGAACAACCTCCCTTGATGATCTCTACCTCTCCGCTATGCAGGTAGGTTGTTCCGCTTCGCTCTGCCGGCCTGTCATTTCAAACAAATTAAAGCGACAGACACTGAAAAGCGTCTGTCTGATCAGGATTGTTTGCGGGGTTTGCTGATAGACCTGTTCAAGGCGGACAGAACCGCCATGACCACCGATTGGATCTCCGTTTCCGGGCCGCTGATCGGCGCTATCCCATAAAGAACCGCCTCGCTGGACGGTTCTACATACGACAGCGCTACCGTAAAGCACTCATTGCCGGCAATCGTCACGCGTTGAAGATCAAGCAAAGTGATATTGTACATGGATCCGAGATAATTCTTCAAAGCGGCCAGGCAGGCGTTTATCGCCGAATAAATGCGGTTGCGGCCGGATATCGGGCCGCGGCAGCTTCCTTCGTAGGTCTTATCCCCCTGTCCGAGGATAACGGTGGTTTCCAGATTGTTGCTGTCCAGACTGATCATGATCTTGCGGATCAGCAAGCGGGATTCGGCGCCGGCGGCTGACGGCGTGATCATGCTGCTGTTGACCTGGGCGACGCTGATCAGCCGATAATCGATATCTAATCCCAACGCTGCCATAACCGCCGACTGGATGTCTCTGACTAATTGTTTGGGTGATTTTGTTAAGTCGCTCAGGACATGTATCTCGACAATTTCATCTTGATCGTTCAGGACGGTCTTTGCTGCCAGAACGCCATTTAAACTGGCGATCAGTTTGTCTAATTCACTTTTCAGCTCGATCATTTCCTGCATTCCGTTTTGTCCCCCGATTTTCCCTCAACACCATAACCAACTTCTTCAAATCAATTCAGCGCCTGCCGCATATCATGATGATGATACCGATACTTTTACAAAGATAATTGTAACACAATTAACTTTTCTACAAAGTCACTAATATTTCATTTTCATAGCATTTTACTCAAGGTTTGTAATCTGCGGCCACCAGAAGCACAGAAACTGATCATCACCGCAAAGCCAGCAGCGCCCAGACATTATCATGGGCCCATACCCAGATGCGTTCATCTTCAGTCTGCCTGAAAAGAGCTGATAATGCCGCGCTTGTTTTACTGGTTGCCTGATGCCGGAGCAAACACTCGACGGCCTGCCGGTATAAGTCGTCGTCGCCGGTTATCCGGGCAATTCTGGCGGCGATGGCATAAGCCGGCAGGCACTCCTGGCCGCCGATCGGGCTGCCTTGAACGATATGGTAATATTCATATAACGCCCTTTGATTGTACAATTGATCTTTAAGCCAGCTCAAGCTGCGTTGCGGCGCCTGGCCGACTTCACATAAATGCAGCAGTGTAAGCAGGGCTTCCTCGGTCCGGATAGCCGGCGTATCATTCTGATAAAACAGATAACCCTGTTGTTCTGTCTGGTAAGCCCAGGCATATAAAGGCAGGTCATCATTCAGATAACCCTGATTGATCAGCTTCAATGCCTGGTCATAATGGGTTTGCCAGCGTTCGTCCAGCGGCGCCATTTGCCGCATGGCATAGAGATCCAGCGAAGCCAGCCGCAGGACATCGAGCTGCACTTCGTCCGAAGCATCCGGCGTCGGCGTGGCCAATGGTTTGGGCGTCGGCGTGGCGGCAGGATCCAGCGTTGGTTTAGCGGTCGGCACCGCAGCCTGGTAATCAGCCGGAAAACCGGCTGCCAGTTTGGTCAGCAAGGAATCCGACTGTTGCTTTAAAACGGCGATCCGTTCTTCGCCAGGCCATAATGTGACGCTGCAAGCCAGCAGCCGTAACGCCGACAGATTGCTCCGCCAATCGTCATCATGGCCGTAAGCCGACCGGTAAGTCTGCCACCAGGCCAGGAATTCTGTCTCCCGCGCCTGCTCAAGCAGATATTGTCCATATAATAACTGGTCGGCCGCTTGAAAATCATTGGCCCGTTCGGCAGCCGGCGTACCCGTTTTGCCGGCCAGCTGGTACCAGGAGGCCATTCTGCCATCCTGCTCCAACAGGAGCTTCATCCGGCTTTCCAACGCGTTTGCCGTTTCTTCCGGCTGGACCATTGCGGCTGCTTCACCTTGCGCTGCTCCGGGACTGCCGGCCTGAACCGGCGAAACAACAGGTTTAAACCACAGCCAGTTCTGCCACCAGCATAAAGCCAGGAAGATGCCGGCCAGAGCCGCCGCCAGGATCGGAATCAGCCAGAGCAACCGCCGCTCAATTTTTTGCCGTCTAGTCATTCGATTCAACTCCCCGATTCTATATGAACGGATTCATCATATCATAGGTTCATGTTATAATCAGCCCTATGAAAACGATAGCGATCATTGCCGAATATAACCCCTTTCACCGGGGACATGCTTATCAGCTGCAGGAAGCGCGGCGGATCCTGGGTCAGGATTGCGCGGTTGTCATTGCCATGAGCGGCTGTTTTACCCAGCGCGGCGAACCGGCGCTGGCGGATAAATGGCGGCGGGCCCGCATGGCCATGGCCGGCGGCGCCGATCTGGTTCTCGAACTGCCCTTCGCTTATGCCTGCGGCAGCGCCGAACGGTTTGGGCGCGGCGCCGTGCAGATGCTGCAGGCGACCGGTCTGGATTGCCATCTGGTTTTCGGCAGTGAAAGCGGCGACCTTGGCGCATTGTCACGGCTAGCCGGATTGCTGGCTCCGGAAAGCGGCGAATATCGGCTTTTGCTCAAAGAACAGCTGGATCTGGGCCGCGCTTTCCCGGCCGCCCGCCAATCGGCTTTGGCCAAATTAACCGGCAAGCCCGACGAAGCGGCGCTGCTTGCCTCCTCCAATAATATCCTGGCGGTTGAATACCTGAAAGCAATCAAACTGACGCCGGACTGCCATTTGCAACCGCTGACCATCGCCCGGCAGGGCGCCGCTTACGGCGATGCGGATCTGCCGGATAAGGCATCCGGGCTGGCGGCCGGCGCGACGGCGCTTCGCCGGATCGCCCGGTCCTGCTGTCCGCCGGACGGACGGCCGGTTGATCTGGCCGGTCTGCTGCAGAATTTAAGCGGACAGATTCCCCCGGCTGTGCTCGCTGAATGGCTGACCGGTTTGCAATCCGGTGAACGGCCGCTGTTTCTGGAGGATTTCGCCGCAACCGGTCTGTCTTTGCTGCGCAGTCGGACGGTATCCGATCTTGACGTGATTGCCGGCATGAATGAAGGCCTGGGCCGGCGTCTGGCCGCGGCGGCGGCCCGGCCGGCTTGTTCGCCGCCTGGCGGGCGCCTGGAAGCCGTACTGGCGGAAGCCGATACGCGCCGTTTTACGAGGACTCGTCTGCAGCGGGCCATGATCGCGCTCATGGCCGGTTTGCGTGAAGAGGATCTGGCCCGGTTCGATCAGGCCGGCGGCCCCCAATATTTGCGGATCCTCGGCTTTACCAAACGCGGCCGCTATCTGTTGAAAGTCATGCGGCGGCTTGCCGGACTGCCGGTTATCACCAAGGCGTCGGATTTTCTTGAATATCAGCATAAAGAACCGCTGACACGCATGGCTGAACTGGATCTGATCGCGGCCGATCTTTGGATGCTGGCGGCCGGACGGCCCTGCGGCCAGGATTTTGACACGCCGGTTGCGATGTATTAGAATAGCCTCGATTACAGGGAAAGGTTGGAATAATTATGTCTGCCAATGTTTTTGATACGCTGCAGGAGCGGGGATATCTGGCCCAGGTCACTCACGAGGACGAAATTCGCCAATTACTGGGCAAGCCTGGAACGACATTCTATATCGGCTTCGATCCAACCGCCAACAGCTTGCATGTCGGCCATTTTGTCCAGATGATGGTCATGTCCCATTTGCAGAAAGCCGGTCATCGGCCGATCGCCTTGTTAGGCGGCGGTACCGGCATGATCGGCGATCCGTCCGGCCGGTCCGATTTGCGGCAGGTCCTGACTCCGGAAACCATTCAGGAAAATGTCCGCCGTTTCCGCGAACAGATGAAGATCCTGCTCGATTTCGATCATGACAAAGCCTTGATGGTTGACAATGCCGATTGGCTTTTGCCGTTGAATTACATTGAATTTTTGCGGGAAATCGGCGCTCATTTTTCCGTAAACCGGATGCTGACCGCCGAATGCTTCAAGCAGCGGCTGGAACGCGGCCTTTCCTTTCTTGAATTCAATTATATGCTGATGCAGGCCTATGACTTCCTTATGCTCTACCGGCAGTACGGCTGCCGTCTGGAACTGGGCGGCGACGATCAATGGTCCAACATCCTGGCCGGCGTCGAACTGGTGCGGCGCAAGGACCAGGGCGAGGTTTACGGCATGACCTTCCGCCTCCTGACCACCAGCGCCGGCGTCAAGATGGGCAAAACCGCCAAAGGCGCAGTCTGGCTGGATCCGGAAAAAACACCGCCTTTCGATTTCTATCAGTATTGGCGTAACATTGACGACGCCGATGTCATTTCCTGCATGAAATTACTGACTTTCCTGAGCCTGGAGGAAATAGGCGAATACAGCCGGTTAACGGATTCATCCATTAACGAGGCGAAGAAACGTTTGGCCTATGAAGTAACCAAGATCGTCCATGGTGAAGCGGCGGCGGATCAGGTCCGTATGCAGGCCGCAGATTTATTCGAAGGCGCCGGCCGTTCCGACCAAATGCCGCATACACAGATCAGCGGCGAACGCCTGGACGCCGGTCTGTCTCTGCTCGATTTACTGGTTGAAATCAGGCTGGTGCCCTCAAAAGGTGAAGGCCGGCGTTTGATCCAGCAAAACGGCCTCTACTTGAATGAACGTCCGGTTCAGGATTTCGCCTATCTGCTGACACGTTCTGACTTTACCGCCGGCGAAGCCATGATCCGTAAAGGGAAGAAAATTTTCCACCGGCTGGTTTTCGGCGAAACCCATTGAATTGCTCCGGCTGATCGTTGAAGCCGGCCCTTAAAGCGAAACGGCTCTATGAAAAAAAAGATGTCTTCCGGATTCGGATATACCGATCGGAAGACATCTTTTATTTGAATACATGTCGGCGGTATGGATAATCCTTACCGGCCTGTACGGATAAGTCAGCCCTTTTTAAGCATTTTCGCCAACTGGGATTGCTTGCGGGCAACATTATTCTTGTGCAAGTATCCTTTTGCTCCGGCTTGATCGAGCATAACCTGAGCTTCGCGGACGAGTTCGCCGGCATTTTCCGTAGAAGCAGCGACGGCAGACCGAGTCTTTTTCAGGGTTGTGCGGATTCTACTTTTCTGGATCTTGTTGACAGCGGTTTTTTTCTCGCTGACTTTCACCCGCTTCACAGCAGACTTGATATTCGGCATGATCTTTCACCTCCTGCTTTGACACTTCTGTCAGAAATTTCGGCACTGGGTATTCTATCATGGAAAAGACGCCGATGCAAGCGAAATCTTTCCGGCCTGTTTTGATTTTCTGGCCCGATCTTCAGGATTGGCAAGGAATCCTCATCAAATTCAAGTCAGGCGTTAAAAATTGCTGTTCAGGAAGTGGTTAAGCGTGATATGATGGAATTGTTAAAGTAGCAACGATTTCACCCAAGATATGGGTAGGTTCAAGATACTGCTTTTTGGATAAACTGAAGGGGTTTGCTCATCGATTTATTCGTTGGCACAGTTGAGCAAGCATTGCAACCTTTTGACAAGTCGTGCTGTATTATTTTTTTAATATGAGTGGAGGTTTTATACACATGCCCTTTAATCCCAATCGAAATAAGCCCCGGCTGGCGCCGCGCTTAAAAAAGCCCGGAACGGCGGACGCTCCGTCGCCCGATGCCGCCGCGCCCTCACAAATACCCGGAAACGCCGCAGCTGCCGGAACTGCCGCAGCAGGCCAGGCCGGCAGGGATGCCAATAAAGCGGCCGGCCTCAATAAAACGCGCCGGCCCCAACGAGCGCCCGCAGGACAACGTCCGGTTCCGACCGGCGGCGAACCCTTTAAGGCAAAACCGGCCGTCAGCCAACGCGGCCCCAGACCGGCCGCCAGTCAACGCGGCCCCAGGCCGGTATCCGCCAAACCCGCGGATAACAGGCCGGCTGCCGCTAAACCCGCGGATAATAGGCCGGTATCCGCCAAACCCATGATTGCCAAGCCAACGGCAATCAAGCCGGACATAACGGAAAAACAAACAAGACAACCGGCTTCACCCGCGCCGCGCCGCCGTAAAAAAGAAACGTCCGGTTCGGGTCCCCTGCTGAAAGTCATTCCGCTCGGCGGCATGCGGGAAATCGGCAAAAATATGACCGTTTACGAATGCGGCCAGGACATGATTCTTGTTGACTGCGGTCTGGCGTTTCCTGAGGATGATATGCCGGGTATCGATGTTGTCATCCCCGATTTTTCCTATGTAATTCAGAACAAGCAGAAATTGCGCGGCATTTTTCTGACGCATGGACATGAGGATCATATCGGCGCCTTACCCTGGCTTTGCAAAGAAGTGCATGTCCCGATTTACGGGAATCAGCTGACGCTGGAACTGGTCCGCCTGAAACTGGAAGACCGCGGTTCCGGTGCGGCGGGCGTCTCCCTGAATCCGATCAAGGACGGTTCGGTGATAACGGTCGGCTCATTCAGCGTCGAATTTATCCATATCAACCACAGCATCGCCGATGCCAATGCCCTGGTCATTCGGACGCCGGCCGGCATCGTCTACCATTCCGGCGACTTTAAAATCGATTATACGCCCATCAACGGCGGACCCATGGATCTTTCCCGGATTGCCGCCATCGGTTCGGAAAATGTGCTGCTCATGGTTTGCGAAAGCACCAACGTTGAAAAAAAGGGTTATTCGCCTTCGGAAAGCAAGGTCGGCGAAACCTTTGCCGATTTATTCGGCAAAGCGGCAGGCCGGATTTTCGTAACCACTTTTTCGTCTAATGTTTTCCGCATCCAGCAAATATTCACCGCCGCCGAACAATACGGCCGCAAAGTTGCCTTGATCGGCCGGAGCATGTTGAATTATTTTAATGCCGCCAATACTTTTGGCTACATCACCATGAAACCGGATACGCTGATTGATGTCACCCAGATCGACCGTTATGACGGCAACGAACTGGTCTTGATCACGACCGGCAGCCAGGGTGAACCCATGTCGGCCCTGACCCGTATGGCTTTCTCCGAACACCGGCGCGTTGAAATCATTCCCGGCGACACGGTTATTCTGTCCTCAAGCGCTATTCCCGGAAATGAAAAATCCGTCTATCGGGTCATCAATGAATTATATAAACGCGGCGCCAAAGTCATCTACGAATCCTTATCGGAAATCCATGTCTCAGGCCACGCTTACCAGGAAGAACTGAAACTCTTGCATCAGCTGCTTAAACCGCGCTATTTTATACCGGCTCATGGAGAATATCGGCATCTTTATCGTCATGCCGAACTGGCCCATCAACTCGGCCAGCCGTGGGACCAGATCTTTTTATTGAACAACGGCGATATTTTCGAGTATCAGAACGGAACAGCCCGCATTGGCGGCTATACAAACGCGGCGGGCGTTCTGATCGACGGTTCCAGCATGGGCGATGTCGACAATCTGGTTTTGCGCGACCGCCGTCTACTGGCCGATGACGGCGTGGTGGCCATTTTTCTGGCCGTCAGCCGGCTGACCGGTGATTTTGCCGCCGAACCGGATATTCAGGCCCGCGGTTTTATTTATGAAAGCGAAACGGATCAGGTCATTAAAGAATGTCAGAAAAAGATCAGCGCATTCGCCCGGAAAGCCAGCAGCGGCAATAAACCCCTGGCGGCAATGATCCGGAGCGGAGCTCTGCGCGATCAATTAAGGGATCTGCTGTTTGACCGCACTCAGCGGCGGCCGGTCATCCTGATCTCGCTCATTGAAGTTTAATGTGCCGCAGCGGCCATCGTTCAAGGAAAGCCGGCTGATGCTCACGGTGTTCAGCTAAAATGAAAGAACGGGTCCGGGGAAGTCTGGTCAGACTGCCGGGCCCGTTTTTCTTTTACTACCCATGCCGGATCGGCAGTCAGGCTTGTCCTTTGGCTTTCAGAGCGGCCACAGCGGCTTCGGCGGCGGACGCGGCATCCGGCGTATAGATGTCGGCGCCGATTGATTTGGCAAACGCATCATTGACCGGAGCGCCGCCGACCATTATCGTTACCTTATCCCGAATGCCGGCGGCCACAGCAGCCTCGACAACCGCTTTCATCTCGCCCATCGTTGTCGTCAGCAGAGCGGAGCAGCAGATAATCTGGGCATTGTTTTCCGTTGCGGCCGCAATGAACCGGTCGGCTGATACATCTGTGCCGACATCGATCACTTCCAGGCCTTGGCCTTCCATCATCATACCGACCAGATTCTTGCCGATATCGTGCAAATCGCCCTTTACCGTACCGATAACGACGCGTCCGGTCGCTTTCACGCCGTCGGCCACCAAAAGCGGCTTAAGGATCTCGGTGCCGGCTTTCATCGCCCTGGCTGCTATCAGAACATCCGGGACATAAACTTCATTATTCTTGAACTTGACGCCGATCACATTCATGCCGGACAGAAGTCCTTCATTGAGGATCTGCTGCGCCGATATACCCGCGTCGACAGCCTCCTGCACCATTGCCTTGACGTCTTTGGCTTTGCCCTTCTGAAGAGCTTCGGAAATTTTAATGAGCAGTTCCATGATGTACCTCCCTGTTTTCATATGTTTATACCAGTTTATAGCAAAGGCTTTATTTTGCCTCTGGACTCTCTGAATTTACCGGGCGTTGCTCCGGTCATTTTTTTAAAGACCTTGGAGAAATAACTTTGCCCTTCAAAACCAACCGTCGTGGATATATCCACCAAGGGCACTTTGTCATTGAGCAGCAGCTTTTTTGCAGCGTCAACCCGGATTCTGCTGACATAGACATTAAAATTATCACCGATTTCTTCTTTAAAGACGCGGCTGAAATAAGCCGGGCTCAGGAAAACATAGGCCGCCGTTTCCTCCAGGGTTATTTTATTCATATAATTTTTTTTGATATAATCAACAGCCCGGTAAATCACGTCGGCATGTTTGACATTCGTTAAATTGAATACCTGATCGGTAAAACGGGCCATAATGCCGGACAGCCAATAAGCAATTTCATCAATATTGCGGAAGCTGTTGATTTTGTTCAGATAGGTATAATTCAAGCCGAAAATCTGCTGGACATCGGCGCCGCCGCGGATCGCCGCCCGCGAGAGCAGAACGACCAATTCGATGACGCGCGCCCGCATAATCTCCAGGCTGCCGCTGCTTGAAAAGAAAATGTGGCCGAGTATTTCGTTGAGAATCTGCTGGGACGCCGGTTTATCGCCGACCTCAATCTTCTCCAGCAGCTGCGTCTCTTTCTCGATCGGATACGCCAGTTCGCATTCTTCTTTATAAGAAAACTGCTTGATAAAATTGATCTGTTCCCACAGGCGGGCCTGCAGATCGCCGGAGTCTTTCTTCTGTTCCAGCGCCGCAAAGGTTTCGTCCGATATCGCGCAGGCGGTCAAGTACAAAAGCTCGCTCAAGGCGTTGACCCGCTCGGTGGTTATGATCGGCACATGATCCATCTGACAGCGTAATTCCGGGATAAAATCGGGATGAATGCCGTTTTTAGCAACCAGATCTTCAATCAGGAATTCATCGGGATCGACCATATTGACAGGCCCTCCCAGCAAGGCTCCGACTACGTTGTCGTCGCAGATAATCGGCGATGACCAGTGGGTCAGTCCCAGCGGGCAGAAATAAATATAGCGGCCGCCAAAACGCTCAGCCTGATAGCATCCGTAAAGATGGGAATTGGCGCAAATCTGTGATTGGCCGTTCTGGTCAGATGAACGGGCTCCGGGCAGAACAGCGCCGGCAATATCGCAAATTTTCGTCTGCTCCGGGTCAGATGCCAGAAACAAGGTCACGCCAAGCTGATCAATGACCCGGCAAGGTACGCCGCAAGCTTTACTGTAATTTTCAGCTGCGCGAACCGCTTTATCCATATTGATCGAACGAATGCCTTCCCTGTCATTTCCAGCTGCCAACATCTCGTCACCTGCCTTCCGCCATTGTATAACAGATCAAAATGCAGCAGTGCAAAAAATTTGATTTGGTTTGTAATATTTTGCGCAAATCGGAATATTTTACGGATAAAGCCCGCCTATTCGTTGGAATTTCACTGATTCAATGGCCGCGCTTAACATCGATGACATCGCGGACAGCCTTGATACGGCCGAGGACCCGGTCGAATTGATTCTGACTGTTAACCTCGATCGTCATGATCAACGTAGCGGTAACATCCTTCATAGCCGTCATCTGGCCTGACAGGATCGATACTTTTTCTTCGGCGATCGCATTGGATACGTCGGCTAAAAGATGACGGCGATCGCGCGCCAGTATTTTCAACTCGACCTGATAGGAAGCCTCATCGCTTTCCCGGGCCCAGGCAACATCGATCAGCCGCGAAGCCTTTTCCGCGTCAACGGCCGAACCGGCCGCCGCCTGCAGCAGATGCCGGATATTGGAACAGTCCGTCCGATGAACGGCCACGCCTTTGCCGCGCGTCACATAACCGATGATCGGGTCTCCGGGCACCGGACTGCAGCAGCGCGACAACTTCACAAGACAATTTTCGATGCCTTTGACAATAACGCCCTGATCATTACGCTGCGTCGACCGGATTTTTGGCGTACGCGGAACTGTCTGCGTGCTTTCTTCAGTCAGAACCGGTGTCTGCGGACTATAGACGAGCTGTCCGGCTGCCGATATCCGATAACCCAGTTTAGTCCGCTCGTCTTCCGGCAGACTGCGGATATGTTCATCGCGCAGACGCGGGATAATCCGGCCGGCCGACAGCCCGCCGTAACCGATGGCGGCATAGAGGTCGTCCAGTGTATTCAGGGTATAACGGTGGAGAATTTGTTCGACAAACTCGTTTTTCAATAATTGCGCCGGCTGAAAACCGGTTTTGCGGATTTCGCGCTCGACAATTTCCTTGCCGCGGATCACGTTCTCCTCGCGCATTTCCTTTTTAAACCATTGGCTGATTTTCGTACGGGCTGAAGCGCTTTTTACAATTTTCAGCCAGTCCCGGCTGGGGCCGTGTACTTTCTCAGATGTTAATATTTCTACAATATCGCCGTTTTTCAGTTCATAGGTCAGAGGAACGATCCGTCCGTTGACCTTGGCGCCGTACATGCGGTTGCCAATACCGCTATGAATATTATAGGCAAAATCAACGGGCACAGAACCGGCAGGCAAGGAACGGACATCGCCTTTCGGCGTAAAAACAAAAACCTCGTCGGCAACCAGGCCGCTCTTCAGTGATTCCATGAATTCGCCGGCATCCCGCATGTCTTTTTGCCATTCCAGCAATTGGCGCAGCCAGGTCAGCTTACTGTCAAAATGATCATCCCGGCCCGGCGCCTGGGGATTTTCCTTATAGCGCCAATGTGCCGCGATACCATACTCAGCCGTCCGGTGCATGGCGAAAGTCCGGATCTGCACCTCGAACGGGATGCCGCGCGGTCCGATGACCGTCGTATGCAGCGATTGGTACATATTGGGTTTGGGCATGGCGATATAATCTTTGAAACGGCCGGGCATCGGTTTATACAGTTCATGAACGAGACCGAGCACCGCATAACAGTCGGCAACCGTATCGACGATGATCCGGGTGGCAAACAAGTCGTAGATTTGATCCAGGCTTTTCCCTTGCGTATGCATTTTCCGGTAAATGCTGTAAAAGTGCTTGGGCCGTCCTTCTATTTCGGCTTTAATGCCCATTTCGCGGATTTTAATCTGCAGCTGGACAACAATTTCTTCCAGGTATTTTTCACGTTCCGAACGTTTTTGCGAAATCGCTCCGACCAGTTCGTAATACGCATCGCGGTTAATATAGCGTAAACAAAGGTCCTCTAATTCCCATTTAATTTTATAGATGCCGAGCCGATGGGCTAAAGGCGCATAAATATCCAGTGTTTCCCGCGCTTTTTCCTGCTGCTTTTCCGGACTCATATGGCGCATCGTCCGCATATTATGCAACCGATCGGCCAGTTTGATCAGGACGACCCGGATGTCCCGGGCCATGGCCAAAAACATTTTCCTGAAGTTTTCAGCCTGGATTTCTTCTTTTGACGAATATGGGATTCTGCTTAATTTTGTTACACCGTCAACCAACGCGGCAATATTGCCGCCGAACTGGGTCTGAATATCTTCAATTGTTTTGCCGGTGTCTTCAACGGTATCATGCAGGAGCGAGGCAGCCAGAGTGTCGCTGTCCACTTCCAGCTCGGTCAGAATAGCCGCTACGGCGAGCGGATGGATGATATAAGGCTCACCCGTCACCCGCTGCTGGTCGCCATGTGCCTGTTTGGCGTACTCATAAGCGTTGACAATCTTATCAACATCAGCCTCGCCTGAATAAGACTTGTAACGGGCCAGGATGTTGTCCAGTATCGGATTGGCCGCGGTGCCGGATTTTTGAGCAGCATCATTCATTGCGGTTTTCCTCCTTCACGTTCCTGCAGCAATCGTTGATAAGTCGGCGAATCATCCAGGTGAACCCTTACCGCCACGGGCAGCAAGGCCAAACGGATCCGGCCGGCGCCCAAAGCCTGGCTGTTTAGCAAGCCGGTTTCCTGAAATACGGATAAAATGCGGGCCAGACGGAACGGATGCAGTTCCAGATGGTAATTGCGGCTGATTTTGACAGCCAGCACGGATAGATCGGTCAAGACAACCTGATTTTTATACTGGGCGTGCAAATACTGATAAACAACCTTATACTCCTGGTTTTCCGGTACGAGCGCATCAAGCGGCAGATCATAATGATGCATCAGGTCCTGAATACTGCCGTTTTGCTGGTAAAGCCGCTCGGCTTCCCAGGGTTGATCAAAAAAAGTCCGGCCTGTGTCACAAGGATGGATATCCCGGATATTCAGCTGAACTGATTTTTTCCCTTGCCATTCATTTATTTCCAGAGCGAAAAGCAAATCAACGGAATCGCCGGCTTTCAGCCAGTCGTCAGCTTCGCCCAAACCAAAGGCAATGCCGTCGAAAGAAGCGTGGTTCCGGGGATCGAGAACGCTGAGCTTCAAATGCCGGCCGCCGCCAACCGGCCGCATTTCTTTCAGCATGAGCGAACGGCTGATCAGCTGCGGCACAGGATTGCCTTCGCCGAACGGTTCCATCTGCCGGATCGCCAAAGCATGGTCCAAAGTCAATTCATCGCCGGAAACCTCAAGATCAGCTGTCAAGGACGGCGGCATCATAAACCGGCTGCCCTGGCTCGCGGCATAACGTTGAATCGCCAGGCGGAAATGATCCAGCTGGTCGGCCGCCAAAGTCAAACCGGCGGCTTTGCGATGCCCGCCATAACGGATCAGGCAGCCGGACGCCGATTGCAGCGCGGCCAGAATATCCAGATCGCCCCAGCTCCGGCAAGAACCGCGATATCCCTCTTCATCGCCGGTCAGGACGATAACCGGGCGGCAATAATGTTCGGCCAGGCGCGAGGCAACGATGCCGATGACCCCGGGATGCCAGCCGGGATTCGCAGCCAAGATAAAATCGGGGCTGGAGAAGTCGAAATGGCTGTCAATATCCTGCATGGCTTCTTGGGTAACAGCCAATTCTATATCCTGGCGCTGCTTGTTCAAATCGATCAACTGACGGGCATATTGTCCGGCCAGGGCCGGATCGTCGGTCAGCAGCAGATTTAAAGCATCATCGGCATTCCCCAGGCGGCCTGAGGCATTGATGCGCGGCGCAACCGTATACCCCAGCGTTTGAGCGCCGATCGGCCGGTCAGGCTGGCAGATGGCCTGTAAAAGAAGATCCAGGCCGCAGGTTCTCTTCTGCTGATTGATCTGCTCCAGACCGGCGGCTGTCAGGATTCGGTTTTCATCCAGAAGGGGAACCACATCGGCTACCGTACCCAGAGCAACTAAATCCAGATTGGCCTGCCATAATGAGCCCAGATTCATCCGGATGCATAAAGCCTGCATCAGTTTCAGCGCGACGCCGACGCCGGCCAAGCCGTCAAACGGATAGCCGCTGTCCGGCCGTTTGGGATTGATCACGGCGTCCGCCGCTGGCAATTGTTCCTTGCAGGTATGGTGGTCGGTAATGATAACGGCCAAGCCGGCTTTTTTCAGCCGGGCTACTTCATCGAAGCTGGAAATGCCGCAGTCCACGGTTATCAGCAGCCGGCAGCTGCCGGCGGCCAGGCTGTCCGCGCCGGATGAAGCCAATCCGTAACCGTCGGTCAGCCGATCCGGAATCATCGTTGTGCACCGGGCTTTGAGATGCGTAAAAAAACGGGCTAGCAGTGCTGTCGCCGTTATACCGTCCACATCATAATCACCATGGATAACTAAAGGTTCGCCCGCAGCCAGAACGGCCTGGATGATCGTGCAAGCCCGATCCATGTCTTTTAGCAGGAAAGGATCATGCAGCTGCCCGAGCGACGGCTGCAAGAATGCCGCGGCGTCAGCCGGTTCTGTCAGACCGCGGCCGGCCAGGAGGCGCTGCGGAAGAGACCCTGCGACAGGCACATCCGGATTAAGCAGCCATTCTCTGCGGATCATCGCAGCCATCGCGGCATTTCCCCCTTATAGACAGACAGGCCCGACATCGTTTCACGAACATCGGGCCTGCAGGATGTATCTTAATTTCTTTTATCAGGATATCAACTCAGTAATCTCCTGACAATCAGGTTTACCAATTTGCCATCCGCACGTCCTTTGACTTCCGGCATCAGCTGTTTCATGACGGCTCCCATATCGCGAGCTGAGCAGGCGCCGGTTGCGGTTATGGCCTGACGAACCAGCTGTTCGATTTCGGATTCCGAAAGCTGACGGGGCATATAAGCCTCGATCAAAGCAATCTCCGCCAGGTTCTTGTCGATGATGTCCTGGCGGCCGCTGTTTTCCAGCTCCTTCACCATATCGGTCCTTTTTTTCAATTCCTTTGCCAGGATCTCGAAAATACCGTTTTCATCAACAGTCTGACGGGTATCTTTTTCAACCTGCAATACTGCTGCCCGTAAAATCTGCAACATGTCTTTACGCAAAACATCCTTTTCACGCATAGCTGTTTTCAGATCATCCAACAGGCGTTCTTTCATGTTCATGATTTAACGTTTCCTCTTTCTGGCGGCCTCGGACTTCTTCTTGCGTTTGACGCTGGGTTTCTCGTAATGCTCCCGCTTGCGAACCTCCGCAAGAACGCCGGACCGGGCACAAGAACGCTTGAATCGTCTTAATGCACTGTCAAGGGACTCGTTTTCTTTAACTCTGACTTCTGACATCTGTTTTCCCTCCCCTCACGGCGATTTGTCTGGTGTTCGCCACATGACAACACCCGTGATCAACAGGCGGTATCATGCCATATTATACTAGTTGAAACGCACCGGCGTCAACAGGCAAACGGCACGCGTCTGAATTAGTTGATATAATTTTCATGGTGTCGGAACAATATCTTTGTTTATAAAAGCTTTTCACCTAAAACGCGACCGCCAATCAGATGAAAATGCACATGACGGATTGTCTGGCCGCCATCATTGCCGCAATTGTTGATGAGCCGGAAACCATTTTCCGCAACGCCGGCCGCGGCGGCGACAGCCGGTACGGCATGCAGGACGCCGGCGAGAATATCCGCGCCGTCCGGCCGCGCCGCCAGCTGAAGAAGGTCCTCGCAGTGAATTCTGGGGACAATCAGCAGGTGAACCGGCGCCGCCGGATGCAGATCGCGAAAAGCGACAACATGCTCATCCTGATAGACAATCGCCGCCGGAATCTCGCCGGCGATGATGCGGCAAAAAATACAATCTTCCATCATTGTTCCTCCTCAGCAGTCATGGCCAGCCCTCTGGCCTTGCGGGTCAAACCCCTAATTGCTGCTCGATGTTCCGGCGCAAAACCGCCAGGGCTTCCGGAATCCGTTCCGGCTGCCTGCCGCCGGCCTGAGCCATATCCGGCCGTCCGCCGCCGCCGCCGCCCGTCAGGCTGGCAGCTTCACGCACCAGGTTACCGGCATGCAGTCCGCGTCCGACGGCATCTTTCCCGGCCATGGCAACCCAGGCCGCTTTGCCCTGGATCGATGCGGCCAGGATGACTACGCCCTGGCCAATGCGATCGCGAATCCGGTCGGCCGCTTCACGAAGCTGTTCGGCGTCCGCGACGGATATGCTGGCCAGCACCAGGGGCACGCCCTGGATATCAACAGCCTGGTCGGCCAATTGTCCGGCCGTTTCGGCGATTTGTTTTTTCTGTTCGGCTTCACGTTCCTTTTCCAGGATCCGGACTTTCTCCAGTAAAGCATCGATGCGATGCGGCAGTTCGGCATGCGGCGCCCGCAACAAAGCTCCGGCATCCTGCAGCAGCTGGTCCTGCTGGCGGGCGATCTGCCAGGCGCCTAAGCCCGTTACGCCCTCGATCCGGCGAATTCCCGCCGCGACGCCGCCCTCGCTGACCAGTCGGAACTGACAGGCTTCAGCCGATTCACGCAAATGGGTGCCGCCGCAAAGTTCTTTACTGAATTCACCGATCGCGACAACCCGGACCTGATCGCCGTATTTTTCATCAAACAAGGCGGTCGCGCCGGTTGCGCGGGCTTCATCCAGGGCCATGACTGTGGTTGTAACCGGATCGTTGCGGATAATCGCTTCGTTAACCATCTGTTCAACCGTTCTTTTTTCATCGGCGGTCAGCGGCTGGAAATGGCTGAAATCGAAACGCAGGCGCTCCGGAGACACAGACGAGCCGGCCTGGGCAATATGATCACCCAGCACCAGACGCAGGGCGCGATGCAGCAAATGAGTGGTCGTATGATTACGCGCCGTAGCCAGCCTTGTCTGCCGGTCTACTTGCATGACAGCTTCATCGCCGCTGCTGATCGAACCTTCTTCAACCAAAGCCAGGTGCAGATAAAGGCCGTCGGGAGTTTTCGTGGTGTCCTGGACCGACAAGCGGCCGTGATCGGTCAGGATCTGCCCGATATCGCCGGTTTGGCCGCCGGAGGCAGCATAGAAGGATGTCCGGTCGGTTATAACGGTAACAGCTTCGCCGGTCTCTGCCGTATCCGTCAGATTATGCGCGCCATCGGCGCCGGTTTGCAGAAGATAAAGCACAGTGGCTTTCTGCTCAAGCGTATCATAGCCGGTAAAGCCTGTCGCCAGGCGGCGGTTTATTCCTTCAGGCAGAGCAGCCTGAGCCCAGGCCGAACCCGCCTTTTCCCGCAAAGCCTTGCGGGCCGCTTCTTTTTGCCGGTTCATTTCGGCGCGGAAGCCCTCTTCATCCAGATCCACGCCTTGTTCAGCGGCGATTTCACGAGTCAGATCCAGCGGAAATCCATAAGTATCATGCAGGCGGAAAACTTCTTCGCCGCTCAGGCAGGTATTGCCGTTTTGCCGGGCCTGACTGAGATAACCGTCCAGAATGGCGCTGCCCTGCTGGATTGTTTCGGCAAAGCGTTCTTCCTCCATGCGGACGACGCGGGTGATGTAATCCTGGCGTTCCTTCAGTTCCGGGTAAGCGCCGGATGATTCGCGGATGACCGTCTGCGCCAGTTCAAACAAGAACGGGCGGCTGAGCCCCAGGATCCGGCCGAAACGGGCGGCACGCCGCAGCAGGCGGCGCAAAACATAGCCGCGCCCCTCGTTGGACGGGATGATGCCGTCGCTGATCATCATGGTCGTGCTGCGGATATGGTCGGTGATAACCCGGATAGCCGTATCTGTCTTCTCATTCCGGCCATAAACCACGCCGGTCATGCGGCAGGTTTCGTCCAGAATGGCGCGGATCGTATCGACTTCAAACAGATTGTCCACATTCTGCATGATACAGGCCAGACGTTCCAGCCCGGCCCCGGTATCGATGTTTTTCTTCGCCAGCGGCGTATAACTGCCGTCTTCCTCCCGGTTGAACTGGGTAAAAACCAGATTCCAGAATTCGACATAACGATCGCAATCGCAGCCAACCTGACAGCCCGGTTTTCCGCAGCCATATTCAGGGCCCCGATCATAATGAATCTCCGAGCAGGGGCCGCAGGGGCCGGTGCCGTGTTCCCAGAAATTATCTTCCTTGCCCATGCGGAAAATCCGTTCCGGCGGCAAGCCGACATCATCCCGCCAGATGGCATAAGCTTCGTCATCATCCTGATAGACCGTCACGTAAAGCCGATCGGCAGGCATTTCCAGGATCTCAGTACAAAATTCCCAAGCCCAGGGAATAATCTCTTTCTTGAAATAATCGCCAAAAGAAAAGTTGCCGAGCATCTCAAAAAACGTGCCATGCCGCGCAGTCTTGCCGACCCGTTCAATGTCCGGCGTCCGGATACATTTCTGACAGGTCGTCACCCGTAAGGACGGCGGCGTCCTGGCTCCGGTAAAATAAGGCTTAAGCGGCGTCATGCCGGCGTTGATCAGCAAAATGGACGGATCATTGCGCGGCACCAGGGAAAAGCTGGGCAGCCGCAGATGTCCTTTGGATTCAAAAAACGCGAGGTATTTTTCACGGATAATATTCAGGCTCAACGGTTGCATCGTAACATGCCACTCCTTTAAATAAGGCTATCCTCGGATTTTACACTAAAACAGCCCGCAGAACAAGCCGCGCTTCGATCACGCCGGTCGAATATTGTTGGTTAAATAGGAGTGCGGTCCGCATGATTCTGTGCTAAAATGGTAAGACTTCAGCAAGTACAAGACCGGCCGCCGGTACGATTTTTCTTGCTTTTTTCATGAAAGGGGTTAGCGCCATGCCCGATAATTGCCCAATCACCCGCAATACGGCGGTCATTCCCGGTTTACCCGGTGTCGTCATACCGGAAATCATCCTGCCGGCCGAGGAATTGAGTTTATATCATTGGGCTGTTATCGCCTGCGATCAGTTTACAGCTCAGGCTGATTACTGGCAGGAAACCGAAAAGCAAGTCGGACAGGCGCCTTCCACATTACGTCTGGTTCTGCCGGAGCTCTATCTGGAGCATCCGTCCGGGCTTTCCATATCAGATCGGATTCAGACGATCAACCAGACGATGGCCCGCTATTGGCATGACGGTCTTCTGCGCCGCCTGCCGCCCGGCTGCATGCTGCTGGATCGCCGCACGGCTGTCCACGGAAGCCGAAAAGGTCTGGTGCTGGCCGTTGATCTGGATTGCTACGATTTCACGCCGGGCAATCATGAATTGATCCGGGCAACCGAGGGAACTGTTTTGGAGCGTATCCCGCCGCGCGTGGCGATTCGCCGAGACGCCCTGTTTGAATTACCCCATATCCAGGTTCTGATCGACGACAGCGGGCATCGGGTTATCGAACCCTTGTTGTCGGCATTGCAAAAAGAACAGCCCAGACCTTTCTATGAGACTGAATTGATGCAGGACGGCGGATCCCTGCGCGCCTGGTTTGCGCCGGCCGGATCCCCTTTGCTGCAAGAAGCTTTTCAGGCTATGGCCGGCCTCGGCAGTTTGAAGAACCACGGCCTGCTGATGGCTGTCGGCGACGGCAACCATTCCCTGGCTACCGCCAAAGCCCATTGGCAAAACATGCGCGCGGTTTACGGTCCTGATCATCCGGCCCGCTACGCGCTCGTCGAAGTCATCAACCTGCACGATCAGGGATTGGCCTTCGAGCCGATCCATCGAACCATAACCAACCTGTCGCCCGGACAATTTCTTGAACAGGCCCGCCGCTTTTTTAAGGATCAGGATTTCCAGGTTCTGCCGACCGACGGCGCTCCGGATACAGCTTCATGCAGTACGGCATCCGCCCATCGAATTCCCATGCTGACCGCGCAAGGACGCTGCGGCCTTTATATCGGAAATCCGCGCCAGCCCTTGGCAGCCGGCGCCATTCAGGATTTTCTCGACGATCTGGTTCTAGCGACGCCGGCCAGGATCGATTATATTCACGGCGACGACGTTGTAGCCCGTTTGGCCGCCGAAGGCCAGATCGGCTTATTATTGCCGGCCATGAAAAAGCAGGAGCTGTTTCCCAGTCTGATCAGAGACGGCGTCCTGCCGCGCAAGACTTTTTCGCTGGGCGAAGCCAGAGAGAAGCGCTATTATATGGAATGCCGTCAAATTCGCTGACCAGAGAGGAGTCCGAGGCATGCCCGAACCATACAACCGACAACCTCGCGTCTGCATCATTGGCGCCGGCCTGACTGGTCTCGTTGCCGCCTATCATTTAACGGCGCGCGGTTATTCCGTCATTTTGCTGGAATCCACGCTGGATTCCGGCGGCATGGTCTCGTCTTTTTCCATGGGCGCAAGCCGCATTGAACACATTTATCATCACATTTTTACCAGCGACAGCTATTTGATTGATTTAGCCGGCGAGCTCGGCCTGTCCGGCCGGATTGACTGGTACCGGCCGCATGACGCGCTCTATTCCGGCGCCAGGCTTTATCCGTTTTCCGCGCCCGTTGATTTACTGCGCTATAAGGCTATCCCTTTGGCCCAGCGTATAAAAACCGGTTTATCGGTTCTGGAAGCCGGCCGATTCAAGAACTGGGCGGATTTGGAAAACCAGACGGCAGCCGGCTGGCTGAAAAGAAAAAGCGGCAGCCAGGCGTTCCAATGTCTCTGGCGGCCTCTTCTGCGTTCCAAATTCGATCTGGACGCCGATGATGTGTCGGCAGTCTGGATCTGGAACAAATTCAAACTGCGCGGCCTATCGCGCGACCAGCGTTCCGGCGGTGAAAAGCTGGGTTACATGCGCGGCAGCTTCAGCGTTCTGACCGATCAGCTTGTCGAGGCTGTAAAAAAGCAGGGCGGCCTATTGCTGACCGGACACACGGCCATGAACATCAGTAAAGAGAATATGCCCAACGGCCGGCCGGAATACCGGGTATCCTGCATTCTGGAAAACTGCGCCACGGTAGAAGTAAAGGCGGACGCGGTTGTCGCGACCCTTTCCGGCCGTCAGTTTGCCAGTATCACAACCAGTCTGGATCTGCCGGATTCTTATATCCGCAAAGTCCGCTCAATTCGCTATAAAGGTGATTTATGCCTGATTCTGCGGCTTCGTCAAAGTCTGTCCCCCTATTACTGGACAACGGTATGCGACGACCTGCCTTTTGTGGTTGTTGTCGAGCATACGCGTCTGACCGGAACAGACCCTTACGGCGGCCACATCGTTTATTTATCGCGTTATCTGGATGCCGCCGATCGGCTCTGGACTCAGTCCGACGGCGATATCTACCGCCAGTTTGTCGAAGGTCTGACCAATATGTACCCCGGCTTCAGCACCGACGATGTTCTGGAATGGCGCTTGCGGCGCACCCGTTATGCCCAGCCTGTTATTTTTCGCCATTATTCGCAGCAAATGCCGGAAATGAACACGCCGGATCCCGGCATCAAACTAGCCGGCATGGCGCAGATCTATCCGGAAGACCGCGGTATGAATTACGCCGTCCGCCTGGGCTGTGAAGCTGCCGCTTCAACGGCGGCCTATCTGTCCGGCCGTGCGTTTTGTCCGGATATGGAAGCCGGACCGGTTAAAAAATCTCAACCGACCGGTTGCCCGGCCAACGATCGGTGCCCCTGATGAAAAAATCAGCCGGCGGCATTCTGCGACTGAACTGGTTATTCTTCCTGGGATTGCCGGTTATGGGTTCCATATGGCTGCTTGGCGCTGATTGCATCGATTTCCTGATCTGGTGGCTGGCTTTGTCGGCTGTCGGCTGGCTGGCCTGGCCGCTGGCCGCTCGCCTTTTCCCGGACGGCGACTGCGGTTATCTGTTGGCTAAACCCTTGGGTCTGGGATTATCGTCATTTTTGCTCTGGACATGTTCTTATCTGCGCCTGCTCCCCTTTCACCGCTGGAGCATTATAGCCGTTCTGGCGCTGACAGGCGTTATAGCCTGGGGTTTCCGCCGGAACCGGCAGGCGATCGGCAACCCGCTGGAAACGCCCGGTTTCATGGTACGGATTGTTGCCGGCGAAAGCCTGTTCAGCATCGGCTTACTGATCTGGTCTTTTGCCCGCGGCCTGAAACCGGAATTGGACAGTCTGGAAAAATTCATGGACATCGGATTTATGAACAGCCTTTGGCGGACCGATTATCTGCCCGCATGGGATATGTGGTTTTCCGGCAAAACGATCAACTATTATTATTACGGCCAATATGTTTACGCTTTTCTGGCAAAACTGACCGGCATCAGACCGGAAATTGCGTATAACCTCGGCATGGCTTCAACTTTCGCTTTCACGCTGGCCCTGAGTTATGCGGCCGGCAGCCGGCTTATCGCTTTTGCCAGACGGCACGCGCCTCAGATTGCCGCCGGCTGGCAGACAGCCGGCGGACTGCTCTCTGCGTTTCTGGTCACGTTTGCCGGCAACGGCCATGCATTTTTATATAACGAAAGCAGTCCCGGCCACGTTTTGCTTAAATTTTTCCAATCATTAGGATTAGCCGGCGGCAATACCGACACAGCTTACTGGTTTGCCGACTCGACCCGATTTATTGGTTATAATCCCGATACGGCGGATAAAACCATCCATGAATTTCCCTTTTATTCTTTTCTGGTGGCCGATCTGCACGCCCATGTCATCAATCTGGCCTTTGTTCTCCTGTTATTAGCCTTGTTGTCCGGACTGGCCGACCGGTCGCGCTTGCTGCAGGCCGCCGCGAACTATTGCCGGCAGATTGGCCGGCAGCCGGCTTTTCCCGGTAAACCGCGCTTGCGGCAGGCGGCAGACCGTCTGCTTCAATTTTGCCGGCCTGTTTTTTCCGATGGCTGCCTCTGGCTGGCCGGTCTCCTCCTGGCCATCTTCATGATGGGCAACTTCTGGGATTTTGCCATTTATTTTGCCGTTATTTCCCTGGTTTTATTCTTTATAGATATTCGCGGCTGCGGCAGCCAGCCGATCCGGGCTGTCGGCATACCGGTCTTTGCGCTGCAAATGGCTATGATTCTGGTACCGTTTCTTTATGCAGGAAACCCGGCCGTCGCTTTGATTCTCTATCTGGCCGCTTTGATCATCAGCTGCGGATTGACCCTGACAGTCGCCGATGCGCTGACCTTAACCGGCGTTCAGATGACTTGGCTCTTCTTTTTAGCCCATGCCCTGACCCTGCCCTTCAATCTGGCTTTTGAACCGATCTCGAAATCGATCGCGCTGGCGGTTAATCACACGCCGCTTTGGCAATGGCTGATTCTTTGGGGGCCGCATATCCTGGCCGGTGTTATTCTGCTGGTTTTTCTCCTGTGCCGCGGTCCCGGCCAACGTCAGCCACGGATTTTTCCGCCGCCGGCCGGCGAGCGGGCAATGGTGTTCCGCAATCAAAACCGGATTGCTTTTTTTCTGAAAAATCAGAATCCGGCGGATCTTTTTGTCCTGATCCTCTTCGTCTGCGCTCTCGGCCTGATTATTGTTCCGGAATGCGTGTATGTCGTGGATATTTACAGCGGCGATTACAAACGTTCGAATACCATGTTCAAGTTCACCTACCAGGCTTTTATCCTCTTTTCTCTGGTCTGGGCTTATGCTCTGGCCCGTATAGGCAGCCATTGGCGGGATTTTCCGGCGCGGATAGCCGCTCTGGGCTTGGCCTTGCTGTTGATTGTTCCCTTCTGGTATCCGCTGCAAGCCGCCGGGCAGTGGCTGGGCACTTTTTCCCGCGACCGCTATCAGGGACTGGACGGTCTGGCCCCGATAGCTCAGAAGGATTCAGAACAGATACCCGGGGAATCCGCTGCCGAACTGGCTGCCGATTACGCCGCCATTCAATGGTTTAACGAAAAGGTTGCCGGACAGCCGGTCATTTTAGAAGCTTATGGCGACAGCTATACGGATTTCTGCCGCATATCGGCCTTTACCGGTCTGCCGACCGTTGTCGGCTGGCAAACCCATGAATGGCTGTGGCGCACCAGTAAAGCCAATCCCAATGCTTACGGCACGGTTGTCGTCCCCCGGCAAGAAGATGTGAAAACCCTTTACACGACGACCGATCAGCTTGTCAGGCAAGCATTGCTGGAGCAATATGATATCCAGTATATTATTATCGGCGATCTTGAGCGGCAGCAGTTTTCCGAAGTATCCGAAAGCGGGCGGACCAGCCTGGTCCAGGAAGACTTGCTGTTGCAGTCAGGCTCGGTTGTTTTCACCGAAGGCAGCCTGCTGGTTATCAAAGTGGATTTGGATCAATAAAAAGAAGCTGTATCAAAAATGATGCAGCCTCTTGTTGTTGCAGCTGAATGGCGCAGCAGATCAAACGCCGAAGTTAAAGTTTAAAACAGATACCCGGAGAACGCCTTCGATCGATTTCAACGCCTGAATCGTCTTTTCATCAACCGGCGAATCAATGCTCAGGAAGCTTTGGGCTCTCATCTTGTCTTTTTTACGGCTCCAATGCATGGTGGCGATATTGATGTTCTGCTGGCCGAGAATGGTGCCGACGCGGCCGATAATACCCGGGACATCGTTATTCTGCATGGCGATCACATGCGGCGACAATTCGAAATCCATATGGTAGCCAAAGAAATCGACCAGGATCTCCGAATCCTTGCCGAAGACGGTTCCGGATACGGACAGGATCTTCTCATCGGAAATAAACCGGACCGTAATCAGATTGGTATATTTCTCCAAATGCGAAGTCTTGCTTTCAACAACTTCAACGCCCATTCCGACGACATTCATTTTGACATTGACAAAACTGATCCGTTCATTGGAAATCGTCGACAAAAAGCCTTTCAGAACCGACAAGGTCAAAAGGCCGGTGTCCTGAGACGCCAATTCGCCGGAATAAGTGATCTCAATTTTCTGAATACGGGATGATTCCGCCTGGTAATAAATGGCGCCCAGCTTTTCGCACAGGTTAAGATAGGGCTTCATTTCAGCCATGCTGCCGCTGATAGCCGGCATGTTGACCGCGCCGACCAAATCGCCGTGCAGGGCATGCGCAACTAATTCGGTTACAGCAATGCCGACATTGGCATTGGCTTCGTGGGTAGAGGCGCCAAGATGCGGCGTGACGACCAAATTAGGCAAAGACAGAAGCCGGTTTTGATAGTTTTGCTCGCCCGGTTTCTTGTCATAACTCGGTTCATGATCGAAAACATCCAGTCCGGCGGCCGCGACCTGCCCGGAAGCCAATGCTTCATAGAGCGCGTCTTCATTAACTAATCCGCCGCGGGCGGCATTGACAATCCTGACCCCCCGCTTGCACTGGGCCAGCCGGGCGGCATCCAGAATATTATAGGTTTCTTTGGTCTTCGGCGTATGAAGCGTGATCAGATCGGCAATCTGCAATAAATCCTCCAGATGATCACACCGTTTGACGCCCAGTTTTTCAAACCGTTCGGCCGGTATATACGGATCATAGGCAACAACCGCCATCCCCAAGCCTTTCAGCTTGCGGGCTACAATAGACCCGATGCGGCCCATGCCGATGATTCCCGCCGTTTTCCCTTCCAACTCGTTGCCGATCAACCGTGCCCGCCGGAAATCGTCTTTATGCGCCGCTTCGTTAGCGATACAGATATTGCGGAAAACGGCAAAGGCCAGCCCGACAGCCAGCTCGCCGGCCGCCATAATATTGGCTTCGGGCGTATTGACCGCAATAATGCCTTTACTCGTGCAAGTCGGCACATCGATATTATCGATTCCGTTGCCGGCCCGGCCGACAACCTTCAGATTAGCGGCTCTGTTCAGCAGACTGCGGTTGACCTGCGTCACGCTGCGGACAATCAGCGCGTCATAAGGCTCGATAATGCTCTCAATCTCGCTTTGCGACAAACCCAGTTTTTCGTCAACCTCAAAACCTTGCTGCCGCAGATACTCAACCGAATCGGCGGCAATTTTTTCGCTGATCAATATTTTCATGACTGATTCCCCCTTATTTTACCGGTTTCACCGGATTAAGCCCATCTTTACGAGTGTTATGCCAAATGCAGAAGCTCGTTCAGGCAATCCAGCAGCGCATTCAAATCCTCCATCGTCGTATCGGCCATGTGCGCGATGCGGAAGGTCAAATCTTTAACGGCTCCGTAACCGTTTGAGATCTGATAGCCGCAGCTGCCCAGCGATCGATTGAGCTCGGCAAAGTTCAGTTGCCGGGTGTTGCGAATGCAGGTAACCGTATGTGACAGATAACGTTCGTCGGCAAACAAGGCGAAATAAGTTCTTGCCCAGTCCTGCACGCGCGCCGCCAGATCCTGGCAACGCTGAAAACGCTGATCCAGGCCTTCTTTTAAAATGCGGTCCAACTGGTAATCCAGCGCAAACATATGCGATAAGGACGGCGTAGACGGATACTGATAATTTTTCTCACGGACAAAACGATATAGTTCGACATAATCAAAATACATGCCGCGATGCGGGACTTGTTCCGCCGCTTTAATCGCCTTTTCCGATACCGAGCAGACGGCCAGGCCGGGCGGCAAACCCAGGCATTTCTGCGAAGATGAGATAAGGATATCGATGCCCAGGCGATCCGTCTCGATTTTATGTCCGCCCAAAGAGCTGACCGCGTCAACGCACCAGATCACGTCCGGATAACGGCGGATCACCTCCGACAAGGAATCGAGCGGATTGGCCACGCCGGTTGCCGTTTCGTTGTGGGTGATGGTAACCAGATCATAAAGACCGGTAGCCAAAGCTTTTTCCACTTGCTCGGGATCTGTCGCCGAACCCAGTTCAACCTGGAACAAATCAGCCGGCACGCCATTGCTGACGGCCATTTTATACCAGCGGTCGCCAAAAGCGCCGATCGAGAAAACGGCAGCCCGACGGCGCGTGCAGGAGCGGATCGCCCCTTCCATCAGGCCGCTGCCCGATGACGTAGACAGGATGATTTCCGACTGAGTATACATGAGCTGCTTCATTTTCCCGCTGATGCTTTCCTGAAGGGCCGAAGCTTCACGGGTACGGTGCCCAATCATCGGAGTGGCCATCCGGGCCAGAACCTCCGGAAGAACTTCGACCGGTCCAGGGATAAAGAGACGTTTGTGCATATTGGTTGATCGCTCCTATTCAAAATTGATCATTTTATTTTTTTACAGGAATAATCAGAACCTGGCCGACTTTGATGATATCGCTCTGCATATTGTTGGCGGCCTTGATCAAATCAATATATTCCTGCTCGCCATGATTATAATACTTCATGGCGATAGCCCACAGGCTATCATTGGCGGCCACCGTATGTTGGGCCAAAATCTCATAAGTTGTTCCGGGTTGATTGGTTGTCGGCGCGACGCCGGTCGGAGCCGCCGTTGTGCTCGCTGCCGTCGTTCCGGCCGTACCGCTCTCGGACGGCGCGGTTTCGCTGCCGGTTTCGCCGGCGCTGACGGTATTTGTGCCGGACGGGCTTGTCATAGTCACGGTCGGGTTGCTGCTGGTCGTCGTCGGTTTTTTGCCGCCGCCGAACAGCATGTTATAGATCAGGAAAAGGCAGCCGACACAAATAGCCGCGATAATAATATAGAAAGCGATGCGGCGGCCGCGGCCGGATACATCGATCTCATCGCCGAAACCGGACTCGTCGTCATAATCGTCCCGGTAATTCTGCGTAGCGCTGCTTCTCGATGAGACAACCGGTATCGGCTGCTGCCTCCCCGGCGCCGACGGGCGGTCAGGAACGGTCGTCGGTTCACCCTCGAGATCGTCATACTGGGGAACGGGAGCCGGCGCGGATGCTGCCGGCTGCGGCGCCTGATAGCGGTTTTTCGGGGCAGGCGCGGCTGTTGTGTCAGAAGATGAATGGCCGATTGCGGAGGATGCCGCCGTGCTGTTGACGGTCGCCGCCAAATCGGACTGGTTGCGGGTGAATCCCATTCGGCCGGTCCGGTCGGAACTGGATATGCTTTCGACAAAACCGATCATAAATTGCATGGGCGTGCCCGGCAATTTCGCCGATGCGGCCGTAATGACCATGCCTGCCGCGTCCGCCTGATCTTCGGCTTCATACAGCATGCGCAGGACTTCCCTCTGGCCTAATGATTCCATAATTTCCTTATTGCATACCACCAGGCAGTCGTCCAGTTGAAGCTGGGCGATATTTGAATAACGTACGGTTCCCGCCACGCCGGCGCAATAGACATCCAGTCCTGTTACGGCTTTGCCGGCGTAATCGATGGCTTCCATGGGAAAATCGTCGGCTGTCAGGGGATACAAGACATCGCCGCGATACAGGTAGGCGCAGCCGCTGCCCATCGTTACGGCAGCCATTTCGGAGTCCCGGACCATGATGCCGGCAAAATAGGGCTGCCGCATGCCGTCATGCTTCAGCGTAATCCGCCCGGCGACCGAAACGGCACATTCTGCCAGCTCATTGATTTCTGTATCAATATTCTTACCGGATTGTTTGATATCGGCTGCGATCCGGTCAAGCGATTTGCGGACTTGGGTCATGGCGGCGTCATCGGCTCCGTTACCGGCTAAATGTGCGTATACGGAATAAAAAAAGCCGCGTTCCTCCCGGTCGAGGGTTATATCTGCCGCCCGGTGTTCACGTCGACCGGTTATGCGGCCGTCCAGGTAAAATCCATCTGTCGCGCCTGATGTCGGATAATATCGCGCGGTAACGGTTGTTGCGATACGTGTCGTCGCCGCCCGTGATGTTTTCGCCATAATACTGGCCTCCTGTCACTCTGTCAGGCCCGGCTTCATGCCGCAGGACCTGCTGCTCTAAAGCTTTGCAAGCAGCCGCGATAAGCTGCGCTTTCTGATAATAACGCAATTGTCATTATAGCATAAGCCATTACCCTGAAACATGACAGATTCTTATCATTTATCATACGGCATGACGGCACCACCATGCTTTGCGGAATCATTGTCAAGAAATATGCATGCGTGTATGATAAGATTTACCGGTATATTCCCTTCTGCTGTCCGTCAGGATCATTCCTGCCGGTAAACCCTGCCGGCAAGGATATCTTGTAGGAGAAAGGCTGCCATTATGTCTGATTTCAAGGCAAAAAGGCCCGATCGCCGTCATCGGCCGTTATATTTGACCGCGATGACGCTTGTTCTGCTTTTCATGATAAGCAGCCTGAATCCAGGCTTTGTCCGGGCGGCAGAATCCGAAGCATCTGCAAGTCCGGCGACAACTGCCGGCACAGGCCGCTCCGACGCCGGACAGCCGGAAATCGCTTCGACGGCAGCCCGGCTGGCTGCCGGTAAATTTCACAGCGCCATGATCGATTACGCCGGCAATCTCTATTTGTGGGGCGATAATACTTATGGACAGCTGGGCCTTAGCGATATTGATTATTGCGATAGTCCGCAGCTGATCACACTGCCCGGAACCGTTGCCGAGGTCAGCCTCGGAGCCGATCATTCTCTGGCTTTGACCGCGGACGGCCAGGTTTATGCGTTCGGGCGAAACACCTATGGCCAGCTGGGCAATCAAACAACGCAATCCTCTTCTGTCCCGGTCCTGGTCGCATCCTTGCCAAAAATCAAAGCGATTTCAGCCGGAGCTTATCATTCGCTGGCGCTTGGCGTCGACGGCAGCGTCTGGGCCTGGGGCGACAACACGGATATGCAAATAGGCGATGTTGAAAGTGAGACCATTACAGATAGCGCCGGCACTATAATCGGCAGTCGTTGTACAACGCCGGTTATGGTTGTGGGAAGCGGTGCGGCCGCGATTGCCGCAGGAGGGCAGTTTTCCCTTTATCTCGATCAGGACGGCTTGTTACACGCCTGGGGCGACAACAGCTGCGGACAATTAGGCGATGGAACCACGCAAACCCATGCGAAACCGGTTTTGGTTGCCGGGCTCGACCATATTGTGATGGTTTCAGCCGGATATCAACATGTTCTGGCGGTAAGCCGCACCGATGAAAATGATTCGCTTTACGCCTGGGGCGATAATTCGCTCGGCCAGCTGGGCCTGGGTAACAGCAATTCCGCCAATGCCGGCCGTACCTTGCCCGAGCAGGTGGATTTATCTGCGGGAAGTGGTTTAAAAAGCGGTCGGATTCTTTCGATTGCCGCCGGATATACCCAGTCGGCAGCCGTAATTCCGGGAACAGGCCGGGACAACACCTGGAACTGGCAGCGCAACAGTCTATTGGTCTGGGGCAACAATACTTACGGGCAACTGGCGCTTGGCCAAAGCGGCAGCCAAAATGAGCCTCAAAAAGTCGGCGGCCTTCTCAACGGCTATACCGGTTATGATTTTGATTCATTCGACGCGATAGCCGCCGGCGGATTCCACATGCTCCTGCTCAGCAGCAAAGGTCTGCTCGCGGCGTCCGGCCGCGGAAATCGCGGCCAGTTGGGCGGTTTGTCGATCTTGAACCGGGATTGCCTGACACCGGTCAATATCAACGACCGGATCAAACCGGGCTGGCTGGAAAACAGCTGCCCGGCCTTTACAAGTCAGGAGAACAATCAGCTGATCATCCGATGGCCGGCGGCACAGGACAATCTTGCCGTGTCCGGCTACCGGCTCCGGATCCGGTGGTCGGACGGCACAAGCCAAACCTATGACGCCGGCGATAAACTTGTTTGGACAATCCCCTGCGATCAACCCGGCCTAGCTTGCGAAATATCGGTTTATGCTTACGACGATGCTTCACAAAACGCCGCTCTTGATGAACTGAGCCGACTGGTCCTTTACGCCGTCCCGCAACCCGATTCCAACGGCGCAGGCGGCTTCACGGCCAGTTCCGACAGCCGGGGTTACTTCCCGGACGATACTGCATCTGTATATCTTGTTCATTCCGAGCAGCATCATTGGCGGCCAAGTAAAACCGGCTTGCTGCAACCTTTGGAAGTGCCCTGGGATATTTCGGCCATTTATGGCAGCCGGGCGCTGCCTTTGCCGCCTGATTTCCGCGGATTGTTGATCATCGCGTCTGCGGTTGTTTTTTTGCTGCTGGCCATATTGAGCAAAAAGCTGCTGGATTTCCGAAGAAAACACAAAATCCGCATCCCCTTGATTAAATCTATTGGTCTTTAAGTCTATAGCAATATCAGATATGAATGCCCTCGGCAAGCAGTAAACTGGCTCCCAGCATGGATTCCATAACACGCAGGTCTTCGGAGAATGCCCTAAGCTGATCAACCGGACGGCGGTCTTTTTGCCGGTTGATTCCGTAAATAGCCAAATAGTCGGCCAGCTGGTCATCTTGTCTTTTAAGCAATTGTTCGAAATAGGATTTTGATAAACCGACGGCTAACGCATACGGCAAAGCGTGACCCAAGAATTCGGCGTCGGGCACGGGTTCCAGCTGGTTCATATGAACGATATAACGGCAAAAAGCCTGACTGTGGGCATAAAGTTCTTTTCCGGCTATCGTCATCCGGCAGAGTCTATTGCTGTACAAAATGAAGAGCAGGGCCGGCAGCATAAGCAGCAAACCGGCGGGCGCCTGCAAAAAAGCAGTAGCCGTAATGGACAAAACGGCATAGACTCCAGCCGATATAATTGCCGTGGTGCGGCCTTTGTGCGTTCGCTTCCGGTCGATCCAATTGCGGCTGTTCAGTTCCTCGTTAATTAAAGCGCGGTATTGGCGATAATAAGTCCGGAAATCCTGCGATGTCTCTTCGCTGCGGGCATATCGGCGGATTTGAGCTGTGGACAGCGTTTGGTCAGCCGACATTTGTCCGAACAGCCATTGCAGCAGATAGACCTCGCTGGCCGTAAAGCCGGAAAAATCCGTACGATCCGGGTATAAGCGCTTAAATACACAGCCATCTATCGCCAGCTCCTTGCGGCGAACCAGGTCCAGCAAAGCGGTAAGGATCAATTGCGCCGGCCGGTCTTTACGCAGCAGCAGGCTCATCAACACCGGCGGACACTGTCCGGGAATCTCCCGGGCATATCTTTGCCGGAATGAAGCAGCGCCTTCCCGGTCGAAAATCCAATAAACCAAAAGGGCAAGGATAGCCGCCAGGGCGATCAAGATAAAAATCAAGCTGTAAACGGTCGTCCGGAACGAATCATCCTGATGAATCTGGTTATCTTCTGCCCGCGCGGCAGCGGTAAGCTGATCGCGGGTTAAAGAAACGGCGGCTTTCGGAGCCGTGGGGAAAACCTCCGCCGGCAAGAGACAGGTCAACATCAAAGACTGGCCGGCCGACAAACCGGTTGCCTGAAAGTTCAGCTGGTTAGCAGCCGGCTGTGCCATAATGAAATCAGCCAGGCTCGACGGAAGACTCCATATTTGAACGGCCGGTATTACTTCGGGAAAAATCAAAGTCAACGACGGGTTATGAATGGGAACAGCCATATCCTGAACAAAGAAACGGCGGCTCAGCATAGCGGTGTCCTGATAAAGGGCAATAATGCGGTCCATCTTGTAAGTCAGGCTGACCGTCCGCTCCGTATTGGCTTTAGACAGCGTATGAAGGCGGATATCCATCTTTTGGCCGTCATTGTCCAGCGTATAGGTCAGGGGCAGCACCTGATTGCCATTGGAAGCGCCTGCGGGAGTAGCTTCGACGAAAATTGGCTGCTCTGTATTGCCGGTCGAGTCGGCAACGCCGATTTTAACCAGCTGAAGTTGTTCAGCGTCCCCGAAAGGCAGCTGATAATGAAAATCCGTTAAGTCATCAAACAGCCTGTAGCTGATTGTTTCCGTTATTTGGGCTTCGCCCTTGACAGACAAATCTACCTGTACATCATACTTGACGATCTCATATGAAGCATTCCAGGCCGCGTGAACCGGTGTGGCGGTCAGAAGAATGATCAAAAGGACCACTAATCCCAGGCTGATACTAACTGGATGCCGTTGAACCATGAAATATTAACCCTCATGCTGTTATTGGTTACAATTCCCAAGACCTGATTGGTTTGCATAACTGAGACTGATTATATCACACGACCGGCAACTTACACAGGTTCCTGATGAATCTTTACCGGATCCCCCCTGCCTTTATGGGTTGTGCAAATAAATATTCTGAAATAAAAATACACCCCAAAATCAAAAGGATCAATCTAGTTTGCTTGACAGGCTTTTTTCCGGCCTCTATAATGTGTGAAGAAACGGGGATATGGCTCAGTTGGGAGAGCGCTGCCTTCGCAAGGCAGAGGCCACGGGTTCGAATCCCGTTATCTCCACCACACCGGTACTCAGTGGATAATACAGCTCCACTGAGTACCTTTTTTTGCCTATTGGAAAACCTATATTGCATTGAAGTCCCACTTTGTCGGGTTTATTGCTTGAATAGTTTCCGACATAGCGTTAACTTGTACACGCTATGTTATCAATCAATCGGGCAATATGAATTGACACATATGGAATTTTTCTAAATATCTATTCAATAAGCATTAAAAGCATTTCCAATTCTCGAAAAATGTTCGGTCAATTTCCTCAAAATCGCTGGTATGAGGGTATTCAGCCATATCTGGATGATGTCGGAACGCAGCTTCAGCATTGGTACTATTTAAAGAGATTGTAGCAAGCATACAGCCGCTTTTCCGTATTTCTGCAATATTCTCATTGGAAAAATCACTTGTATAGACATAACATTTAGCGGGATATCCTTCAATGTCAGCCAGTGCATCGGATGTGAAGTTGTTTTTAGTATCAATAAATCTGGCTTGCGGATCGATTTCCAATATGAGTTTGATTGCCGCAGCACCTGCTCCGTTAGTCGCGTAAACCGTTCTGCCACGCATCCCGGTATTAACGACCAGACGTGCAACAACAGCGGCATGGGTAATTCCATCTTTCAGGTCAATATTGATGCACATTCCGGTAAAATAAGCAAGCCGAAGCGCTTGTTCAAGAGTTGGAACATACTGTATACCGTTAAAATCATCTTTACTCAGTATGACATTCATGATAATCGAAGAATCGGTTTCAGAAATGACATATCTGACAGAATTTCCGGTTTTGTCATAGCCCTTCACATCTGCATCATGATTGACAATCAGAACGCCGTCTTTTGTCATTCTGGCATCTGTCTCAATCATATCAGCACCTTTTTGTGCCGCAAGGTAATACGCAGACAGCGTGTTGGAATGCATTGCTTCTTTAACAACGCCCTGATGTGCAGAAGATATCCATGTTTTTCTTTTATAGAAATCCGTGTTCATAATAATTCGTCTTTCCTTTTGTATATATTTTGTTATACCGTATATTTTAGTATAGAGCTATACTATTGTATTTACAAGGGTAACACGGTTGTGTTCGCAGTAGAAATAGTAAGTTGTTTTCTCTATAACTCCAGGCAGGTATTAGCCCTCTTGCCGTATGTAACCGATAATATCCTTGCTGTTTTATTATTCTATTTTTTTGCTATACTGGGTTCATGTTATTTTTATCCGGTGATTCATTCAGTTCAGATTATATTGAAAAAGGAGCAGCCCATCATGATAAAAATACATGAGTTTAATCATGAAGCGAGACAATTACTTTCTTTTTCACCGCTGCAGTATATGTTTGACGCCGTGTCAGAAAAACCTCAATTGTCGGAGATCTATATTGACGGCGAAGTAAATCCAAAATCATGTGCGCTGCTGTTAGGGCACTATCTTTTCTTGAACAAAGCAGAAGAAAGCTTTATAACACAATTATTTGCCACAGTTTTTACAGAAGAAAAGCAGAAGGAACTGGGTGCGTTGATTATATTTTATGATGATGATGGCACTGCTGAATTGATTAAAAAATATTTCAGGAAAGTTTACGATAATACGCGCAGTGTGTACCGATATAATCCTGTTCAGACGGATAACAAACGAGGCGATACGGATATCAAACGAGGCGATTTTGTTGTTCCTATAACAGAAGAATTAATAAACTCTGATTTAGAAAATATAGAAATGATTACCCAGGAAGTGCTTGGAACAGCAACCTACGATAATATGAAAGCCTTCTGTCAAAATGGCATCGGCTATACATTTGTTGACCAAAAGAGGATATGTGCATTTTGCACCAGTGAATATCCCAGCAAATCAGCTGTTGCGATTGGCATTGAGGTTGACGCAAAACATCAGCGGCAAGGTGTTGCTACAGAGATGACTCAAGCATTTCTTAAGAAGGCATTGAGCCGCAAGCTGAATGTATATTGGGAATGTTGGAAAAGCAACGAAGCCTCTGTACAGACCGCGCTAAAATGCGGCTTTGAGAAGGTGGCGGATTATCCGGTATTATTTGTTGATATGAATTGATATTAGTTTCACGGGACCTGTGTCTCTGGAAACATCGGTAAGTTCTGCATTCCTTCCGGATATCAAGGAGTATAGACAGATGGGTCTGGCAAAAATAGCCCGGTACCTTGCGCGTTAAAGGATTTAAACTTCCTATGCCCTGCTATCCGGACTGCGTTTTTCATGGATATGCAGGAACCGGTTTAGTAATTTTGCGGTAAAATAAAGGTGAAAGCGATTTGTCCCCGCTCGGGATTTGCTGTTTTTTTCGCTTTCGTAATACTTCTGAATTGCCGGGAGGAGGCTCCGCTATATTCAAGTCGGTCAAGATGTGTCGTATATTTTCCTTTGATTGAAACACTGCATTTTTCACTGCTTTTTATTGCTATGCCAGAAAAAGCATTTTATAATATGAACATATATAAATTTGATAAAAACTATTATAAAGACGAGCTGAGAAAGGAGATTGTTGTGGAAAGAGAAAGCAAGCAGTCGGAAAAGATGGAATGGAGCGCGCCGGTATTAATAACGATTTCTGTTGATGCTACCGAGAGCGGAGCTACAGAAACTGAAAGTGAATCTGAATATGAATTTCCTTTTTCTTGATAACAGCCGTTACAAAGTTCCCAATACAAAAACGTTAAAAACCGCCGATATCTGTCAGAACCTGTTCTATGTCCAGGCAAACCCACGTTTTTCTGTTCAGCGTCAAGCGGAGCCTAAGGGCAGCTTTTTCAGGGCTGATTAGGCTGACGGCCTCGTCAAAACGGTTCCAATCAATATAAGGTGAAAAAAGCTCCCGGTTAATAAGCCCGGCGGCTTTTTTTATTTTTTCCTCCGTGAGCCTGCCTGTCAGAAAATCAGACTTCGCCGGGTCGTCCTTAGTGAAGTAACCGCCGAATTCCCGGGGCAGTATGCCTGCGAAGGCCTTCCGGAAGATATAGCGGTTAACGCCGTCCTTATAGTACATATACCTTGGAATGGAAAACGCGAAATCGACGGCCCTGTAATCAAGGAAAGGATAAAGATGCTGGATGCCGCATTCAGCATCCAGATATGCTGTAAGCTCGGTTCTAGTCTGGATAACGCCGGACTGGATATGTTTTATTGGGTCGACGCTGAAATACAGGATATCCTTTCCGCAGCGCTTTTTTAACCTTTGCCTGAACTCTCTTTTCATTATATCCGGCTGACCTTTGTTTGGATTGCCGAAGCGGGCGAAGGGGCGGAACCACTGCATTACGGTATTTGAGGCTATGATCTTAATAAGCCGCAGAGGCGATCCCTTTGCGAGCCATAGCGTCTGTTTGATAAAATAACCGACGTAACCCCGCAGCAATATCTGATACAGCCCGGCCCGCAGGCTGACTGCATCGTCTCCGCCCCAGCCGCTGAGTATGTGCTTTACGCCTCTTAAGGACAGCAGATTAAGCTCGTGGTTCATTATTTCGTTTATTCCCTGCGTTTCCGGCGGCGTCCGAACAGTATTATTTAACGGTTCGTCCGGGTCATAATAAGCGCAGCTCAGCCCTTCCTGACGGCAGACCGACTCGATAAGCACCCTTTCATCCTCGGGCTGCTTTTCAATAAGTTTGAAAGGCGGCGACCAGGAAAACAGTGCTTCCATTTTTCTGCCTGCTTTCACAAGCTCACGGTTTGCCAGAATAGTTATGACCGAGGAATCCAGACCTCCGCTCAGCTCCGAGCCGATTTTTCCCGATACGCCGTTAATGCGGAGCTTAATGGCATCGTCAACGATATCATAAAACGCTTTCACATATTCCGCTTCCGTCTTATAAATAATCCTCCCACCTGCGCAGGGCGACCAGTATTTACACTTGTGAAACCCTTTTGCGCTTATTCGTAAAGTATGAGCCTGCGGCAGCCTTTTTACTTTTTCAAAATATGTTGATTCCGGGTCTATGTGATAGGTGCCGCTCAATTCGGAATATACTTTCACCTCGTCAAGCTGTTTCCCGACAAAGGGCAAAGACAACAGCGCGCGGTAATCCGTAGCGAAAGCAAAAACAGAGCCGTCAAAGTAATAAAAAAATGGCCGCACGCCAAGATGGTCGCGGGCGAGGAAAAGCTGATTCTTCTCCTTATCCCATATGGCGAAGGAGAAGTCGCCGTTAATGTCTTTCGGACAGTCTTCGCCCCATTTAATATAAGCTTCTAGAATAATAGCCTGAATGGAAACATCACCACCAAGGCCAAGCTTGTTTAAGAGCTCGGTCCGGTTCCAGATAAGCGCGTCGCAGACGAGTGTTAATCCGGCGTTTTCGTCGTGGTATACGGGTACATCGTTCTGCGAATAGGCGCCGAACTTCGACAGGCAGCAGCCAAGGCCGATATTTCCGCCGAATACAAAATCCTGCCCGTCCCGCCCGTATCGGGCGGTTTTTTCGCGCATTTTGAGCAGATACGTTTTTTCCGCAGGTTCGCCGTTTAAATTGTATATCCCGAATATAGCGCTCATATAAATTATTATCCCTTCCGGCTGACCTGAGCATGAAAAGGTCTGAAAACCGACGGCTAGCTTCTTTTTAATATGTACGGTTGTATAGGATGAGTATTGTCCGGCCACAATCTATAAATTTTTTATAAGTCCCTCTTTATATGTATTGCTGAGGAACGAAAAAACTTCCTTTTCGCATTGCCCCCGGTCAACATCATATTTATCCAGCAGCTTTCCGATCAGCGCCTCGACGGAAAGCGGAGCCTCGAGCAGGCCCCAGATAACGCTGCCCATTTTGCCTAGATTGTAATATTTTTCGTTTTCGATGCTCATCATGACTGTCTCGCCATCCATATCGGCGGTAACGATCTCCGAGTTTCTTGTGATAACCATATTCATTGTGATGCTTTCCATATCATATTAACCTCTGTTATATTCAAAATATAGGATACCCATTTTCATCCAGATAATCGTATTTTTTCATGATTGTCCCATGATCGCTGATTATCCTGTCCCTCTGCCCGTCGCTCAAATGGTTCCGCCAATCGCCCGCTCTGCCCGCGCGAAAAAAGAAGCGGTCCTGAATCGTCAGAGCCGTTAATATGTAAATCTGTCACTCATGCCCAGCAACGTTCCCTTCGACTGCGTCAGCCAGCTTATCGAGCATATACCCGTCCTTCGGGCGCAATACTGTGAAAACATGAATCTTTCCGGCAGCTGCGGCGCACTGTCTGAAATGCTGAGACCTCATATCCTGAGCGCTCACAAAACGGTATCTGTATGTATTTCGTATCAGCGTTTCCAGCTTTGCCATGTTTCTGACCGGCTCCAGCTTAACGTTGCTCCCGTCGTAGGCGTTCAGCTCGTATATTTCATCAAGCCTGACCGTGTCCGTACAGTAACCCGCCCTGATGCTGACCCTGTGTTTTTCCATATCCCTCTTCACGGGTTCCAGCCCTTCGGTGCTTGTTTCCAGTTTTTCCGCGGCGTCCCGCCACAGCTTGAGGCTCGGAAAGCCCGGCGTAATATACGGCGTCCCGTCGGCTCCGATCCTGACGGCGCAGACATCGTCCGTAAGGATCGCATACCCTTTTTTATACAAAGCCGCCGCGAGAGTGGATTTTCCTATGCCTGACTTTCCCGTTATGAGTACGCCCCTGCCGCCGATGACAACGGAAGCGCCGTGAAGAACGAGATACCCTCTCTGATGCAGCAAAACGCCGAAAACCGAGCCGAGCAGAAAAAGCCTTATATCGGGAGCGTTAACGTCCATATAAGGTTCTATCGTTATTTCCGAGCCGTTTTTAACATAATAGGCGGCTGTTTTTTCAAGCTTGTATAAAAACTCATCTGGTGACGCCTGAAAAAAATTTGTTCTGACGGTACAGTCCCGCAGTTGAAGAGGAACGCTTCCCAGGCATATTGTGACGTCGGGAGTCCCTTCGGCTTCCTCAAGCTCCGGCATTTCAAGCTCGGATAAAAATAATAAGTTATAAGCTCTATAGCCGTACATCCAACACCTGCTTGCTATTCATATTTAGCCAATTGTATTATGTTCATCTGTATATTTCCAGAGATTTCGATAAAAAATTATCTTTTCTAAGCAGCAGTTCCTCATAGGTGCCCTGCATGGCAATCCGTCCTTCGCTAACTATTATACAGATCGATTATCGCGCTTTTTCCCGAATTGCTGTAATCGCTGCGTATTCGAATACATCAGCCTGTCATCGATCATAGGCCCCAGCGCAGCCCCTCTTTATAGATCCGCAAGATCCTTTGGCCAAGCGCATCGTTGGAATCGAGTCCACAGTGCTCGCGCAGGATATCGGCGGGAGCCTTCTCTTTCTTGAGCTTTTCCCAATTGGGGTCGGCGGTGTACGCAAGCGCCGCGGCCGCCGTCATTTCAAGCGCCGAAGTGTCGCCGCCGTGCTTTTTGATGAGCTGCATGATGCCGATGATGCGCTCGCCCGGCGCCATCTTGCGCGCCACGTCGCGGGCATTGCGCTCCACCGTGTCGCGAATAGCGGCGCTGATGAATTTACTGCGCGAGAGCCGTGCAAATTCCGCCTGGTCTTCCGGGTCATAACCAAACTCCAGACACATCGCGCGGTTGATCTGAGCATAGCTGCGATCGAGCAGCGCGAGTATCTCGGGATCGTTGGCGGCATCGGAATAGACGGTGTAGCCCTTTGCTGCGCCCAAGTACGCGATGACACAGCTGGATGCGTTGTAGGTGTAGAGCTTGCGGGTGAGAAAATTGCCGAAATTGTCCACAGGCTTAACCGATGCGATGCCAGGAACATAGCCGCGCAGCTTATCGGCATTGCATTGCAGATAGGGGTAGTTTTCCGAGATGATGTCCAACGTGCCGTCTTCGATGGTGGTGCAGAATACAGCGGCCTCGCTTGCTATGACATCATCGCGTTCCATCATTGACAGCAGCGTCTCTGCGGGAGACGAGGCGTTTTCACAAGTAATGATGTGATGCACGATATCATGCGGCAATTTTTCCTTGAGCATGATACCTGCGTCTTCAAGGTTCTGACCGCCGACCGACACAAAAATCAAGTCTGCGCCGGCAAGATTGGCATCGTCCCATGTGCAGGCGTTGAAGTTTTTTACCTGAAGCGGTTCGCGCACGCCGCCAAAGAAGCTGATGGTGAATGCGCCCGCTGTGTTGAGATGATCCACCAGATTCGCATTCTGATCTACAAAGAGGATTTCGCACCCGGCTTCCGCCGCAAGTCGGCCGATGAAGCCGCGCCCGGTCTTGCCCGCGCCGATAATGACGGCCTTAGTCATGAATCCACCCCCACGTTTTAAGAAGTTCCACTTTTTCCTGGATCATGCTGCCCAATAGGCCGTCGGGATCCAGCTCGCATATTTTTTCGATCACCGCAGCGATACCTTGGGTCTCACGCATTTGCCTGAGCATCTCGGCCGAGGGATCGCCGGCATGCTCATAGAAAATAGCCGCCGCAGCGGCTATGCACAGATGCTCCGGCACAAAGCCCTCCTCCAGCACCAGCCGAGCCGAACCGATCAGGCGGTCGTCCGGACCTAACTTGCGTATGGGATCGCGGGCATTGCGCTCAATAAAATCCACAATGGTGTAATCCTGCAGCTTGCGCCGGGAGGTCTCGGTAAAGGCGAGCTGTTCATCCAACGGGAAATTGTGTTTCTTGGACAAAGCGCTTGCTGTTTCATGGTACACGCCGTTTAAGATATTGATGATGCGCTCATCATGAGCAGCGTCCGCAATGCGGGTAAAGCCGAGCAGCGCGCCCAGATAGGAAACCGTGCCGTTTGCGGCGTTGTAGGTGTAGAATTTGCGCTCCAGAAAGCCGGCGAAGGCATCCATCAGTTTTAATCCCTGAATGGGCGGCAATTCGCCCACTATGCGGGACTTGTCCACGGGCAGATCCCAAAAATTTTGTACATTAACGCAGAGGGGGTCGTTCTTCAGCGCATCCGCATCAGATTCGATGGCGGACCGCATGATGACGGCCTCCGTGATGCCCACACATTTGGCAAGGAACACTTGCGCGTCACTGCGAACCGATTCTTCCAGCGCGCTTCGGAGAAGGTCCGCGGGTTTTTTCCAGTTTTCGCAGGTGATGATGTTGAGATTGCCGCCTTGCAGCGCCTTGCGTTCGATGCCGTTCTTCAAAATACCGACAATGCCTGGCAGATTTTTGCCGCCCACAGCGGTGAAAACCACATCCGCATCGGCGATGGCTTGCGTAATTTCCTCCTGCCGGGAAAAATTCAGCGCTTTTGCCCCGGACACGACGCAGTCCTTCTCCGGGCAGCCCAAGATATGCACCGTGTAGCATCCGCGCTCGTTGATAAGGTCGCACAGAGCATCGCTCACTTCCACAAAGGTAAACGGAATGCCGCTCAAGTATAAAAGATGGCCGATGAAGCCGCGGGCGATCTTGCCCGCTCCCAAAACGATACATTTCATGTCAGTTGTTTCTCCTTAACCTGTCGAAATTTTCATGTAAAGCCGGATAGATCTCTTTGAAACGCTCAAATCGCTCCGGTATGAACAGCCCGTCCCGGGGTGAAATAATACGAACAGGTCCGCGGCAGCGCGCAATCGCATCCTTCATATCCGCAAAAACGCCGCAGCCCATGCCTGCAAGCATCATCGCTCCCATCGCCGAGGCATCCGGTTCATGCAGCGCGAACACACGCTTCTGCAAAATGTCCGCCTTGATTTGGTTGAGTTCGTCATCCTGCGCCGAACCGCCAGATAACAGCAGGTTATCGCCGTCCATATGCAGCAGCTCCAGGATTTGCCGCAGGTTAAATGCAATACCCTCCTTGACGGCATAGGCGAGCATATCATTTGAGCAGCCGCCGCGAATGCCGACGAACGCACCGCTGGCCTGCGGATCGCAAACCGGGCAACGCTCGCCGTTCAGATAGGGCAAAAACAGAGGGGCGCCACGGGCAATGCACGATGCTGCATCGATTTTCTCTTTATAAAGGCCCAAACCGAATTGGTGCGCCGCACCGGAGGAACCTGTCACGCCATAGCGCACGAAGCCGGAAAAGTAGCGTCCGCTAACCGGCGGCGCAGTGGGAAGCGCGGATTTTGCGATTCCGCCGATATGCTCGCTGGTGCCGGTAATATCAAACAGATCGCCCTCATTTGAAACGCCCATGCCCAGCAGCCCGGCAAAAAAATCGTTGCAGCCGACAATGACACGGGTATTCGCCGGCAGACCCAGCTGACGGGTAACGGAAGCCTGAACAACGCCTGCACAATCGGCCGGCTGCGCGAGCGGCGGCAGCATGTCGGCCGCAATGCCCAGCCAATCCAGGAAGAAACGGCTGTACCGTCCATGTTCCAAATCGGCAAGGCCGCGCCAGGAGTAAATATCCGTGATCCGCGTGCCGGTCATCTGCTGTATGAGCAGATCTTTTGGCATACAGATCGAGGAAGCACCGGGATAGGTTTTCCGGATGTATCTCAGTCTCGGGAGAGGAAAAGACAGGATGTCGGGATGCGGCATCGTGATTTCCCTGATGAAGACAGATTGCTCAAACGCCGCCTTCGTTTCCTGAAGCTCTGTGAAGCCCTCGGGCGCCGACCACGCGATGATGTGCTCCTCATCAACAAGATAAGTGCCCACCTGCGAAGACAGGCCGAGCGCCGTCACATTTGTCAGGTCAAGCTGCCGCGCGGCCTGTACGAGCGCCTGCCACCAGCCGGCAAAATCCTTGACGCCATAAGCGCATTTCGCCTTTTCAATACTGCCGTCTTCATGGCGCAGCAGAAGTTTTACAGACGATGTGCCCAAGTCGATTCCGAGCAGGTCTATCATGGCTTGAGCACGACTTTGACGAAGCCTTCAGGGCGCTTTTCTGCCATTTCAAGCGCCAGCTTGTAATCTTCCAAAGGCAGCACATGGGTCACCAGCGGCTTCATGGAAATGATGCCGTCGGTCATCAGCATGGCCGCCTTTTTATGCATATTCCAGTTGTTGCCCGCGCCGATAACCTGTAAATTGTTGATGTGGATGTCATCGATGCGAATGTTCATCATGCGGCCGCGGCCATAGCCTGCAAGCAGCACGCGGCCGCCTTTTTTTGCCAAACGCAGACACAGGCGGACGCACGCCTCAACGCCTGTTGCGTCGATAACGACGTCCGTGCCGCCTGGATGCAGCTTCTTCATCTCCGACTCCAAGTCGCATTCGGAGGTAGCAACGACGGCGTACGCGCCCATCTCCTTTGCGATGCTCAGCCGTTTTCTTGAAACGGCGCAGACCACAATTCTTCTCATGCCCATGGCTTTGGCCACTGCAAGCATGCACAGGCCGATCGATCCCGCGCCTAAGATAAGGCAAGTCTCCGCAAAGCGGGCCTTGGCTTTTTCCATGGTGCCCAGCGCCACGCCCAGCGGCTCGCAGAGCGCGGCTTCTTCGAAGGATACAGAATCTGCCAATTCGCAGAGACCATAGGCAGGCACGATGACATACTCCGCATAGGCGCCGTTGCGTTTGAAGCCGATCTCCTCAAACTCGCGGCAATAGCGCCAGTCCCCGCTGCGGCAGGCGTCGCACTTGAGGCACACCACATCGTTGCTGCCGATGACGCGCTTGCCGATCCAATTCGCATCTTCACCGCTGCCTACCGCATCCACAATGCCGCTCCACTCGTGGCCAGGCGTCAGCGGGTAATTCGCAGGGATCCGCCCGGACAGCACCTCCAGATCCGTGGCGCAAACCGCTGCCGCCGCCACCTTCACGCGGGCAAAACCCGGAGGTGGAACGGGAATTTCTACATGATGAAGATTTACGACACCGGGCTTTTCAATGACGATCGCTCTCATGGCTGGTCTCCTTATATGTTGTATCTTAGATTTCTATCTGGCGGACGGCATGGCGCATTGCCAGCGTGGCCGCGCCTTTTCTGGCCGCGGCGGCATCGGTTTCCGCCAGGATGGCCATGGCATCCGTGTTGGGCCACAGTTTGGACAGGTGCGCACGAAAATCATCCATAAAAACATTCTTATGCCGCATCAAATCGCCGCACAGGATGAGGGTATCCGGACGCAGCAGCCAGCAGGCATTTCCCACGGCGATTGCAAGCGGCTGCGCAAGTTCGTGCAGGGCTTGCTCGGATAGCTTGCCGCTCACGCCGCAGGCGGAGACATAATCATCTAAACATCGAGCACGGCCATCGCCCGCCAACTGTGTCTGCTTGATCTCCCACAAGCCGTTTCCGTGCAGGATTTCACCCCGCAGCGCCACCGCCATGCCCACGCTCTTGTCCAGACGGATGAGGATGACATTTTCGCTGTCGCGGCTTTCCATGTAGTTGAGCAGCATGCAGTCCGGGTCGTGGGCGAGCAGCACCTCTTTACCTAAGTGTTGATGCAGATACTCGCGCAGCTGTTGTTTTTCCCAGCCGGGGCATTGTGTAAGGCGAAGGGAGACGCCGCCTTCTTCGTCCACTTCGCCCTGCATGGAGATGCCCACGGAGAGGATATGCTGTCGGTCGTACTGGTTTAAAACGCCTTGGATAAAGTGCAGCAAGCTGTTCAGCAGCGCGTCCTTGCCGGTGAAATCCGCTTTTGCATGATGCTCGGAGATGATTTCGCCTTTTAGATTCATCATGCAGGCGCTCAAGCCGGTGTCGTTCACATCGGCGCCCAAGATGAAGTTGTCTTGGCCGTTGATTTCCAATACGCCCGGCGTTCTGCCGGTCGAACCGTTCTTTTCTTCTTTGCGCTCGCAGAGATAACCGGCGCTGAGAAGCCGGTTGACGACGTTGGTCACACCGCCCCAACTCATGCCCAGCTCTGCTTCCAGCTGACGGCGGGTCAGCCGGCCGAACCGCTGCACCATCTCCAGTACCGTGATGCAGTTGTCCCTGCACATTTCGTTTTGTCCGATAAATGTCTTCTTCATCGTTCCTCCAACCGGATCTTGATCTATTATATCACCGCGTGATATAATAGATCAAGAGGGGGGAGTTCAATGGATATAAAATCGTCGATTCTCAAGGCCTCACCCGGAAACGGGCAGGCAGCCATCTTCTATCTTGGGCAGGAAACCATTCTCATCAAGCAGCAGGATCTTTATCTGCTTTTTGATCCCTATCTCTCGGGATATGTGGATCAGTATTTTTCTACTGAAACGGTGGTATGGAAACGCAATTATCCCGAGCCCATTGCCCCGGCGGAACTGGATTTTATCGATTACGTCTTCTGCACCCATGCGCACGGCGACCACGCCGATCCGTTGACGCTCTCCGCCATCGCGCAGGCATCGCCCGCAGCCGTGTTCATCGGCAGCGCGCCGGTGCTTGAGGTGTACGCTGCCTGCGGCATTGACGCGCGGCGCATCATGCCCGCCAAGGCCGATCAGATGATTCAATTGGATAAAGGATTGATGGTGATGCCCATTCCCGCTGCACATGAGGAGCTTCACCCAACCGCCGACGGCAGCTACGAAGAACTGAGCTTTATCACGGAAATAGCTGGCATTCGCATCTATCACGCCGGCGACTGCTGTCTGTATGACGGATTGATCGAACGCCTGAATGGGGTTGATGTCGCTTGCCTGCCTATCAACGGACGCGATTATTTTCGCCGGAAGAACGACATCATCGGCAACTTTGACGCTCCAGAAGCCATCCGTCTGGCGCATGCGGCAGGCATTTCGCTGCTGATTCCCATGCACTTCGACCTCTATTCCGTCAATTGCGTCAATCCCGCCTATTTTGTGGACTGTCAGCAAAAGATTGCGCCGGCACAACGCTACCATATCTTTACCGTAGGGGAAAAATATCTCTTCGAAAAGTAACGGTTTTGCGGGTGCTGATGATGAACCGCATACCTGATTTGCGTTAGCTATGGCCATGCTGAAAAAGATCAACAATTACGATAAAATAAAGATAAACAATAAATCATAGGGGCGAAAACATGACTTTTAGACGGACGAAGAATTTTAGTATTTATTTATCTGAAAAGGACAGTAGCCAGTTATCTTCTCCTGCAAAAATAACAGCAGCACTGAAATCTGAAAATGTAATTGCATTTAATATTTATATTGATGATGCACTTATTGGCTTTGCAATGTTCTACAAATTTGACGAGAATGGCTATTTTTTGTGGGATTTTGCGATAGATAGCAGGTATCAAAATAAGCATTATGGGACAAAAGCGTTGCGTAAACTTCTCTTGCTGATGAAAAATGAATATAGTTGTAAAATAGTCACCACAAATTATCAACTATATGCTGTAATAGAGCCTTTTGTTTTAATGTTTCATGATAACGCTTGCACAATTTTCGTATTTTTTCATAATATGTCTTATTGACAGGGTATAAACCCAGCGATATGATACGACTGATTATAAATCCGATCCGACGGTTAATTTTCCCGATAATTCTGTTTAAATCTTATAAGATCGCCTGTTTTCCGATATTACTTGATGCATACCATTCTTGTCTGTAAAGAACAGGCTGCCGGCGAAAGGGGAAAGCGATTATGTACTTCTTTCATGAGGATTTTAAAATATATGGCGACAATAAGCAGCCCTATGGCGTTTATATTGAAGAATGCTCTTCATTCTATCATAAGCATACACGCCGGACAGAACGCGGTTATTCCCTGAGTTGCAGCGGCAATAAATATTTGTGGGCAACCCCGCCGCTGCATAATTTCCGTGAAACGCTGCGTTTCTCATATCAATATCCGACCGATGAAGCGGCGTTTACGCTCTTATTCCGCTATGACCGGCGCCGGCACCGCGGTCCGGGATTAAACATCGGTTTCAGCGATGATGGGACGCTTATCCTGCGTCTGTGCGTTTTCGACGGAATCGACCGCCATGTCGCTGAGGAAAAGCGCTATTCCGGCGATCTATGCGGCGGACACGTCGCCTATCCCGTCAACGGCGCCGCCTATACCGCTGAATTGGTTCTTCAGGACAATCGTATCGGCGGGCGTATCAACGATATTGATTTCAGTTTTGTCCTGCCTGAGGAATGGCCGGACGCCTGCGGCGAAGCCGGCATGATGCGCTCAGACTTTATTGGCGAGCTGATTCTTGAGGACGTCGCCGTTCAATCCGATGACGAAATGGACCAGGCGGCCATCCTGTCGCCTGTTACCGTTGAAATCCCACTATACAGCGGCGGCAATATGCCTTATGTACTATCTTGGTCAGCCGAACGCATCGGCGGCACGCCCTTTTTTACCTTTACGTTTGACGGCGGCGTGCAATACCGCGAGAAATATCACGCTTACCCGCTCAAAACCGGGCAGTATACTGTTGAAATCGACCGTATCCGCAACCCGTATGTCCGGCTGGGGAAAAACAAATATTATCTGTACAACGGCTCGCTCAATACGGCCGATCCAGGGCTGCACTGGAAGGATGTTCTCACCGAATGGTTTGCGATCACCAGACTGCCGATATCGAAAACGGTCGCGCTTTCGGCATTTAATCCATCCGACACCCTATCCTTCGGATATGAGTCTATGGAAGCTGACGGCTATCTGATGCAGTCGGAAGGAGCATGGGAGTTTGTCTTTGACCAGAACGGCGTTTTTCTCGAAACCCGTTCGCCCGAAGAAATTGACTTCTGCAAAGTCGTATCGCTAAAAAACGACGTTTTTAAACTCATTTCCGATCATTGTGTGCGGAAAAATGAAGTCATTGAGCATTTTGCCGGCAATCATTACTTCTCCGAGAATGAGCCGATCATCTTTCAGCTGCGCCTGATTACGAAGAAAGACCCGCATTTTGTTGTTTTCGACTGCAAACTGCTGGATGTATACGGCTGCCCGCTTGAAGACGGCACATCGGATTTAACCGCCGAACAGACGGCGGATCAAGAGTGGGAAGTGCGCCATGCGCCGCTTCCGGTCGCCTGTTATCGTATCGTCATCCATGTTTTATATGGAACGATCGAAATAGCGAACCGCGATGTTGTTTTTGAAGTCTTTGACAAGCTCGGGCAAAGATGCGCTCCGCTTGAAAGCGGGCTGCCGTTTTTATTTTCTACCCCAAACGAACAGCGTTATCTGGACCGCGACCCATTTGATCCCTGGAGTCCTTATGCGTCCTGCAATATGGAGCATTATTACAGCTGCGTGTCCTTTACCGGCTACGTCGCGGAGGAACGCCGCACCTGGGAAATGACCGAGCCGCTGGCCCGCAAATGGTATGTCTGGCTGTCCGACCACCGCACGATGGAAGAGCATGACTTGGACAGACATGCCGATATTGTCAGGCACGCCGACTATATGTACTTCCCTATCGACTGCGAATGGGCGGTGCTGCGTCATGATTATTGGAAAATAGATTCTTACCGGTTCGGCATGGATAAAATCGTCGCCCGATTTCTGGATGAGCGGCCGGATATCCGAGAGCAAGTCGGCTTCCATGACGGCGAGGCTTTCACGCGGCAGCACCTGGAGCGTTTGTTGAAATGCGCCATGAATGAATGGCATGCCTGGGCAAACCGGTATTTTCTGGAGTGTTTTCGGCGGCAGAATCGTTATTTCACAGAACGTAATCCCAAATTCAAGCGTGCCAGCTATGGTCCTTATAGTGTCTATGGCATACCGATGCACACCAATCACTTTATTGACCATTTTGGCTTTCCTCAAGGCCGGCCGCTCGCGGAAGATGTTTTTACGGGATTTTGCCAGTTTGAAGATTACCCGTGTTCATGCGCCTATCAGACTTACCGCGGCGCGTTTTCGGCGGCGACAATTCTGCTCCACAATCCGGGCCTCGCCATATACCCCGAACAGTATACGACCTCCGAAGGCGGCTGTCTGGACGGGTTGGTCAAGTTTGCGGCTCCTCCTCTGGGCGCGTATAAAGTACCGTTATGGTTCAATACGACCCATGCGCGCGAATATGTATACAACACAGCATACCGGGATGCCGAGGGATACCACTATCTTGATCAATACGGATTTATGCAGCGCGACTTGAAGCCGCAGGACCTCGAGTATTTTGTCCGCCACTGGAAAACGGTTCTTGACCACAAGCCCGAGCGTCCGCTCAGAACAACTTGCTTTGTGGCCGAATGTGATCCGGCCGACGACCGTGTTGAGGACTGGGCGAAAGACAAAATCGGATATCAACATATCTTCAATGTCAGCGACAGCGGACTCGGTTTTATCTATGAAGTGTCGCGCATGTGCGGTTTGCCGTGTGGCTTCATGGCCAACTGGGACGCGGTTACAACATTGACGGCCGACGACTGCGATCTGATTGTTCTGCCCTCAACAGCATCCGCGCCTCCGGAAGCCATCGCTCAGATCCGCAGGCTTTACAAAGCCGGCGTCTCGCTGTTCGCGGTCAGCAGCGTTGACGGACTCGAAGATATTTTCAAAGTAAAACCCGCTCGCCGGACCGTTCCGGTCAGCACCATCACCGACAAGAACGGCGGCATTGAGTACATTCTCCCGCTTGAAGCCGAATTCAACTATACCACCGACTGCGGCGAAGTGCCGATATATGCCGGAAAAGAACCGGTGCTGATCAAAAACGGCAGAGCTGTATTGCTTAACGCCGCCCCATCATACATCGGGCGCAATTATAACCTTGAGCTCTCCCATCTCGGCGGCTTCGAGAGCACGAGCCGACTTCTGCGGAACGTCTGCGCCGGTATCCTCAGGCAAATCTCAAGTCCTCTTGCCTGGACCGACACCGCTCATGGCGAAACCTGTACCGGCCTGTCGCTTTTCCGCGATAAACAGGGACGCGAAATCCTGCTTTCCATCGATTACTCTGATCACGATCCTGATTCCGTCGATAACCGCATAACCGAGACAACAGTCTTCTTCGGCAGAAACAACTGGCACGCCATAAAATGCTGTGAAAATACCGATACCGAACAGGCAAGTCCTTTAATCGAAAACGGTGTTTTACGCGGCGTTATGTTCAGGCTGCGTATGCATGAATCCTGCATCATTGAACTTGTGTAAATTGAAGGATATCGTTTGTGCATCAGGCTTTAATGGATCAATTTTTTATAGTTTTCCATTAATTCTATAAATTTATCAACATCGCCGCCGGTGTCGGGATGATATTTCATGGCCAGCTCACGAAATCTCTTTTTAATGGCCGGATAATCTGCCTGGAGGGGCAATTCCAGTTGCTCCAGGATGTCCGGATCATAAAACTGCGTGTTGAGAATTCCGTTTTCTTGATAAAACCGGTAATAAACATAGAAAAAGAACTCGTCGATTACCTGTTTGTAAGTCGCCTTATCCATAGCGCAAATCTGCCGGAGCGTATATCGCCCTTTGCCGGCGTTCACTTCCTGCAGGTTAAAGAAATCGTCCCAGACCAATTTAGCCGGATCAGGTTTATCCATTAATGTGCTGCAGCCGAATCGTATCTTGAGCTCCAGTTTTTTCAGCTTCCTGATCCTGCGTTTCATATCGGCATACTTGATCGTTTGGTCAGACATGGGACCCCTCCGGATAAGCTTGCGTTTTATGCCCGCGCGTCTTTTTCCGTTTTGAAAATTATACGACGCCGGCATCACAGGCGCAAGCGATTCCCGCAAGCGATTCGCTGCCGGCCGGAATTGCCGTTCAAGATCATCGGCAGATCCTATCCATCAGAAAACAAGCTGAAAAAGGGATGATATCATACAGATCTTCCCTATCTTGCGAGTTTTCTCTTGTTCCGGCTGCAAAACCACGGTAAAATGACAGGATAATATTTATGGACAAGGAGCTTATCAATGCCCGACAGCAAATCTGAACCGATTCTGGATTGCCACGCGCACGTATTTCCGCCGCAAGTAGCTGCAAAAGCGGTAGCTTCCATCGGCGCGTTTTACGATCTGCCGATGGGCGGAGGCGGTACGGCGCAGGATCTTGTCCGGGTCAGCCGTAAAGCCGGCATTACGCACAGTATTATTTTTTCCACGGCTACCCGGCTGGAACAGGTAGCCGCCATCAATCGTTTTATGGTTATCTGCCAAAAATCGGAACCGTCATTTACGGCTTTCGGAACCCTGCATCCGGCGATGTCCGAAAGCGAAACCGCCGCTGTGCTTGATCAGATCGCCGCTGCCGGACTTAAGGGCGTTAAATTGCATCCGGATTTTCAGAATATTGAAGCGGACTCGCCCTTTGTGATTCATGCGACCCGCTTAATGGCCGGCCGTTTGATTTTGTTATTGCATGCCGGCGACAACAGGCATGATTACTCACAGCCGGACAGGATCCGCCGGTTGGCGGAGGCTTGCCCGGATACCGTCATCATCGCCGCTCATTTGGGGGGATGGAGCCAGTGGCAGGAAGCAGCCGATAAACTGGCCGATATTGACCGTTTGCTGGTTGATACCAGCAGCACGCTAAAATTCATCGATTCCGAGGAAGCCGCCGGCCTGATCCGACGCTTTGGCATCCGGCGTGTTCTTTTTGGCACCGATTATCCGATGTGGGATCCGGCGGCCGAAATGGCCCGATTCAACCAATTGCCGTTGAACGCGGCCGAACGCCGGGCGATCCTCTGGGAAAACGGCAACCGGCTGCTCAGGCTTGTCTGACCGGAATCCATTCGGGCCGGATATACGCATTCATGAGTATCATGCAGATTAAAAGACGCCGGCCGTTCAAGCTGTTGCAGAAGCCGCCGGGTCGTTCTTGGCGCCGCGTTTTTCCATTTCGATCCGCTCCAAAGAAACAAAATCGATTTTTCCGACTTTTGTGCGCGGTAAATCATCGCGGAATTCAATTTCACGCGGCACGGCATATTGTATCAATGATTTTTCACACTGGCTGATAATCCTGGCCCGCATTTCTTCTTCACCGGGAGCCTGGGCCTCGCGGACAATAAAAACCTTGACCACCTGCATCTTGTAGGGATGCGGCACGCCGATGGCGCAAGCCATCCGGACGCCGGGGATTGCCGTGACGACATCTTCGATCTGCGATGGGAACACCGGAATGCCGGACACCTTCAAGATCCGTTTGATACGCTGCTTGAAGTGGAAAAAGCCGTCGGTGTCCATCGAACCGAAATCGCCGGTATGAATCCAGCGCAAGCCGTCATCATGCAGCCGCACGGTTTCGGCAGTCGCTTCCGGATCATTAAGATATCCCAGCATCATGGTCGGCGCGTGAATACAGAATTCGCCGTCCTGTCCCGGTTCAACTTCCTGAAAAGTGCCCGGCTGCACCACTTTCATCCGCACATCGGCCAGGGGAACGCCAACGGAATTGGCACGGGCATCCCGCATCGGATTGACCGCGCAGACCGTTACCGTTTCAGTCAAGCCATAACCTTCCCGCAGCGTGCAGGATCCGTTATGGGCTTTGACAAAAGCGTCAAATCTCTTTTTTAAATCGGTCGGCAGCGAATCGCCGCCGCAAAAAACCGCTTTCAAACAAGATAAATCAGCTTTTTTCAATTTCTGGTTTTTTAAAATTCCCTCAAACAAAGTGGGGACAGCCGCAATGAACGACGGTTTCTCCTTGATTATAATTTCCGCCAGAACATCCGGCGAAAATTGCGGGACCAGAATAGCCAGCATGCCGTTGGCCAGCATGGTATGCATGCCCATACAAAGGCCAAAGCCGTGAAAAAGCGGCAGGATGGTCACCATGGACAATCCTTCAGGATTGAATGTGTCATCGACCGGATAGCCGACAATCTGCGGACCTTGAGTGGCCAGAACATTAAAATTGAACGAAGACAGCATGATGGTCTTAGGAATGCCGGTTGTTCCGCCGCTATGCAGATATACGGCACAATCGTGGGCGCCGCGGCTGCGGATATAGGCTCCCGCGGGCGCCAGCTCCATGAAGCTGCTCCATTTCATATAGAAGTCTTTTTTGGGCGCAGCGGTAATTTTCCGCCCTTTTGTCAGAAAAAAACCGACTTTCAATCCGATGTTCAGAAAATCCATAATCGAGCAAATCAGCGTTTTTTTCAAACGCGACTGCTCCAGCATCTCGGTATGTTTAGCCAACATAGCATCGAGTATAATTAAATAATCGCTGCTGGTTGTGCGGATATAATGGGACAATTCTTCAGCAGGGGTCAGTGGATGAACCATATTGCAGATCCCGCCCAGCTGATTGACGGCATAAAAGAAAATTACCGCATGAGGTGTGTTCGGCAAACATAATGTCGCCACATCGCCGGCTTGCAGGCCGAGCTTTTTGAGGCAGGCCGCAGCTTGATCGATCAATGCCAGCAAACGCTCGTAACTGATGCGCAAGCCCATAAAGGACAGAGCCGGGTAATCAGGAAAGCGCCGCGCAGTATGGGCCACCCGTTCATATAAAGTCTGTTCCGGATAGTTCAATGAGGGCTTGAACCAAGGATCGTAGTGCGCCAACCAGGGTCCAGTCATAGCAGAAATACCTCCAACCGACCTTGAGCTTTGACCATCAAACTTTTCAGTCTGTTTTATTGTATCTCAAAAGCGGTCAATGAGCAAACGTTCTTGCGTTAAATCTTGGCACAAGATAAATTTATTGTCCATAATAAGCGCCGCTGCCATGTTTGCGCAGATAATGCTTGTCCAGCAGATTCTGGCTGATCGCCGGCTGGTCCGGATTTAAAAGGCGGGTCTGCAAAGCCATCATGGCACATTCCTCAAGGACGACGGCATGGTATACCGCTTCCAGGGCGTCGCCGCCCCAGGTAAACGGGCCATGGCCGGCAACCAGAACACCGGGGATCGCGTCAGGATTCAATTGCCGCTGCCGGAAGGTTTCGACAATAACGCGCCCGGTATGGCCTTCATAGTCCGTCTCGATTTCATCCAGGTTAAGATTTCGCGTACAGGGGACGCTGCCATAAAAATAATCGGCATGCGTCGTCCCCATGGCCGGCAAATCCAGACCGGCCTGTGCCCAGGCGGTTGCCCAGCGGGAATGGGTATGGACAACGCCGCCGATATCCGGGAAGTTTTTGTAAAGCTCCAAATGGGTTGCCGTGTCGCTGCTGGGCCGGTAAGTGCCGCTGACCACCTTGCCGGACAAATCAACCACCACCATATGACGAGCTTCCAGCTTGTCATAGGGCACGCCGCTCGGTTTAATCGCAACCAGGCCGCGCTCGCGGTCAATGGCGCTGACATTACCCCAGGTAAACACAACCAGTCTGTGAGCCGGCAAAGCCAGATTAGCCTGCAGGGCTTCCTCGATCAAGCGGTCTTCCATCTCGGTACCTCCTTATATCAATCAGGCAAACGGATTCTCGCCGGGATACAAACAACCGGCCGGCTGATTATAATCGACATCATCCACGCCCAGATAACGGTTGATCGCATATAAAGCCCGGCCGGCTTTACGGAATATAACGCCGGCATGATGCGGATATTGCTTTTCGATCAGAACATAACGATAGAAGCGGGTAAATTCAGGAATGGCGAAAATGCCGATGGATCCGAAGGATTGCGGATCCAGATCCAAAACTTCGCCTTCGGCGATATAGCTGCGCAGCTGACCGCCGGCAGTTGACTGCAGGCGATACAGGGTCGCGCTGCCCGGTTTCAGGCGCCCGTCCAGCGTGCCGCGCGTGATATCCGGTTCGCCGTCCGGTTCCAGCAGGCTCTTCATGATCAGCTGATACTTCATGCCGGCCGTACCCGGTTTCAGATTGCACATGGCCGTGTTGCCGCAATGGAAATTCATCACAAGATCCGTCGGCTTATATCCCTTCATGGCTTGCGGATTGGCGGCGATCAAATCCTGCGGCACACTGTTGTTAATATCCAGCAGCGTCGGAACATCCAAAGCGGCGCAAGCCAGAATAAATTCCGACAGGGCGCCGTAAAGATCCGTTTCACAAGCGACCGGGATCCCGCGCGCGCAGAGGCGGCTGTTGACATAACAAGGAACAAATTTAAATTCAGTTTGGAAAGCCGGCCAACATTTGTTAGCGAAAACCACACTGGCGGATGCGCCTTTATTCGCTTCATACCAGTCGATCAGGGTCAATTCATATTGCGCCAGCCGTTCGAGGATGCCGGGATAGTCATTTCCGGAACCCAGTTCGGCCGCCATATCGGCTACAACCGACGGGATACGTAAATCATGGTCATGTTTATGATAAGCCACCAGCAGATCCAGCTCCGAATTCTCCTGAACCGTCGCGCCCAGGTCATATAAACCTTTGATCGGCGCATTGCATGCCAGGAAATCGAAAGGCCGCGGCCCGAAGCTGATGACTTTCAGACTGCGGACGCCGATCACCGCGCGGGCTACCGGTATAAAGGACCGGATCATATCGCAAATCGCGGCGGCGTCGCCGACAGGATTCTCCGGTATATAGGCGCGAAGATTGCGCAGGCCTAAATTGTAGGATGCGTTCAGCAGCCCGCACAAAGCGTCGCCCCGGCCGCCAACCAGATTATCCTGGCTTTCCTCGGCCGCGGCGGCCAGCATGGCCGGGCCCTGAAAGAGCTTTACCAGCAAGGTTTCCGGACCTTCGGGACCGAAGTTGCCAAGATAAACCACCAGCGCGTTGGCGCCCGCAGTCCGGAGTTCCTCAATCGCCTGAACGGCATCCGATTCATTTTCAACAATCGTTTCCGCGCAAACGGCAGCAACCTGATCTTTTTTCAGTCCGTTCATAATCCGGTCGCGCCGGCTGCGGGAAAGCTGTTTGGGGAAGCAATCCCTGCTTACGGCCACCAGGCCCAGTTTAACTTCAGGAATGTTGTTCAGAGAAAAAAGCTCCGACATAAAAATCCTCCTCTTCCTTGCGGCCGCGGCCGCTTCTTCATCAATCACTCATTCTGGCCGACAGCCTGATCGATTTCATGCGTTTCATGACGTCATTGGCGCCGCGTCCAAAATAATCATGCAACTGGCGGTATTCTGCATAAAGCGCTTCATAAGTGGCCGCATGTTTTTCGATCGGCCGGTAAACGACATCCTTCAGCCGGGGCATCATCCGCGCCGCATCAAAAATGCTGTCGTACCCGCCCCTGGCTTTGCCGGCGGCCACGGCGCCAAACATGGCGGCGCCGAGTGCTACGGTCTGCAGGCTGTCGGAGATCCGGATCTCCCGTTTTGTAACATCGGCATAAATTTGCATCATGAAAGGATCCTTGGCAGCTATGCCGCCGCAGGCAAAAAGTTCATGGATCGGCAAGCCGTTTTGTTCAAACGCGTCGATGATCGTCCGGGTGCCAAAAGCAGTCGCTTCGATCAAAGCGCGGTATATCTCTTCCGGTTTTGTCGCCAACGTCATTCCCAGCATCATGCCGGTCAGATCGCCATCAACCAGGATGGACCGGTTGCCGTTCCACCAGTCGAGAGCCAGCAAACCGGACTCGCCCGGTTCCAGCCGCATGGCTTTTTCACGCAAGACCCGGTGCAGCCCGATATGACGCTCCGCGGCTTCCTGATGATAAGCCGGGGGAACACAATGGCGGACAAACCAGTCAAAATGGTCGCCGACGCAGCTTTGTCCGGCTTCATAACCAAGAAAGCCCGGCAAAACGCCATCTTCGACAACGCCGCATATGCCGGGTACGTTGATTTCCTCGCGGCCAAGCAGGATATGGCAGGTTGAGGTCCCCATAATCATCAGCATCTGGCCGGCTTCTGTGATGCCGACTGCCGGCACCGCCACGTGAGCGTCGACGTTGCCGACGGCAACCGCCGTTCCCGGCAGCAGACCGGTTAAAGCGGCGGCAGCCGGCGTTATCTCTCCGGCCTTGCTGCCGATCGGATAGACATCGCGGGACAATTTGTCATCGACAACATGCTCCAGGCGCGGATCCAAGGCTTTGAAAAAGGATGAATCCGGATAACCGCGCCGTTTGTTCCACAAGGCTTTATAACCGGCGGTACAGCTGTTGCGTCTTTCTTTACCGGTTAATTGCAGGACAATCCAATCGGCCGCTTCAATAAAGCGATCCATCGCCTCATAGACTTCCGGCGCCTCGTCCAGGATCTGCCATAACTTGGGAAACAGCCATTCGGATGAAACCTTGCCGCCATATCGCGGCAGAAAGTCCTCTCCCCGCTCACGTGCCAGAGCGGTCAGACGATTGGCCTCATCCTGGGCGGCATGATGCTTCCATTTCTTAACATAGGCATGCTTGTTGTTTTTCCACTCCGGTAAAAAGCAGAGCGGCGTGCCGTCCGCCTTGATCGGCATGACCGTGCAGGCGGTAAAATCGATGCCGACACCCACGATATCGGCAGGAGCCGCACCCGCCTTGCGCAGGGTTTCAGGAACCGCCTGAGCGAGAACATCCAGATAATCCTGTGGATCCTGCAAAGTCCAGTCCGGCGGCAGCAGTTCGCCGGAAGCGGGCAATTTATCTTCAATAAATCCGTGCGCATACTCTTGCACCACAGAAGCAATTTCCTCCCCGGTCGCCACATCGACCAGCAAGGCCCGGCCGGAAAGAGACCCGAAATCAATCCCCAGAGCTAATTTTTTCGTCATGTATTAATCCTCCCACTTTTTGCCGTAATGATCCTTCTCAGTCTGATCGGCCACAAGGAGCGGTACTGGTGCCAGAGATAAATTCGACAGGCATTTCCAGTATCGGTCCCTTTTCATCATAAACATCCTGCATCAGGTGAACCAGCATATTCGCCGCCTCCCGGCCTAACCGGGCGCCCGGATGGGTTACGGTAGTCAAACCTTTGAGCAGTCCTGCCGGATCACTGCCGCGGCTGAGCAGTTCGACCGCGTCAAAACCGGTTAAAGATAAATCGCCCGGTATCGATAAACCAAGATGCGTCAACTCCTGATAGCAGTGAAACGCGACTTGATCGTTATAACAGCATAAAGCCGTCGAGCCGCTTTTTTGGATTTTTACCGCCAGTTCGCGAACCAGTTCAGGAAAGCCGGCCGTCAGGTCGCGAGAATCGAAATCCATCAGAACAGCGTCCCGCGGATCGAAACCCCGCCGTTTTAAAGCCGTCAGGAATCCGTCCTTCCGGCGATGCCCTTGAATCAAGTCACGGCAAAACAGGCCGGCAAACCGGCGATGCCCCAAACCGGCCAGATAATTGATCAGCAGAGCCATTCCCGAAGCATCAGCCGTCAAAACTTGTCCGGCCTCCGGAAAAGGCAGCTGGCTGTTGATTAAAACTGTTGGCAAACGACTCTGACGCACTTTCGCAAGAATCTCGTCGTTCTCGGGGCGCAGCGCCGATCGCGCCGGTTCCCAAATCAGGCCGTCCAGACCCTGGTCCAGCAAATGAGTCAAAGCGTCCTGTTCCTGGGCCGTTTCATTATTGCTGCTCATCAAAACCAGGGCCAGCTGATTCTGCCGCAAAGCAGCGTCGATGCCCCGTAATATATCCGGGAAAATATAACTGTCGACATAAGTCATGCAAACGCCGATCCGGCGGCATCGGTCGCAGATAAAGGTTCCGCGGCCTTGCTGACGCTGCAGAAGACCGTTTTGCACCAATAATGTCAGGGCATGACGCGCCGTCAAGCGGCTGATATGAAACAAGGCCGCCAGCTCGTTTTCCGACGGCGCCTTTTGACCGGGCAGCAAGAGGCCCCGCTGGATCTGATCCAGCAGATAAGACTGGACTTCCAAGTATTTGGGTTCGTGAAAATCCGCCATACCGTGCCTCCGCAAAGTTGTATATACAAGTTGAAGACATCTTGATTATATCTGATCTGCACGAGCAGTTCAAGATCCCGGTCCGGGGCTGAAACCAGTACCTTCTTTAAGCCGCAGAGCCGCCGGCGGATCGCGCATATGCTATACTGAATACATCTTTTATCCCGCAAAGCGGATCTGGATTCAAAACGGAGGCTAAACATGGCCAAAGGCAAATCACGTTTTTTCTGCAGCGAATGCGGCCAGGAAACCAGCGGCTGGCTGGGCCGCTGCCCCGGGTGCGGAGCCTGGAATACTCTGGTGGAAGAAAAGGTCGCTCCAGCAGGGCAATCGCCCAGCCGCGGCCCCTGGACCGGTACCGGATCCGGCGACAAATCGAACGCCGGCACAACGGTTCAGCTGGCCGATGTCACAGCCGGAGCAGAAGACCGCTTATCCAGCGGCATCCACGAATTAGACCGGGTTCTCGGCGGCGGTTTTGTCAAAGGCTCGCTTGTTTTGATCGGCGGCGACCCGGGTATCGGTAAGTCAACGCTGCTGCTCCAGGCTCTCCGTTCGATCGGGAACCAACATAAAACGCTCTATATATCGGGAGAGGAATCACCGCAGCAGATTCGCCTGCGCGCCGACCGTCTGGGGCTTCCCGGCGGATTATCCATCGCCATGCTGGCGGCAACAGATTTCACCACGATCGCGGCGACCTTAAACCGGGACAAGCCGGATTTAGCCATTGTCGATTCGATTCAAACCTTATATGTCGAGGAATTGTCGGCCGCGCCCGGCAGTGTCAGCCAGATCCGCGAAGCAACAGCCGGACTGCTCCGTCTGGCCAAAAACCAGAACATTACAATCGTCCTGGTCGGCCATGTGACCAAAGACGGGTCTTTGGCCGGACCGCGCGTGCTGGAGCATATGGTGGACACTGTTTTGTATTTCGAAGGCGAGCACCATCAAAGCTATCGCATTCTGCGCGCTGTTAAAAACCGGTTTGGGGCTACCGATGAACTGGGGATTTTCGAAATGACCGATCACGGACTCCAGGAAGTTGACAACGCCTCGCAGGCTTTATTATCCGGCCGGCCGATCCAGGTGCCCGGTTCGGTTGTCACCGCCTGCATGGAAGGAACCCGGCCGATTCTGGTAGAGATCCAGGCGCTGCTCAACGAATCGGCTTATGGTTCGCCGCAGCGGATGGCGCAAGGGCTGGACCGCAACCGGATTACCATGCTTCTGGCCGTCCTGGAAAAGCAATTCCGCTTCGGGCTGAATAATATGGACACCTACACCAATGTCGTCGGCGGTTTGCGTGTTGACGAAACCGCAGTTGACCTGGCCGTAGTAGCAGCTATCATATCCAGCCTGAAAAACAAGCCGATCCGCGCTTCCAGCCTGGTCTTCGGCGAAGTAGGCCTGACCGGTGAAATACGCAGCATCGGCCAGGCGGACCGCCGTATTCAGGAAGCCGCACGCCTGGGCTTCACCAGCTTCATCCTGCCTGGCAGCTGCCGGCCGGGGCTTTCTAAAGTCAAGCTGCCCGATTCCTGCGATTTGTTTTATGTCGACCGGATCAATGAAGCTTTGGATCTGCTGTTTGACTAACCGCCTGCCAGCCATGAAGGCTTCAAGGCGCCAATATTCCGGGAGGTATCGATGACACAGCACAAGCATGCCGTTTTCTGTCAGCCGGGCCGCAAACCGGCCTATGCCATTATCGTGGCAGCCGGCGCCGGCTCGCGTATGGGTATCCGGGAAAATAAAGTTTTTGTCCGCCTGGGCCGTTATCCGGTTATTTGCCGGACCGTCCTGGCTTTTGAACATCATCCGCGGATTGCCGGCATCGTCGTTGTCGCCGCCGCTCAAGAACTGGCGGTGATGGCTTCGACGCTTGCGGATATCCGGCCGGTTAAAATACTGGCGCTCGTTCCGGGCGGAGCAACACGGCAGGAATCAGTCCGTCAGGGACTGCAGGCCTTGCAGGCACAAGCCGCTCTCAGGCCCGACAGTCCTGTCCTGATTCATGACGGGGCCCGTTGCTTTGTTTCACAGCCGGTCATCGACCGGGTCCTGGACGGTATCGGACAATATCAGGCCTGCGGCGCCGCAGTCCCGGTCAAGGACACCATCAAGGAGGCGACGGTCGGGCGGCAAGTGCTCAAAACGCCGGATCGCAGCCGTTTGTGGGCCATGCAGACGCCTCAAGGCGCAGAGTGGTCGCTGCTTGAGCACGCTTACCGTCAGGCGGCGGAAGCGGACAGGCAGGGCACAGACGACCTGTCCTTGCTGGAACAGGCCGGGCATACTGTTTATCTGGTTGACGGCGATTATCGAAATATCAAAATTACGACGCCGGATGATCGCATCCTGGGTTTAGGCCTGGCGGAGGAAGATGATCAAAGCGCCGACGCGATAACCTGAATCATCCTATCAGCTTTCTTTTTGCGGTGATCTGACATAAAACCTGCAGTCCCTCGCCACGGCCAAAGGATGTCAATCCTTCGCCGCTGGTGGCAGTCAGGCCGATATGTTCTCCGGCAAGTCCGGTCAGTCCGGCCAATCTCTGTCTCAGCTCCGCGATTCGATTTGCAAAATGAGGGCGTTTCCCTTCGACAGCAAACGAAACATGGCATAACAGCCAGCCGGATGCCGCCAGATCCGTGAGGCTTTCCCGGAGGTAGACGGCGCTGTCCGTAATCCCTTGTTTCAAACACAGTTCATCAGCCCGGGCGCCGAGGATATTACGGCCGGTCAAGCCGGAAATCGCGTTGGTCAGCGCGTGCAGAATAACATCGGCGTCACTGTTGCCGGCCAGCGGCATTTCATCCGGCCAGGCGAGCCCGCCCAGCATTAATATTTTGGCCGGATCGGCGGACCGCTCGCCGGCCGTCATAAAACGATGGCTGTCTTGGCCCAGAGCGCCGCAGTATTCCCAATCGCCATGCACGGCCAGCTGTTCCATCAGACTTCTCCTGAATCCTCGCCGGACCGGCCGTCTTTGGAGCCGGCCTGCCTGATCGCCACACGGCGGATCTTGCCGCTGATGGTTTTCGGCAATTCGTCAACAAAATCCAAAACCCGCGGATATTTATAAGGCGCCGTATGGGTTTTTACGTAATTTTGCAATTCATGCCGCAGATCGTCCGAAGCCCGCCAACCGGCAGCAAGCACGACAGTGGCCTTGACAACCTGGCCGCGAATCGGATCCGGTTCGCCGGTTATGGCACATTCCAGCACAGCCGGATGTTCCATAAGCACGCTCTCAACCTCGAAAGGTCCGATCCGGTAACCGGAGCTCTTGATGATATCGTCAGCCCGGCCGACAAACCACAGATAGCCGTCTTCATCCTGCCAGGCCAAGTCCCCGGTATGATATATGCCGTCATGCCAAACCTGAGCCGTCAATGCCGGATCCTTGTGATAACCGCAAAATATGCCCGGTATCTTATCGCAGCCCGTCCGGACACAAATTTCACCGGATTGGCCGCGCTTAACCGGCTTTGACTGATCGTCCAGCAGATCGATATGGTAAACCGGCGACGGCCGGCCCATTGATCCCGGTTTGGTCGCCATCCAGTAATTGGTTACGACCGCGAGCGTCATCTCGGTCTGTCCATAGCCTTCCTTGAGTTCCAGGCCGGTTGCCTGGCGAAACCGTTCATAGACTTCCGGATTCAGCGCTTCGCCGGCGATGGTGCAGTGCTGGATATGCGACAGGTCATATTTCGTCAAGTCTTCCTGGATTAAAAAGCGATAGATGGTCGGCGGCGCGCAAAAAGTTGTGATGCCGTCATTCTGGATATGGTTCAAAAGAACCGCCGGGTCAAAACGGTCGAAGTCAAAAACGTAGATGCCGGCTTCCATCAGCCATTGGCCATATAATTTGCCCCAGACCGACTTGGCCCAACCCGTTTCGGATACAGTCAGGTGCAGGCCGTCCGGATCGACTTTATGCCAATAACGGGCAGTCGGTATATGGCCGATCGGATAAACAAAATCATGCGTAACCATTTTCGGCATACCGGTCGTACCAGAAGTAAAATAGAGCAGCATCATGTCGCGATTCGACGGCGCGGCGTCGCCGGCCGGCCGAACAAAAGGTGGAGCTTGTTCCAGGCCTTCCTCGAAGCTCAGCCAGCCCGGCCGCGCCTGACGGACAATGATTTTTATAAGCGGCCGGTCATAATCCTGCGCGGCATGCTCGACATGATCGGCGACATTTCCATCGGCGGTGCAGACAATGGCGCTGACGTCAGCCGCGTTGAACCGATACAGCAAATCCTTGGCCAGCAATTGGTTGGTGGCCGGAATAGCCACAGCGCCGATTTTATGCAGCGCCAGTATGGAAAACCAGAACTGGTAATGCCGTTTGAGAATCAACATGACCTTATCGCCTTTATGAATCCCCTGGCTCAGGAAAAAAGCGGCGCAGCGATCGCTCTCGCGTTTAAAATCAGCAAAACTGAATGTCTTTTTCTCGCCGTCTTCGTTGCACCAGAGCATAGCCCGGCGCTGCGGCTCGGCTTCTGCCAGCCGGTCGACGACATCATAAGCGAAGTTAAACGATTCCGGTACATGAAACTTATAGTTGGCGACAACGCCATTCGCGTCAAATTCTTCTTCCAGATATTCACGATATAAATTCAACATGTTTATTCCTCCCGGCCATCGCTGCCGGCGTTAAGGACAATAGCCAGGAAGCAGCATGGATTGCCGCCAACGGCAACCATGCCGTGCGGTCTGCCTGAATTATAATACAAAGTGTCGCCCTCATGCAGAATCTCCTCATACTGATCGATTCGCACGCGTAATGAACCGGAGATAATATAATCCATCTCCTGGCCGTTATGACTGCTCAAGACAATCGGGCGGGATTCGGCGTTTTCCTCATAAGGCGCCGTAACCATAAAGGGTTCGGCCAGGCGGTCTCTGAACAGAGGCGCCAAATTAAGATAATTGAATCCAACACGGCGTTCTATCGGCAGGCCGTCACCTTTCCGGACTATGGAATAACCAGAAAGATGCGGCGCTTCGCCGGTCATCAATTCCGTCATATCCAATCCAAAACGTTTAGCCGCCTTATACAGGAAGGTAAAGCTGAAATCCTTCCGTCCGGCTTCCACCGCCATATATTCTTCCAGATTCACACCGGTTACCGCGGCCATTTCCGATGCCGGTATATCCAGAATTTCCCGCATCCCGCGTAAACGCTCGCCAATCTCCTTTATCTTGTCTTCCATGAAATATTCCTCCTGATCCACCGGACCGCTTCGCCGGCCTGTCTGATTGTAAATTGATATCATGGTCTCTTTCGTCAATCTACCGGAATTTTTCAATGATGACAAGGCCATTAGGACAAATAGCGTTAAGAAATCCGATTTTATGAACGAAACACAACCGATCGCGGTCAGACCGGCCGGTTCATGCCCCGATCGTTCATGGATGGGATAAGTATGGTTCTATCAGATTCTGCAGTTTAACCGCGCCTTGATCATCATAACCGACCAGCGAACGTTTCAGGGATCCTTCAACAACCATTGTAAACTGAGGCAGCGTACTTGCCGAAAATGAAGCGGACAAAGCGCTTTCGGCGGACGCGTCGATCCAGACAATCTGCAGCTGTTCCCGATAGTCATCCGCCATTTGTTCCAGGCGCGGAATGATCAAAGCATTAATCGGCGCCAGAGGCGAGTAAAAGACCACCAGGACCGGCATGTCGCTGGCAGCCAAAAAAGCGGAAAACCGGTTGATTCTCCGATAAACAACACCGCTGATGCCATTTTCCTGGGCTTCAAGACGGATAACAGCCACTGTAGCATCATCATCGATGGCGCCGACAATCGGTTCTTCCGCGCAGCCGGCAGCGGCGAAAATGCCGGCCGCCAACCATAATGTCAAGAGGCAGGCGGCGGCAAAACGCCGTTTCATACGGGCTTGCCGGCCAGCAATTTCTGTATCGCGGCGATTGTTCCCGGCAGCAGATCCCGTTCATATTGTTCGATTTTACCTTCATCACATAAAGCGGCCAAAGCAGGATCGATCGGGACGCGATCCAGAAGCGGCACATTCATTTCAGCCGCGGCTTCACCGGTATGGCCCGGTCCGAACAATTCAATTTGCCGGCCGCAGTCAGGGCATAAAACGGAACTCATATTTTCAACAAAACCCAAAACACGAACCTGCATCATCAGCGCCATATTACGGGCTTTGCGAACAATTAACGAAACAAGATCCTGCGGCGTGGACACCATGAAGATGCCGTCCAGAGGAATCGATTGAAATACGGTCAGCGGCACATCGCCGGTGCCCGGCGGCATATCGATCAACAGCACATCGAGGCCATCCCAGATGACGTCTGTCCAAAACTGGCGGACTACGCCCGAAATGACCGGACCGCGCCAGATTACCGGAGCTTCCGGATTTTCCAGCATCAGATTGACAGAAACTACCTGTATGCCGCTATGGGTTTGCGCCGGAAAAATACCGTCTTCCGATCCGGACAGCTGCCCTCGCAGTCCAAATGCTTTGGGGATTGACGGGCCGGTTATGTCGGCGTCAAGAATACCCACCGTCAGACCTTGACGCGCCAATCCGACAGCCAAAAGCGATGTCACCAACGACTTGCCCACGCCGCCTTTGCCGCTGCAGACGCCGATAATGCTGCGGACGCTCGCTAAAGTATGGGGTTCCAGAAAAGAAGGTTTATCCGTCTGCTCCTGGCCTTTTTCCGCGCCGTTACGACTCGGGCATTTTTCTTGATCAGCCGATGAACACTGAGCATGGCTGGGGCATGTTTCACAAGACGACAATCCAATCACTGCCTTTCAAATTTTGACTTATATTTTATCATACCTGCATCAGGCCGGCTACCTGCGGTTGTTCATCGCATGCTGAACGCACGGCGCAGATGACCCAATATCCCGCAGACCGGTCGATAACCGACACTTGCGGAAAGATACCTTTTAATTTTTCTATGGCCGACGGCGCGCCTTGCTGCTTTCTGATGACAACATATAATCTGCCGTCCGGGTTCAGCCTTTGCGCAGACTCCTCAAAGAAACGATACACAACCGCTTTTCCGGCTCTGATCGGCGGATTGGTCAGAATTAAATCAAAACTCCCCCCGACTGCCGCTAAAGCGTCCGATTGAACGATCTCCAAATATTTCGTCTGGTTCATCGCCGCATTATCCCGGGCCAGTCCGACTGCCCGCTCATTAATGTCGCACATGACTACATCCAGGGCCGGGAAAAGCCGCTTCATCATGATGCCAATGGCGCCATAACCGCAGCCAAGATCCAGCATGCGCCCTGTCCGGAACGGTTTTTCATCCAGTACAGCCTTCATCAAAAGCTCGCTGCCATAATCCAGCCGATCACGGGAAAATACCGCATGATCCGTCTTAAACTTAAAATCTTGTCCGCCCAGGCGAACCTGCAAGAACTTAACCTGATGCTCCGATTCCGGGTTGACATCAAAATAATGACTCATTTTATCCTCCCCATCCCAGGAATGCCGGTTTTGCTTTCTCTAATCCTATCAATAATGGCAGACCGACCAAATAGACAACAATGGCTTCAGATACGAAAATAGACAGAATCGAAGCGGCTATCAAACCTGGATTGATCGTTTGCCCCGGAATAATGAAAGGCAGATATGTCCCGACAATCAAGGCATTGATCCATACAGGCGGGCTGATCACCCAGATTTTTTTCAAAATGCCGCTCATCTTGCTCCCGGCTGACGGCTCAACCGGTTTATAAACCCGCTTTCTCAGCTGCCAGGTCACCCAGGACGCGCCAAGAGTAGCCAGACTGCCGCCCAGAATGTCGATCGGCCCCAGATTCTGGGGATTCAGAAGATTGGCCAGCAGGCATCCCAGAAAAAGCCCCGGCAACGCAGCCGGCGTCAGGGCGGCCAGTACCGTTAAAGCTTCCGCTAGCCGGAACTGGATCACGCCAAAGGCAAACTGAGCCATTGGCAGCGTGAGCACAACATAGGCTGCGGCGATAACCGCAGCACGCGTCATCATATGAGTTTTCCTGTTCATTGTTTCCTCCCAAGCTGGTGAAATACAGTCACCCGAAGATTCTCTGCCTGTCCTGCAAGTAAGCAAGGGGCAGAACTTCGTTTATTATACTGCAAATCCCGGCATGAAAAAAGATAATGCCCAGACGGTTGTTTTACTCCGCTTTTGCCCTTTTTTCATCCAATCTTTTATTCCGGGCATACAAACCCAAGTCGATGGCCACCATAACAAAGTTGAGAATATAAAAGAAAAAAACATAGGTCAATTTACCGGCGACCATCTTGGAAACCATACCGCAGACATAGCCAAACAGGATAAACAGGAGAAAGATAACACTCTTTCCTTTGGCTGTACGCGATGTATAGGATTTTACAATAGACAACGGCCAGGAAATACCAAAACTGATAACCATAATCGCTTCAAATAATTCCGACATTAAGCCCTCACCTCGTCCAAAGAGAGTACCATAAAGTGGCAATGCCGGCAATGTGTCGGGCACGAAATCATACGTCTCCTCTGGCGCGAAGCAGAAACAGGCCGCCGAAAGCATGAATACAGCCGCCGTCAAGGCAGCGTTTTTTCAACGCCCGCATCAGCCTCGTGTCCTCGGGTAAATCCTCGAACCGCTCGAACGGCTTGATGAACACGAATGAGAATATTTCCTTACCCGCGCTTAGCAGCGGGAAGGTGTGATAAGGCTTTTGGAAGTTGACGATGTTCGGCGCGCCGCCGCATATGGCGTCGATACGTTTATCCATCAGCCATGAACAGCAGATCATCGCCTTCGGCTGAAACTCCGGGAAACAGCATCCCAGCACCTCCAGCGCCTCGGCGTATGAATCGTCGCCCGCATTGCCGCCGAGCTTCGCGCCGCGCGGGATGTGTATGCTCAGCACCGGGTCGCCCGGCATGAGCGCCGTCACCCACTCCGACTTCGGGTAACACGCCGGTTTTCCGGAGCAGAAGCCCATTCCGTCACAAGGAAATCCGGCGTAAAAGGCATCAGATTCTGTGAACGCGGCGTCATAGGCGCCGCCGTCGTCCGTGTAGCCCGCCGAGCCGAGTATCATGCCCTCGCGGTGCATACGGGCGTTGTAAGGCAGTACAGCGGTCTCGTCGGTCGTTTTGTTTTTTAACGCCACGGCGTAGGACGGAAAATATCTGCGTTCAAAATTAAGCTCCCCGAAGCGAATGATCGTCGCGTCGATAAAGTGCTGGAGCCAGCCGAAGTACGTCTGATCAACCGCCGGGCGGCCGAATCGCAGCTCAAAAATATTGACACAGGCCTCGAATTCCCTGAATACCCCGCGGATATAACGCTCCGGCAAATGATGGGCACGCAGCAGCGCGGCTGTATCATCCATCATCGGCAGCATCGCGAGCAGCGAAGCGAAGTCGAACGCCGGATCGGGCTCGCCCTTCCATGGAATCGCCACTTTATCGGCCGTCTGCAGGAAACGACCGCGGTCGCTCATCGCACGGCCGAGCAGATTCGCGTAACGCAACAGCGGCTTGTTTTTTAGCAGTGCGCGCGCTCCGGCAAGCACAGGCTCAAGTTGGCGGGTAAACAGGCCATATCTGCCGCTGATGCTCCGTATATACGTTTCTTCGGCAATCAGCGTGCTGTCCAGCGAACCGTCGGCTGCACAATCGTCGTACAGGGACGGAAAATATTCAGGATATGATTTGACAAAAACTGCATCAGCGCACTCGGTAAAGTTAAGCTGCATAATATCCTCTCATTTCGATTGGAAAGTCATTGGCGATATCCGATTAATGCAGTATGCATTTATTTTATTCTAGCACGCGCGAATAACAATACAATATCTTATATGATTCTCTCGGAATTTTTGGATATGCTATAATCAACTCAATAGTTATACAAACTTTTAAACGCTTATCCCTATTCTGCGGACAGTTGTTTCATTAAACTGACGATCATTCAGAAAGGAATACCCAAATGAGCAGCAAATATCAAATATTCTCAGACAATGAATGGATCTACCCCGATAGTGTGATTACCGCAAGAAACAGCGCAAATCTGTATGCAGCGCGCGGCAGCGACGTCTGCTTTCAGGTACTCTGCGACCTGGCGCTTGCAGGCAGCGAAACCGTCGCGTACGAATGTATGGGCCTTGAATGTGAGCCGGTCGTCTATCAATTGCTTCCCGCGCATGTCGGCATGAACAGTGACGCTAAATTATTTACGACCACAGATTATGAAAGCGTGAAACACTTTGTAACCCGTCGTGCGCCATTTGACGTTTACGAGGTCACGCGTCCGCTCGACGACGGGACGCTGGTAAAGGGACGCGCGGCGTTTTATATCCGTCTCAACATAGCCCCCGACGCCGCGCCGGGACAGTATAACGGCAGCCTGACAATAAAAATCGCCGGCGAGCCGCTCGAACTACCCATTTCGCTGAAAATCTATCAAACAACAATCCCGCCGCTGAGTGACACCGACTTTCACATGGTAAACTGGATTTACTACGATAAGCTCGCCGAGCAGCACAACACCGAATTGTGGTCGGACAGCTACCGCGAGCTGCTCGGAAAGTACTTCGAAAACCAGCTCGATATGCGCAACGACTATTTAATGATTCCTTCCGGCGTGCCGGTACGCGATGGAGACGGCAAGGTAGTGGATTTTGACTTTGCCAACGCCGAATATGTCGGAAATATGGCGCTCGAATACGGTTTTAAGTACATCATGGGCGGCTTCGTGGCCCGTTTCCAACAATGGGACAATGACGAGCAGTTTCTGCTCTGGGACCGGGAAATCGGCATCACGACTATCGAGGGTTACCGTCAGCTGAAAACATATTTTACCCGCGCGTGGGAATGCGTGGAAAAGAACGGCTGGCGCGACCGTTATATGCAGTGTCTGGTCGACGAGCCTCAATTCCCGAACAGTCTTTCCTATCGTGCATTGTCCTGCATCTGCCGCAAGCTTATGCCGGGCGTTAAGATCAACGATCCGGTAGAAACAACGGAAATTGCGGGCGCGCTGGATGTCTGGGCCGTGAAGCAAGCGGTCTACGAGAAGCACATCGACAAGTTTCGTCAGCTCCAGGACTTAGGCGAGGTGCTATGGCTGTACACCTGCGGTTTCCCGGCCGGCGCGACGATGAACCGCATTCTGGATCTGCCGCTGACAGTAAGCCGGCTGCCAATGTGGTTATGCTACAAATATAACGCGCCGGGCTTTCTGCACTGGGGCTATCATCTTCATAATCCGGAGACCTGGGATGAAACCTGTTACCGCGTCGGCGACAACCGTATGTATCCGGCGGGCAACTCATTTGTGGTCTATCCGGGCGACGGGAGGCCATGGTACAGTGTGCGCGGTCATTCTCAGCGGGCTGGCGCATACGACTACGAGTTATTTAACCAGCTCGGGCAGCGTGACCGCAATAAAGCAATAGAGCTGATCGAGAAAGTCTGCCGCGGTTTCGACGATTACGATCCATCGAGCGAACGATTCGACACTGTGCGGCATGAGTTGCTGGAAGCTTTAGGATAAACCCTATCAACATTAGAATATGATAAAAGCCTTGAATATTTATTGTATTCAAGGCTTTTGTCATATGTGGCTCCTCAAGTAGGACTCGAACCTACGACCCTGCGGTTAACAGCCGCATGCTCTACCAGCTGAGCTATTGAGGAATATAAATTCCGGCGAAGACCTATTTTCCCGGGCCGTTACCAGCCAAGTATCGTGGGCACCAGAGAGCTTAACTACTGTGTTCGGGATGGGAACAGGTGTGACCTCTCTGTTATATTCACCGGAAAGGAAGAGGGGAAAGATT
>JAYFQE010000002.1:0-448088 GCA_034927345.1 Clostridiaceae bacterium
TTAATTGAGATCGTGGCAGATCTATTTTTCAGTTCTTTTTCGACTTTCAATACATTTATAGAAAAAGCCCGATCCTGAGATCGAGCTAATTCTCATTGGTTGCGGAGGAAGGATTCGAACCTCCGACCTTCGGGTTATGAGCCCGACAAGCTACCAGCTGCTCCACTCCGCGGTATCAATTGTTGCACGCAACCCGGGCGATCATTCGCACTGTTGCTTAGACTTTTGGTGCTCGTGGCCGGACTCGAACCGGCACGGAGGTTAATCCGACGGATTTTAAGTCCGTTGCGTCTGCCGGTTCCGCCACACGAGCAGGACGCTCTTGTTGTGTGCTGGATTATGATAGCACTGAATCAAGGTCTTGTCAAACACAAGATTTAAACAAGACAACATAAGATTTAAACATGCTGTTGTCAGCGGAGCTTCAGTGGAAATAAACAACTCAACAGACACCGGGGAATCAGGGTCTGGGCAATCCATAAACGCCGCTGGGATCGACGAGATCCTCACGGCGCATAAAAGTTCCATATCGGGTTGAGACATAAAGATAATGTTTGTTTTTTGTCTGAGTCAGTGCTGCCGATCCTGCCGCGGCGTACAATTCGAGATGAAGCATACAGGTGCCGTCAGAATTTTTCTTCAGTTTGCCAAGCAGCTGTCCCAGATCGACCTTGTCGCCGATTTTAACCGATGGAGTCAGTTCGCAATAACGAATGGTGGCGCCATCGTGGTTAACGACCTCAATCGCCATCAGGTTTTCATAAAAAACAATGATATTCTGTACGCGTCCTGCCGCCATAGCGTAAATTTCAGTTCCGTCCGGCGAATAGAGATCGATCCCGGCATGCAGGCGTTTGCTGGTGCGTCCGGCTCCGAAAACACCAACAGTCGGCGTTGTCGGTTCAGTTTTCATTGGGAAAATCCATTGGCTGGTGATAACCGGATCGATACCGGGAAAGACCGGCGTCACCGCCAGTGTTGCTGAGGACGTTGCTTCAGGGATTGCTGGCGACGTTATCAGGCCGATTTCGGTTTCCAGGGTTGCTGTTGTCGTTGCCGCCGTCATCATGGCCGTGTACGATGACGTGCCCGCCTCCGGAGCAGCGTCGGACGCCGCAGCCGGATTTCCGGGAATCTGCGGCCCAAAGCGGCTTGATCCGGCGCTAAACCGGCAAAGAACAACAACATCAAGGATCAAAACAAGATAGATAATCAGCTGGGCAATTTTTCTGTCCGACAGATTCTTGAGTTTATGCTGCATGCCGGCAACCTCGCTGTCCTGTGATAAGCGTTCAATAAGATTTGAAGGCTGGTCAGAATGGGGGTATATCCTGAAAGGTTGCAGGAAAGATCAGTATTTTTCTATAAAGTAGAACGGATCACGTAAAATGGCTTCCACACCGGCACGCATCAGGGCGCCGGCGTCAATCACGGCTGTTTCAGCCTGGCAGACCCGTCCGGTCCGCAAGGCCTGGTTCCCGAGCAGGCCGGCTGCCCGGGCATAACTCTGACGGCCATGCCGGTTAATATCATGACAGCGGACAGACATCTGAAAAACGCTTCGATCCTGATCTTCCAAAGTAAAAAGTTCTGGTTCCGCTTTCAGCAGATAAGGCGCCGCCGCTACTTCTTCGACACCATGCATGAAGGTATTGGGATTTAACCCGCAGCCCAGCATGATAATCTTGCCGTGGAGAGAGGGCAGCAGGCGGAAAGGGGAATGTTCGCCGACCGGCGTGTGATCCAGTTGGTGCATCGCGGTTATTTCACCGGCCAGGCGGCCCCAGGCGCAAACAGAATGCGTAGGATGAAGGCTGCGGATTACGCCCGGCGTTTTTCGGAAGGTTTCCGGGATCAAGCCGACGCAGACCGGCGTATCGTGATATGAAAAATAATGACTGGCGCAAGAGGTGCTGTAAGTGAGCGCCGGCATCAGCAAGGTGCCTTCATCCCCCAGACATTGCTGCAGGGATTCAATGACACAAGCTGGTCCTTCGGTGATCCCGAGCGCTTTCATGGATGAGTGAACCAGGACGACATCGCCGCGCATGATACCTAATTGTTGTAAACCGTTGATGATAGCATGATTAATCATAGTCAGGCTCCTTGTTGATCATAAATCTGTTCTATTTTATCACAGCCGGGTTAAGCCGGAAACCGCTTTATCGATGAAAGGTGTATGATATGAAGGATAATAATCGGAATATGAGGCATGGAATATGTGGCTGAGAAATGGATTTGTTTTTACCGCCAATCATGTTTTTCAAAAACTGGATGTACGGATAGAAAAGGATTGTATGATACAGATCGGGCTGCCTGCATCGTCATCACCGGTTGGTGATGATGTCGACCTGACCGGATTATTCCTGATTCCCGGCTTGATCGATCTGCATATTCATGGCTTTGGCGGCATCAATGTCATGACGGCCGATGAAACAGCTTTGAACCGGATGTCTCTGGCTCTGGCCAAAGCGGGTGTAACATCTTTTGTAGCTACCACCACAACCCTTGCTCCCCCCAATATTAAAAGGGCGCTGCATGAAATAAGTCTGGCGAAAAGACACGGACCGACAGGCGCAAGAATCCAGGGCGCTTATCTGGAAGGCCCGTTCATATCGCCCGCAAAGAAAGGCGCCATGCAGGAAGGCTATATCCTCCAGCCGGATCCGGCTGTTCTCCAGGATTTTTTGGATATTGATCCCGGCCTTGTAAAAATCGTGGCCGTTGCCCCGGAATGTCCCGGAGCTCCGGCTTTGATCCGCTGCTGCACCGAACAGGGTGTTGTTGCTTCCATTGCCCATACGGCAGCCAGTTATGAACAGGCAGAAGCTGCGATCCGGCAGGGCGCCAGCCAATTGACGCATCTCTTTAACGCCATGCCCGGCCTGCATCATCGGGATCCGGGTCCGATCGGCGCAGCCATAGACAATCCGGTTACCGCCGAATTGATTTGCGACGGCAGACATATCCATCCTTCTGTGCTGCGGGCGGCGTATAAGATGCTGGGTTGCAAGAAAATCGTCATGATCAGCGACGCCATACCTTTCGCCGGTCTGGGCGATGGCGAATATGAAATGGACGGTGTTAAAACCATTGTGCGGGACGGCCTCTCGCGTCTGGAAGACGGCACCATCAACGGCAATGTTCATTCACTGGCGGATGGCCTGAAATCAGCAGTTTCTTTCGGAATTCCCCTCGAAGACGCGATTCAGATGGCCACCATAAATCCGGCGAGAATACTGGGTGTTGATTCTGTTCTGGGCAGCGTCGCACCCGGTAAAAAAGCCGATCTGACCGTCTTAAATCAAGATTTGTCGGTCAGATCGGCTTATGTTGGCGGCCGGTGTTTCCCTCGCCTGTAAAGAAATATCAAGTCGCGTTGTTTTGGGCGGCTTGGTCGGCCATGACGCAATCAATGGTGATCACGACAGCCAGAGCGAGAATTTCGTTCTGCGGATTGCCAATATCCAGAACATAGCTGTCGCCCCAGGTAAACCACTCCTTCTGAATTGTGACAATCGGCCTGCCGGCCTCATATATCTGGTAATCATGAGCCCAGACACTTCCTTCGACCGTCCAATCCAGACCGGATATGGAGTATTTGGGGTGGAAAAAGGTAAATTCCTTGACAATTTCGGCTACCTGCCGGTCTTCAAAGAAAACCTGATATTTGGGCAGAAAACTCCAGACTTTCTGTTGAATATAGGCTGCTTCTTTATTTTGGCGGTCATATACATGCAGTTTATGCCCCCAGGAAAAAAACTCTCCTTCGATAAAATAACGGTCTTCATCAGACTCATCCTTAACTGTAAAACGGTTGTTCCAGGAAAATACTTTCTGTTTGATATAGAGCTTCATGTTATGAACCTTCCTTGCAGTTGTATTCTTAATCGGTCAGGGAACAAGATCCAGAGCAGCGACGGCATTGGCCAGACCGGAACCGGTAGCATCGGCTCCCCAGGTTATCATTTCGGTTGTGCCGTCTGAGGAGCGGACAGAACAGCTGCCGGCCGGCAGGGGAGTGGCTGAAGATTCCAGGATATCCTCTGCTTCAGCTGCGGTCAGATCCGGGTCTTTTTGCAGCATGAGCGCCGTCAGCCCGGCAACGTGAGGACTGGCCATCGATGTTCCGCCAAGGAAATAGTAACTCAGGTGGCCGCTGTTAACCTGGTAAGGTCCGACAATCCAGGAACCGGGTGCGGCGACATCGAGATCTTGTCCGGATAAAGCCCGGCTGGAGAACGAGGTTATATAAAAGTCGGATGCGGCGGTAGGATCGCCGACATCCTGATCATACCACCAGCTGTTTTCGCCGGACGGCCATTCGCCTCTCCAGCCAGCCGCCGCGACGGAAATAACCGGGGCGTAAGCACCCGGATATCCCATGCCGGCGGTTCCTTCATTGCCGGCGGAAGCGACAATAATCACACCTTGAGCAATGGCGTAATCAATCGCCGCTTTTTCCAGGGCATCCAGACCGGAGCCGCCCAGGCTCATATTGATGACTACGGGATAATCTGCCAGCGAACCGGCTTTAAGCTCGGCAATATACAGGATGCCGCGGGCGATCACGGAGGACCAGCCGGAACCGTTCTGGTTCAGTACTTTGACCGGAATGATCGTTGCCATCGGCGCCACACCGTTGACCGCTGATCCATTCAGGTTATAGCCGAGAATGGTGCTGGTTACGTGAGTGCCATGCGAATCCTGGTCATGCTCCCATTTATTGGGCTGTTCGGAAACATTGCCCTTTTCGCCGCCGCCGCCGCTGAAAGAACGGGCATAGTTTACGGCGATCTGCTCTTCAGGAAAGTACTGACGCCATGAATCAACCAGACCGGTGTCCAGCACCGCAACATAGACACCGCTGCCATCATAACCGGTTGTCCGGTTGTCATAACCATAATCCGTGACATTAATGGCGTCCAGATTCCAGGTGCTCAGCCCGTCGGAAAAATCAGCAGCGGCGACGGTGTCAATCGGCGACCCCCGGCGCGCGGCGTCCGGATTGGCTGCCGCCACATAAGGCAAAGCCCTGACAGCGGCCAGCCTGTCTGATCTGATACGCATGGACAGGGCGTTAATTTCATCCAGAACATCCAGAACCTGGCCTTTTCCATTAAGGTCCGATAAAATCGATGCAGTGATCTTCGTGTTAAGAACCACGTTGACGCCGATCGTATGAGCCGTACCGGCAGCTGAAACCGGCATGCCCATCACCAGCAGGGCAATAACCAAAACAAAGGAAAAATAAATCCGTTTCATGGAGACATCCTTTCTGTCCCCGCAGGGACTTCCTGGCGGCCGGGCCGTCTGATTTTGCCTTGCTACAAATTAAATTGTATGTCAGGATCGTTCAGAATATGGCTTTATTATATCATGACTGACTTTCGAGTTGTGATATACTATTCAAGGCAGCAAGATTATGACAGATGAGGTAACGGGTAAATGACTGAGTTGAATAAACCTGTTCCGGGTACCCATAGTCCATCGGTACAGGATTTCGAACTTCGTTTTGATCTATATTCTTGTTCTGTTCTGTCGATAGCGGTTCTGAAGCAGTCGCCGGAAAACCGGATGCTGGCTTTCTCGCACCAACATGATCAATATGAGTTTATTCTGCCACATACGCCTATCCCGGGATTGCAAAACGAACAGGCTGTCTATTTTGGCCAGCCAGGCATGGTCTACCCGGTCTCCCGGGGGCGGCAGCATGGTTTGGCTTATGAACTATCCGATGTTTCACATACGGATATTGTTATCGATCATCATTTGTTTGAAGCGGTTATGGAACAGATGCAGGTCAAAGAAGGGCGGGAGTTTAATTATGAATTCCCATCTTCGGCAGGTCTCAGGCTGTATATTCGTTTGTTTCAAGAAGAATATCGTGGCAAAGCACCAGGATACGACGCCGTTTTACAACGCCTGGCCGATCTTTTATGCATTGAATTGATCCGGCTTGGCACAAATCCGGATCTGGACGACCGGCATCAGGAACAATACTTCCATCCGGAAATCAAAGCCTGTGCCGATTATCTGATGACCCATTGCACGGAAAAAATAAAAATCGACGAGTTATGCAGCCAATACGGCTTAAGCAAATATCATTTTATCAGGACTTTCACGCATGTTATGGGCGATTCGCCTTATTCTTTCCTAATGAAAGCACGCATGTCCAAAGCGCGGATGCTTCTGACCTATGAGGATGCATCGGTCAGCCAGGTCGGTAAAGCCTGCGGATTCAGCAATACCAATCATTTTTCCGATGTTTTCCGTCAGAAAATCGGCTGTTCGCCAACCGAATATCGCCAAACGCATCATCACGGTCAAATTTAATGACGAGCCGGTCCAAATCTGCAAAATAATCAATCATGTCCAGTTTGATGTGACTATTTTTGTGCTGTTTAGATAATTTGCAAATGAATGGCTCATCATATTGACAAGCTAAAAATATGAGTTAAAATCATCAAATATAAAGTCAAGGACGATGTGATCCAAAGGTGGCGATATGTTGTATGGAGGACCTTGCAAAACCTGATTCTGAGCCTCCGCTGCGAGTTGGGCTAACCTATAATCTGAAGAAGAACATTCAGTCGGATGTGCCTGACATTGAAGCTGAATACGATCATATCGAAACAGTTCAAGCCATACAGAGGGCTTTGGAAAAAGGTGGGCATGAAGTCGTTCTCTTAGAAGCCGATGAAGGATTGCCGGTTAGATTATGTGATCAGCCTGTCGATATCGTTTTTAATATAGCCGAAGGCATACGGGGGCGGGGCCGGGAAGCGCAAGTCCCTGCTATTCTGAATTTTTACGGGATACCTTATACCGGTTCGGATGAAACAACCCTTTGTATCGCTTTAGATAAAGCATTAACCAAACGGCTTCTTTCCACTTACCATATTCGGACGCCGAAATATCAGGTTATTACAGCCAATCAGGCGATCCGTGGCAGCGGTTTTTCCTTTCCGTCGATCGTCAAGCCTAATGCCGAGGGATCCAGCAAAGGGATATCCGATGTAGCGATTGTCGAGGATCGCCAGGCCTTGCAAAAAATGGTCAGCGAGCATATCCGCCTTTATCAGCAGGATATGCTGGTCGAAGAATACATCGGCGGCCGCGAATTTACGGTGGGCATCCTGGGTAATGGGCCGGCAGCGCGAGTATTTCCGCCGATGGAAATTATTTATTTAAAACAAGATAATCCGTATCAAATATACAGTTATCAGGTCAAACAGAATTATAAAGCTTTGATTCAGTATCAATGCCCGGCAGTTCTTGAACAGGGCATTGAGCATGAAATGATATCGGCAGCCCGCAAGATCTACGACATTTTGGCGTGCAAAGATTTTGCCCGGATGGACTTCCGCCTGTCGCCGGACGGACGCCTTTATTTTATCGAAATCAATCCGCTGCCCGGCCTGGCGCCTGATTACAGCGACTATCCGATGATTGCGGCTTTTAATGGCCTTGACTATTCCTCTCTGGTCTGCGGTATCCTGGACAGCGCCCTGAGAAGATATGGTTTGCTGGATGATCCGGCATTGGGGTGATTGCGGTGTGCAGCATGAATGAAAAGATGATGAAACCTCATGAAGCTTGTTGGTATGACTGGAAATGGCAATATAAAAACCGGATTACCCAAGTTGAAGAACTGGAAAAGATTATTCCATTAAGTGAACAAGAAAAGCAAGATATCCAATTCTGTCTCCAGAAATTCCGCATGGCGATAACGCCTTATTATGCATCGCTGATTGATCCGGCCGATCCGGCCTGCCCGATCCGGAGACAATCGGTGCCGACGATTCAGGAAACCCATTTTTTACCTTGCGAAATGGCCGATCCGCTGAATGAAGAAGGGGACAGTCCAGTCAAGAACATCGTTCATCGTTATCCGGACCGGGTTCTGTTCCTTTTAACCCGCCAGTGTGCCATGTACTGCCGGCATTGTACCAGAAGAAGGATTGTCGGCGAAGAAGATCACTGCATCATGGCGTCTGAAGAAGATGAGGCAATCAAGTATATAGCCGGCCATGAGCAAATCCGCGATGTCCTGTTATCGGGCGGCGATCCGCTGACTATGAGCGACGGCGCCCTGGAAAGGATTATCGCCCGGCTGCGCCGGATCGAACATATCCAGATTATCCGGATCGGTACGCGGGTGCCGGTTGTCCTGCCGATGCGGATTACGCCCGAACTGTTGACCATGTTGAAAAAATATCAGCCGATCTGGATCAACACGCATTTTAATCATCCGCGGGAATTGACGGACGATTCGCTGAAAGCCTGCGCGGCGATTATTGATGCCGGCATACCGCTGGGCAACCAGAGTGTTTTATTGAGAAACATTAACGACAGTACCGAAATCATGAAGGAATTGCTGCTTAAGCTGGTAAAAGCCAGAATCCGTCCCTATTATCTCTACCAATGCGATCTCAGCCAAGGGTTGGGCCATTTTAGAACCAGGGTGGAAGCCGGCATTGAAATCATGCGCAATCTGACCGGAACCATATCCGGATATGCCGTCCCCAAGTTTGTCATCGACGCCCCGCAAGGAGGCGGCAAGATTCCGATCAATCCTGACTACATTCTCTCGCTGGATGAGCGGCAAGTCATCATGCGCAATTATAAAGGCGATATCTATACATATCCGCAGCCGGCAGACTGACCGCGTCCGGTTATTTCCCGAAGACCGCCTGCGCCTGGCGCATACGCTCGATGACCGGCACACCGAAAGGACAATTGCTTTCACAGCTGCCGCAAGCGATGCAGTCGGCAGCCGCGCTGGATAAAGCTGCGTAGTGCTCGCGGATCGTACCCGGCACCGGCGCCGTGCTGTTTTCACTCCGGACTGCCAGAACAAGATCCAGATATTTATTGACTTGCGCGATATCGATTTTACTGGGACAAGGCAGGCAGTGGTTACAATACATACATTTGCCATTTAGCGAGTATTTCGGTGTACGGCTCAGAACCGGTGAATAATCCCGTTCTGTTTCAGATGCTTCTTCATATGCGGCGGCCTGTATGACCTCCTGAGGCGTACGGCAGCCGACCAGTATGCTGGCGACCGCCGGTCTGGTCAAGGCGTAATGGATACACTGGACAGGCGTCAGCGCCGCGCCGAAAGGCGATGATTCTGCTTTCAGCAGCGAGCCGGCCGCCAGGCCTTTCATAACGGTGATGGCCGTACCCATGGCTTCGCAGGTGCGGTAGAGCATTTCCCGCGCCGGATTGATCCCTTTCAGCTGATCGTTCTGATAAGATTCTGAAACAAAAAAATCATCAATGGCCGTATCTTCGGGCAGAATATCATAAGCAGGATTGACGCTGAACATTAAAACATCGAAAAGACCCGTTTTTACGATTTTCAACGCGGTAACCGGATTGTGCGAGCTGAACCCGAGATGCTTGATCTTGCCGGTCTTTTTCAATTCGAGGGCATAGGGCAGAATGTTTGTCGCAAAAACACGCTGATAGTCGTCCTCGGTATCAACAAAATGGATCATGCCGATGTCGATATAATCTGTCTGTAGCCGGGTCAGTAAATCCTCGAAGGCTTCCCGGCATTGAGCTAGATTACGCGAGCGGGTATATTGACCGTCCAGCCAGACTGATCCGATGTGCCCCTGCAGGACAACCTGGTTTCGACGCCCCTTCAGGGCTGCGCCGATATTCGAGCGAACTGCCGGCTCGGACATGAAGACGTCCATGATGTTGAGGCCTGATGCCAGCGCCTGGTCGATAACCGCCTTAACCGATCCGGCATCCAGCCCCTGCAAATGTTCGCAACCCAGTCCAATTTCGCTGACCATTAGTGAAGATTGCCCTAATTTACGATAATTCATCACGATTCACATCCCATCCTGTCAGGATATTTCCATATTCCATACTTGTTGCAGCACAGCAATATTATAGCAGACTGATCGTGGCGCCGGAAGGCTGGATCATGTATCAACTGATGATGCCGCGTTCAATATCGACACACACCAGGGCTCCGGTTTTCAAAATTTTGGTTGCGTTTTCACAGGCATACACAACCGGAATATCCAATGCCAGCCCGACCGTCACGGCATGCCCGGCCGGATTGTCGTCTTCGACGATCAACACCAAGGCTTTTTTCATAATATTCAGCAATTGATTATTGGTTGACGGTGTAACCAGAATGTAGCCGGAACGTTGTTCGGCGGCATGCAGATCCTCCGTATCCTGAACGACCAGTACTTCGCCGTTCAGAGCGCCCTTGCCGATACCGATGCCGTTAACCAGAATCCGGCCGATGTTCTGTACCTTTAAAATATTGGTTGTGCCGCTCATGCCGATCGGCGTGCCGCCGGTTATAACCACCAGGTCGCCGTTGTTGACCGTGCCGGATTCCAGAGCCTTGTTCATCCCCAGTTCAAACATTTCATCTGTCGTGAACACTTCGTTGACCTGATAGGGATAGACGCCCCAGGACAGGGACAATTGACGCAGAGCCCGGGGTGAAACGGTTGTGGCGATAATCGGGCATTCAGGCCGGAAACGGGAAATAAGGCGGGCAGTCCGGCCGCCGTGGGTTACCGCGACAATCGCGGCGGCCTTTAAATCCATAGCTGTTGTGCAGGTCGCGTGGCTGATGGCATTGGCGACGCTGGGAACCATTTCATATTTTGCCGACGCGAAATTCTTCCAGTAATCGATCGATTTCTCGGTTTGTTCGGCAATACAGGCCATCATGACGATGCTTTCAATCGGATATTTGCCGGCGGCCGTTTCGCCGGACAGCATAATGGCGCTGGTGCCGTCGAGTATGGCATTGGCAACATCGCTGACCTCGGCCCGGGTCGGCCGGGGGTTTCTGATCATCGAATCCAGCATCTGGGTAGCCGTAATACAGGGCTTGCCGATTTTATAACATTTCTCAATCATGGCTTTTTGAACCATCGGCACTTCCTGCATCGGAATTTCCACGCCCAGATCGCCCCGGGCGACCATAATGCCGTCGGCGACTTTGAGAATTTCATCAAAATTGCTGACACCCTCGCGGTTTTCAATTTTGGCGATGATATGGATGTCCTCGCCGTGATTGTGTTCGAGCGTTTTTCGGATTTCCAGAATATCCGCCGGCCGGTGGACAAAAGACGCGGCGATAAAATCGAAATCCTGCTCAATGGCAAAACGGATATCTTCAATGTCCTTGCCGGTTAAAGGCGGCAGATTGATCTGGGCATCAGGCAGATTGATGCTCTTGTGATCTGAAAGCGTGCCGCCGTTGCGGACCTGGCAATGGACATCTTTACCGGTGATATCCATTACTTCCAATTCGATAAGGCCGTCGTCGATCAAAATATGCGATCCGCGATGCAGGTCCGTATGGATATTGGCGTAGGATACGGTTATCAACTGATTATTGCCCGGTTCGTCGCCGGCCCTGACGGTTATGGCGCTGCCTTCAATCAGACGGATCTGTCCGTTTTCGAAGACGCCGGTTCTGATTTCCGGTCCTTTGGTATCCAACAATAAAGCAATCGGCAGATTTAACTCGCTGCGTAATTGCTTGATCCGGTTGACACGTTCCAAGTGTTCGGCGTGGGTTCCGTGAGAAAAATTCAGGCGAGCAACATTCATGCCATGAATCATCAGCTGGCGCAGGACATCATCCTGATCCACAGCCGGTCCCATGGTGCAGATAATTTTCGTTTTCCTTAGCATACCTGACCACCTTGTATTCATTTTAGAGCGTAAACGGTTTACCGGTCAGATGACAATGCTGTGATCGTCCTGCAGTCCGGCTAAACGCAATTTGCCCCCCAGGTAAGACAATACGGCCATGATGGCAAGACGCGTGTTGACCGTATTATTCTTTTGCAGGCCATTGATAAAAGAACGATCCTTATTATCCAGTTCAAGCTCCTGATCCAGACATTGCAGAATTGTTTCAATAAAGATGCCCTTTTCTTCGGACGAGTATTTTTCTCCGCCTAGTTCGCTATTGATTATTTTATGCATTTCATGCATGTTGCTCTGCTCGGCCAGCTGCTCAGATGTAACATTCTTCCCCAAATAGGTCAGCGTTTCTTTGGAAAACAGCCAAAACTGCGGCAATTGTTTAATCAGCGACAGTAAAACTTCATTGTCCATATCCGGCATCATGGTTGTAAACCGGACGATCTTGTCATTCAGCAGATTCCGCCAGGCATTAATCCCCAGAATCATTTTGATTTGGTTTTCCGACTTGTATATCATAGCTATCGCTCCTCATCAATCATTATGCGAGTATTTTATCTCAAATCCAAGCCAGTAGCAATTTACATTCACAGAATCTATGATGATATCCATCGGATCAAAATGGGATAATCCTTTTTACAATTATTTTTGCCATTGCCATAGATTGATCAGGCCGATATAATAAATACGAAGCCGCGACTTCCAATTCTTCTGAAAGGGGGCGATTGTTTTGGCAGAAATTGATTATGAGGTGGGTAACACCTGAATCAACCGATGAGCGGGCCTGAATTCGATTAAACTTGATTCTTATTAAGCCCAACTGGCATCAGATTACTGGTGATATAAGAATTAGGGGAGATCGGATTCAAGTCCGCCATCCTTGTCGTAAACCCTCTGTATCCTGTTGCTTCCAAGACACTTGAAGCAATAGAATGAACACCGTGGGTAAACCGACGGTGTTTTTGTATAACCAGAAGAAATTGGAGATGGAAAATGGATTATACGAATGCAAGCCACGTGCTGCCGGAAGAACTGATCCGGGCTATTCAGCAATATGTGGATGGCGGTTTGGTCTATATTCCCCGGCGAGCTGACAATCGTCTGCGCTGGGGATCAAACAGCGGCAGCCGGGAGGCTTTGTCGCGCAGAAATCAGATTATCAACCAAGACTATCGTAAAGGGCAGACAATAGCCGATTTGGCAGACAAATATCATTTATCGGAAGATAGCGTGCGGAGAATCATCGCGCCCGGATCGAGACGTTCAGCACAGTCAGCAGAAACAACAGAACAGTCGCGATAAAGAGTGCCCAGAGTCCGGCGACAATGCCGCTGCTGTTGGCGAATAAACCGGCAACCAGCGGCATTACAGTCGCGCCTAAACCGCCGAGGGACATCATCAATCCGCTGGCGACGCTGGATTCGGCAACCAATGAACTGGCGTTGGTTACGACCATGCCATAAAAACCGGCCATGGACAGGCCCAAGAGTATAACGGCTCCGATGAGCAGAGCGGGATGGCTGGACAAGATCAACAAAAGCGCGGCGCTGCTGATGCCGATTGCTTCGATCATCAGAAAAGGCGCTTTTTTCAGTTTACTTCCATATAGGAAGATCGAGATACGACCGACGATAATGGCGATCCATAGGCATGAGAGCATGGATTGAGCCGCGGTAGGCGCAAAGTTCCGCCAGGTGGAAAGATAGGTTACCAACCAGCCGCTGAAACCGGTTTCAACGCCGACATATGTGAAAAGCATCAGCATATACAGGTAAAGCCGCCATTCTTTGAGAAACTTCAATGAAACAGGTTTTTTCTGTCCCGTGGATTTTGCTGATTCCTGTATAGGCATCATTAAAGTGACAAAGAAGAGAATGAAAGCCATCAAGGCAACTAAGGCGGCCGGCCACTGCCAGCCGATATTCAAGCGAACGGACAGCGCGACCAATAATGGGGCGATAAAAGCGCCGATTGAGAAGCAAGTATGAACCAGGCTGATTTTACTGCTATCGCCATTTGTTGCCCGGACGACCAGAAAATTGATCATATTGTTTGAACTGCCCCAGGCCAACCCGGTGATAAATAAAACGCAGTAAAGCACCGGAATAGGCGGAGTTAAAGCTATGCCGGCGAAGCCCAGACAAAAACCGGCTGCCGTAATTAGCAGAGTCTTCTTTCTGCCGATCCAGACCGAAAGCGGTCCGCTGAGAAAATTGGATAAAAGACTGCCGATAGCCTGGATAGAGAGTAGAAGACCGCCTTCGTCATAACTGAGCTGATAATCGCGCATCAGATAAACGAGCAGGGAACTGGTCATCAGAACCATGGCGCCATTGACCAGAAAAAAGTACATGCAACCCAGTAAAAATCGTTTGTTGACCGGACTTTGAGCCATAGTCTGCCTCCCGGATAATGAACTGAACTTTGCCAGTATAGCACATATTTTCTGCTTTTTTCTTGTCAGAATACGAAAATTCCCTGATAATGGTCCTGATACCTGGATGAACGTCTTTTCCGGACGGTTGTTCAGAAGAAGGAGGTACATATGAAAAAGGAAACGATTCGCTTAATCCGCCTGATCGGTTTAGTTGTGGTAGTCATTTTTCTTATTCTAATCGGGCAAAGCAGTGTTTTTACCGTAAAAGAAAGTGAGCAGGCTGTTATTACAACCTTCGGCAAGTACACCAAAACCGTTGAGGCCGGATTACACAGCAAACTGCCCTGGCCATTCCAGTCAGCAACAATTCTGCCGGTCAATTTAACGCAAAAAATTGAATTGGGATATGGCAGTTCTTCGGATGGATCTTATTACAGCATACCGGAAGAGAGCATGATGATAACCGGCGATATGAATATCGTCAATATTGATTTTTTTGTCGAATGGAAAATCAGCGACCCTTTCAAATACCTGTATTCGACAGAAGATCCCAATGCTGTTTTAAAAAACATGATTCAGAGTACGGTCCGCTCTGTGGTCGGGACGAAGAGCATTGATGACGTCCTGACAACAGGGAAAATCCAGATCCAGGCCGATGTCAAAGAAATGCTCAAAGAGCGTTTGAGCGAACAAGATATCGGCTTGATGCTGATGGATGTCAAAGTCAATGATTCCGAGCCGCCGACGGAAGACGTCGCCAAAGCTTTCCGCGATGTTGAAACAGCCAAGCAGCAGAAGGCAACCGCTCTCAATCAGGCTATGGAGTATAAAAACAGTAAAATACCGCAAGCTAATGCTGAAGCCGATAAAATCATCAAAGATGCGGAAGCTGACAAGCAAAGCAAGATCAACGAAGCCGTCGGCGAGCGGGACCGCTTCCTGTCCATGTACAACGAGTATGTCAATTTCCCGGAGATAACCCGGGAACGCATGTATTTGGAAACTCTGGAAAAGATCCTGCCGGGCATCCGGGTCTATCTGGATGACGGAACAGGCGTACAGAAGCTTTTGCCTTTGGAACCTTTGATTCAGGACAGCACCGCCGCAGCGGCGCAAACGTCAGGCACATCATCCGCTGATGATGCCGCCGGCAATTAAGCAAGGGGGGTAATACGATGAAAAAGTGGATTATTGCAGCGATCGTCTGTTTGCTGGTTGTCATATTGATCAGCACCTCCCTTTATACGGTCCATGAAGGCGAGTTTGTCTATCTGACTCAATTCGGCGCCATCCAGAATATCAAGACCGACGCCGGTTTGCATGTAAAAATCCCATTTATCCAGGATGTCAACCATCTGACGAAAAAGCAGATGATTTACGATGTTAAACCGTCGGAAGTTCTGACAGCCGATAAAAAGGCGATGATTGTCGATAGTTATTCAATCTGGCAGATCAGTGATGTGACAACATTTATCCGGACTGTCAACAATGTGTCGGAAATGCAAAAACGAATTGACGCCAGCGCTTATAGTGTCATTAAAAACGTTATGGGCCAGATGCAGCAAAGCGATATCATCGCAGATGGTTCAGATAGCAGAACATCCTTGAACAAGCAGATAACCGAACAGGTCGCAGCGAATCTGAAGGATTATGGCGTCGCTATTGTCACAGTTGAAATCAAACGTTTTGATCTGCCTGAAGACAACACGACAGCGGTTTACGACCGGATGATTTCCGAACGTTCGCAGATGGCTGCTTCCTACAAAGCGGATGGCGATTACGAAGCGGCAAAAATCCGCAATGAAACCGATAAGGAAGTCAATATTATTCTCGGCGAAGCCCAGGCGCAAGCCAGCAAGCTGCAGGGCGAAGGTGAAGAAGAGTATATGAAGACGCTGAAGGAATTGTACAATGATCCGCAGAAGGCAGATTTTTATCTCTTCGTCCGCGAACTGGAAGCTCTGGAAAAGTCCTTACAAGGCGAAAAAACAATTATTCTGGGCGCCGATTCGCCTTTGGCGAAAATACTCAGCCAGTTGAATTGATTTTACGGATGTTCATCGTCTGCGTGCGGTGCGGCCGGGTAAAAATAGGCGGCCGCACCGCCCAGGCGAGAGGTTTGATACCAGAGACTCAGATTGATCAGTTTACGTTCGCCGCTGTCTGATACATCGCTCCAGATTGTTTGATCGGCATATTCGTAAAGCGCGACCAGAGTGATCCAGTGCCAGCTGTCCAGGTTATCGAGTCTTCCGTTGGAGAGATTGAGAAACGCCACCGGACTATCCAGATTTAATCCGTCAGCAATGAATTGGACAAATGAAGATAATGGTTTACGATGGTTCATCTGCCCAGGCACGGGAAAAACCGCCGATTCCAGGGCAATCGCATAGGAATCGGCAAATCTGGCGACGCCGCTGGTCAACATGGACGCTTCGTTGACCCCCATGCGGCCGGGCGTGACGTAGTGCCAGATCTTTTCCATAAACAGCGTAAAATTCGCCTGGTCATGATTTTGCTCGATGAGCGGGTAGAGCGGCCGGAAAAACGGCTGGCTGCGAGCTAAATAAAGCAGCATTGTAGCTGAAGTGCATGGCCCGCAGCCGGCCTGGCGCTGCCAGGCTTCGCTATACCAGTCCTGATCGCAGCCAAAGGATGAAGGGTCTGCTTCATTGGATTGACACAATGGAATGTTCATAAGCTCAGGCCGTGATAAGCCGGCCAGACAGTGAGCTTTTTCCGGATCAAGTCCGGAACCCGGCCAAGGATTTTGATTCACATTTCTCACCTCAGGAAATAGTATATCATGTCCGCCGGAGGGAGGCATTGGCATCATGGAAATGACGTTTTTACCAGTTATTGAAAATCGCCGTTCGATTAATAATCGGCTGCTGATCTTCTCTTAAAGCGATGCGGTTGTTTTATGCTATTGAACTGGATGAATCGACCCGGTCTGCCATCGACCAGGCCAGAGTTCCGCTGCTGGAACAATCCCGGGCGGGCAAATGGACAACGCCGGCCAATTATCATCTGACCTTGCAGTTCCTCGGAGAATGTATTCCCGGCCAGCTTCCCGATTTACATGATATTCTCTGCCGTACAGCGGCGCTTCAACAGCCGTTCTGTTTGACGTTTCAGAAATGGGGCGCATTTGGCCGGCATCAGGAAATTGTCTGGCTGGGTGTAAGAAGCGAACCGGCTCTTGATTTTTTATACGGCAATCTGAATAGATTGCTGCGGGAAAGAAGCTGTCCTCATGAAGACCGGCCTTATTGCCCGCATATGACCTTGGGCCGCCAGGTCCGCTTGGATGACGGCGTTATGAAAAATCTGCCGGAATTTTCTGCCCGCATGATGGTCGATCATCTGGCCTTGATGGAAAGCACCCGCCTGAATGGCCAACTGGTTTATCGGGCTGTTTATCGTGAACCGTTAAGCATGACAATACATAACAAATAAAAGGCTGGACACAGCGCCAAACCTATGGTATAAGAAAAGCAGAGCTGTTTCTGCTTTCTTTTTATTGCTGCTTCAGCCAAATGTCATGACAAATTGACCTGATTCAGGCGAAGATCAAAGCAGGTTGTTCATCGAATTTTGCCGATTCCGGCAGATAAGAAGAGGCGCCAGGATGATTATCGACCGCCAGTCCTCAGTACCCATATATCTGCAAATCCAGCATATTCTGGAGCAAGCTGTCTTATCCGGCGAATATAAGGCCGGCAGTTTACTGCCGACTGAAGCTGTTTTATGTATGCAATATGGCATTAGCCGTTATCCGCTTCGCCAGGCGATGGCTCATCTGGTTCAAGCCGGTCTTCTAGAACGGACACGCGGAAAAGGCACATATGTCCGGACAAATAAGCCGAACCAGCAAACCGATCAGACGGCACCGCAGCCACACCCGATCGGAAATTGGCCGGCAGCAGGCGGCAAACCGTTGATTGCCCTGGTTATTCCAGGTTTGACCGGAGATTATCCCCGGGATATTGCCAACGGATTCCTGCAGTCGGCCGCCGCTCAGGATTTTTCCACTTTAGTGGCTCTCAGCCGTAACAAAGATGAAGAATCCCGCTGTTTAGAACGATTGGTCCGGACAGGCGTCGCCGGTTTGGCCATTTTCCCGTGCGACGAGCATATCGAGGATATATTGGCCGACTTTCAGGAGAAAGGTATTTATATCGCTTTGATCGACCGCAGTTTCGATTTGCCGCGGTTTGATTTGATTGCGTCAGATAACATCGGCGGCGGCTTTATGGCAGCCCGTCATTTGCATCAGTGCGGTTTTAAGAAAGCTGCATTTATTTCCGACAGCTGGCCGATTTCATCGGTTCAGGAACGCTTGCAGGGATTCCGGCGCGGTATGGAGCAGTATGGGCTTAATTGGCTGAATCCTTTATCTGCCCGTCAAGAATATGCCAGTTCTGAATCGTCGGCGAATCTGGACTTTTCTTCAGCGTTGTTTATGGAACAGTTGGATTTTTACCGTAATCAGCAGCCTTGGGGCCTTTTTTGTGAAAATGACGGCCTGGCGCTTAAAATGATGTCCTTACTGAAAGAACAAAATATCATCATCGGCAGGGACGTCGGTATCATCGGCTTCGATAATGAATCTGCCGGACGCTGCAGCATTCCGGGCCTGACGACCATAGCCCAGAACGGCTGGCTGATCGGCGACGCCGCCGCCCGGGCGGTCATCAGCCACCTGACCGGTGAAGACAGTCCCTTCAGCCGTCACATTTTACCGACACAAATCATGATCCGCCAGTCTTGTGGTGAAAGCGGCATGATTTAAGATCATTCGATTGATCAGATACAAAAGAAAGCGAGGATGGTGAAATGGCAGACACGATTATCGGCAAATCGGCTATTGATACGTTATCGGTCCCGCAAACCCCGCGCCGGCGCATGATCGCCGCATTGGAAAGGCGTCCGGTCACAGGCCGTGTTCCGACCTTTGAACTGGTCTTTTTCCTGACTATGGAAAAATTCGGACGTCTGCATCCCAGCCAGCGATATTACGGCCAGTGGGACCAGATGTCAAAACGGGAACAACAGCTGCACCGGGATGATATGGCTTCGCTTTATATCGAAACCGCGGCAGCCTATGGCCATGACGCCATATTTGTCCATCCTAATCCCGGTACGAAAAACGAAGTCATCCGTCTTTTGACGCGAATCCGGGAATTGAGCGGCGACCGTTATTTCATTATGATGCACGGAGATGCGACTTTCTCTATACCAGATGGCAGCCATATGGTCGATTTTGCTTTCCGGATGGCTGATCAGCCGGAGCTGCTGCATGCTGAAGCGCAAAGCCAGGTTGAACAAGCTCTGGCTTATTCGGCTGAACTGCAAAAAGAAGGATTGCTGGATGGTTTTGCCTTGTGTTCCGATTATTGTTTCAATACAGGACCTTTCTTAAGTCCGAACCAATTCAGCGAGTTTGTCGCGCCTTATCTGGCCCGGCTGATCCAGGGTTATCGTGATCAGGGCTTTTATACAATCAAGCATACGGACGGTAACATTATGCCGATCATCGATCAGCTGGTGCAGGCCAACCCCCATGCGCTGCATTCGCTGGATCCGCAGGCCGGCGTCGACATCGCCGAGGTTAAGCGTCTATATGGCAAAAAGGTTTGCCTGATCGGCAATGTCAATTGCGGGCTGCTGGAGACCGGCACCGATGAACAAGTTATCGAATCGGCTCGTTATGCCTTGAGGAACGGCATGCCGGGCTACGGTTATATTTTTTCCACCAGCAATTGCGTTTATACAGGCATGCCGCTCGAGCGGTATGACTTGATTATAAAAGTACTGAATGAGGAAGGAAGATATGCCAATGATTGATTTAAATCGACTAAATCGGATGGCCGACGAGTATTTGACGGAATGGAATGAACAATATGCGAAACCGCTGCGCAATTACTGGGGTCAGCGAACGGTCTTGCAGCTGCGTTACGCCATGCAGATGGCCGCCTGCGGCATGGCGCGCGAAGAGGATATTGCCGCCGCTCTGGCCGCAGCATGGGCTGATTTTCAAAACCAGGGTGCGATAACCCGCGAAACCTGCGGAGCAGTTGAGCATCTTCTCCAACCGCTGGCCGCCGCCGCCAAATCGATTACGCTTCTTTGCATCGGCCACGCGCACATCGATATGAACTGGATGTGGTCCTATGATGAAACCGTCTCGGTGACGCTGGATACTTTCCGCACCATGCTTGACCTGATGGATGAGTACCCGGATTATACTTTTGCCCAATCTCAGGCATCTGTTTATGAGATTGTCGCTAAACACGATCCGGCCATGCTGGCGGAAATAATAAAACGCGTTCACGAAGGCCGCTGGGAAGTGACGGCGTCAACCTGGGTTGAAGCCGACCGCAATATGCCCAATGCGGAAAGCATGGCCCGGCATTTCCTGTATACCCGGCAGTATCTGGCCGAACTGTTGTCTATCGATCCGGCAACGCTGGACCTGGATTATGAACCGGATACCTTTGGTCATCATCAGAATGTGCCGGAAATACTGACCGATGCCGGCGTGAAATACTACTATCATTGCCGCGGATCGGAAGGCCCGCTGCTTTATCGCTGGCAGGCGCCGTCCGGCCGGTCGGTCATTTCTTATCGCGAACCGCTCTGGTACAACTGGACGATGGACGGGCGTTGCGCCATGATCGCTCCGCAGTTCTGCAAGGATTATGGCCTGAATGTGGCACTGCGCGTTTACGGCGTCGGTGATCATGGCGGCGGGCCGACCCGGCGTGATTTGGAAAAAATTATCGACATGAATAGCTGGCCGATTTTCCCGCGCTATAAATTCGGCACTTATCATGAATTTTATCAGGCAGCAGAGCAAATCAAAGCGCAATTGCCTGTTGTGTCCGGTGAATTAAATTTTATTTTTGACGGTTGTTATACGACGCAAACCAGGATAAAACGGGATAACCGGCTGGGAGAAAACAACCTGTTTGAAGCCGAAGCTGTCGGCGCAATCAGTTCGTTGGTTTTAAAGCGCCCATATCCCGGCGCCGATTACAAGCAAGCCTGGAAGAATATTCTTTTTAACCAATTCCATGACATTTTGCCGGGATCGGGAACCGCCGATACCCGGGAATACGCCATGGGCCTTTATCAACAAGCCTTTGCCCTGACCAACAGCCGGCGGACATCGGCCTTGCGGGCGATTGCCGACCAGATCGATTCATCGCCTCTGACGATAACGGAGGATATCAGCCTCAGCCGTTCCGAAGGCGCCGGCGTCGGTTTCCCGACCGCCAGCGGCGGCTTGAGCCGTTATGGCCGCCATGCCGGCTTGCGCCGTTTGTTTATGGTCTGGAATCCGCTGCCCTGTGAACGAACGGAAGTTTGCGAGCTGACGATCTGGGACTGGCAGGGCGATGCTTCGCGTATGCAGTTCCAGGACAGTCAGGGGCATGTGGCGCCGCATCAATTAATAACCAGCGGCGTTCATGAATACTGGGGACATCTCTACCATACTGTCCTGGTCCAGGTCCGTGTACCGGCTACCGGGTATGAAACGCTTGTTTTGAACGAATTGCCGGCACAGGAATTGTCAGCTGCCGGATTGGGACCGCGTATCATCGGCGAACCGGATTTTACTCTGGAAAACGAATATCTGACCGTCGCCGTATCCAGGCAGGACGGAACCCTTGTGTCATTGACCGATAAAGAAACAGGACGCAATTATGCCGATCCGCATTCGCCGCTGTCTATTTTCCGACTGATCGAGGAAGATCCGCAGCAAGGCATGACCGCCTGGGTCGTAGGCCCTTACAAAAAAATCCGTTCCCTTCACGAGAACATCCGCTTTACCGGCCGCCAGGACGGGCCGGTCCGCAAGAGTCTGACCTGGACGGCTGAATTCGGGAACCAATCCGAACTGACCGTTACCCTGGCTCTGGACCGGGGCGAACGCCAGCTCCGCTTGGATGTCGCGGTGAAATGGCAGGAAATCGGCACGGCTAAAACCGGTGTGCCGCAGTTGAATCTGCTGCTGCCAATATCGTATGCCTGTCCGTTTTTTCAATATGACATTCCCATGGGCGCCATCAAACGGGAACCGCATCACTTTGATGTGCCTGCCAGTTCGTATGCCTTGGCGGCCAATCCGTCGGGCCGCTCGCTCATGCTGGTTTCCGACAGTAAATATGGTTTCCGCGGTTCGGAAGAAGGTTTGTCTATTACGTTGATCCGCTCCAGTTTCGATCCGGATCCCTGGCCGGAGGTCGGCGCTCACCAGATCCGACTGGCCATCGCTCTGACCGATAGCGGTCGGGAAGCAGGCCAGATCGCCCGGGCCTTCTGTCATCCGTTCAGCACGGTGGCCATGCGCAAGCCGCAAACCGGCAGCCTGCCGATGCAGCAGTCTCTCTTCCGGTTGATCGATGGCGAAACGTGCGTTTCAGCCATTAAGCTTGCCGAAGATGGAAAAGGTCTGACGGTCCGGCTGTATTCTATGGCGGAAGACACGGTCCGGACGACGCTTCGTTTCTGGCAAAAACCGCAGAAAGCCGTGTTGACGGATTTGATGGAAAAGGAAGCTGAAAGCGACGATCCGGTTCAGATTATTGATAACGATGTGATTTTCCCCGTGAAACCTTACGGCATTCAAACGGTAAAAATCATTTTCTGAATGACCGGTTCATTGAACCTGCCGTTCTGCCGGTTCGGCTAAGCCAAAGGCAGAAAGAGCGCTGCTCATACCCAGCCTGTCCGCTCCCGCTTCCACAAGCGCGGCCGCTTGTTCAGCCGTCCGTATGCCGCCTGCGGCTTTAACCCGAACGGCTGAACCGACCTGCTGGCGCAGCAGACGAACATCTTCCACCGTTGCGCCGCCGCCGGCGAAGCCGGTTGATGTTTTAATAAAATCGGCTCCGGCGCGGGTGACAAGGCGGCACAATAAAATTTTCTGATCTTCATTGAGAAGACAGGTTTCAATGATGACCTTGACGGTGTTTTTGCCGGCTAATGCTTTGATGGCGGCTATTTCGCCATAAACATAAGGCTCGTCGTCCATCAGCATCCGGCCGATGTTGATGACCATATCCAGTTCGGTTGCGCCGTCCTTCAACGCCTGGCTGGCTTCTGCCATTTTGGTTTCCCGGCTGTTGTAGCCAAGCGGAAAACCGATGACAGTGCATACGGGTACCCGGCTTTGCAGCCGTTCGGCGGCTGCCGCAACATAACAGGGCGGGATGCAGACACTGGCAAAACCGTAAATCAGCGCCTCGTCGCAAAGCTTTTCGATATCTTGCCGTCTTGTGGTCGGTTTAAGCAGGGTATGGTCAATTTTGTTGTATAAATAAGAATAATCCATCATATCTGACCTCGTATTATGCAGGAATATTATATTAACCGTATATCATCAGTATACGGATTTATTGCGGCTAAATCCAGTTGTTCATCAGGACATCTTGACTTTTGCCGAAATCATTGTATATACTGGTGGCAATAAGAGCCATGAAGGGGAGAGTAGACTGACTGGTCCTCCTCCAGAGAGTTTCCAAGGCCGATTAGTTGGCCGCCGCTGCAAGGAAACGCTGGATCGGCAGCCGAACATGACCCCGGAGCTTGGCCGGCCGAATCCGTATCGCGGGTTGAGGCGGGTCCGGATGATGACCGTTACAGCATCAGGGTATAAGCCGGACCCCTGGCGGTTGGCCGTACCTGAAGAGGTTCGATTCGCGAGAATCGGATAAAGCGGAGTGGTACCACGGGATTATACCCGTCTCCTGCACAAATGATGCAGGCGGCGGTTTTTTTTCGCCGTCCTGACGAGGAGGCGACCTATATGCAACCTATTTTTATCGGCGGAGCCTGGCCATATGCCAACGGTTCTCTGCACATCGGCCAGATTGCGGCTTTATTGCCGGGGGATGTTCTGGCGCGTTACTTTCGGCAGAAAGGGCATCCGGTTCTTTATGTATCCGGTTCCGACTGTCACGGCACGCCGATTGCTGTCCGCGCGGCCCGCGAGAATCGGCAGCCCGGTGAAATCGCATCGTATTACCATCAGGAATTTACAACAGTTTTCGACCGCCTGGGCTTCTCTTATGACTGTTATAGCCGGACGGATCAGCCGCAGCATGCCGAATTGGTGCAAGAAGTATTTTTAACTTTGCTGGAAAAGGATTTGCTGGAAAAAAGATCAGTCAACCAGGTTTATTGCAGCCACTGCCGGCGTTTCCTGCCGGACCGGTATGTGGAAGGCCGGTGTCCCCGCTGCGGCGCCCAGGCGCGGGGCGATCAATGTGATGCATGCACCGGCATCCTCGATCCACAGGAACTGATCGATCCGCGATGCAAGTTATGCGGCCAGCCGACGACTTTGCGCCGTTCGGAACACTATTTCTTCCGATTATCAAATTTCCAGACCAGCCTGACGCGTTATCTGGATGAGGTGGAATCAGGATACCGGACCAATGCCCGTAATGAAACCAGACGTTATTTGCAGGAAAAACTGCCTGACCGTGCCGCGACGCGGGATCTGGACTGGGGTATCCCGGTGCCGGTATCCGGTTTTTCCGGCAAGTGCATCTATGTCTGGATCGACGCGGTATTGGGCTATCTTTCGGCAAGCCGGCGGTGGAGCCGGGAAACAGGCTTGGATTGGCGGCCTTTCTGGGCCGACGGCGCTCAAGCCTGGTATGTTCACGGTAAAGACAATATACCCTTTCACAGCTTGATCCTGCCGGCTCTGCTAGAAGGCTATGACCCCGGGCTGAAGAAACCAGATCATCTTCTTTCATCAGAATATATGACGCTGGAAGGCCGGAAAATTTCAACCAGCCAAAACTGGGCGATTTGGATTCTGGATCTGCTTGATCAAGTCCCGGCAGATTCCATCCGCTATTTTCTATTGTCCAATAATCCGGAAAAGCGGGATGCCGATTTCTCCTGGCCGTCTTTTTTGAACAGTCATAATGGCGAACTCCTGGGTGCTCTGGGCAATCTGGTCAACCGTACGCTGCAGTTTATTAAGAAATATCGTGATGGCGTGACGCTCAATGAACCGTGCGACCCGGCGATCTGGGAGAATATTGCCGCCAGTTATCGCGACTGCGGCGGGCTTCTGGAACAAGGCGAGATCAAAGCCTCACTGGAGCGCGCCTTTAAATTGGTGCGACAACTCAACAAGTATTTTGATCAGACTAAACCCTGGCTGACCCGCGATGATGATCCTAACGCCTGCGATCAGGCTCTGGCGACCTGCCTGCACGGTCTGGCTAATTTGTCGCAGTTGCTGGCTCCTTTTCTGCCTTTTACCTGTCAGAAAATCCGTCAGGACCTCCAGCTGCCGGAACCACCCGGCTGGGAACCCGTAAACTGCCCGTGCGGACGAATTCTCGGCGATATCACCATCCTCTTTCCCCGCCTGGATGCCGGCGAATTTGGCGGCGGTGCACTTTTGTGCGATAATAAAGCCATAGCAGTCAAGTAGCTGGTTTTCCCACCCGGCAAGCGGAGGATCATCAAGATGACAGTAAAAAAACGGCCATTATTACGAACAGGGCTGAGTATCGGCCTTTGTCTGGCTGTTTTGCTGCTGTCCGGTCTGACCGCCGGCTGTCTGGCTGGCTGGCCCTATGATTATATCAGCGACCGGCCGGCTTTATCATCCGAAACAACGGAATCAGCGCCGGCATGGACCGGCAGCCAGACCGGGACAGCAACGTCCGGCTTGGCATCCGGTTCGGCGGCATCGCCGGCTGTACCGACGAATGCCGCAGCCACAGCCGGCGAAACGACGGCCGGCTGTATTCCGGCCGATCCGACCCGGCTGGACGCTTGTTTTGATGAACAAGCGACGCAGCTGCTGCTGCAGGGTTTGCTGCAGCGTAAGGATGAAATCAAGCTCGATCAGGCGTTTGCGGCTTATCAGATTGACGAGGATCATGTTCAGGACGCCATATCGCAGGTATTCAACCTTTATCAAACCGTATGCCGGCAGCATCCGGAATACTTTTATCTGGATGGTTCGGCGGAAGTCCAGTATACCTTGGTCCAGGGCTTGAACAGCCGGATCAAAGCGATGAGCCTCAAACTCGATTACTGGGCCGATCTGGCCGGCCTCAGTCAGGCGCAGCTGACGCAGTTATCCGGCCAAGTCGACCAGGAAGCGGAAAAAATTGCGGCGCAAATTCGCCAGAAAACCATCGAACCCTGGGAACAACTCTCATTGCTGCATGATCTGTTGATCCGGCGCATAGCCTACGATCCGGATGCCAGCCAGACGCATAACCGTGTCGACAGCGCGCTGCTGCAGCATGTGTCTCTGTGTCAGGGATATGCCCAGACCTATCAGCTGATCGGCCAAAAACTCGGATACGATGTCCGGTTGATCAGCGGTGAAGTTGACGGGGAGGGACATGCCTGGAATCTGGTTTATCTGAACGGCGTTTTCTATCATGTTGACGTCACCTATGACGATCCGATACCAGACGGGGGAGCAGACAGCCCCCTGCGCCACTGCCACCTTTTTCGCTCAGATGCGCAGATGGCCGCGACCCATCAATGGGATCCGTCACAATATCCGGCGTGTCCGTCGGACGGCGTGTTTTACTTTACCGGGAATCACCTGACTGTATCGGGACGGGATGAACTGGTGGAAAAACTGGATGATTTTTTAGATAACACGGATTTTTCAGACAATCGGACCCACCGTCTGGAACTTTTATATACCGGCAGCGATTCTCCGGATCAGGAGCAGCTGGAAAAAATTCTCAGTGATGCACTCCAGAAATATGCCGGCTCAAAGCCGATATATTACCGCGTTGACAGCAAAAAATCGGTCGTCCTGATGGATGTGAGCACCCAGGCCTGAGTCTGGAGGTGAACGGCAAATGATCTTGTTTGTCCTCAATCCCGGATCGACTTCAACGAAAACGGCTTTGTTTCGGGATGGAAAATGTCTGTTCCGGGAAACGGCTTATCATTCGGACCGGCAGATACAAAAAGCGGTCCGGCTCGCCGATCAGCTGCCGATGCGTTTGACAGCTGTGAAGAAAGCCTATCTGGCGGCGCTAAACCAAGGGTCAGTCGATTCAGCGGAGGTCGATGCTTTTGTTGGCCGCGGCGGATTGCTGCACAGCATACCCAGCGGTACTTACCGGGTCAATCAAGCCATGCTGGACGATCTTCATGCCGCGCGCTACGGCGAACATGCCAGCAACCTGGGCGCGATAATCGCCGCCCGTCTGGCCGAACCACTGGCTTGTCCGGCTTTTGTCGTCGATCCTCCGTCGGTTGATGAGATGGACAATCTGGCCCGTTATACCGGCCTGCCGACGATCCGCCGGCGCTCGGCCTTTCATGCTTTAAATCAAAAAGCGGCCGCCCGGCTGGCGGCTGCCGGAATCGGCCGTTCCTATCAGGAATGCTCAATGATTGTTGCACATTTAGGCGGCGGCATTTCTGTTGCAGCTCATCAAAACGGCCGGGTGATCGACGTTAACGACGCTCTTGAAGAAGGCCCGTTCTCGCCGGAACGGGCCGGCAGTCTGCCTTCCTTGCAGCTGCTGGCCTTGATGTGCGAATCCGGGAAGTCGGTTCCGGACATGCAGCGCCTGTTAACGAGTCAAAGCGGCCTTTTCGCATACACCGGCACAACCGATTGCCGGATTGTCGAGGATCTGGCGCAAACCAGAATGGATTATCGGGAGCTTCTGCAGGCTATGGCTTATCAAATTGCAAAATCGATCGCCGCCCTGTCTGCCAGCCTGTCCGGGCATGTCGATATGATTGTGTTAACCGGAGGCCTGGCTTATAGCCGGCTTATAACGGACTGGATAAAAGAGCGGGTTTATTTTCTCGGGCCTATCCAGATTATTCCGGGGGAACATGAATTGGAAGCTTTGGCTGCGGGCGCTGAACGGGTATTGAGAGGTGAAGAAGAACCCCGGATTTACGAAAAGGAGGCATGACTGTGATTGGCAATCTTGATCAGATCGAAGATATTATCCGTGGCCGTCCTCCGGGACGAATTGCCGTGGCGGCGGCGCATGACGACCATGTTCTGCAGTCGGTCTATGAAGTTTATCGGAAAGGCTACGCTTATCCGATCCTGATCGGCGATAAAGAAAAAATCCTGCGGCTGGCCGATCAACTGTCATTGGATGTTTCGCCCTTGCCGATGATTAAAGAGCTGGATGAACGAAAAAGCGCGGAAATCGCTGTTAATCTGGTCAATAACGCTGAAGCGGACACGATCATGAAAGGTCTTCTTCAGACAGCGGATCTGCTGAAAGCTGTTCTGGAGCGCGAAAAAGGCTTGCGATCCAATATGTTGATCAGTCATGTCGGGCTCTATGAACTTGCCGGTTATCACAAATTGCTTTTCATAACAGATGCCGGCATTAATATTGCTCCGGATCTGAAACAAAAAGTGGAAATTATCCGCAATGCTCTGGATATAGCCCACGAATTGGGGATTGCCAGACCTAAAATAGCAGTCCTGGCAGCCGTGGAGACCGTCAACCCGGCCATGCCCAGCACATTGGACGCGGCAGCCCTGTCTAAAATGGCTCAGCGCGGCCAGATCCGGGATTGCTTGATCGATGGCCCTCTGGCTCTGGATAATGCGATTGATCCAACTGCGGCCGTCCACAAGCAAATCATCAGCGAAGTCGCCGGCGATGCCGATATTCTCGTAGCGCCAGATATCGAAGCCGGCAATATTCTGGTTAAGTCGCTGGTCTTTTTATATCATGCCCGTTCCTGCGGCATGATTGCCGGCGCCCGCGTGCCTTTGATCGTTACTTCGCGCGCCGACAGCAGCGAGGCCAAGTATTATTCGATTTTGCTGGCTTTGGCCATGCTCCGGCAGCCCGGCGCTGCCGATGCGCAAAGAAGGGAGCTGTTGTAAGTGGCAGGTGCGAAAAAAACCATCATCTCGGTCTGGGTCGAAGACAAGCCGGGCATTCTCTGGCATGTCACCCAATTATTTGGCGAACAGAACTACAACATCGAAAGCCTGGCTGTCGGCAGTACTGAAAAACCGGGCATTGCCCGCATGACCATCATTGTGGCCGGCGATAACAGAGACGTTGATTCTGTTCTGAACCAATTGAACCGGATGGCTAATCTGGTCAAAGTCAAACAGATCGACAACGATGACTCGGTTTCCATGGAGCTGGCCTTGGTTATGGTCGACGCTCCGGATGAAAAGAAAACCGATATCATTAATCTGGTCAATGTTTTCCGCGCCCGTATTGTCGATGTGGCCAGCCATTCCATGACCGTGGCGGTTGCCGGCGCGCCGGTCAAACTTCAAGCTCTGATCGATCTGCTCAGGCCATTCGGCATCCAGGAAATTGTCCGTACAGGAACCGTTGCCATCGACCGCGGGAATAAAGAACTGTTCTAGGCCGATCGGTCATTCTCCTGGCAATTTTACAGATTGTATTGATCGTCGGAATCGTTTACTATATTGTACAGTTAACAATTGAACCCGGCAAACGCCCGACAAGGAGGATCCGCTTGAATAGACGGCCGATGCTGATCAAAGCTCTGAAGATGGCGTTTCCCAGGACATTGCCGGTTTTAGCCGGATTTGCTTTCCTCGGCATTGCTTATGGCGTCCTGATGAGTACGAAAGGCTACGGCGCGGTGTGGTCGTTCCTCATGAGCGCGGCGGCTTTCTGCGGCAGCATGCAATTTGTGGCGATCACGCTGCTGACCAGCGCTTTTAATCCCTGGCTGGCTTTGGCTTTAACCCTGATTGTCAATGCCCGGCATTTGTTTTACGGCATCTCGCTGCTGGACCGTTACAAAGGTCTGGGCAAGCTTAAGCCTTTCTTGATTTTTACCTTATGTGATGAAACATTCTCTCTGGTCTGCAATACGGATGTCCCTGAAGGTATTGACCGCGGCGCTTTCTATTTTTTTATATCTCTGCTTGATTACAGTTATTGGGTTGTGGGCTCTCTGGTTGGCGGCCTGATCGGCAGCTTGATTCAAATCAGGATCGAAGGTCTCGATTTTGTTCTGACTGCTTTATTCGTGGTGATTTTCCTTGACCAGTGGGAAAAACGGGAAAACCGTCCGGCCGCTGTTGTCGGCGTCGCCGGCGCAGTCTTCTGTCTTTTGATTTTTGGACCGGACCGCTTTATGATCCCGGCTTTACTGACAATCACCCTGACACTTTATCTCGGCAGGCAGAAATTCGATAGACGTCAAATGGAGGAGATTCGTAAACCATGATGCTGACTCCTCTGGAAACCATCCTGACCCTTGCCGTGATTACCGCGGGTACCATGGCAACCCGGTTTTTGCCATTTCTGATCTTTCCGGAAAATAAACCGGTACCGAAAATAGTCGCTTATCTGGGTCGGACCTTGCCTTGCGCAATGGCCGGTTTCCTGGTTGTCTACTGCCTGAAAAACGTATCCGTGCTGCAGGCGCCCTTCGGATTGCCGGAAACCGCAGCTCTGATCTGCATTATCGCCCTGCACCTGTGGAAACACAATGCCCTGCTCAGCATCGGCGTCGGTACGGCCGTGTATTGCCTTATCATCGGTATCCTCTGATAGAATATCAGATCCTTTTCCAGCTGGCAATTTCTAGCTGACAATCTCGAACTGGCTGTTATACAAACTGGCATAAAAGCCATTGGCAGCTAAAAGATCAGTATGGCAGCCCTGTTCGACAATATCGCCGTCACGCATAACCAGGATCAGATCGGCATCGCGAATCGTCGAGAGCCGATGGGCGATGATGAAGCTGGTACGGTCTTTCATCAGGCGGACCATCGCTTTCTGGATCAGGACTTCGGTACGGGTATCAACTGAACTGGTAGCTTCGTCGAGAATCAAAATTCTGGGGTCGGCTAATACGGCGCGGGCGATGGTCAACAGCTGTTTTTGGCCTTGCGAGATGTTGCTGGCTTCTTCATTGAGAACCAGATCATAGCCGTGCGGCAGGGTATGAATGAAGTGATCGGCGTAAGCGGTGCGGGCGGCGGCAACGACTTCGTCATCTGTGGCGCCGAGGCGTCCGTAGCGGATATTATCTTTGATGGTACCGTTAAAAAGCCAGGTGTCCTGAAGCACCATGCCAAATTGGCTGCGCAGGTCGGAACGGCTGAATGCCTTGATATCCGTGTCATCGAGGCGGATGCTGCCGCTGTTGACGTCGTAAAAGCGCATGAGCAATTTGACCATAGTTGTTTTGCCGGCGCCGGTCGGGCCGACGATGGCGATTTTCTGACCAGGCCGGATTTGCGCGGAGAAGTCATGAATGATGGTTTTGTCCGGCAGATAGCCAAAGTGGACGTGATCGAACGCAACGGCGCCAGATAAGTCCTTGGTTGATGCCGGAACCGGAGCGTCAGGCTCTTCTTCGGCTTCGCCAAGGAATTCGAAAACACGCTCGGCGGCGGCCATCGTCGACTGCAGGACATTGGCAATGCTGGCTACCTGCGCTATGGGCTGGGTGAAAGACCGGACATATTGAATAAAAGCCTGGATGTCTCCGACGCTGATCGCCTGGCGGATGGACAGCCAGCCGCCAAGAATGCAGACTGCGACATAACCGATATTGCCGATGAAGGTCATGACCGGCATCATCATACCGGAGAGAAATTGAGATTTCCAGGCCGAATCATAGAGCTGCTCATTCAAAACGCTGAACTTGCGGATCGATTGTTCTTCACCGTTGTAGGCCTTCATGACCAGATGGCCGCCATATAATTCCTCGACATGGCCATTGACATGACCTAAAACTGTTTGCTGGCTGATAAAGAACTTTTGCGATTTTTTTACGACAAAAGTAACCAAAAACGCGGAAACAGGCAGGATCAGAAGGGCTGTCAGAGTCATTTGCCAGCTGATCGAAAACATCATGATCAGAACGCCGATCAAGGTTGTCAGGGAAGAGACGATCTGAGCCAGACTCTGATTCAAGGTGTTGCTGACCGTATCGACATCATTGGTCACCCGGGACAAGACTTCGCCATGAGTTTGATTATCAAAATAACCAAGCGGCATGCGGTTGATTTTCTGTGATATGTCCCGGCGGAATCTATAGCTGATTTTCATGGCCAGACCGGACATAATAAAGCCTTGTATATAATTAAAGACAGCGCTGACGGCATATAACCCCATCAGCCAGAGAATGATGTTGCCGATATAGGCGAAGTCGATCGACGCGCCGGCAGCGCCGCTCAATTTTGCTATCGCGCCTTCAAATAACCGGGTTATGGCATGACCAAGAATTTTCGGGCCGACGATGGCAAAGACGGTGCTGCCAATTGCGAATATCAGAACGATAATGATCGAAATCCAATACGGTTTCAGGAATCGGAGTAAAGTCAGCATCGTTCCTTTGAAATCGCGCGCTTTTTCGCCGGGCATCATACCATGGCCGCCGGGACCGGGACCGGGACCTGGGCCTGGACCGCCAGCCGGTCCGCGCATAGCGGCAGGCCGATGCAAACGGCTTGTCTTGCCGGCAGCTGCCGATTTAATGCCTTGAGTCTTTTTTTGCTCGTTCAACACTCTGCTCATAAAGCCAATTCCTCCTCGGATAACTGCGACGAGGCGATTTCCAGATAAACAGGGCAAGATTTCAGCAGTTCATCATGGGTTCCTTTACCGACGATCTTTCCCTGATCAAGAACAATAATCTGATCGGCATGACGGATGGTGCCGATGCGCTGGGCGACAATCAGTACGGTGGCGTGGCCTGTCTGCTGGCGCAACGCTTTACGCAGGGCGGTATCTGTTTGATAATCCAGGGCGGAAAAGGTATCGTCGAAAATGTATATTTCCGGCCGCTTGATGAGGGCGCGGGCAATGGATAATCGTTGCTTTTGTCCGCCGGACACATTGGTGCCGCCCTGGGAAATCGGCGTATCGAATCCGGCTTCGCTGGCTTCAATGAAATCCAGCGCCTGGGCGGTCTGCGCCGCCTGTCTGGTTTCATCGGGACTGGCTTCCGGCCGCCCATAACGGATGTTATCCTGGATCGATCCGGTGAAAAGGACGCCTTTTTGAGCCACATAACCGATTCGTTCCCGCAGATCATGCTGCCGGACCTGGCGGACATCAACGCCGTCGATCAGAATCTGGCCGCCGGTTACATCGTAAAAGCGGGGAATCAGGTTGACAACGGTCGATTTGCCGCAGCCGGTGCTGCCGATCAGCGCCGTTGTCTCTCCAGGCTGGGCTGTGAAGGTGATGTCGGTTAAAACATCGTCGTCGGCATTCGGATAACGGAAATAAACGTGATCGAAAACAACTTTGCCCCGTTTGGCCGGATCAAACGGCAGGATGGTGTCAGGATCATTGATTTGCGGCTTAACGGCCAGAACTTCGGCAATCCGCTGCCCGGAAACACTGGCGCGCGGCAGCATGATGAAGACCATTGAAACCATGAGAAATGACATGATGATCTGCATGGTATATTGCATGAAAGCCATGATGTCGCCGACCTGCATGGAGCCTAAATCAACCTGTTTGGCGCCGACCCAGACGATCAGGAGCGTAATGCCGTTCATGATCAGCATCATCATGGGCATGAGCAAAGCCATTAAACGGCTGATAAAAAGGTTGATCCGGGTCAGGTCTTGATTGGCGGCATCAAATTTCTCATCCTGGTGACGCTGCGTGTTGAAAGCGCGGATTACCATCATACCCGTAAGAATCTCCCGCGTAACGAGGTTCAGGCGGTCAACGAGTTTCTGGACCTTTTTAAACCGGGGAATGGCGATGATGAACATGACGATGATCAATGTCATCAGGATAGACACGGCCAGAGCGATGATCCAGCCCATGGAAACATCGCTGTTGATGACTTTAATGACGCCGCCTGTTCCTAAAATGGGAGCATAGAATAAAATACGCAGCAGCATGACCAGCGTCATCTGGACTTGCTGGATATCATTGGTGGAACGTGTGATCAATGAAGCGGTGGAAAAAGTATCAAATTCGGCGCTGGAAAAATGCTCAACCTGGGAGAAAACCGCCAGGCGGAGATTCCGCGATAAACCGGCGGCGACCCGGGCGGCCAGCAGTCCGACCAGAATAGAACATACGGCGCCGATCAAGGCGATAAGCAGCATGATGCCGCCCGTCCGGAGGACATAGCCGGACTGTATCGCGGCGATATCCAGACCGATCGCCTTATATTCCGCCGATATCCGGGTAATGGCAGTCTGGCGTAAAATGCTGTCTGTCAGGCCGGTCATCTTTTCTTCGGCCTGATCCAGCATCTGCTGCCGCTGAGCGGCTGGAAGCTGAGCCAGAATCTGGAATATGTCGGAGCCGGCCGGCAGATTAGCCAGCATAGAATCGCCGCTGCCCAGGCTGGACGTGCCGTTTTCCTGGATTTGTTCGATTGCCGAAAGCATGGTCAGCGCTTTGGCCAGCGCGGCTGAAGCCGAATCGCTGATCACGGCGTCCGGTTTCAATTCATATAACGTTTCGTCAACGATAAGCGGGTATTGCTTAAGCGCCGCTTCATAGGCCTGAGAGGACATTTGTGTGCGGTCAAGCAAAGTCATATTGGCTTTGATTTCATCGGCGTCGCCCGCAGGCATCAAAAGCAGCAGATGTTCCATAACCGATTGGCGCAGAACACTGGGAACCGGCTTATCGATGCCATTCTGCTGGATGCCGATATTGACGATATTGGACATGTAGTCCGGCAGTTCCAGATCAGTCATCGCCTGAACAAACAATAAAGCAAAGATCAACAGGATCGCACCAACAAATGGCCGCAAATACCGGATCAACCTGAGCATAAATGAAGGTCCTCCTTCAAGGGCAATTGCGGGAGCAACTGCGTCGTTAATAAAGCTGGCAATCGCCGGCGTTGATGGCAAAGGCTTTTGTGTGAGTAATTATACAGCAATGCTCATGTCTCTGCTGAGATTATTATGGCAAGAATTTGAACAAATATGAAATTTGCAGCGAAGGCCTTCGCAAGCAGTCAAATTCGTGATATGATCAGATCTGATTTTATTGAGGAGCTGATCCGATTTTGAGCTTGTTAAGAGAAGTGTTCCATTCACAAAAGAAGCAGTTAAAACGCCGCAGGCTGCAGGTGGAATATAATTCCTATATTGCCGATCTGATGAACCATCCCAAGGTTCGCCAGATGGATTTTTATCCGCATCACGCGTCGGTTACCTGCCTGGAACATTGCCTGTCCGTGTCCTATTACAGCTTCAGGTTGAGCCGGCGCTTGAAATTGGATGCCCGCGCTGCTGCCCGCAGCGGTTTACTGCATGACCTTTATCTTTATGACTGGCATATCAATCATCCGGTTCCAGGCCTGCACGGCCTGACTCATCCGCAAACAGCGCTGGCCAATGCCCGTCGGTACTTCGAACTCAGTTCCGGCGAGGAAGACGCGATCCTTTGCCATATGTGGCCTTTAACCTTTAAAATGCCGGGGACAAAGGAATCCTGGATGATTTGCCTGATGGATAAATACTGCGCTTTGGTCGAAGTTTCCCGCTTAAGCAGTCATTTAAAACTTTATCCGCATAATGCGAGCGGCCGTTTGGCTTCCGAGCAAAGCTGGCGCAATGTCCTGAAGGAAAACCTGATCTAGCGGCCGGCCGGGATTACCATGAGGAATTCAGCCCGGAAGCTGTCCGCTATCATACGCCGGGACCCGGTTTTATCGATATCGGGCCTGCTTGCCGTTTTATCGATTGCCTTTGTTCCGCCGGACCGTGAATATCTGAATTATATTGATTATAAAGTTCTCATTTGCTTATTTGCGCTGATGATCGCTGTCGAGCTTCTCCAGGAAGCCCGGCTTTTTGCCGCGGCAGCCGGTTTGCTGATCAACCGGGTCCACGGTTTGCGCCGGATGACGCTGGTTTTGACGGCAATGACCTTTTTTTCTTCGATGATTTTAACCAATGATGTCGCCTTATTGACTTTTGTTCCGCTGACGCTGATCATCGGCCGCGTCCTTGAAGACCGGAAAGCGCTGATTCGCATGGTTGTTCTTCAAACGATCGCCGCCAATACAGGCAGTCTGCTGACCCCGATCGGCAATCCGCAGAATCTCTATATCTATACTCATGGCGGTCTTTCTTGGGCAGATTTCTGGTCTGCTGTCTGGCCGATCGGATTAGCCGGCGGCGTCCTGCTGGTCCTCTGCATCGCCGTCGCGCCGGATGCCAGTCTGCAGGCCAGGCTTCAAGCCGAGCCCGTCCGCCGCGGCCGCAATCTTGTTTTAAGCTTGATTCTCTTTCCTCTGGCCGTAGCCTGTGTTTTCGGTTTGTTTTCCGAATGGCTGCTGCTGGCCGCAGTGGTGATCTTGCTGCTGCCGTGGCAGAAAAAGATATTTCTGCGCGCCGATTATTCGCTTTTGCTGACATTTGTGTTTTTCTTTGTTTTTATCGGCAATATCAGCCGTCTGCCTGCGCTTCGGGATACCGCTGTCCATTGGCTGAACAGCCCGTGCCGGGTCGTTCTGGCCGGCAGTCTCCTCAGCCAGGTTATCAGTAACGTTCCCGCCGCTATTTTACTGTCCGGTTTTACGGTTCATTGGCGTGAATTGCTGCGCGGCGTTGATGTCGGCGGCTGCGGCACGTTGATTGCTTCTTTGGCCAGCGTGATCTCCTGGCGCCTTTTTAGTCGGGAAGAAGCGGCGCCACAGGCCAGAACGCGCTATCTGGCTGTTTTCAGCGGTTATAATCTGATCTTCCTGATTGTTTTGCTGGCTGCAGCCTTGATATTCTAACCCGGTTTGCAGGATACGCGGAGGGTTAACAGCCGTTTTGACTCACACATTGAACAACATATCGCTGTAAGAGGGAAGCGGCCAGTCTTTTGAACCGATCAGGACTTCCATGTTGTCGCTGTCCTGACGCAGTAAACCCATGGCCGTGAAAACCTGATCGCGGTAAGTTTCCGCCTGTTTGACGGTATTATCGTGCAGAGCCGAGGCGGCATCGATCGCAGTTTCTAACTGACTGAGATCTTTTTTAAATGAAAGCAGAATGAAGGACAGTTCGTCAAGCATTTCTCTTTCAACCTGAATATCGCCCTGAATAGCCGTAATATTGGCAATAGCCTGGGCCAGACCGGATTTAAAGCGGATAGCGGCCGGCAGAATCTGGCGTTTAGCCATTTCAACCATGGTCAGAGCCTCGATGTGGATGATCTTACTGTAATTTTCATAAAGAATTTCACAACGTGAATCCATTTCAATCCGGGACAAGACGGCATGCTTTTCCATCAACGCCAGATTTTTTTCAGCCCGAATGGCGGCGATGGCATCGACGGTGTTGCGGATATTCGGCAAGCCGCGGCGCTCGGCTTCTGTGATCCAATCATCGCAATAACCGTTGCCGTTGAAAATAACCCGCTTGTGATTCTTGATCACATCCAGAATGATAGCCGATATCTCGTCGGACAGATTGGCGGCTTTATCCAGGCGGTCGGCGAATTGGCATAATTCTTCGGCGACGATGGTGTTGAGGGTGAAGTTGCATTGGGCGATAGACTGAGATGAACCAACCATGCGGAATTCGAATTTATTGCCGGTGAAAGCGAACGGCGACGTGCGGTTGCGATCGGTGCTGTCTTTGAACAAATTGGGCAGGCTGGAAGTTCCCAGACACAAGGTGCCGCAGGATTTGCTGCTGGTGGCGCTGCCGCTCTCTATTTGTTCGAAAATGTCGGTCAGCTGGTCGCCGAGGAAGATCGATATGATGGCCGGCGGCGCTTCGTTGGCGCCGAGCCGGTGGTCATTGCCCGGACTGGCCGCCGAAACGCGCAGTAAATCGGCATATTCATCGACCGCCTTGATAACGGCGCATAGAATAAGCAGGAACTGCTGGTTTTCATGCGGCGTGACGCCGGGCTCGAGAAGATTCTGCCCGTCATTGGCACTCATCGACCAGTTGTTGTGTTTGCCCGAACCGTTGACGCCGGCAAAGGGCTTTTCATGCAAAAGGCAGACCAGGCCATGTCGTAAAGCGACTTTGCGCATGGTTTCCATCGTCAGCTGATTGTGATCGGTCGCGATATTGGTCGTCGTATAGATCGGCGCCAGTTCGTGCTGGGCCGGCGCCACTTCATTATGCTTGGTTTTGGCGGAAACGCCCATCTTCCAGAGCTCGCTGTCCAGGTCGGACATGTAGGCCGCTACACGGTCTTTCAGCTGGCCGAAATAATGATCTTCCAGATCCTGGCCCTTGGGCGGCTTGGCGCCGAATAAGGTGCGCCCCGTCAGGATCAGGTCCTTACGCTGATCGTAGAGTTTCTTGTCGATCAGGAAATATTCTTGCTCCGGCCCGACCGTTGTGGTTACGCGGGTGGCTGCTGTATTGCCGAGCAGGCGCAGGATGCGCATCGCTTGTTTATTGAGGGCGTCCATCGAACGTAATAGCGGCGTTTTCTTGTCCAGAGCTTCACCGGTATAAGAACAGAAGGCCGTGGGGATATACAGCGAATTGTCTTTGACAAAAGCCGGCGAAGTGCAGTCCCAGGCCGTATAGCCTCGGGCTTCGAATGTTGCGCGCAAACCGCCGGAAGGGAATGAAGAGGCGTCCGGCTCGCCTTTGATCAGTTCTTTACCGGAAAATTCCATGATGACTTTGCCGTCGGGCGTCGGGGAGATGAAGGAATCGTGCTTTTCCGCGGTGATGCCGGTCATCGGCTGAAACCAGTGGGTATAATGGGTTGCTCCCTTAGCGACAGCCCAGTCTTTCATTGCCGCGGCGACAACCTCGGCTACTTGCGGATCCAGCGGCGTCCCTTCTTCGATGGTTTTACGCAGAGATTTGTAGGTCTGTTTGGGCAGATTTTGCCGCATAATGGCGTCATTGAAAACAGCACTGCCAAAAATTTCGCTTAAGTTTGCGACGGGTCTTTCTTTGGTCTCGATCATAGGGATCCCCTTTCTTTGCAGGTTCGTTCCACGAACCCGTACCTTGGCTGAAACAGTAAAAAAGGTGCTGCGAATTCCTTTCGGAATCCGAAACACCTTTGTTTACGATCAATCGTTTATAATTGGGATCAGTATAGCATGTTTGATTGCAAATGCAAGACGGAAAAGCGAAAATTTCATTTTGCCCAGCAGAGTTTGCGCAATCAGGCAAAATCCGCAGGGGTTATAAGACGCTTTCCCATGCATCTTGTATGTTGCCGCCGGAATCAGGCTTTGAGTATCGCTTCAGCCTCTTCGGCAACATGTCCGGCGGTCAGGCCGAACTGCTCGAAAAGGATTTTGGCCGGAGCGGACGCCCCATAATGATCCAGACCGATAACCCGGCCGTCCAGGCCGACATACCGGTACCAAGGCATGGTTGCTCCTGCTTCGACAGCCAGCCGGGCGCGGATCGAGGAGGGCAGAACCGATTCGCGATAAGCTTCGGGCTGTTCGTTGAAAACTTCCATACTGGGCATGGAAACAACGCGGGCGGCGATGCCGCGTGTCTTCAACTCGGTCGCTGCCTTGACGATCAGTTCAACTTCAGAACCGGATGCCATCAGGATAATGGCCGGATTTTCAGCATCTTCCAGAATATAGCCGCCCTTTAAGGCCGCCGGGCCGCTCTTGTCGTAAGTCGGCAGATTCTGGCGGCTGAGCACCATGCAGGTCGGCCCCTGACGCTTCAGCGCGAGCAGATAGCCCGCGGCGGTTTCTTTGCCGTCGGCCGGACGGAAAACCGTGACGCCCGGCGTCGCCCGCAAAGCGGCCAGATGCTCGATCGGCTCATGGGTCGGCCCATCTTCGCCGACGCCGATGCTGTCATGGGTCAATACATATATGACCGGCAGCTTCATCAGCGCGCTGAGGCGCAGCGCGGCTTTCAGATAATCGCTGAAGACGAAGAAAGTAGCGCAGTAGGCGCGTAAACCGCCGTGCAGGGCCATGCCGTTGGACGCGGCCGCCATAGCGAATTCGCGGACGCCGAAATGAATGTTGCTGCCGCTGTAATCGGCCGGCCCAAACCAGCCGCGGCCGTTGATGACGGTTTTATTGGACGGAGCCAGATCGGCGCTGCCGCCGATCAGGTTGGGCAGCCGGGCCGCCAGGCGATTCAGGCAAACGCCGCCGGTAGAGCGGGTCGCCTGCGAACCGGTAAAATCCCAGAATTCCTTGTCGTTCAGCAGATCGGGCATTTCCTGGTTCAAACACTGACTTAATTCAGCCGCCGGTTCGGGATATTGCCGGTTGTACTGCCGGAACATGGCCGACCATTGATCCTGATCCGCCGCCAGATCGCTTTTTTTAGCGGTCATATAATCAAGGAGTTCGGCAGGCACCTGGAAAGCTTCCGCGGAAGGCCAACCCAGCGCTTTTTTGGTCAAAGCGACATTCTCATCGCCGAGCGGCTCGCCATGGGCTTTGGCCTGACCGGCCAGAGGTGAACCGAATGCGATCTGTGTGCGTACGATAATCAATGAAGGACGCGACGTATCCGCGCGGGCAGCTTCCAGAGCTGCGCCGATCGCCTGACGGTCATTGCCGTCGGCCACGTGCTGAACCTGCCAGCCATAGGCTTCATGGCGTTTGCCGACATCTTCGGTGAACGCGCAGTCGGTATTGCCTTCAATGGAAATATCGTTGTCGTCATAAAGGACGATCAATTTGCCCAGTTTCAGGGTAGCGGCCAGTGAAGCGGCTTCGCTGGAAACACCTTCCATCATGCAGCCGTCGCCGACCAGAACATAGGTGTAATGGTCCAGAACCGGGAATCCGGGGCGATTGAAGCGGGCGGCGAGATGAGCTTCGGCCATTGCCATGCCGACTGCCGTCGCCAGACCTTGTCCCAGCGGTCCGGTTGTTGTTTCCACGCCCTGGGTATGACCGTACTCGGGGTGACCGGGCGTTTTGCTGTTCCACTGGCGGAATGATTTCAGATCGTCAATGGTCAGACCATAACCGAACAGATAAAGCAGGGAATAGAGCAGCATGGAGGCGTGACCGGCGCTTAGGACGAAACGGTCGCGGTTGATCCATTGGGGATCAGCCGGATTGTGCCGCATATGGTTGGCCCACAATTCATAGGCCATGGCTGCCGAACCCATCGGCAAACCGGGATGGCCGGATTTGGCTTTCTGGACGCTTTCAGCGGCCAATACCCGGACGGCATTGACAGCCAGCTGATCCAGCTGCTGATTTTGGGACATAAACATTCACCTCACGATTTTATTTATCCCGGCCGTTTCCTTCGGCACGCCAATAACCTGCCTGAACCGGCCGGGACAGGATCACTGTTTTATTATACACAATTCTTGCCGGCCTGGCGACGATAATCCGGTTTGCCGGCATGTTTTTTCTGATCGTCTGAAAATGCAAAAAACAGGACTGATCGTGCAAGACCATAACGGGTATTTCTTGATATAGTGATGGATAGAGAATAGTCGTATACAGGAGGATGGGATATGAAACCGCTAGAGATAATGGTACTCCATAGTCTGGCAAAACTGCTTCCCGGACAGGATCCGCAGCCGGAGATGAATCTGACATCATGGTCGGCGCTGCGCGGGGAAAAAACAGCTGTCCAGCTGGCCATGCGCTGGTTTTGGCATCAGGATGCGCCTGAACACCGGGCGTCGGCCGAATTGACCCTGTCTTCAGCTCTGGCCGGCCGTCTGACGGTCAGCCGGGTCGTTTCCGTTCCCGTCAATCTGGCCGCGTACCCGGTTCATGACGAGCATTATCTGACAACCCGGCCGGGCCTCCTGCCTGACCTGCTGGAGCATCTCGAGCCGCTGTCGGCCGATGCCGGTTCCAAAAAATGGAATCTGCGCCTTCTGGATAACCAATGGCAGGTTTTTTGGCTGGAGTTCGATATCCCGATTGACGGAGCGGCCGGCGATTATCCGCTCCATATTGAATTGAAGGCGGAGTCCGGAACTTTATCGGCTGTAAATTCGACGGCTTTGACGGTTATCGACGCGGTCCTGCCGGAACAGACTTTAATCAGAACCGAATGGTTCTACACCGATTGCCTGGCCGATTATTACCGTGCGCCGGTTTTTTCCGAAGAACACTGGCAGATTATCGGCCAGTTTATCAAGACGGCCGTTGATCATGGCGTCAATATGATCCTGACACCGATATTTACGCCGCCTCTGGATACCGCCGTCGGCGGCGAGCGAACGACAACCCAGCTGATTGCGGTGGAAAAGAAGGGGCCGAAATGGACATTCGGATTTGATCAGCTCAAACGCTGGATTGACCTGGCGCAATCTCTGGGGATCCGCTATTTTGAGATATCGCATCTATTTACCCAATGGGGCGCGAAAGCGGCGCCGAAAATCATGGCGACTGTCGATGGCCGGACCGAACGGGTTTTCGGCTGGGATACTCCGGCAACCGGCGCGTCCTATCGCGAATTTCTGGCAGCCTTCCTGCCTGAGCTGACCGGACGGCTTTTGGACTGGGGCCTGGCCGGCCGCTGCTTCTTCCATATTTCCGATGAACCGGGCAAAAATGACCTGGAAAACTATCAGCAGGCCAAAGCCCAGGTTAAGCCTTATATAAAGGACTTTACGATTATCGACGCTCTGAGCGATTATGCGTTCTACACCAGCGGCGCGGTAGATAAGCCGATTCCGGCCAGCAATCACATTCAGCCGTTTCTGGACGGGCAAGTGCCTGATCTCTGGACCTATTATTGTTGCGGGCAGTCGACGCAAGTCAGCAATCAATTCATGGCGATGCCATCGGAACGCAACCGGATTATCGGCATTCAATTCTATTTGTATCAGATCGAGGGCTTTTTGCATTGGGGATATAATTTTTATAACAGCCAACATTCGTTATCCCGGATCAATCCCTACCTGGTTAACGACGCCGAAGCGTCTTTTCCGGCCGGCGACGCTTTCCTGGTTTATCCGGGACCGGACGGCAGGCCGGAACCGTCGACCCGGATCAAGGTTTTCCGTGAAGCGCTGAATGATCAGCGGGCTTTACAATTACTGGAGTCCCTGACTTCGCGTCAGAAGACGGTTGATCTGATCATGGAAGGCCTGGACGAACCGATAACTTTCAACCGGTATCCCCGCCAGGCCGGCTGGCTTCTGGATCTGCGCCGGCGTGTCAATCAGGCTATTGCCGATTGTGTCGGCCGATCCTGACACGCTCATGGCCGAAGCAGCGTCAGGCTTTGCTCGAACGGGGGGTACAGGACACCCTTTTCAGTGATGAAGGCGCTGATTAACCGGTGATCGGTGATATCAAACGCGGGATTATATACTTTAATGCCGGAAGGCGCCATCCGGTGGGAAAAACCCAGTTCGGTTATTTCCTCCGGGCGGCGTTCTTCGATATGGATAGCCCGTCCGTCGGCGCATTGAAAATCCAGGGTCGACGCCGGCGCGCAGACATAAAACGGTATATTAAAATAACGGGCCAGGATGGCCGCGCCGGCTGTCCCGATTTTATTGGCGGCGTCGCCGTTGGCCGCCACCCGGTCGCAGCCGACCAGCACAGCCTGGACCCAGCCTTTTTCCATCACCGTAGCCGCCATGTTGTCGCAGATCAACGTAACGTCGACGCCGGCCCGCTGCAGCTCATAAGCGGTCAAGCGGGCGCCTTGCAGGAGCGGTCGCGTTTCGTCGGCAAAAACATGAAAATGATAATCGCGTTCCTGACCCAGGTATATCGGAGCCAAGGCTGTTCCATATGCGGAAGTGGCCAGGCTGCCGGCATTACAATGGGTCAGGAGGCCGAAACCGGGCTGCAGCAGAGTCAGGCCGTTTTCGCCGATTAACCGGCATACGGCCGTGTCTTCGGCATGGATGGCCTGCGCTTCTCTGAGCAATATCTCGCGCGCCTGGTCAGCGGATTCCTGCGGGTGGCTGCGCAAGCATCGCCGCATCCGGTCCAGAGCCCAGAACAGATTGACCGCTGTCGGTCTGGCTGTCGCCAGAAAACGGCAGGCTTCGTCTACGTCTTTTTCGAGCATATCATAATCCTGGGCCGGCGAATAACGGGCCGCCAGATAAACGGCGTAAGCCGCGGCGATGCCGATGGCCGGCGCGCCGCGTACACTGAGGCGGTATATGGCGGCATGAATCTCCGGCAAGGACTTTAAAGTCAGATATTTTTCTTCCGCCGGCAGGCCGGTTTGATCCAGAAGAACCAGCGCATCATGATTTTCAGTCAGCCGGACCGGAACCAAAGGCGTTTTCGGATTCAAAGACTGTTTCATGACAACCTCCCGCAATGATCAAGGCATAATTTTATTGATCAATCATTTTATCACGCCGCAGCTTTGAATGGGATTATTCGCCGGTTGATTTGATCCAATAAGAGGATCCGCTGGGCGTACGATCCAGATAACCATATTCGATCAGATAACGGCGAATCGTGACAAAATCGTCATAAATGGGCTGAATGACGGCGTTGACTTCTTTTTCGGTATATAACTGCCCCGGAGTAAAGCAAGCGGCGATTAATTGCAGAAGAACCAATTTGCGCTTCTCTTTTACCGGCAGACCTTTGATAACCAGAGGATCCCGGGATATGACATAAGTGCGGATCACTTTCTCCTTATCGGCGGCGGTGATGGCAAATCGCTCGTCTATCTGTGCCGCCGTGACGTGAATCGGGGAGAGGCTGTCGGCCGTTTCGGCATCTGCTTCTTTTGCCGGCGCCGACTGAACGGCGTCTTCGAGCGTTTGAAACAAAGCCAGCGTCAATTTCGCCTGCCGGCTTTTTTCTTTAAAGAGAAAACGCTGGGCTCGGATGGTCGATGCCGCTGTCCCGGTTTCTTCCGCAATCCGGCGTGTGTCGCAACCCTGATACATGAGGCGCAGGACTTTCTTTTGATTGTCGGTCAGACCGATAAACCGCTTATCCAATTTCAGTAATTGTTCGAAAACCGATTGATGCGATTTTTGAATGTGCAGCGATATCGCCCGCCCGGCCGTGTATAATTTGCCGTCCTGCTCATAAATCTGCCCTTCATCGTAGACAGCCGTGCAGAAAAGGCAGCTATATTGCCGGGGGCATCCGGTCAGGCGATAACCTTGTCGTATATCTTGTACCGTTATATGATCCAGATCCAGCATCTTCAAGACCTCCTGTTTATATAATAAACAATATACCATAATGATTATTAAAATCAAGAACAAATATGATTAATGTTTATAGAATGTTTATCCTTGCACTACGCGGACGAATTCCGTACAATAGAATCATTAAAGCAGGTCTGATCGTATTTGGAGTCCTTGACAGGAAAGGTCGGAGTATGATGCAGAATGCAGCGCGATTGATGATGCGGCAGCCGATAACCGAAGCGGCAGGATATTGCTTGCAGACTCAATGGGATGAATGGATCAAACAGGAAAAGATCTTCCTTGCCGGTGGGCAGGAAGATTCAATAGAAGCCGTACATGCGATGCGTGTCGCTTTGCGGCGTTCGCTGGCTTTATTGATTTATCTGAGGAACTGGCTGGATCCTGATTGGCTGGCAGAAGAAATCCGTTTTAATGGAAAATTGTTGAAAAAGCTGGGGAAAGTTCGTGATGCCGACGTTATGGCTCAAAACGCCGCGGCATTTTTTCAGGAGAATCCGCAGATTGCCGCCCATGATTTCCTGAATAAACTAAGAGCCGGACAAGATCAAAAACGTCAGGCCTTAAGGCATGATTTGCTAAGCAAGGATACGGTTAAAGCGCTGAACCGCCATACGACAGCGCTGAAGACTTCGGATCTTGTCATCCGGATGCTTCCGGCCGCCCTAACGGACAGCGGCGAAGTCAGGCTTTACCACCTGGACGATTGCCTGCCGGCCATGCTTTATCAAGCGGCGGCAGCGGTGACTGTTTATCACAGCGTCATCTCCGGTCAGCCTGCCGCGCCCGGCCAGGAAGAAATACCGGAACCTGTTCTGCACCAATTGCGGATAGCGGCGAAAAATTTCCGTTATCTGCTGGCTTTTTTTCAACCGCTGTGGGGGGAGGCCGGTGAAACCATGCTTAAAGAATTCCGCGTCTTCCAGGATGTTTTGGGCGGCTGGCATGACGGTATCATCACGTTAACCTTGCTGGAACGCCTGGGCGAACAAGATGAGTGGAAAGAGGCTGTCCAGGCGTGGCAGCACCATCAGCACAACCAGTTGGACAGCCTCCGGGATTCATTTTTAACAATCTGGAAAACGATGACGCCGGCCTGGTTTCATCAGCGATTATCCCGATGTTTGTCGATAATGGCCGGCCTTTCGGACAACGGCGGGACTTTTCAGGCAGCCGGCGTTATGCCGGGAACAACCGGCGCGACAAACAAACGTGTCCCCAGCTGATCGTCGATCATCAACAAGGCATTGGTATTATCGCCGGCCATTTCCAGCCGGTGGATAATATCGGTGGCGTTGCCTTCTTCTTCCACTTGTTCCGTGACATACCACTGCAAAAAAATATAGGCGGCGTGATCGTTGCACTGCATGGCCAGACTGGCCAGATGGCCGATTGATTCGGTTACGGATTGTTCATGGGACAAGACGTGACGGAATACGGCCAGAGGAGAGTCCCATTGCTGGCTGGGATCGGCAACCGCCTTAAAAGTAACCTTTTCATCGCGAATCTGCATGTATTTAAAAAGATTCTGCGCATGGGCCAGTTCTTCCTGGTATTGGACATAATTCCAGTTAGCGGCGCCTTTCAAACCCTTATCATTAAACCAATTGGACATGGCCAGATACAGGAACGCCGAAAAGTACTCTTTATTCACTTGTTCACTAATGGCTTGCGATAATTTCTCATTCATGTTTCATCCTTCTTTCTATTAAAAAATGATAGAGGCTGATCAACAAGTCAATTATCCCACAGGAGTCAGTTACCGTGGTATCCCGCGTTACCATGGGGGAAACCGCCGAATCAAAAAATTTACTTGATAAATCGCCAAATTTCATATTCTTTTTTACTGCCTTGACTGGTAAACTAATATCGTTAATCTGCCGCTGCGCGGCAATAAATTGGATGGGAGTTGAGAATGGAATGGATGAGTTCTTCAAACTGAAGGAAAAGGGCACCAATGTCAGAACCGAAATCATTGCCGGCCTGACGACTTTCTTCACCATGGCCTACATTATTTTCGTTAACCCGCAAATGCTGGGTATAACGGGCATGGACAAAGGCGGCGTCTTTGTCGCGACGGTTCTGGCCTCCGTCATTGGCACCTTGATTATGGGCCTGGTGGCTAATGTTCCTTATGCCACGGCGCCCGGCATGGGTTTGAACGCCTTTTTTACCTATACAGTCTGCCTGAGCATGCAGTTCAAATGGCAGGAAGCGCTGGCGATGGTTTTTATTTGCGGCCTGATCAATATCCTGATCACGGTAACTCAGGTTCGTAAAGCGATCATTAAAGCGATCCCCGCTAGCCTGCAGCATGCAATCGGCGGCGGCATCGGCCTGTTTATCGCCTATATCGGCATCAAAAACGCCGGATTTATCGATTTTACGATTGATCCCGGCACTTATTCCAGCTTTGACAAAACGATCGATCCGGCAGCCAGCACGATTATCGCTAAATCTTCGGCTGTTCCGGCGATGGTCAATTTTACGGACCCGGCGGCCCAGCTGGCTCTGATCGGTTTAGTCATCATCGTCATTTTAATGGTTTTGAAAATTAAAGGCAGTATGCTGATCGGCATTATCCTGACGACGATCATCGGCATTCCGATGGGCATTACGGTTATTCCCGACAAACTGATCGACCTGAGCGCTGTTGGCGGCATTAAAAATGTTTCTTTTTCGTTCTTCGGCAGCACGGGCCTGGCCAGTTTATTTTCCGATCCCGCACGCATCCCGATGGTCTTAATCACCATATTCGCGTTCAGTCTCTCCGACACCTTTGATACGATCGGCACCTTCATCGGCACCGGCCGCAAAAGCGGAATCTTTGATGAGAATGACGAAAAAGCGCTGAACAGCGGTTCCGGATTCAAATCCCGCATGGACCGCGCTTTATTTGCTGATTCGACGGCTACATCGATCGGCGCTCTGCTCGGCACCTCCAATACGACAACTTATGTTGAAAGCTCAGCCGGAATCGGCGTTGGCGGACGCACCGGACTGACCTCGATCACGGTTGCTGTTTTATTCCTGCTCTGCCTGCCTTTTGCCTCGGTTATCGGCATTGTGCCGGCCGCCGCAACCGCTCCCGCTTTGATTATCGTCGGTATCCTGATGGCTGAAGTCTTTGGCGAAATCAACTGGAAGGAGTTTGAGGAGGCAATTCCTGCCTTCCTGACCGTAGCCATAATGGCTTTTGCCTACAGCATTTCCTACGGTATTGCCGCCGGCTTCATTTTCTACTGCATCATCAAGCTGGTGCGCGGCAAAGGCAAAGAAGTCCATCCCATCCTTTATGGCGCGTCCATCTTGTTCCTGGTCAACTTTATCCTGATGTATTTACAGAAATTGTAATGATCTCCTGAACGGTTTATCATGCGGATGGCCGGTTGTCGATCGGCCATCCGTTTTTTTATCTGAAAACACGGTAAATGGCTGTTCTGATTTATAAATATGGATTCTTTCTCGCGACCGTACGGAAGAATGGTTCGGAAACGAGCGCAATTTGCTGCAAAATGTGCATTGAAATAGAAGGGGAATATCCTATAATAAGTAAGATATGGCTGTGTAGACGGCGCTAAGGAGGAATTAGTGTTGTATCAGATTGTCCGAAAAAAAATACTTAATCCGGCGGTCACTTTAATGGAAGTCCAGGCTCCGGATATCGCCCGCAAGGCCGAGCCGGGCCAGTTTATTATTTTGCGGGTCAACGAAGAAGGGGAACGGATACCGCTGACCGTAGCCGATTTTGATCGGACGGCCGGTACAGTCACGATTATTTTTCAGGTCGTCGGCAAAACGACCCGGCTGCTGAATGATATGGAAGAAGGCATGTCGATCCTGGATTTTGTCGGCCCGCTGGGCGTCGCCACGCATCTGGCCGGATACCGGCGCGTTGCCGTGATCGGCGGCGGCCTCGGTTCGGCCATTGCTTATCCCCAGGCTAAAAAGCTCCATCATATGGGCGCTGAAGTTGATATTATCGCCGGCTTCCGCAATAAAGACCTGATTATACTGGAAGATGAGATGCGGGCGGCCTGCAGTCATTTATATTTGACAACCGACGACGGCTCCAATGGCCACAAAGGCTTTGTAACCGATGTCCTGAGAAATCAGATCGAAGCAGGCGTATCCTATGATCTGGTTATTGCCATCGGACCTTTGATTATGATGAAAATGGTCAGCAATCTGACCCGCCCATATGGCATAAAGACCGTGGTCAGCATGAATCCGGTTATGGTAGACGGCACAGGCATGTGCGGCGGCTGTCGGGTTACCGTCGGCGGCGAAACCAAGTTTGCTTGTGTCGACGGACCGGATTTCGACGGCCATTTGGTTGATTTTGATGAAGCGATGCGCCGGCAGCAAATGTATAAAAAAGATGAAAAAGCTGTCTACGAAGCGCATTTGTGCCGTTTGACCGGAGAGGAGCGCCACCATGCCTAATATGTCCTTGAAAAAAATGGCTATGCCGGAGCAGGACCCTAATGTCCGCAACCGGAATTTTTTGGAAGTCGCCCAGGGCTATACCGCTGAGATGGCTATGGAAGAAGCGGCCCGCTGCCTGCAATGCAAGGCAAAGCCTTGCGTAAGCGGCTGTCCGGTCAATGTCAATATCCCCGGATTCATCACCTTGGTTGCCGCCGGCGAATTCGGAGCCGCATACGACCTGATTACGGCGACCAACAGCTTGCCGGCGATCTGCGGCCGGGTCTGCCCTCAGGAAAGCCAATGCGAGAAATTTTGTGTACGCGGCAAGAAAGGCGAACCGGTGGCCATCGGCCGGCTTGAACGTTTTGTAGCCGACTGGGCTATGGCGAACAAGCCGCTTAAAGTGGAACCGGTGGTTCCGAAGAACCGCAAGGTCGCTGTAGTAGGTTCCGGTCCGGCCGGTTTGTCCTGTGCCGGCGATTTGGCCAAAAGAGGTTATGACGTAACGATTTTTGAAGCTTTTCATGTGCCGGGCGGCGTGCTGATGTACGGCATTCCCGAATTCCGGCTGCCCAAAGCCCTGGTGCAGAAGGAAATCAATAATCTGCGCGAACTGGGCGTTACCATAAAAACAAACCAGGTTATCGGCAAGGTGTTTACCCTGGAAGAATTGAATCAACAGGGTTATGAAGCGATTTTTATCGGTACCGGCGCCGGGCTGCCAAGCTTTATGAAGATCCCCGGCGAGAATCTTAACGGCGTTTATTCGGCCAATGAATTTCTGACCCGTATCAATCTGATGAAAGCTTATAAATTTCCTGACAGCGATACGCCGATCCGCATCGGCCGACAGGTCGCCATCGTCGGCGGCGGTAATGTCGCCATGGACGCCGCGCGCTGCGCCAAGCGTCTGGGCGCTGAAAAAGTTTATATTGTTTACCGCCGTTCGGAAGCCGAGATGCCTGCCCGTCTCGAGGAAGTCCATCATGCCCGCGAAGAAGGCATCATCTTTAAACTGCTGACTAATCCAACCCGGGTAATCGGCACGGAAGACGGCTGGGTGCAAGCCATCGAGTGTGTGGAAATGGATTTGGGTGAGCCGGATGCTTCCGGCCGCCGCCGCCCGGTTGCCAGAGCCGGTTCGGAGTATCAGATCCCGGTCGATACAGTGGTTATCGCCATCGGCCAAAGCCCCAATCCTCTGATCAAGTCGACGACGCCGGGTCTGGAAACCCAGCGCTGGGGCGGCATTATCGCCGACGACGAAACGATGGCCACCAGCCTGACCGGCGTATATGCCGGCGGCGACGCGGTCACCGGAGCCGCGACCGTTATTCTGGCCATGGGCGCAGGGAAAAAAGCCGCTCAGGCTATTGACGAGTATTTGACCGGAAAACCCGCCGGCTCATCCAGCCCGGCTTGCGTCTTTGGCGCGAATGCCGAAGAAAACTGACAAAGCCGCAATGCAACTGCCGGCCTGAAAACCGGCAGCTGCGTTTTACGGAAATGAAGAATCTTAGAGTAAATGAATGGCACGGACGCCTGATTGCGCTTTCAATGACGATGGGCATCCCTGCCGGTTTCGGCCGGCGGGCAAGACAGAAACGGATGCTTCGACCTTATGAACAAATTAAGGCATAAGAATTACTATAATACAGACCGCGATCATGATTTGCGCCGGATTTACCAACAGGAATTATTGATTCGGAATCAACCCTATATTGGATTGATCGCTTTAGCTATCGGCTTGTTTAATATCGCCCTGATCATACCGGACATCATGTCTATTTCTTTTGAGCCGGCTAAAATGCTGATTATTTTATTGCGTATCTGTTATACCCTGGCGTGTTTCCTGATAGCGCGAAACTGCCAGGCCAGAAAAATCAAGACCTTTGAGACCTTTGCCCGGCTGATTACACTTTATGAAGCGGCCGCCATCTTTTTCTTTTTATATATTTACAGCCAATATAATCCACCAGACTATATGATACAGACGATGGGCATGATCATCATTATCATTGTCGTTTTTATCATGCCGAACCGCTGGCTATATGAATACATTGTCGCTTCAGCCGGCGTTGCCAGTTATCTGATATATTCACGATTGACCGTCGAAAGGCTAAGCGATAATAATTTTTGGGCCGGCGCTGTTTATTTGATTTTGGCAACTGTTCTCTGCGCCTTGTTCGCCCACAACATGGATAGACATCAGTATCGGGAATTCCAGGCAAAAAATGAATTGATCATCTTGAACACGATTGATCCTTTAACCAAAGCCTCGAATCGCAATAAGCTGATAGACTTGTATGAAAAGTGGTCGGCTTATTGCCGCCGCTATCAACTGCCGCTTGCCCTGGCTTTGTTTGATATCGATAATTTCAAACAAATTAATGACGATCACGGGCATTCGGCCGCCGATGAAGTCCTGGTTGAAATGGTCCGCCTGATCAATCACAGCCTGCGCGGCTCTGATTCGCTGGCTCGCTGGGGTGGTGACGAATTCATCTTGCTTTTCCCGCATACGACCGAGCATGAGGCGGTGATCGTTCTGGAGCGGATCCGGAAAACGCTTGGCGAAGCCCGGTTTTCCGGTCACATTCATTTGACATGCAGTTTCGGGGTCGTCGGCATGAAACCGGATTCCAATCTGGATAATCTGATCAAAGAAGCCGATAAATTGATGTACCAAAGTAAAAAGATCGGCGGCAACTGCATACGGCGGGCTTCATGATCATTTGCCGGACGTATAGCCGGCTGATTAAAAAGACGCCGCATTCTGATGATTGTGTAGCTATGGATACATATTTTTTATGATTTTCCCTTTATACTTGGAATTGTATACAACAAATGGAAACAACGCTTATAGAATTTCCATGATCAGTAAAGGGAGGAACATATTATGAGTAACCAACTGTTTGATCTGACAGGAAAAGTAGCGGTGATAACCGGAGCGTCATCGGGTCTGGGCGTCCAGATGGCCCGGGCATTGGCCCGGCAGGGTGCGGATTTGGCTATTCTGGCCCGGCGGAAGGAACGTCTTGACGCCGTAGCGGAAGATATCAGAAAGCTGGGGGTTCGGTGCCTGCCTGTACGCTGTGACGTATCGGATTCAGATTCCGTCCGGGCAGCCGTGAAGTCTGTCGTGGCCGAATATGGTCATGTTGATGTTGTTGTGAATAATGCCGGATCCGGCGGCGTCGGCCCGGCCGAGACAACGAGTGACGAAGATTGGAATCATACCATAGCGGTCGACCTGACCGGCGTGTTTACGGTAGCGCGTGAATTTGGCAAAATCATGATCGGACAGCGCTCCGGCCACATCATCAATATCGCTTCCATGTATGGCATGGTTGGCAATATGGCTCTGGGCACCGCGGCTTACCATTCGGCCAAAGGCGGCGTTGTCAATCTGACGCGGGCTCTCGGCGCAGAATGGGCCAAGTATGGTATTACCGTCAATGCCATCTGCCCAGGTTATTTTGCTACAGAGCTGACGATCGACACCCTGAAGACCGAATCTTTCTCCAGCTATATGAAATTGCATGTTCCTCTGGGCCGTTATGGCAACGAGGGTGAACTGGATGGCGCGGTTGTCTTTTTAGCATCGGACGCCTCATCCTATGTGACCGGCATCCTGCTGCCGGTTGACGGCGGGTATACTTGCGTTTAGTTACCGCAGATATCGGCAGTCTCAAGCCGGCTTGGCGGCGCTTCCGGATCACTCCGGAAACGCTCGCCGGGCCGGTTTTTTGTGCGGGCAGATCATCAGCCGGCGATTTTTCTTGCCAAAGAAGTATTTCTTTTGCTATAATTATAGTGAAATGACGTTGCAAATAGTGCAACGAATAAGATGAAATCTGTCGAGGTGCATGATGAATAAGAGCCAAATTCTCCAGATGATCGAAGATTGCGGACTGGTCGCGGTTGTCCGCGCCGAATCGTCCGAACAGGCGGTGAAAATCGCCGACGCCTGCATTGAAGGCGGTGTTGCGGCAATCGAAATAACTTATACGGTTCCCGGAGCAAGCTTGATTATTGAACAACTGGCTAAAAGGTACAAGCCGGAAGAAATGATCATCGGCGCCGGTACGGTCATGGACGCTATTACAGCCAGACAAGCCATCTTGAGCGGCGCCCGTTATATCGTCAGCCCATGCTTTGACGCCGAGACGGTAAAACTGTGCCAGACCTATCAAATTGCAGTGATGCCCGGCGCTATGACCATCAAGGAAATGGTCGAGGTGATGAGAAGCGGCGCCGATTTAATCAAGCTTTTCCCGGGCGAGCTATTCGGACCGGCCATGATCAAGGCTGCGCACGGCCCGCTGCCGCAAGCCAGAATCATGCCGACCGGCGGCGTCAGCGTTGATAATGCCGCCGACTGGATAAAAGCGGGCGCTGTTGCTTTAGGCGCCGGCAGTTCTTTGACCGGCGGCGCAAAAACCGGCAATTACGCGGCAATTACCGAAACAGCCCGCGCATTTATCCGGGAAATCCGCAAGGCTCGCGGCCAGAATTGACCGAGTCGTCAGGCAGAAAGGATAAAACGATGCCGGATACTTCCTTGCAGACTGTTGACCGCGCTCTGGCGATCCTTGAGCTGCTGGCCCGACATCCGGATGGTTTACGGCCGGCCGAGATAGCTGCCGCTATGGGTCTGAGTAAGGTTACGACCTATCGTTTGCTGTCGACCTTGCTCAGCCGCCAGTTTGTTGAGCGTCAGGATGAAAGCGGCCGTTACATGATCGGCCTGAAGGTGATTGAAATCAGCAGCTTACGACTGAATAACCTGGAGCTGAAAACAGAAGCGCAGCCCTGGCTGCGCCAGCTGGTCAATAAAGTTGGTCAGCCGGTGCACTTGGCTATTTATGATCAGGGCGAAATTGTTTATATTGAAAAAGTAGAGACCGTCCATTCGATCCGCATGTATTCGCAGATCGGAAAACGGAGTCCCGTTTACTGTACGGCATTGGGTAAAGTTCTGTTGTCGGCCATGCCGGACCAGATCGTCCTTGATTTATTGCGGCAAATTGATTTAAAACCTTTCACACCCCGGACCCTGACGGATCCACAGCTGATCCTGGCCGAAGTGCGGCAGGCCCGCGAGACAGGTTATGCGCTGGACCGTGAGGAACACGAACCGGGCGTGTTCTGTCTGGCTGCGCCGATCCGCGATTACCGTGGCCAGATTATCGCCGCTGTCAGTACGGCCGGCGGCCGGGAGGATTTTCTGGATGATCCCCGGAGTGAACTCATTATCTGGCTTAAAGATACCGCGGCGGCCATATCGCGCCGCATGGGCTTCTATCAAGAAAATAACCGATAAAAGGGAGGACAATATGAATAAGAAGATCGTTACTTTTGGAGAAATCATGCTGCGCTTGAAATCGCCTGGTCATGAACGGCTGGGGCAGACCGGCCTGCTGGAAATGACTTTTGGCGGCGGCGAAGCCAATGTTGCCGTTTCGGCGGCAAATTATGGCCATCAAGCAGCGTTTATTACTGCTTTACCCAACCATGAGATAGCAGATGCCTGTATCGCCGAATTACGCCGTTTCGGCGTCGATGTTGCTGGAATCCGCCGTACTGCCGGCCGTCTGGGTGCTTATTATGTTGAAGCCGGTTCCAATCAACGACCTTCAAAAGTCATTTATGACCGGGACTATTCTTGTATTTCCCTGGCAAAACCGGGCGATTTCGATTGGAAGGCCATCTTTCAGGATGCCGAGTGGTTCCATGTTACCGGCATCACTCCAGCGCTCAGCCAGAATTGCGCCGACTTGTCGCTGGAAGCTATCCGCGTGGCCCGGAGTATGGGCGTGAAAGTATCGATCGACTTAAATTACCGGGCAAAATTATGGAAATATGGTAAAAAAGCTCATGAAGTCATGCCTGAACTTGTCCGGGGCGCCGATGTTTTAATCGCTAATGAAGAAGACTGCCAGAAATCACTCGGCATTCAAGCCGACAGCGATGTCGCGTCCGGTGAATTGTCCGACGCCGCTTATGCTGATTTAACGGGCCGGGTTTTGCAACAATTCCCGCAGCTTAGTTTGATCGCCATTACTTTGCGGGAAAGCCACAGCGCCGATCAGAACGGCTGGTCTGCCTGCCTGAATGACCGCCAGGGCTTTTATCGCAGCAAACGATATGACATACAAGACATCGTCGACCGCGTCGGCGGCGGCGATTCCTTTTGCGGCGGCTTGATCCACGGCTTGCTTTCATCGGACGACTCCCATTGGGCGTTGGAATTCGCCACGGCTGCCAGTTGCCTCAAACATACGATTCCCGGCGATTTCAATCGCGTGACGGCTGCCGAAGTCGAAAAACTGATGCTGGGCGACGCGTCCGGACGCGTACAGCGTTGAGGCGCTGCCTGAATCGCCTTAATCAAACGTCCAGGAGGAATAAAAGATGAAACTAATTCGTTATGAATTGTTTAAAGTGCCGCCCCGCTGGTTGTTTTTGCGCCTGGAAACCGACGAGGGACTGGTCGGCTGGGGCGAGCCGGTCGTTGAAGGGCGGGCCGATACGGTTGCCGCGTGTGTGGCGGAACTTTGGTCCTACCTGGATCAAAAGGACCCGATGCGGATCGAAGATATCTGGCAGACGATTTACCGCGGCGGCTTTTACCGCGGCGGCCCGATTCTGACCAGCGCCTTATCAGGTATTGAACAGGCTTTGTGGGATATCAAAGGCCAATTCTACAAAGCGCCGGTTTTTGAACTGCTGGGCGGGCGCTGCCGGGATAAGATGCCGGTTTATAACTGGATAGGCGGCGACCGGCCTGCCGATGTGATGGCTGAAACAAAGAAACAAATGGCCAACGGATTTACAGCGGTAAAGATGAATGCGACAGAAGAAATGAACTATCTGGACAGTTTTGAAAAAGTCACCGCCGTGCTGGAACGGGTAGCTGCCGTGCGGGAAGCCGGCGGACCAGGTTTGGGCATTGGCATTGATTTTCATGGCCGGGTTCATAAATCGATGGCCAAGGTTCTCGCCCATGAACTGGAACCGCTTCATCCCCTTTTTATTGAAGAGCCGGTTCTTTCGGAAAATCTGGAAGCTCTGCGTGAAATCGCCTGTCACTCATCGATACCGATCGCAACTGGTGAACGTCTGTTTACCCGCTGGGATTTTAAGAAACTGCTGCAGGACGGTTATGTCGATATTATCCAGCCGGATCTTTCACATGCCGGCGGCATCCTGGAATGCCGGAAAATAGCTGCCATGGCCGAGGCCTATGATGTGTCGGTTGCTCCGCACTGTCCTTTAGGCCCGATCGCTCTGGCTGCCTGCCTTAATCTGGACGCCTGCACGCCGAATGCCATCATCCAGGAGCAAAGTCTGGGTATCCATTATAACGTAGGCAATGATCTGCTTGATTATCTGGTTGATCCTGCTGATTTCAGCTATGATAAAGGTTATGTCTCCTTGCCGGTTAAACCCGGCCTGGGCATTACGGTCAATGAAGAAAAAGTCCGGGAGCGCGCCTTGATTGGCCATAATTGGAAAAATCCTGTTTGGCGTTATGCTGACGGCAGTGTTGCGGAGTGGTAAAATAATGGAAGACCTTGATTTGACAAATTCCATGAATGATCTGATCAGGCATTATCGTCTGATCGCGATTATGCGTCATTTGCCGGAAGAGCAGTTGATTCCGGTTTTCCAGATGCTGGCGGATGCCGGCGTCCGGCTGATCGAAATCACCATGAATACCAAAGCTGCCGCTGAGCAAATCAATCTGGCCCGAACCCGTTTCGGCGGCCGGATGTTGATCGGAGCCGGCACTGTGTCGACACCGGAGCGAGCGACAGAAGCTATGGATGCCGGCGCGCAGTTTCTGGTAACGCCGAATCTGGACCCGGATGTTCTCGATCTGGCTAAAAAACGTTCCTGCCCGGTTGTTTGCGGCGTGCTGACGCCGACGGAAATGATGGCCGCGATCCGGGCCGGCGCGTCGACTCTGAAGATTTTCCCGGCCGGCCGGATGGGAACCGGGTACATCAAAGACATCCTGGCTCCGCTCAATGACTTGAATCTGGTTGCTGTCGGAGGCGTGACGGCAGATAATGCCGCCGACTGGATTCGAGCCGGCTGTATCGGCATCGGGATGGGCAGTTCACTGCTTAATCCCCAGCTAATTCAGGAAGGCCGGTATGATGAACTCGGCCGGCAAACAGAAGCTCTGCTCGGCCGATTGAAGTAATTTGTGGCCGATTCGGGCGATGATCGATGATTCGACAGGAGGATTAAGGTATGCGTTATGTTCGTTATGCTCATAACAATTTGACATTCTGGGGATTGCTGCTTAATGACGATCTGATCCAGCCTTTAACCGCGGCGCCATACCGGCAAGGTGTTCCGCAAGGACAGCCCATACCTTTGAAAGCCGTTCATTTGCTGGCCCCTTGCGAGCCTGGAAAAATTGTGGCGATCGGCAAGAACTATCATGATCATATTCAGGAATTTGACAGCCAGATGCCGAAAACGCCGATTATCTTCATCAAACCGCCGACATCGGTTAATGATCCGGGCAGCCCGATCGTGCTTCCGCCCGCCGGCCTCTCTAAACAGGTCGACTACGAATGTGAACTGGCTCTGGTCATCAGCAGGACAGCCAGGCAAATAAAAGCAGCCGACGCCCCGGCGTATATTTTAGGCTATACGTGTTTTAATGATGTGACGGCCCGGGATATTCAAAAACAAGACGGGCAATGGACTCGAGCAAAAGGCTTCGACGGTTTCGCCCCGGTCGGCCCTCTGGTGACCGATGAAGTTGATCCCGGCAATCTGACGGTCAGGACGCGCCTGAATGGCCGAATCATGCAGGAATCATCAACCAGCCGCCTGATATGGCCGGTTGGCGAATTGATTGAATTTATCACAGCCTGCATGACCCTGCTGCCCGGCGATGTTGTCACAACAGGCACGCCATCGGGAGTAGGGCCCATGCAGTCAGGCGATACGGTCGAAATCAGTATCGAAGGAATCGGCGTTTTGGCCAATCCGGTCCATGCCGCCGGCTGATGCCGCCGGCTGTCAAGATATCGAATCGGAAACAGAATGAATATAGCCGCCGCGTGGGAGAACCTGCCGGCGGCTTTTTTCCTGGTACATCAGCTGGTCGACAAATTTCAGAAACTGCTCGGCGTTCATTTTAGACGACCGGTCATAAATCGCGGCGCCCATGCTGATTGATAAGGAATAAGGCTGCAGATTGCTGCTGTTGAACTGGGCAAATTCATGATTGATCCGGTGCACGACACTTTGGAGTCCCACTTCTTCAGAGAGATTAAGCATGATGTAAAATTCATCACCGCCGAAACGGGCAATTAAATCGTCATGACGCAGGCAGTGGCGAATCAGGCGAACAGCGCTCAGCAAGGCTTCGTCGCCGACATCATGACCGTAATGGTCGTTAATTTGCTTAAATCCGTCCAAATCGCCGATGATAACGGCGAATCCCTGATTGGCAGCCGGCCTGTGAATGCGTATGTTGATGATTTTTTCGAAATGCCTTCGATTGTAGGCGCCTGTTAAATAATCCGTATTCAGGCCGCGGTCCTGGATCTGCAGGTAAACGATCAGGACGGAGATCATCATCGACGGCCAGTTTAAAAATAACCCATAAAAAAGTACCTGCAGGATTGAACCGGCAACCGGCGGCAGGATAAAGAGGAGCATAGCGTAAAAATAACGGCTTTCCAGTAGTTTCCGGTTAAAAAGCGCCATAAAGCAAGTTACTGCCAGGATGAAAAAAACCAAACCGACATGTATAAAAAACAGAGGGCTGCGATGATAAATATTGGCGGCGTCAATGGTGAAATACCAGCCGGTCCTCACAGATAAGCCGGTTAAAAGCAGATTGATCAGGATGACGGCTGAAAGGAAAACAGCCGGGCGCTTAATCCGGCGCAGACTGTGGAAAACTTGATAATGCGCGTATAGGTACCAGGCGGCTGCCGGCAGCGGCGCGCAGACATATAAAAGCGAATTAAAAATAAAATTGGCGTACCAGGCCGTTTTTCCCGGCATGCCATTCCAGATCCAGCCGAGCATATCTAAAATTGTTAACAGGATATTTAAGATGATTAATATGATAAACAATTGCGTCGCGACCATGCCCCGCTCGTGATAATTGCTGATTATAGCCCATAAAATCAATAACAAAACGATGACTGTAACGACATTAATATCAATCAGTTGAGCTATGTTAAGAAAGCTCATAAAATTACATCCCCAAACGCTTAGGCTGTTTATCATAAATAATGATATCGGATCATAATGGTTATTAGTATAGCACAAGTATGTTCATTACAGCACAATGAATTGGTTGACTTTAAGCGGCGTCCCTTTTATTCTGAAGATATGGATATATTTGAAATCATCCGGCAGCCGGCGGCCGGATGCTGGTTGATGAAAAGAGGGATACTATGCAGGAATCATGTTTGATTGGCATCGATATCGGAACGTCAGGTGTTAAAGTCCTGGCTATCACAGCGGACGGTTCCATACTGGCGTCGGCTGTTGAGTCATATCCTTTATATACGCCGCAGGCCGGCTGGGCGGAACAGGACCCGGAAGACTGGTGGGCGGGCGTTATGCACGCTTTGCCGCGCGTCTTGTCATCTTGCGGCGGCCGCCCGGTAGCCGCGATCGGTTTATCCGGCCAAATGCATGGCCTGGTGGCGCTGGACAAGAATCGGCAGGTTATCCGCCGGGCTATTTTATGGAATGATCAGCGGACAGAACAGCAATGCCGCGAGTTGACCGTTCTGGCCGGCGGCGGGGAATCTTTGCTGGCGCTTACCAACAATATGATGCTGACCGGTTATACAGGCGGTAAAATCCGCTGGATGCAGCAGATGGAACCGCAGCTTTACGAACGGATCCGTTTCATACTCAACCCGAAGGATTATATCCGCTATCGCCTGACCGGCAGCATCATGACCGAGGTATCAGATGCTTCCGGAACCGGCCTTTATGATGTCCGCCGCGGCGAATGGTGCCGTGAACTGATGAATAAAGCCGGTATGGATCCGGATCTTTTTCCGCCGGTCGTTGAATCAACAGCCGCTGCCGGCCATATATCTGCAGAAGCAGCCCGGCTGACCGGCCTGCCTGCCGGAACACCGGTCAGCGGCGGCGGCGGCGATGCGGTTATTTCGACGACCGGTCTCGGTCTGATCAAACCGGGACGAATCGGCGTCACGCTGGGAACCTCCGGCGTGGTTGCCATGGGATTACCCGAATTCATGCCCAATCCCCAAGGTAAACTGCAGATTTTCCGCGGCAATGTTCCAGGTTCATTCACCGCCATGGGCGTCACTTTAGCCGCGGCCGGCTCTTATCACTGGTTTCGGCAGGCCTTGGGCCAATATGAACAAGCCGAGGGGGAAAGAACAGGCCAATCGGCCTTCCGTCTGTTGGACCAAGCGGCTGCGGCGACTCCGCCCGGAGCCGACGGACTTATTTTTCTGCCTTATCTGACCGGCGAACGCTGCCCGATTCATGATGCCAATGCCCGCGGCGCTTTTATCGGTTTGACGGTTCTGCATGAGAAGGGCCATTTTGCCCGGGCTGTTTTAGAGGGCGTCGCCTGTTCTTTGCGGCAAGTTTACGAATTGATCGCCGGTTCGCGCAAGGATATAAAGAACGGCGGCGAGTTGGTTCTGGCCGGCGGCGGCGCGGCCAGCCCTTTATGGCGGCAGATCTTCGCCGATTGTTTTCAGATGCCGGTGAGAACGGTTTATGGCAGTTCGGAAGGCGGGTCGTTTGGCGCGGCTTTGGTGGCGGGCGTGACGGCCGGTATCTGGCAGGACTTAACTGAAGCGGTTGCGCTCGTACGTCCGGAATGCGAGACCTGGCCTGAACAATGCCGGCAGGCTGTCTATGATGAGCTTTACCGGCGGTATATTAGCCTGTATCCGGCCATGAAAGGGCTTTGACAGGTTGATCTTCATCGGCTACAATAGAGCTGCAGTTTAACTGGATACGATTCGGCTGAGAAAAGAGAGCCCGGAATACGTGAACAGGCGTATTTCCGGATTCTTTTATTCGGTCGGATTTTTTTATTGCCATGATCGGAGGAATATACTCAATGATTGACGTATGCATCATAGGCGGCGGTGTTATTGGCTGTTCTGTCGCAAGGGAATTGTCCCGCTATGATTTATCGGTCGTTCTTCTGGAACGAAACGCCGATGTCGCCGAAGGAACAACCAAAGCCAACAGCGCGATTATCCACGCCGGCTATGACGCCAAACCCGGCAGCGTCAAGGCAAGGACAAACGTGGCCGGCAATGCCTTATACGCCGGCTGGTGCGCCGAACTGGACGTGCCCTTTAAACGAAATACTTCACTGGTTGTCGCGTTCAATCCGGAAGATAAGCCCGGACTGGAAAACCTGATGGAGCGAGGCCGGCAAAACGGCGTCGCCGGTCTCAGCATATTGGATGAAGCCGCTTTACGGACGCGGGAACCGCATATCGGCCCTCTGGCTTGCGGCGCACTGTTGGCTGAAACCGGCGGCATTTGCTGCCCATATGAACTGACGATCGCTCTGGCCACGCATGCTTTATTGAACGGCGTCGATATCCGTTTGAATTGTCAGGTTGAAAAAGTCGGCCGGACGCCGGCTGGTTTTACCCTGACAACCAGTCAAGGTACCTTGACCAGCCGGGTCTTGATCAATGCCGCCGGCGTTTATGCCGATGTGATCAATAATCAGCTCAGTGAAGATACTTTTCATATCACGCCGCGCCGCGGCGAGTATTGGATGATCGACAAAGCTTACGGCAATACTTTTCAGGCGACCATTTTTCAACTGCCGACTCCGATGGGCAAGGGCATCCTGGTTTCACCCACTGTGGACGGCACGCTTATTCTCGGGCCGACCGCAGAAGATATTGACGATAAGGAAGATGTCCGCACCACGGCGGCCAAACTGGACGAAGTGCTGCGGGTGGCCTCACTGAGCTGGGCCAATATACCGAACCGCAGCTTTATCACCGCTTTTTCCGGTCTGCGCGCCCACTGTGACCGTAATGATTTTATCATCGGCGAATCTTTGGATGTACCCGGCTTATATAATGCCGCCGGTGTTGAATCGCCGGGACTTACGGCAGCGCCGGCTATTGCGGTCGAATTGTCCGGCATGGTTGCCGAACGGCTGCATGCGGTGACTAAAAAATCTTTTCAGCCGCCTTTTCAGCCGGCGCGGCGCTTCCGTAATATGAGCAATGAGGAACGCGCGGCTGAAGTCGGCGAGAATCCGCTTTATGGCCGGATCATCTGCCGTTGTGAGCAGATCACAGAAGCCGAAATCCGCGCCGCTATAAACCGGCCGCTGGGCGCAAAAACGCTGGATGGCGTCAAAAGGCGAACCCGGGCCGGAATGGGCCGCTGCCAGGGCGGTTTCTGTACGCCGCGTATCCTCGATATCCTGAGTCAGGAACTCCATATCCCTGAACTTGATTTAACGAAATTTGGCCGCCGGTCCCGCATCCTTTTAGGTCAGGTCGGCGATTTGCCGCCGATTCTGGATGATCAGACAGCAGCCGCAGAATCAAGCGGGAAGGCAGGTGGTAAAAATGACTGAACCCCGCACGATTGATTTGGTGATTATCGGCGGCGGTCCCGCCGGCCTGGCTGCAGCTGTGGCTGCCTGGGACGCCGGCTGCCGCGATTTGCTGATCCTTGAGCGCGATGACCGTCTGGGCGGCATCTTACAGCAATGCATCCACAACGGCTTTGGCCTGCATATTTTTAAAGAAGAACTGACCGGCCCCGAGTATGCCGACCGGTATATCCGGCAAATACAGCAGCGGGGCATCCCTTATCAATGCGGCGCCATGGTGCTCGACATAACGCCGCAGCGCCTGGTGACAGCCGTCAGTCCGACAGAAGGCTTGCAGCAATTCCAGGCCGGCGCGATTATCCTGGCCATGGGCTGCCGCGAACGGCCGCGCGGCGCGCTGGGCATTCCCGGAACCCGCTGTGCCGGCATTATGACCACAGGCACGGCTCAGCGGCTGGTCAATCTGGAAGGTTACCTGCCCGGGAAGCGGATCGTGATTCTGGGATCCGGCGATATCGGTTTGATTATGGCCCGCCGGATGACCTGCGAGGGGGCCCGTGTTCTGGCTTGTGTCGAAATCATGCCTTTTTCCAGCGGATTGACCCGCAATGTCGTTCAATGCTTGCAAGATTATAATATTCCACTTTTGCTGAACCATACTGTCGTCGATATTCAGGGCCGCGAACGTCTGGAAGGCGTTACGATCGCCGCTGTCGATCCCCAGACGAAAAAACCGATTCCCGGTACGGAGGAACAAATCGCCTGTGATACGCTGCTATTGTCTGTCGGGCTGATTCCGGAGAACGAGCTGTCCCGTCAGGCCGGAGTGGATTTATCCGGTACGACGCAGGGGCCGTGTGTCGACCAAAATCTGGCTACCGGCGTACCAGGCATCTATGCGTGCGGGAATGTCCTGCATGTCCACGATCTGGTCGACGAAGTATCTCAGGAAGCCTCGCGCGCGGGACGCGCAGCTGTTGCCTGGCTGTCGGCCCCGGCGACGGAAACCGGTCTGGTTCCGGTCCGGGTGCTTGAAGGGGCAGGCGTACGCGGCATCGTTCCCCGGCAGATAACCCGTCCTGTAAAAGCTGAATCCGTACGGATCAGTTTTCGGCCGGCGGTGATCTACCATCAGGCAAGCATTCAGATCTTAGCCGGCGACCAGATTATCTTTCAACAAAAAAGACTGGTGATGGCGCCTGGAGAAATGGCTGTTCTGGATTTGCCGGCAAACCGGCTGGCTGAAAATGTTGAAGTCATAACCGTTCGTGTGGAGGCAAAAGTCCATGGCTAATGATGAAGAACGTCAACTGATTTGTATTGGCTGCCCCATGGGCTGTCGTTTAACGGTGGTTATCGAACAAGGCAAGATTAAAACGGTTCAAGGATTTACCTGTGCCAGGGGCGAGCGATATGCCCGGGACGAAGTCCTTCAGCCCAGGCGTATGGTGACCAGTCTGGTTGTTATCCCGGGCAGCCGGACGCCGCTGAGCGTTAAAACCAGAACGGCTATCCCGAAAGAACTGATCGCCGGCTGCCTGGAACAAATTCGCCGGCTGCGGCCGAACCTGCCGATCCGGATAGGCGATGTCGTTCTGGCTGATGTGCTCGGCACCGGCGTCGACATTATTGCGACCCGCAATCTACCGGATACGGATCAATAACCGGCTTCTTGCGGCTTGTTCCGTCACGGAGCATAATAATGGTGGCCCTATCAAAAGACAGAAAGGAAGCGGCTTATGGATCAGCAACAGCTTCTGGATGAAATAATCGCCAATCCGGTTATCGCCGCCGTCCGCAGCAGCCAACTGCTGGAACAAGCTCTGGCCGGTCCGGCGCGCACTATTTTTCTTTTATCCGGCTCGATTAACGATTTGGCCGATCAGTGCAGACAAATCCGGCAAAGTGGACGTCTGTGCTTCTTGCATGTCGATTTGGTAGACGGCTTGCGGCCTGATCAACAAGGCTTGCGCTTTGTTGCCGAACATATTGGGCCGACGGGGATTATTACAACCAAACCGGCTTGCGTCAAATGGGCTCAAAGCTTCGGCCTCTTTACGGTTCAGCGGATTTTTCTTCTGGATTCCGCAGCCTTGCACGATGGCGCCCGTCATATTGAGGTTTGCCAGCCGGATTTGGTTGAAGTCATGCCCGGTATTGCCGACAAAGCGATCCGGCTGGCTGCGGCAGCCTTCAAACGTCCCTTGATTGCCGGCGGCCTGATTAGTACGCGTGATGAAATATATGCCGCCTTGTCGGCCGGCGCTTTGGGCGTATCGACCGGCTGCCCGGCCTTGTGGAATCTATAAAGTGTATACGGAGGGGAAAATGAACCAACAAAATAAAGATTTAATGACTTATGCTCTGGCTGATTATACCTGTTCCTGCGGACACCGCCACAACACGAATATTCGCCAAATCAACCTGGACGGCGATCTCGGCGCGGTAATAGACCGCCTGATCCGCCGGCAGAACGGAAAAGCCGACCGGGTCTTGTCTTCAGACCGGAACCGCCTGCTGCTTGTTGCCGATGATCATACCTGGAGCGCTTGCGGAAAAAAACTGGCCGCCGAACTGACAGCTTTATCGTATAGTTTTGAAACCTGTATTTTTCCCGGCGATCCGGTCCTGATCCCTGATGAAAAGGCTGTCTTTTCAGTGATCAACCATTTGCGGCCGGATATCGGTTTGTTGGTGGCGATCGGATCGGGAACCCTGAACGATCTGACCCGGTTTGTCAGCAGCCGCACCGGCCTGCCTTATTACATCGTGGCGACAGCGCCTTCCATGGATGGTTATGCATCCACGGTCGCGCCGCTGATCGTCAACAATATGAAAGTAACCCTTGATGCATGCGGAGCGTCGGCTATATTGGCCGACCCGGCCGTACTGGCACACAGCCCGGACATCATGCTGGCGGCGGGCCTTGGCGACATCCTGGGTAAATATTCAGCCCTATGCGACTGGCAAATCAGCGCTCTGATCGAGAATGAATATTACTGCGAACCGGTTGCGTCTCTGGTGTTGGATCTGGTGGAGAAATGCCGCGGTCAGGCCGGGGCTGTCAAACGCCGCGATCCGCAGGCTGCTCGGATGATCATGGAAGGCCTTATACTGAGCGGAATCGCGATGAGTTATATTGGCAACTCACGGCCGGCTTCCGGTTCCGAACACCATTTGTCCCATTTTTGGGAAATGGCTTATCAGCGGCAGGGCAGAACGCCGGTTCCTCATGGCAGCAAAGTCGGCTTGGCCGTGATCATCACCTGCGCGTTGTATCGCCGTTTATTGTCGGCCAAACCAGATTTCGCAGCCGCGCGAGCCAGATTAAATCAGCTAAACCGCGAATCCTGGCTGGCGGATATGCATCGCGTCTATCAGGACGGCGCCGATGAACTGATAGAACTGGACGCTCACAGCAGCAAGAATGATCCTGTTCAAATAGCCGGCCGAATAGACCGGCTGGAAAGAGAATGGCCGAATATTCTGTCGATCATCGAAAAAATCATACCGGAACCGGATATTATCCGGCAGGCGCTGGCGGAAGTCGGCGGAGCTACCCGGCCATCCGATTTAGGTATGGACCAGGATCTTGTCTCCGACGGCTTGCGATATGCCCGCGAAATCCGTAATCGTTATACTGTCCTGCAACTATATGCAGATTTGGGCATGACGGAAACAGCTGTCGAAATAGCCTGTTCTTTATGGAAAATAACTGATCTGCCTTAATAAACTGATCTGATGATTTAAAACCCGATTGCCAATTTTATAATGATATGACAACAAAGGGCGAATGCGAAAAAAGCATTCGCCCTTTGTTGATGATAATTCTAATTATAATTGATATAATGACCATAAAATGATGTTGCATAGCAGCGACATAAGACATATTGACAATATGAAGAACGGGTGATATAAATAGATCTAGATAATACGATAATTTGATATATCAACATAAAGACAATCGGAATAAATATGCATAGAGACTGATTATAAATGATATAGCGATAAAAATGACACCGGGTCGGCGCATAAATTTATCCACAGACAACAGGATAGAAAGAAATGAAGGAGCGTGACCAGGCTTGAGAAAAAGAAAAAAGTTTTCAAAAGACGATCTGGAGTTAACGATGTTGGCGCTGCCGACGACAATTTGGTACATTCTGTTTACATACTTGCCGATGTTTGGCATCATTATTGCTTTTAAACGCTTTAAACCGATAAAAGACACGAATTTCCTTGTTGCTTTGCTCAAAAGCGAAAATATGGGCATTAATAACTTCAAGTTCCTTTTTGCCACGCCGGATGCCTGGATTATGTTTCGCAATACCCTGGCTTATAATATCATTTTCATTATAACCGGCATGATCATCTCGATAAGCCTGGCGATCATGATTTCACAGCTTCATTCGGCCAAACTGGCCAAAGTCTGTCAAACCGCGATGTTTCTGCCGCATTTCCTGTCTTGGGTCGTCGTCAGCTATTTTGTCTTTTCGTTCCTCAGTGTCGATAAAGGACTGCTCAATCAAATTCTGAGATCTATGGGTATGGAAAATATCCAGTGGTATATGGAATCCAAATACTGGCCTTATATTTTAATTTTTATGAACTTGTGGAAGGGAACCGGCTACAGCATGGTGGTTTATCTTGCCAGTATATCCGGTATCGACGGTTCTCTCTATGAAGCGGCGATTATTGACGGCTCAACGAAGGGACAGCAAGTGAAATATATCACGTTGCCCATGTTGAAACCGATCATCCTCATCATGTTCATTCTGGCTGTCGGCCGCATCTTCTCCTCGGATTTCGGACTTTTCTACCAGGTTCCGCGCAATTCTGGGCCGCTGGTTGATGTGACGCAAACAATCGATGTTTATGTATATAAGGCTTTGACGGGAATGAATAACATAGGATTTGCTTCCGCTGCCGGTTTATTGCAGTCTGTTTTGGGTCTGATCATGATCTTCAGCGCGAATCAAATCATCCGCCGGATCGAACCGGAGAATTCACTGTTCTGAAAAGGAGGTCGCCATGAAAAGAAATGCCGTTGTCGCCGATGGCGTCACAAGATTCAATCGAGTATCCATGCCGGCCAACGCCCTGTTCAGCGTCCTGTTCATCATCCTGGCTTTAGCGTGCGTGATACCCCTGGTTTTTGTGGCAATCATATCGCTTTCATCCAATGATTCCATCCAGAAAATCGGATATTCATTTAAACCGCTGGCCTGGACTGTCAATTCTTACCAATACCTGTGGCGGGAACGCAGCTCGATTGGCAGCGCCTTCTTTGTTTCGATTTTTGTTACCGTTGTCGGCACAACAGTCGGCTTGTTTTTAAATTCGACCATGGGGTATGTCCTGTCACGGCCTGGATTTAAATTAAAAAAGTTTTTTACCATCCTGATCTTCATTCCGATGATTTTTGGCGGCGGTCTGGTTCCGGCCTATATGATCAACACGCAGCTTTTAAAAATGACGAATACTTACTGGGCCTTAATTCTGCCGATCGCCGTTTCATCATTCTATGTGATTATTTTGCGAACCTTCTTCCAGACGACGGTGCCCGATTCGGTTATCGAATCAGCCAAGATAGACGGGGCTTCACAGCTGGTTATTTACTTCAGAATCGTTTTGGCCATTTCTTTGCCGGCTTTAGCCACTATAGGATTGTTCTTGTCTTTTGCCTATTGGAACGACTGGTTCAGCACCATGCTGTATATCCAGCCTGATCATCAAGACATGTATCCGCTGCAGTATGTTTTAATCAGTATTGAAAAGAATATGGACTACCTGACGCGTAATGCCCAATATCTCAGTCCTGACGCTTCCGCTTCGAAAATCCCGGCTGAATCGACCCGAATGGCGCTGGTCATGATCGTTGTCCTGCCGATTGCCATGGCTTATCCGTTTTTCCAGAAATATTTCATATCCGGTTTGACAATCGGCGCTGTCAAAGGTTGATTCCATTAAATCGCGGCATATTGAATGTTGTCATTTGCTCTGCGTATTTCCCCGGCTCACCACCGGAGAAAAATAAACTTACCCTAAGGAGGAAGAACATGAACAAGAAAATCATTGCCATTGTTCTGGTTTTAGTCATGATCATCGCGCTTGCGGCTGGTTGTCAACCGGCAGCGCCTTCAGGATCTCAAACCGGCACAACCAAGACATCCGGCGGTACAACGGTGCCAACCGGCAAGACGGTAGAATTGGTCTGGATCATGGGTAATCCAGGCAAAGTACCTGCCGATCAGGCCGCTGTAGAAGCTAAACTGAATGAAATCTCGGTAGCTAAGCTTAATGTCAAGATGAAAACCCTGTATTACGATAATGATAAGACAATGTTGGCCTTATCCACGGGCGAAGCCTATGATATGGTATTTACCTGCGAATGGTTCAACAACTACGCAGTCCAGGCTCAAGCGGGTTATTTTGCCGATATTACTGAAAAAATCCAGTCTGTAACGCCGGATCTGTACGCGACCATGCCGGCGGTTGTTTGGGAAGGCGCAAAGGTCGGCGGCAAAATCTTTGCCATTCCGGTTAAAAAGGACTATGCCGCTGAAATGTTCTATCGTTTCGATAAAGCGCTTTTTGTTGATGAACTGAAGATGGAAGTCAAAGACAAAATGGATTTCTTCGCTGTCGAAGATTATTTGAAAGCCGCGAAGGATGCTTGGAAAAACGGTGTTGCCGCAGCGTCCAATGCTGAATTCCCGCTTAAATTGACTAAAGGCGGTTTCGGTGGCATCGACTCAAACTTCGATATGATTAACCGCGATGTCATGCTGGGCATCCCTTATTCTACGGTTGGAACCGCCAATGAAAGCAAAGTTGTCGTTACGGTTGAATCAGATGATCTTTACAAACGGCTGGTTGCTCTGAACAAATGGTTCAAAGCCGGTTACATCAATCAAGACGCGGCGACAATCGATGATGTCGGCAAGTATTCGGCTGTTAAATCCGGGCAGGGCTTCTACGGAGCCGACGCCATATGGACCGGCAGCGACGGGTACACGCAGCTGATCTCCAAGTTCAGCGGTCCGTATCTGTCAACCGCCTCGATTCGCGGATCCATGAACGCCATATCCAACAACAGTGACAATATTGATTTGGCGCTGAAATATCAGGAGCTGGTTAATACAAATCAGGAATACCGCGATATCCTGCGCTATGGCATTGAAGGAACCCACTGGAATAAAGACGCCAACGGCCTGATTGTCAAAACGCAGCTTGGCCGCGACAACTACGGCCCGTGGGCCTTTTCACAGGGATCGTATTCTCTGAGCACCGTTGAAGCTGCCGAAGGACTGACCGTCGACCCGAATATGTGGAAAGTCATCTTTGACGGTTATAAAGACGCAGTGGCTACAAAAACCATCGGTTTCTCATTTAACGTTTCAAAAGTCGAAACCCAGATCGCAGCCTGCAAAGTCATCAAAGACAAATATTGGATCGGTCTGGCAACCGGTACCCTGGATCCGGCTACCGAAGTCCCGAAAATGATGTCCGAACTGGAGACTGCGGGTATCCGCGATGTTCAGAAAGAATGCCAAGCTCAGTTTGACGCCTGGCTGGCGGCACAAAAATAAAGACGGTCTTATGTTGTAAAATCAAGAATACAAGATGGGGAGGGGGCCGGCATAGCCGCTCCCTTTCCCGATTATCGGCGGCGGTTGTTATATCAAGTCTGTTTTCATAAGAATGTGAAAAATTATGAAATTGAAAACGCAACCATTGCCAGAAAGCCGTGTTAAGGGTATAATACACCACGATGTGCTGAATTCACTTATTAAAGCGATAAAGTATATCATAGGATATGTGCGATTCATAGGTGATATCCAAATGAAAGGGGAGCGTTGACCTTGGGTGAAAAGCCTCTATATCAAGTAATTAAAGATTCGTTGTCGGATAAGATCAATAGCCGTCAACTGCTTCCCGGGCAACAATTACCGACAGAATTTGAATTGGCACGACAATTCGGCGTTAGCCGGATCACCTCGAAACGTGCTCTTGAAGAGCTGGAAAAAGAAGGATATATTCGCAGAAAGCGCGGCCAGGGCAGTTTTGTTTCGGCTCAATCGGCCAAGACATCGTCCGGTCCGATCAACAAGATTATTTCCTTGATTTTACCGCATTTTCACGCTGAGAGCTGGGCTATGGCTTATATCAAAGGCGCCATGGATTATTTAAATCCGCGGGGCTTTTTTCTAAGCATTCATGGCACCGGCGATGTTAACGAGCGGGCGATACTCTATCAACTCGTCCATGAAGGGGTCGGCGGTATTATATATTATCCGGATTATACCGTCAGCCATATCGATGTCCTGACTGCCATCAGCATGAACCGCATTCCACTCGTGACGATTGACAAATACTACGACGGATTGCCGATCAGTTCTGTTGTATCGGACAATTATCAAGGCGAATACATGGCCGTGCGGCATCTGGTTGAACTCGGCCATTCACATATTGCATTAATCTGTTCCAGCCAAATCGGTGAACGGTCCTCGGTCCGCGACCGCTTTCTCGGCTATTGCTATGCTTTACGCGATTCCGGTCTGGAAATTATCCAGGACTATATTCTCGATGATTATTTCCGCGTGATGCATCAATACAAAGATCAGAATGAAAGTCACGAATTCCTGAAAAGTCGTCTGCAGAGCTTGCTGCAGTCTAATGTAACAGCCATGTTGATCGAAAATGATTATGAGGGAATAACCATTTACCGTCTCCTGAAAGAAATGGGGGTTCGGATTCCCGAAGACCTTTCAATGATCGGTTTTGACAACAGTGAAATGCTGGTGCATAACGGTATTTATATGACAACCATCAACCAGCATTTTCATCAGATCGGCAGTAAAGCTGCCGATCTCATCGTTGCCCAAATGGATGATCCCGATGCCGCTCCGCAGCATATTGTCCTGCCCGTCGAGCTGATTCCCGGCAAAACGACAGCCGAAGCGCCCAAAGCATCGGTATGATCAACGGAGTGTTTTATTGATAATCGCCGCTGTAACGGACCAGAGAGGCTGACAGAATGCCGTTTTGCTGCTGCAGCTGTTCAATCAGGCGCGTATCCTGATTGCGGAGCGTAATCTCGAGAACTATTTCGTAGCCTTTGGCCGTCGATGTCTTGCTTTTCAAGGTATAGCGGGGGATATATTGGCGTAGATCGCCGCGAAATTGATCGGTGTAGCGAATAATGACCAGGTATGGTTTGCGGCGGCCGCCGGATTGTATGGCGGTGACCAACAGCATGATTGCCGACAGAATGAAGCAGCTGATAACAGCCAGTTCGAAGAAGCCGGCACCGGCAGTCAGCCCCAGAGCGATAGCCCAGAACATATAAACAATATCCAGGGGGTCCTTGAGCGCCGTACGAAAACGGACAATGGACAAAGCGCCAACCATGCCCAGAGAGAGGACAACATTGGAGCTGATGGGCATGATGATCATCGATGTGATTAAGGATACCATCAGGAGCGCCGAACCAAAGCTGCGGTTGAAAAGAACGCCTTTATAGGTGACGCGGTAAATAAAAAGGATCAGAAGGCCCATGACGAAGGTAATGATAAAAGTTGTGATAATGCGTTGCAGGGACAGCGGTTGATTGACATTGACTTCAAGGAGCTTAAGCAGCGTTTCTTTCATGATCTGACCTCCAGTGATCCGTTAAGTTTGATCTTCCCAGCTTTGTTGACGACAAAAAGTGGCACATTGGGTATATTTACTGACCGCCAGAGGACTTGCGCCGGCCAAAGGGATCAGTGCGCGGATAAATTCAGGTAAAAAATGATCGTACTTGACTTCAAGGATCAGCGTACGGTGGTCAAGGACCGGCTGCAGGCCGGCGCCGGGATCCCATAGATCCTGCCGGTAAAATCCTGTTGCCAAATGCCGGTCAAAGGTGATCCGGACATTGCCATCCGGCCAGACTAAGGGAATCCGATCATAATCGACCAACAACAACGGCCGCAAAAGGCGGGTCTGCCATTCGGCATAGAACTGGCCGATTAATTGTTCGGAACGGCCGGTAGATATATCCGGTCCGGGCAGCAGGGCGATCAGCGGTTCCGGATCACCCGCCAATAAACACTCAACCTGACTGCGCGTTAAAGGACAGCTTTGTTTTTGCGTCAGAGAGCCGGCTTTTATCTTTTTTTCGAGATGAATGACCTGATCGCCGTCACCATAAATACGGATCCGGTATTTATGGCGCGGATCAACGCCGGCCAGCTTGGCAAAGACACCTTGCCGTCCATAGTCGTCGAAGTACAGGCTGCGGATCTGGTAGGAACAGATTTGCTCCGAATCCTGCCCGCCGGCCGCGGCATGATAGTCAGGATGCATAATCGGCCGCAGCTGGTAGTATAGTTCACGAAATGTTGCTTCATCGATCAGATATTTTAATTCATGACGCCAGATCATGGGTAATCCTCCGGAAACAGCGCTTTCATCTGCGCGGTTGTCAGGTCAAAGGACTCCTGCAGGATCAGGAGCATACGGCCTCGCTTTTCCGAAGTGATTCGCCGTAGTTCGGAAACATTGTATTCCCAGGCCTGAACGGTTGCCGGTTTGCCCCAGCGGGCGATTTGCCGGGGCATTTCACTGCGGATCTGTTCGGTCATCTGGTCCAGGATGCCGAGCATGCGGTCAGTTTGAAAAACGTTATTCAAAAACCAGGCGTAACGGTCGATGAAAGCTTGTTTGAAGGTTGGGTTTTCCATGAGCCGGACTTGCAGAACCGTACTGAAAATATTCTGCTGGCCGTGACCTTGCGGGTCCAGCAGGTCATATTTCAGAATATTTTTCGTGTAGGTGCTTGGGAACATGGCCCAGTCCAGATCAAAAAAAGCCCAGCGCCATTGAGCGCCTTCTTTGCGTTCACACCAAAATTTCTTATTGCCGGAATCAAGATTATTAAAAAATGTTTCCGCGATAATAAAATCCATCAAGCTGTCTTCATCAATCAGAGACAGAACGTGGTCATAAGCCGCCTGATCTTTCATATCGTTGGATGCGACATAATCAAGCAGCTTGCCGTAGGCATCATAAGTGCCGTTTAGAATAATTTTATTGCCTTTTATAATATCCACCTGGTCGGGATCGGCGCCATGGTGCGCTTCCATATAATATTCATCGATATTTTCCCGGATTTCATATAAGCCAAAGTACTCGCCGTTAAGATAAACGACGCAGAAGCGCCAGTCCATGGTATCCAGGGCGGATGAATCGCTGATGACTTCGGTCATGAAGGCGTCGCGCAGTTTGGTGAACCGCCAGTCCTGACCTGATGTCCGCAAGATAAGCCGTTTAAAGGTGGATACACGGTTACCCGGGAAGAAAGGATACGTAACCTGGCTGTCGCCATACATCTGCCGCAGATTGAGTTCCATTGATTTTTGGGCTTCAGCCCGGCTGTATGAACCGTGAAGCGCAATACCTGCCGAAAAATCGACACCCGGCGTGCCGTCTGCTTCATAATAGCCGATATCGGCGATATGCTCGATATCGGCGGAATAATTCGTCCATAAACCGGTGGAAGGATCAAAAAAATCCGAATGCTCGGCGATGATGGAAACAACCGGCAAATCATGATGGTCTCCTGCCAGAAAGGTCCGGCAAACCGTTGTGCTGGGCAGATAACCGGACAAATCCGCCCGGCAGCGGATGACAGTCGATTTGTCGACTGTAAGGGGCGATTGGTAAACAGCCGAACGCTCGTCGGGCATACTGCCGTCCAATGTATAATGGATAACGGCGCCGGGCTGCGAACTGGTTATGGCAACTTGCACGGCGCCGTTGATATAGAGATTGGCCGTGACCTGACCATCGGATGAACCAACGGCCTCTATAACCGGATCAAGCGCATAAGCAAGGCTTGCCGCCGTGCTGTTGGCCGCGCCGCGCGTCGGTTCCGCATAAAAAAAACGGCTGTCCGCCGGCTCGTTTCCGTTTGTGTTGCCCCGGCCGCTGCTCAAGCCGTTACGCAGCGCTCCGGTACTGTACCAATCTACGGTTTGCCGGTCCGGAGCTGTCAGATAAAGCGTTTCGCCGGAAAGGGCAATCCCGAAAGCGGAGGGCTCGACCACCAGATAACCGCCCGGCTGGATCTGCAGACCGTCCAGTAATTGACGATAAGGCTGGGTCTGGTCGTCGCTCAGGCCATAACCCGTTAAGTCGGCGGGCTGATCGGTTCCGTTGTAAAGCTCAATCCAGTCCGGCTCGGTGGTTTTGCCGGCTGAAGTTTTCGCGGCGTCCAGAGCGACAACTTCATTGATCCAGATACCATGGTTTTTCAAAGTCATAGCGCCCTGCAGTTCGGTAAATCCCTGGACGGCATTGGCCAGGCCCGGTGTCGGCTTCGGGTAATAAAGCCAGTTTTCGCGGTTGTCGGCCGCTCTGCCGCGGGAGATGTTGAGCGGCAAAGCTTCGATGGCCTGGCGGATCATTTGATGGCCATTGGCGTCGCTCATGATGATCACGGATTCTGTATCGCCCAGGCGAAAAGATGCCTGAAGGGTCCCGGGATTGGCCGGATCATAAACCTTATCCCGACCCGACAGCCAGACAACCAAATAAGCGCCGGGCTCGATAGATACATCCGGAAACAACCATTTTTCCAGATCATCCGGATTGTCGCTGAGCCGGCAGCCCAGAAGGCTGACGGCGGCGTTGCCGGTATTGTAAAGCTCGATCCAGTCAGGATAATCGCCGTCGATGCCGACAAGGGATTGATTGTCGGTCATGTATTCGTTGATGATCAAATCGGATACGACGACAGGCCGGGCATCCGACGCGTTTTCACAGCCGGCGTTCACATTGGCTGCGCCGGGCGTCGGCGTACCGAAAAAATAGTACGGATCAGAAGCCGACCGGGCGGTATCCAGAAGGCCGTAAGACAGATCGGTCGGGATGGCGGGCAAGGTCAGACGGGCCAGAACCTGTCCGGTCGGATCACTGAAAATCAAATCATCGCCGCCGGATGCTAGGCGAAAATTAGCATGCAGCTCATGAGCTGCTTCGGAAGCGGGCGTCATGGCGGCAAGTCCCGACGCGTATACGACAAGGTAGCCGCCCGGAGCGATAACCACCGAAGGGAATTTCCATTCGGTCGGTTTTTTCAATTTATCCGACAACGCATAGTTTTCCAGGTTGACGGCTGTCGAACCGGCATTGTAGAACTCGATCCAGTCCGGCGTATTTAAATCGGCTGTCTGCAAGGTGGACTGGTTGGCGGTCATGATCTCGGTAATCAGGATCGGATTGTCAACAATGGGCGCCAAAGTCGTTTCATTGCTGATGACCTCGCTGGTGAAGACCGGGAGCGTTCCGACCATATCATCGGGCATAAACTCGCAGCCGGTTTGCATCATCAGCGAAAGGAGCAGAATGATGACCAGAACCAATAGTCCATAACGACCGCTTTTCCTGTCTGTCGGGAAATGGTTTCTGCCGGTCCGGTTTACCATAGGGTAACTCCTCATTCTTAATCTTAGCGTCGTGGCAATAAGACCTTCACATAACAACATCCCTATTATTCCATAAATAGGATCAATTGTTAAGTGACACTTTGGTAAAGAGCCGGTCAAGTCCGGCTCCGGAAACGTGAATGGCCGGCCATAGCGTTTGGCAAACTGCTTGAGTATTTATCATTTTATGCTTCTAGTCTGGCCAAAAGAGTAAATTATCATTTCTGTTTCATGATATGATGAAGACAATTACAGGGTTTATCTTCCTCAATGGAATTTGATGAACCGGCATTGATTTTTGGGTATAAATGGGAGGAATCAATATGCTCTATCCGAAAAACGATAAGCCTTTTTGTTCTGATTTATTTCAAAATCCGACAGCAGAATACCGCGGCGCTCCTTTCTGGGCCTGGAACTGCGCTCTGGAAAAGGATGAGCTGCTGCGTCAGATCGAATGCCTGAAAGACATGGGCTTTGGCGGCTTTCATATGCACGTGCGCACGGGCATGGCCACGCCGTATTTAAGCGATACTTATATGGATCTGATTAACGATTGCCTGGATAAAGCCAAAGCTGAATCCATGCTGACCTGGCTTTACGATGAGGACCGGTGGCCGTCCGGAGCTGCCGGCGGCCTGGTAACCCGCAATCCTGAATATCGGGCCCGATATCTCTTGTTTACTCCGGAATCGTACGCGGAAAACAAAACCGCCGGCAAGGCCGAGGATTCAAGCGCCCGCGCTATCCGCGCCGGGAACGGCGTCCTGGTGGCCTGTTATGACGTAGTCCTGGACCAGGATGGCAATCTGGCCTCTTACCGGCAAATCCAGGAGCAGGATTCGGCTGCAGGAACCAAATGGTATGCTTACCAGGAAACATCCAATCCCAATCCCTGGTTTAATAACCAGACCTATGTCGACACCTTGAATCCGCGGGCGATTCAGGCCTTCATCAAAACGACACACGAGCGGTATCTGCAAACGTCCGGCGCTGATTTCGGTACGGCCATACCGGCTATTTTTACTGATGAACCGCAGTTTTCCCGCAAATCAACACTCAATAACGCCACGGACCGCATGGATGTCATTCTGCCCTGGACAGATGATCTGCCTGAGACCTTCGAGGCTTCCTACGCCGATAGCCTGCTGGCTCATTTACCCGAGCTTTTTTGGGAATTGCCGGGCGGCCGCGTTTCGCGTACCCGCTATTTCTATCATGATCATATTGCCGAACGTTTCGCCTCGGCTTTTGCCGATCAGATCGGCGGCTGGTGCCAAAAGCATCGCCTGATGTTGACCGGGCATATGATGGAGGAGCCGACGCTGCACAGCCAGACTGCCGCGCTTGGCGAGGCCATGCGTTCGTACCGCTCCTTTGGCTTGCCTGGTATCGATATGCTCTGTGATCGTTATGAATTTACCACAGCAAAACAGGCGCAGTCGGCGACCCGGCAATTTGGCTATCCCGGCGTCCTGTCGGAACTTTATGGCGTCACTAACTGGGACTTTGATTTTCGGGGCCATAAACTGCAAGGCGACTGGCAAGCCGCCCTGGGCATAACCGTCCGGGTTCCGCACCTGTCCTGGGTATCCATGGCCGGGGAAGCCAAGCGGGACTATCCGGCCAGCATCAATTACCAGGTGCCCTGGTATCGGGAATATCCGCTTATCGAAAATCATTTTGCCCGCCTGAATACCGCCCTGACCCGGGGAAAGGCGGTTTGCCGCGTCGGCGTTATCCATCCGGTGGAGAGTTATTGGCTGTACTGGGGCCCGAAGGACAAGACCGCCGCAATACGCGAGCAGCTCGATCGCCATTTTGAGGATCTGACGAGCTGGCTGCTGCTCGGTCAGCTCGATTTTGATTTTATCAGCGAATCCCTGCTGCCGCAGCAGTGCCCGCAAGCCGCAAATCCGCTGCCGGTCGGTCAGATGCGTTATCAGGTCGTCATTATTCCGGATCTCTTGCAGCTGCGTTCAACAACGCTCGAAAGGTTGTTGACATTCCGGCAGAGGGGCGGCCGGGTTATTTTCCTTTGCGATGCTCCGGCTTTAATCGATGGTCGGCCGGATTTGGCTGCCCGGACGCTCTATGATTTATCGGAGCGCGTCCCTATGGCCGAAGCTGCGGTTTTAAGCGCCCTGGAACCGGAACGTGAAATCGACATTCGCCTGAAAAGCGGCAGCCGCGCCGATCGCTATGTCTGTCAGATCCGGCAGGACGGCCCGGACCGCTGGGTATTCATCGCCAAGGGTAAAAGGCCGGACAATCCGGATATTTCGGGAGCCGAGGATCTGCGCATCCGTCTGCGCGGCTCATGGCAGGTCACTGAGATGAACACGCTGGACGGAACGATCGGTTCTGCCGCGGCCGTTCTGTCGGACGGCTGGACTCTGGTCGAAAGAACGATGTATGATCATGACAGTCTGCTTTTACGCCTGACACCTTCCGCGGCAGCTGTCGCCGGCCCGGCTGCAACGCCCAAAGAGACGCTCAGCTTTCAAAGTCAGGATATCCGAACCTCTGATTATGGCTTTGCCCAAGTGCCGATTACCTTAAGCGAGCCGAATGTCCTGCTGCTGGATATAGCCGAATATGCTCTGGATGATCAGCCGATGCGCCCGGCGGAAGAAATCCTGCGGGCTGACAATGTCCTGCGTCAGGAACTGGGTTGGCCGACCAGACGGGAAGCTGTAGCTCAGCCCTGGACCGTTCCGGTGGAGACGATCGGACATATGGCTTCATTACGTTTTACGATCGACAGTGAAATTCAGGTCAAATCTCCCCAATTGGCGCTGGAAGATGCGGAAACCGCCGGCATTGTCTTCAACGGTCAGCCTGTTTCGCCGATTGTTGTCGGCTGGTATACAGATAAATCAATAAAAACCGTTTCATTGCCCGACCTGCCCGCCGGGCGCAGCATTCTCGAATTGCGTTTGCCCTTCGGGCGCCGGACTAACCTGGAATGGTGCTATCTGCTCGGTGATTTTACCGTCCGTGTCGCCGGCAGCATAAAAACCATTGCCGCGCCGGTACATGAACTGGCTTTTGGCGACATCACCACGCAGGGTTTCCCGTTTTATGGCGGCAACATCACGTATCGGCTGTCTATTAAAACACAAGGCAAACCCTTTGCCGTCCATATCCCGAGATATCGGGGCGCCTTGATTACGGCTGCTGTTGATGGCCGGAGAATCGGAGCGGTCGCTTTCAGTCCTTATACCTTAACGATATCAGACGTCGCAGCCGGCGATCATCTCCTGGAACTGACTCTGTTCGGCAATCGTGTCAATACCTTTGGCAGTGTTCACAATTGCGACGACACTTGGCCCTGGTATGGCCCCAACGCCTGGCGGACAACCGGCGATTACTGGAGTTATGAATATAATCTGCGCAAAACCGGCATTCTCAAAGCGCCGGATATCATTTTTCCCTGAAGGAATCGGTTTATAACGTGACTTCGTCACAGATCTTGTATCGCTTTCAGCGTATATTGAGGTCAAACCATTCCAGAAAGGGGATTGAAATATATGGCAAGTAAAAATGTACTGACCATAACAGAAGAAAATTTTGAAAAAGAGGTCGTTATGTCAGAGACGCCGGTTCTGCTTGATTTCTGGGCCAGCTGGTGTGCTCCGTGCCGCATGTTGAGTCCGACTATTGACGCTCTTTCCGATGATTTGGCCGGCCGGGTCAAAGTCGGAAAGATCAATGTTGACGAACAACCGGGTTTAGCATCTGCTTTTCGCGTGATGAGCATTCCCACGGTGGCCTTGACGCGCGGAAACACCCTGATCATGCAGTCAGTCGGTGTAAAATCAAAAGACAGCTTATTGCATGATATAGAATCTAAAATCTAAGACTCCGGATGATCCAGGCTACGGCAGGAGGACAGCATGTTGACGCAGGAGCAGGTCTCGTTGATCGATCAGCTTTTTCCGGTTTTAACCGGTCTGGAGCCGAAAGTTCGGCAGGTTTTATTCGCGGCCGGGCAGATTGTCGATTTACCGGTTGGCCAGATGCTGATGCAGCAGAATCAGCAATGCCGGTTCATTCCTCTGGTCCTGACCGGGCAGCTGCGTATCTTCAAGCTGTCGCCCGGCGGCCGGGAAATGACTCTTTACAGAACCGGACCCGGGGATACCTGCCTTTTATCGATAGCCTGTCAGCTGAAAGACAATGATTTCCCGGCTTTGGCTCAGGTTGAAGAGGCGGCGCGCCTTTTTATGCTGCCGGCCGCGGTTTATCATGATGTCCTGGATATCCTGCCGGCCTGGAAAGATTTTTTAATTCTGACGTTATACCGCCATCTGACTGAATCTATGGAAACTCTTGAATCCATAGCTTTCAGCCGAACTGACCACCGGCTGGCGGCCTGGCTGCTAGCCCGCCGGTCGGAAGGCAGTCCGGTAATCCGCTGTACCCATGAAGCCATAGCGATAGAATTGGGGACAGCGCGGGAAGTCATTTCGCGTTTACTCGGCGAATTAAAGAATCAGGGCATTGTTTCTCTGGGCCGGGGCAAGATCGAAATCATTCGTCCGGTGGACCTGGAGGCGTTAAGCCAAGATTGAATCTGGCTGCCCAAATGTAAAAATACGATTTCAGTTATAATAAATTAAACCTGAACGGCCTGAAGAAATTCTGAAGGCCGTTTTTTAGACTCTCTTAAAAAGAATCATCCCGTTTATAGTGCCTCCGAAGCCTGTAAAACAGACGTTTGAAGCTCTTTGTACTATTGCGGAAAAACGAGCCGAAAAAACAGGGCGGCCGTCGGATTAGAATGGACCGTCTTTCAAAATATTTTATTTTTATCAACAAATAATTATGTTATAATCGCGCTTGATTTCCTAAAAAGCAATCTGACTGAGTAGGAGGAGGATTTTTATACTGAAATGAACAAAACCAATATGGGCAGAATCAAACTGCATGGATTCAACAATCTAACCAAGACGCTCAGCTTCAACATGTATGATATCTGTTATGCCAAGTCGGTTGATGACCGTAACGCGTATATTGCTTACATTGATGAACAATATAACGCCGAGCGTCTGACAACGATCCTGGAGCATGTGACCCAGATTATCGGGGCGAATATTCTGAACATTGCCAAACAGGATTATAATCCCCAGGGTTCAAGCGTCACCATTCTGATCTGCGAAGAGGCGATCGACCCGAACCATTCGGCAAACAAGCTGGAAGAAAACGAAATGCCCGGCCCGATTCCGGAAATTGTCCTGGCTCATCTGGATAAAAGCCACATAACCGTGCATACCTATCCCGAATATCATCCGGACGGCGGCGTCGCGACCTTCCGGGCGGATATCGACGTGTCGACCTGCGGCCAGATTTCGCCTTTAAAAGCGCTGAGTTATCTTATTCAGAGCTTTGACGCGGATATCATGACCCTGGATTATCGGGTCCGGGGGTTTACCCGGCAAATAACCGGTGAAAAAATCTTTATCGATCACAATATAACGTCGATCCAGAATTTCATACCGGCACAAGTTAAAGCCAATTACCAGATGATCGATGTGAATGTGTATCAGGAAAATATATTTCATACCAAATGCAAGCTGAAGAATTTCGATTTGGATAATTATCTCTTCGGTTATTCCCAGTCGGATCTGCATCCGGGAGAAGTGCGGATGATTACCCGGAAAATCATGCGCGAAATGGATGAAATCTATAACGGCCGCAATATGCCGTGGATCGATTGAGCGGAGCGGGGGGAATATAAATGAAGAACAAACAAGCCCGCGCGCCTTTATACGAGGCTTTGGATCAATATGCCAACGCCGGCCTGGTTCATTTCGATGTGCCCGGCCATAAGAAGCGTCTGCATGACGGTCTGGGCGAATTCATCGGTGAACGGACAGTCCAGCTGGATGCCAATTCGACGAAAGAACTCGATATGCTGTCCAACCCGACCGGTATTATCCGCGAAGCCGAAGTCCTGCTCGCCGACGCTTATGGCGCCGATTACGCCTATATGCTGGTCAATGGTTCGACTTTTGGCGTCCAGGCCATGATTATGGCGGCCTGCGGCCCGAAAGACAAGATCATTCTACCGCGCAATGTCCATAAATCAGCCATCAACGGCATCATCCTCAGCGGCGCCGTACCGGTTTTCGTCGAACCGGAGATCAACCGGGAATACGGCATCGCCAACGGTATTTCGTATGAACAGGTTAAACGCGCCATCCATGACAATCCGGATGCCAAGGCCGTATTACTGATCAATCCGACTTATTTCGGCGTTGTCTCGGATATCCGGGCGATTATCAAATTGTGCCATCGGCATCAGATGATGGTTCTGGCTGATGAAGCTCATGGCGCGCATTTCCCGTTCTATCCCGAATTCCCGGATAACGCCAGCGCATCAGGCGCGGATCTGGCAACGGTCAGCATGCACAAAACCGGCGGTTCGCTGACGCAAAGCTCGGTTCTTCTTTTAAATGAACGGATCATCACGCACAGCCAGATGCTGACGGTGATCAATCTGATGCAGACGACCAGCGCCTCCTATCTTCTGATGGCCAGTCTTGATCTGGCGCGGCGCAATCTGGTCATGGAAGGCCAGGCCCGGTATGACGTCATTTTCCGCGCCGTCGAAGAAGCCAAAAGGAAACTGATCGCTACTCCGGGCTTGCAGGTGTTAACCCGCGAGGATATCAACGGGCAGGGCTTTTACGATTACGATGAAACGAAAATTGTCGTGAAAGTCAATGATCTGGGCCTGACCGGTTTTCAGGTGTATGATCTGATGCGGCAGGAATTCAACATTCAGCTGGAACTGGCTGAAACGTATGTTGTGCTGGCTGTGGTTGGCATCGGTGATGATGAATCAACGATCAACCGTCTGGTAGAAGCTCTGCAAAGTATAGCGGGCCGTTATTATGGCAGGCAAAATCCCTTCCTGCTCGATCAGAGCAGCCTTTTCGAGAAGCCGATGACCGTCGTTTCGCCGCGCGAAGCTTTCTATAGCCCTAAACGGCTGGTGCCGATCGATAAGGCGGTCGGCGAGATCTGCGCCGAATCGATCATGATTTATCCCCCGGGAATTCCTTTGGCCATCCCCGGGGAAAAAATGTCGCAGAACATCGTCGATCATTACCAGTTTTATCGCCAGCAAAACTGCGTTGTCATGAACAATGCCGATGATCCGGATATGATTCAGGTTCTTGGCGAACCGACCGAATGAAAGGAGCGCTATCAATATGGATTTATGGTATAGCGAATATCACGCCCCCGACACCCGCTTTTCGATCCAGGTCAGCAAGCAGCTGCACAGTGAACAAACCCCTTTTCAGCAAATCGATTTTTTTGAATCCGATACCTTTGGCACCTTCTTTACACTGGACGGGCTGATGATGGTGACGGCCAAAGATGAATTTATGTACCACGACATGATTTGCCACCCGGCCTTTTGCGTCAATCCCGATATACGCCGGGTCCTGATCATCGGCGGCGGTGACGGCGGATCGACCCGGGAGGTTTCCCGTTATCCGCAGGTTGAGAACATTGATCTGGTAGAAATTGACGAACGGGTCGTCCGGCTGTGCCAGCAGTATTTACCGCAGACCGCGGCTGTGCTGGATCAGGATCCCCGCGTCAAGATGCATTTCCAGGACGGCCTGCGTTTCGTCGCCGACGCCGCGCCTGGCAGCTACGACTTGATTCTGGTTGACTCGACCGATCCGGTCGGGCCCGGAGAAGGATTGTTTTCCTATGCTTTTTATCATCATTGTTTTGCCGCGCTCAATGAACGGGGCATCTTGATCAATCAGCACGAGAGCCCTTATTATACGGCTTATGCCCGGGAAATGCGCCGTTCCCACGCCAAGATCAAGGAAACATTTCCAATTGCCGAGGTTTATGATTTCCATATGCCGACCTATCCCTCCGGCCATTGGCTGTTTGGATTTGCCTCAAAAAAATTCCATCCGCTGCATGATGCCAGACCGGATGATTGGCAGGCGATCGGCTTAAAGACCCGTTATTTTAATACCGAGCTGCATCGGGCGTCTTTTGCCTTGCCGACTTATGTACGAGAAGCCCTGGAGGCGCAGGATGAACGGCATACCTGAACAAGAATCCTGTTTCCCGGTTCTTGATCCGCGCTTTTTAGGTTGCGATGCTTCATTTCACGAAGCATCCGTCGTTCTTTTCGGCGCTCCTTATGATGGTACGGCTTCCTTCCGGCCCGGATCCCGCTTCGGCCCCGCGGCCATGCGCCAGGATTCGGCCGGCCTGGAAACCTACAGCCCCTATCTGGACCGGGAATTGCCGGCCGGCCAGGTTCACGACCTCGGCGATCTGGAACTGGCGCCCGGCGACCGGAATATGGTTCTCGAACGAATCCGCGGCACGACGGCCCGGATCGTGGCCGCCGGGAAAACGCCGGTTATGCTGGGCGGCGAACATCTGGTGTCCTTGCCGTCGGTTGCCGCTTGCCTTGAGCGATGGCCGGACTTATGCGTCCTTCATCTTGATGCTCATGCCGATTTGCGTCAGGATTACCTGGGTGAAAGATTGTCGCACGCGACGGTGATGCGCCGCGTCTGGGATCTGGTTGGCGACAGCCGCATCTTTCAGATGGGCATCCGCTCGGGAACCAAAGATGAGTTTGATTTTGCCCGGTCCGGCCATACTTGCCTGAAACCCTTCGATCTGGAATCATTGCCTGAAGTCCTGGCCTTACTGGGTACGCGTCCGATTTATTTAAGCCTTGATCTGGATGTTCTGGATCCTTCTGCTTTCCCCGGAACAGGAACGCCGGAACCTGGCGGCGTTGATGTAAAAAGCCTGATGCGCCTGATTCACAGCCTGCCGCAAAAGCAGATTATCGGCGCCGATCTGGTTGAACTGGCGCCTCATTATGACATCAGCGGCTGCTCGACGGCCGTCGCTTTAAAAATTTTGCGCGAGCTTTTAATCGGCCTTTTAAGTCCGGCATCGGGGACCTGTGCTATAATAAAGTCAGGCTTATAGAGAAACCAAGACCAGATTCTGGAGGGCGCCATGGCTGATCCTACCATGGGTGAAATAACATTTTTCCTGAAATTTTTCGGCATGACCTTAAGCGGGATGGCCGGTTTATTAATGTTATTATCCGGATTAATCTACTTGATGCGGCGGCTGGTCAGGCATCATGTGTCCGAGTCGGATCTTGACCTGATCGGCCAGGAAGCGGTTGTCATAAAATCCATCCGGCCGAAAAAATCCGGCCAGATCCGCTACAGCACAGCCGAGGGTATGAAGGAAGCCGACGCTGTCGGCACCGAGCTGATCAAGAGCGGCAGCCGGGTCCTGATTACCGCAACCGAGCGCCATCAATTCCGCGTCCGCAAATTGGCCGGAGAGGACCGGGCCGATGCGGCTTACGCATTCAATAAAAATACTGAATCTCCTATACTGGTTGATCCGGCGCCGACTTTAGCTAAAGCTACCGATAAAACCGATCTGCCGATCAACCATCCTTCAGCCTGATGGCTAAAATTAACTTATCGGCAATGTCCGACCGGATTGTCCTTTGCGGCCTGAATGCCCGGTATATGCATACCAGTCTGGCTTTGCGCGATCTGGCGGCCATGGTCCGGCTTCATTGGCCGGAGGAGCCGGAACCGGAACTGGTTCTGCGTGAATGGACCATCAACGACCAGGAATTGATGATTCTAAGCCGCCTGTATCGCGAGCGGGCGGCGGTTTATGCTTTTTCCTGTTATGTCTGGAACTGGAATCTGGTTCGGCTGATCAGCCGCTCATTGAAAAAAGTATGCCCTGACGCCTGGATTATCTGGGGCGGCCCGGAAATGAGCGGCGATACGGCGGAGATCATGCGCGCAGAACCGGAAGTCGACCTGATTATCAGCGGCGAAGGGGAGCCGGCCTTTCTTCATACGCTGCAGGTTTTGTACAAGACCCGGCAGCCCCGGCCTGCGTCGCTTGATGAGCATCTGGCCGATATTGCTAATCTGACCTGGCGCGACAGATCCGGATCGGTCCGGATCAATCCGGCCGGACCGCTGCTGGCCGGCGACGGCTGGCCTTTTCCGTATACAGACGGTGATTTGGCGGCGCACAAAGAGCAGATTCTTTATTATGAAGCGGCCCGCGGCTGTCCGTTTCATTGCAGCTATTGCCTGTCGGCTTTGGACAAAACGGTCCGCTGCCGGCCTCTGCCATTGGTTTTTGCCGAATTGAAGCGCTTTTTGGCGGCCGATGTGCGGCAAGTCAAATTTGTCGACAGAACCTTTAACTGCCAAAAAGAACGGGCTTTGGCCATCTGGCGTTTCCTGACAGACCAGTGGCAGGCCGGGCCGTTTCGTACGAATTTCCATTTTGAGATTGCCGGCGATCTGCTCGACGATGAAGCTGTGGCCGTTCTGGCTGTGGCGCCGCCCGGATTGTTTCAGCTGGAAATCGGCGTCCAGACCATCCAGCCGGCGGTACTGCAAGCGATCAACCGTTCCTGCCGGCTGGACATTCTGCAGCGCCGGATCGCGGCAGTACGCCGGCCCGGCAATATTCATATTCACCTGGATCTGATTGCCGGGCTGCCCGGCGAACGGTTTGACGAATTCGGCCGATCCTTTGACTGGGTCTATCGGCTGAATCCGCATACGCTGCAATTAGGCTTCCTCAAGATCCTGCCCGGGGCGCCGATGCAGGAAACCGCGCGGGAACGCCATTTCCTCTGGCAGGAGGAGCCGCCCTATGAGATTTTGCAGTCGGACGGCCTGGATTATGGTGAATTAATGACATTAAAGCAGATCGAACAAGTGCTCGACCTTTATGACAACAGCGGCCAGTTTTCACGTTCCGTGACCTGGCTGGCAGGCCGCTGGCCGCGCCCGTTTCTGTTCTATCAAAAAATGGCGGCCTGGTTTGACCAGGCCGGCTGTCTGGACCGGGCGCTGGGTTACGGCGAACGCGCTCAGCTGCTCTGGACATTTGGCTGTGCCGAAACGCCGGAATTACGGAATGATTCCTGGCTGGCCGGCGCCTGGCTGGATCTGCTGCGGATCGATTATGTGGCCGGCGGACAAAAAGATCGCCCGGCCTGGCTGCATTTCTGGGAAGATGATCCTGATCCGGCTGCCCGGGAACGCTTCGTCACGATTAAGCAGGCCTACCTGCAGCGCCGCTCCGACAAACGCCGGATCCGGATTGACCGATTATCCTTTAACTGGCTGCACTATAATAAGACCGGTGAATTAAAGCCGGGAAACTGGGTCGTTATCGAAGACTTGTCCGGTTATCATCCGGTTCTGGCCGATGCCTGGCCGGATCCCGGCTGAGCCGTCAGACCGGGCGATGACGGCGCATGGCCTCCATGGCGTCCTGATAGCCTGTGCTGATGCTGACATCGAGGGTTTCGTTGCGGACATCCATCAATCCGCCCAAAGGCCGGGTCGGCTTGATGGAGATAATCTCCAGGCCGCTTCGGTTATAGGGCCTGATCGGGCCGATGCCGCCGACCTCGATTTCGATGAGCCGCTGATAACCCTTTTCAATCAGCATTTCGGTCGGCCGGTTATTATAGACGCCGCCGTCGATAAATCGCTTGCCCTCAATCCGTACGGCGCGGAATACCGGCATGCTGGCGCTGGCCAGAATATAGTCCAGGATCTGGCCGGACTGGATATCCTGGCGGAAAACGGTCACCGGCTGCATATCGGTGATTGAATAAGTGAGCAGGCCGAATTCAATAGCCGATTCACGTAGGCGCTTTTCTTCAATATATTGTTCCAGCTGACTGCGCAGCGGCGTCGTATCCAGGCCTTTTTCCTGAATGACCAACCGTGCCAGCGCCGGCAGATTATGGAAATCAAAAAGGTCATCGGCAACCGGCAAAGGTTCGGGAAGTTTGACCAGATCACGGATTGATACCTGATGCCAGGCTTGATAAGCCAGATCCCAGTCTCCCTGGCAAATCAGCGCGGCGTTGATTGCGCCGATCGAAACGCCGACTGCAGCCTTGATCGATATGCCCAGATCACGTAAAGCTTGCCAGACGCCGATCTGATAAGCGCCCCGCGCTCCGCCGCCGGCTAGAACAAGACCATATTCATTCATTTGTTTGCCTCCCGCAATGATGGTCATCCTGAACAGTCAAGATTATTATCGCATAGAATTCATAAAAAGCGTGCGTTGCATCGGCGTGAATGATGCATTATACTTGACGTTGATTTATGAGCGTTCCCTTTGCGGGGATATAAAACTGGAGGGGTTAAGATGTTAAAATTCGATGCTGGCAACGCCAGCTTGTTTGTTCAATCCGGTGAAATCGAACAAATGATGCCGCAGATTAAAGCGGCTCATGATTTATTACAAAAAAGAAAAGGACCGGGCAGTGATTTCCTGGGTTGGATCGATTTACCGCAAAAATACGATAAAGATGAACTGTCGCGTATTCGTAAAGCGGCTTCGCGCATTAAACACGACTCGGACGTCCTGGTTGTTATCGGTATCGGCGGTTCCTACCTCGGCGCCAGGGCGGCGATCGAGGCCCTCAGTCACTCTTTCCAAGCTATGCTCAGCAAAAAACAGCGGCGGAATCCGCTGGTTGTTTTTGCCGGCAACAACCTTAGTTCCACTTATCTGGCTGATTTGTTCGATTTACTGGAAGGCAAGGATGTCTCCCTGAACGTCATTTCCAAATCGGGCACTACGACAGAACCGGCCGTTGCTTTCCGGATTTTCAAAAATTGGATGGAAGCCCGTTATGGCCGCGAGGGATCGCGCAGCCGCATTTATGTGACGACAGACAAAGCGCGCGGCGCGCTGAAAAAACTGGCTTCTGATGAAGGATATGAATCTTTCGTCGTACCCGACGATATCGGCGGCCGATTTTCCGTTCTGACCGCCGTCGGGCTGCTGCCGATTGCCGTTGCCGGCATCGACGTCCGGGAAATGCTGAAGGGCGCCCGGGATGGCAAAAGAGCCTGGCAGCAGGCGGATCCGGCGCAAAATCCGGCATATGCCTACGCGGCCTGGCGCAATAGTCTGCTGCGCAAGGGCTATGCCGTAGAAATTATGGTTAATTATGAACCCTGCATGCATTTCTTTACCGAATGGTGGAAGCAGCTGTACGGCGAAAGCGAAGGCAAGGACGGCAGAGGCCTTTTCCCGGCCGGGGTTGACAATTCGGCCGACCTGCATTCCATGGGCCAATATATCCAGGACGGCCGCCGGATGCTTTTTGAAACGGTCGTTCAGGTTGAGCGGGCGCGCCGGCCGATGATCATTCCGAACGATCCGGATAATCTGGACGGTTTGAATTTCCTTTCCGGCCTGGACATGGCCGAAGTCAACAAGAAGGCGACCCAAGGCACAATCCTGGCTCATATCGACGGCGGCGTGCCTAATCTTCTGGTTTCCGTTCCAGAGCTGACGGCTTACTATTTTGGCCAGTTGGTTTACTTCTTCGAATTAGCTTGCGCGGTCAGCGGTCATCTGCTGGCGGTCAATCCTTTCAATCAGCCCGGTGTGGAGAATTATAAGCAGAATATGTTCGCTCTGCTCGGCAAACCCGGTTATGAGGCCCGGAAGACGGAACTTGAGACCCGTCTGACGGGCGGCAGGCAGTAAGCGTGTCGGTTGTAGCTTTACCCCGCCACCTGCTGCAGGCTGTCGAAAAGCCGGCCCGTTATGTCGGCGGCGAATGGAACAGCGTGGTCAAGGAACTGCCGCCCGAAGGCAGCGGTTTCCTGACCCGGTTTGCTTTCTGCTTTCCGGATACTTACGAAATCGGCATGTCGAACCTGGCGCTGCATATTCTGTATCATTTGATGAATGAACGTGAAGACACCTGGTGTGAACGCGCGTTCGCGCCCTGGACCGATATGGAGACCCGGATGAGGCAGATGGGGCTGCCGCTGTTTTCGCTCGAATCACGCACGCCGCTCGCTGAATTTGATTTTATCGGCTTTACCCTGCAATATGAACTGTCTTTCACCAATGTTCTCAACATGCTGGATCTGGCGGGCATACCGCTTTGTTCCGCCGACCGCGGAGAACATGATCCGCTGGTTGTCGCGGGCGGGCCGGTGACTTATAACTGCGAACCGATGGCCGATTTTTTCGATTTGGTGATGATCGGCGAAGGCGAAGAAGTTATCGGCGAGCTTTTAGATTTATATCGTGCCTGCCGTTTGTCCGGCGATTATAGCCGTGTGCGTTTTCTGGAGCAGGCGGCGCAGCTGGAAGGCATATATGTGCCGTCTTTCTATACCGTATCGTATAATCCCGACGGCACCGTGGCTGCTGTCCGGCCTAACCGGCCGGGTGTCCCGGCCGTCATCCGGAAGCGGATCATCAAGGATTTCGATCAGGTTTATTATCCGGTAAAAACCTTGGTCCCCAATACGGAAATTGTCCATGACCGCATGTCGCTGGAGGTTCTGCGCGGCTGCCCGCGCGGCTGCCGTTTCTGCCAGGCCGGCATGATCTATCGGCCGGTCCGGGAAAAACGCGTTGAAACATTGGTGGCGCAAGCCCGGGCTCTGGAGCAGGCGACCGGTTATGATGAACTGGGCCTCTTGTCGTTGTCGACCAGCGATTATCGGGAACTGGGCGCGTTGACCGATCAGCTGCTGTGCACGCTGACCCCGAATCATACCAGTCTGTCCCTGCCATCCTTACGTCTGGATTCCTTTTCATTGAACCTGATGGAAAAAGCGTCGCAAACCCGTAAGAGCGGACTGACTTTTGCGCCGGAAGCGGGCAGTCAGCGCCTGCGCGACGTGATCAATAAAAATATCGCGGCCGAAGACGTGCTGCGGGCGATGAGCCTGGCTTTTCAAGGCGGCTGGAACGGAGCCAAGCTGTATTTCATGCTCGGCTTGCCGACGGAGACTTTGGAAGATGTCGCCGGCATCGCCCAGCTGACCCAGGCGATCGAACAGTTATACCAGGAGCTTCCGCGGGCCCAAAGGCCGCGCAAACTCGAACTGACCGTCAGCACGGCGCTTTTTATACCGAAGCCGTTTACCGCTTTTCAGTGGGTGGGGCAGATGCCGGGAGAGCAATTGCTTGAAAGGCAGAGCTATCTGCGCGGCCTGCTGAGGAGCCGTTCCGTCAAATACCAGTGGCACGACTGGCCGATGTCGCGTCTGGAAGCCATCATGGCCCGCGGCGACCGCCGTCTGGGCCCGGTGATCTTGGCTGCGTATAAAAAGGGCAGAACTTTCGATTCCTGGGATGATCATTTTGATTTGAACGTCTGGCTGGGATGCCTGGCGGAAGCCGGTCTGGATCCGGATTTTTATGCAGCCCGCGAGCGGCCGGCCGACGAAGTGTTTCCCTGGTCCCATATCGATTGCGGCGTCAATCAGTCCTTTCTCTATCAGGAATACCAGAAAGCGCTGGCCGGGACGGTGACGCCCCAGTGCCGCCTGTCCTGCAGCCAATGCGGCGCGGCATCTTTTGGAGGGGGGATCTGCTTTGAACACTAACCTGCGTTTGCGTTATGGCCGGCAGGAGCCGGCTGTTTGGCTGGCCCATCTGGATATGATGCGCACCTTCGAGCGTTCTGTCCGCCGGGCCGGCTTACCGGTTGCTTACAGCCAGGGCTATAATCCGCGCCCTCAATTGTCTTTCGCCCTGCCGATCGGCGTCGGTCTGGCAACGCTTGATGATTATGTAGATGTTATGATGACCGAACCTGTTGACGCCAAAACAGCCATTCAACAACTCAACCGGAATTTGCCGAAAGGTCTGTTTATCATGGACGCTCAGCCGGTTCCGGAAGAAGGCCCCAGCTTGATGAGCCTGATTGCCGCAGCCGATTATGAAATCCGCGGCGAAGGCCTGACAGAGGCAATCGGCGTTTTATTGTCATTGCCGCCGGATACCGCCTGGCCGGCTGAAAAATTCAGCAAAGGCAAAAAAATCGATGTCGATATCCGTCCTTTGATTATGAGCATGGATCTTCAGGCCCCGAATATAATAAAAATCCGGGTCAAGGCCGGCAGCCGCGAGAATCTTAGGCCGGATCTGCTGCTGCAGCTTTTGATGCGCCGGTGCGGCCTGGATCCGGTTATGGCCGGCGATGCCGAAATAACCCGCCTGGCCCTGTGGATTAGACCGACACCGGACGCAAATCTCCGGCGCCCTTTTGATCTGGCCGCGCCGCTGACGGTTCATTGAATGGAAAGCAGCGAACTGGCTATTTACCCAAGTCCGGAAGGCGTCTGCCATGTCCTGCTGGAAGATGGCCGGGCCGTTGAATATCTGGTCGACGACCAGTCCGCCCGCCCGCGCCGCCTGGATCTCTATCTGGGGGTTGTCAAGCGGATAACGCCTGCAATCAAGGGCGTTTTCATCGATATCGGCGACGATCACGACGCTTTGCTCAATCTGGGCGAAGCGCCCGTCAGCGTTCGCTGCGGCCAGCGCCTGATCGTCCAGATCAAGCGGATAACCGGCGATGGCAAAGGTCATCAGGTGACAACCCGAATCCAGCTGCCCGGCCCTTATGCGGTTGTGCGGATCGGCGAAACCGAAAAAAGACGCAGCAAACTTCTGGCGTTCCCGCCAGATCAACAAGAAAAACTCTTTCAGCAAGATCTGGTCCGCCTGCAATCGTTGTGGCGGCATATTCAGGACGACAGTACATCCGGTCCTGCTCCCAGACGGCTTTATCCTTTGGGTCATCCTCTCTATATGGCTCTGATATCTTTTCTTTCCGCAAAAACGCGGCAGATCCGGATTGAGGGCGATGTCCTGTTTGCACAGGTCTATCAACAAATTCAGGAACTGATGCCGGAATATCTGCCGCTTTTATCTCTATACAGACCCGGTGACGGGTATGGCCTGGCCTCGGCTCTGAGTTTGGCCGGTTTGCCGGAACAGCTGCGGCGCAGCAAAATCTGGCTTGATCATGGCGGTTATTTAATCATCGAGCACACAGAAGCATTGACTGTCGCCGATGTAAACAGCGGGCGTGATATACAGGGTAAAACCGATGCTGATCTGCGGCTCAGGACCAATCTTGAAGCTGCGGCTGAACTGGCCCGCCAAATCCGCCTGCGCAATATCGGCGGCATCATTATTGTCGATTTTGTCAATTTGGGCGACGACGAGGCCCGTTCGCGCGTTCAGGAAGCTCTGAAGCAAGCTCTGGCATCCGACCGGGCTCATTGCCGGCTGGTCGGTTTTACCGGGCTCGGCCTATATGAGATGACCCGGACGGCTTTATGAAAGTGAATAAAAAACTATCGCCAAACGGTTGACGGCTTGTGAATTTGTGGTACAGTTAATACTAGATGTTGGAAAATATTGGCCGCGGACACAAGATTTGGTATGTTCGGAGAAAGAACGAAAACCTGCTTGTGTTTTATTAACGCCATTTTTCAATAAAGCCGGAAATAAAGGAGAATTCATCATGATCACCCGGGTAATTAAACGTGACGGCAGGGAAGCATCTTACAATATCGAAAAAATAGCCAATGCAATCTATAAAGCGCTTGAGGCTTCGGCGGAGATCAATCCGCAGGACGCCGGATTGAAACGGGATGCCCTGAGCATGGATCTGGCCGGCAAGGTTGCCGAGTATCTGGATCTGACTGCCGACCGCGTTCCCCATATTGAAGATATCCAGGATATGGTAGAACGGGTCTTGATGGAAGCCGGCTATCCGGAGACAGCCAAGCGCTATATTCTCTATCGGGCAGAACGTACGCGTGTCCGTGAAATGAATACCCGGCTGATGCAGACTTATCACGATATAACCAACCATGATTCGCGCCAAAGCGATATCAAACGGGAAAATGCCAATATCGACGGCGATACGGCCATGGGGACCATGTTGAAATATGGTTCTGAAGGCGCCAAAATGTATTACCAGATGTTCATGTTGAAACCGGAACACAGTCAGGCTCACCAGGACGGCGATATCCACATCCATGATCTTGATTTTTATGCGCTGACCCTGACCTGCTGCCAGATCGATCTGCTGAAGCTCTTTGCCGGCGGCTTCTCCACCGGCCACGGCCATTTGCGTGAGCCCCGCGATATTCGCAGCTATGCCGCGCTGGCCTGTATCGCCATCCAATCGAATCAGAACGATATGCACGGCGGCCAGTCGGTCGTCAACTTCGATTATGCCATGGCGAAAGGTGTCGGCTGCACTTATCGTAAAACCTACCGCCAGAATCTGGCCAAAGCGCTCGAATTGATCGGCGGCGCTGAACAGGCACAGGATCTGGCTAAACAGATTATCGCCCGCGTGGAGCAATCTTGCGGCCTGGCGCCGGGCTTGACCGCCAATCCGGCTTTTCAGGAAGCGGAAGCCGCTATCCTGCAGGAATATGTTCCCGACAGAAACGCTGTTGGCCGGATACAGGCATTTACGACCCGCGAAGCCTGGCAGGAGACCGATAAAGCCACCTATCAGGCTATGGAAGCGCTGGTGCATAATTTAAATTCCATGCATAGCCGGGCCGGCGCCCAGACACCGTTCAGCTCACTGAATTACGGCATGGATGTTTCGCAGGAAGGACGCATGGCTATCCGCAACCTGCTGTTGGCAACTGAATCCGGCTTGGGTAACGGTGAGACGGCCATTTTCCCCATTCATATTTTCCGGGTTAAAAAAGGTATCAATTTTAATCCGGGCGAGCCGAATTACGACTTGTTCAAGCTGGCCTGCCGCTGCAGCGCCCGCCGCATGTTTCCCAATTTTGCCTTCCAGGACGCGCCTTTTAATCTCAAATACTACGATCCGAACAATGTGGAAACGGAAGTGGCCTATATGGGCTGCCGGACGCGGGTTGTAGCCAATAACTTTGATCCGGAGCGGGAAATCACTTATCGCCGCGGCAATTTGAGTTTTACGTCGATCAATCTGCCGCGCTGTGCCATTCTGGCCAAAGGTGATTTATCTGTTTTCTATAAGCGCCTCGACAATATGCTCGAACTGGCGGCCGCTCAGCTGCTGGAACGCTTTGAAGTCCAGGCCCGCAAGCATGTTTATAATTTCCCCTTCCTGATGGGGCAGGGATTATGGCTGGATTCGGAAAAGCTGGACTGGGACGACGAGATCCGTTCGGTTATCCGGCACGGTACGCTGTCGATCGGCTTTATCGGCTTGGCCGAAACGCTGGTGGCCATGACCGGCAGCCATCATGGCCAAAGCGCTGCCGCCCAGGAATTGGGACTGGCCATCATCGGCCGCATGCGCGATTTTTGCGACCGCCAGTGCACTGAAACCGGTTTGAACTTTTCCCTGCTGGCGACGCCGGCCGAGGGGCTTTCCGGAAGGTTCCTGCGTATGGACCGTAAAGAATTCGGCAAACTGCCGGGTATTACGGATAAGGAATACTATACCAACAGCTTCCATATTCCGGTTCGCTTCGAAATCAGCGCATTTGAAAAAATCAGGCTGGAAGCGCCTTATCATGAATTGACCAACGCCGGCCACATCACTTATGTGGAAATGGACGGCGATACCACGCAAAATATTGAAGCGTTTGAAAAAATCATCCGTTTTATGGCGGAAAGCGGTATCGGTTATGGCGCAATCAACCATCCGATCGACCGCGATCCGGTATGCGGCTATAACGGGATCATCGGCGATACCTGCCCGGCATGCGGCAGATCGGAAGAAGCGGACGAGGTTCCCTTTGACCGGATCAGAAGAATAACCGGCTATCTGGTCGGTACGCTGGATCGTTTCAATAATGCCAAGCGAGCGGAGGAACATGACCGCGTTAAACACGGTTTGCGCGAGTAAACTTATGCAGATTCGTTTATACGGCCGCTTAAAAGAATCAATAACCGACGGCCCGGGTATCCGGTATGCCGTCTTTACCCAAGGCTGCCCGCACCAGTGCCCCAGCTGCCATAATCCTGACAGTCACGATTTTACAGCCGGCAAACTCGTCGATACCGAAGAATTATTAACCGACATTCTGGCTAACCCTTTGCTGGACGGGCTGACTCTGAGCGGCGGCGAACCTTTCATGCAACCGGAAGAATGCGCCTGGCTGGCCGCCGGCGCCCGCCGGGCCGGCTTGAATGTCATCGTATTCAGCGGATATACCTGGGAAGAGCTGCTGGAAAACGCGGCGACCCGGCGCGGTTGGACTAATTTGCTGCAGGAGACGGATATCCTGATTGACGGCCGGTATGAAAAAGCGAAACGTTCATTGAATCTCCGCTTTCGCGGGTCAAGCAACCAGCGCGCCGTTGACGTGCAGGAGTCCTTGCGGCAGAAGCAGGTTATTTTATATCCTTTATAAACGAAATTGATTATATTTGAAGTTTTTCTGCCGGCGCGCTATAATGAATGAAGGTATGATCTCTAAGGAGGACATCATGGCCAAACTGCTTTGGCTTCCTTCATTTTATGCATCAGGCATGATCCTGCAGCAACAGGTCCCTTTCCATTTACACGGCCAGGCTGAACCGGGCTGTGAAGTGCGGATTCAATTGGAACGAGTTCCGTTTGACGGCCGTTCTTATTCTCCGCTGGACAGCCAATATGGCTTGTTATTGGATGAAAAGACAACTTGTGATGAACAAGGCCGGTTTTCGCTGGATTTACCCGCTTTCGATGCGTCTTTCGATCCTTTTACCTTAACCATTAAGTCAGGGAAGACTAATATCGTTTTTCAGGATGTTTTATTTGGTGAAGTTTGGGTGGCGGCAGGGCAGTCCAATATGCACATGCCCGTGGCGGCCGTTCATGGCGCCGAGCAGATCCATGCGTTGGCCAATCTTTTTTATGTTCGCGTTTTAAAACAATCGGAAACCGGCTTGGGGAAAGAAAATCCGCATTATGGGTTTGCCCCGCTGGACGACCTTCAGGACAGCCGTTGGCTGCGCGGCGATCAGCCGGAAGCTATGGAGCAGGTTTCCGCCATCGGTTTTTCTTTTGCCCGGGAAGTTCATCTGGAGCTCAGGATACCGGTCGGCCTGATCGAAACGGCGCTGGGCGGCACCTACATTCATTCCTGGATCAGCCGTCCATCCATTGACAGCCAGGAGCTTTTGCGCCGCCATGTACAGGATATCGGTTTTTACCGGGAAGAAAAAGATTGGGATCTGAGCGCCAGCTGGGAAACCGCCCAGCATCAGCCTGCCGCATTATACAATAATAAAGTCGCGCCGCTGCGCGGATTAGCCGCGCGGGGCATTTTATGGTACCAGGGCGAAAGCGATTACCAATATCCCGAGTATTATCAGACTGCCTTGCAAACGCTGGTGCGTGACTGGAACCAGATCTTTCAGCCGGCCGATAAAAGAGGTCTGGGCTTTCTTTATATTCAGCTGGCTCCCTATTTTTATGGTCATCGCCGCTTTGAGCAATTAGCTGAATTCAATGAAATGCTGGCTGCCGTACGGCATAACTTGCTCGGCCCGGCAGCGCTGGTGCCGATTTATGACCTGCCTTTGACCTATGTTGACGCCCCGGCCGATTGGCGCCATCCGATCCATCCCTCGGTTAAGCTGCCGATCGGGCAGCGGCTGAAGACGATTGCGATGGGGCTTTTGTATCAGCGGAAGGGGCCGCTGACCGCGCCGGAGTGTTCGGATATCGAGGTTGTCGGCAACAAGATGTTGCTCAGCTTCAGCAATATCGGCGAGGGACTGCGTTTGACCGGTGACGATACGCGGCTGCGCGGATTTGCCTTATGCGGGCCGGATCGTATCTTTCACGAAGCACAGGCCAGAATTCTCTATGGCGTACGGGTTTTGGTCTGGCATGAGCAAATAGCCGATCCCTGTGCCGTAACCTATGCGTATGCCGATATGAATCAGACGGCAAACCTGATCAGCCGTGACCAGCTGCCGGTTGTGCCGTTCCGCTCGGACAAGGCGCCATCCCGTTATTGGCCGCCGATGGAATGGCTGCATTGTGAAGCTCTGCAGATCTGGTGCTGCCCGAAAATGGACAAACCGGAAGAAACCGGCTGGCATCCGGCGTGGCGTCTGGAACGGGGCCGTGGCGAGCTGTCGCTTGAAAAAGCCAACAAGAGTGAAGGCGACGGCGCTTTGCTGCTCCGCTATTCGACGAAGGAAAGCCACGAGGTTGCCGTCGAGCCTGTCCTGGATTATGATTCATTATTCCCACCTCTGGATCTGAGTCCATACGCGAGTCTTTCCATAGATATATTCAATACGGACCAGCAGATCAAATACCTGCGCCTGGCCCTGGCTTCCGGATCTGCGGATGCCGGACTGCAGATTCTGCCGGAACGTCTGACGATCCTGCCGGTTCTGCGCTGGCAAAAGTTCAATTTTAAACTGCAGGCGGCGTCCGGTGGACTGGAAGCCGTCCGCCGGCTTGTGTTTATCATCGAGGATAAAAAAGATAAAGGCGTTCTGTATCTGGATCAGATCAATCTGATATGTCCGGAGTAACCATGCGCGGGGTTGGGAAACGATGTTTCATCCTATTGCTGACCGGCGCTTTGACGTTACTGCCGGTCTGGCTGTCGGGCGGCTGCGCATCGGAACCTACCGATACGGCTTTGCCAACCGTTATTGCCGCGACGCCGACGCCGACGCCGACGGCCGATTTATCGCCGACGCCCCAGCCGTCGGATCCGTCCGGCCATGTCCTGACTCCGCTTGCCGATTACGGCGCCCTGGAATCCGGCCATACGCTGCTTCTGCCTGGCGGTCAATGGTATGACGCGGCCAAATCCTCGCCTATAGAAAATATTACCGATATGCTGATTGACGTCGACGGAACGGGTAAACCGACAATATCTCAGCCGGCGGAAGAAGGCCCTGTGCTGACGCTGACCGGCTGTTCGGCTGTTACCTTCAAAAACATCCGCTTCGGTTATGACCGTTCCAAATGGGCAACCGGCACTCAGGCGGCCGGCATGCCGGCTCTGTTGGAACTAGCCGGCTGCAGCGACATCCGTTTTGAGCATTGTGAGTTTTTTGGCGGCGCCGGCGCCGGCATATTCATCAATGAATCGGAAAAAATTGTTTTTGAAGATTGCCAGTTTTACAATCTGGCCGGCGATCCGCTGCAGACCGGCACTTCTTATCTGCCCAGCCAGATCAATTGCAGCAACTGCACTTTCGAAACAATTACCAGCGGGCCGGTGTCCCTGTATCTGCGCAGTTCGCGTTTTGAACATTGCGTCTGGACCGGAAGAAACGGCTATGCTGTTCCTTGTTTTTCCGAACAAGTGCCGGCGGCGGCAGATGACTGGGCCGCGGGTACGCTGCCGGCATTGCTGACGCATGTTCTCGCCGAACGGATCGATTATCATGCTGATGAAAATCAGGCTATTGTCTGCGTTGACAACCTATTCTGCAGTGAAGACCTGTACAATTTGTATCAGCAGCTGACTCGGAGTTTGCCGGAACTGCTGCCCGATAATCTGCAGAACTGGGCTTTGAGCGGACAAAAACAAGATGAAATAGACGACGGCGGAACTTTGGATCCATCTTTGGGACTGCGGCTGGATCTGCGTGTTACCGTACCGGATCCGGTTACGCCTGCGCCGGCCTCATCGGCCACAACCGCAAGCGGCAAGGTTCTTTCATCGACATCCGGCACAACATCCGGACCGGCTGCCGCCGAGTCGCTTTATAACCTGGATCGGCTGTTGGCCGATTTACGGCCGCTGTCCGATCTGGACGGCCACCTCGACTCATTGATTACCGGAACGGTGTCTGTCTGCCTCAGCGACCAAAATCAACAGGACTTGCTATCCTGTACGATTCCGGTTAAACAGTTGAAAAAGGTTCTTTCATCAGCTTATTCTTCAATTCTGCTGGAAGAAGCGGACATTCGGCTGAATAATGAGCAAATTGTTCCAGCTCACTTTTATGGCCGGGACAGCGCCGGCCAATTAACCGCGCGCGACCTGACCGCTGTTCTCGGCGCCGGTTTCGGGATTAACCGGACACCGCTGCTTTTGTATCCATCGCCGGATGAGACCCGCTTTATCGAACAGAATCTTGAATACGACGGTACATCGCTGATTAACGGCGTAGCCCGGCATGATTTTCAATTCAGCATCCAATGCAGCGGAACTGAATCCAATCCTGCTGCCGCGTTAAAACTTTTATTTGCCCGAATATCCGTCCGGGCCGATAACGGGGCTAAAACTGATCTGACCGCCGGCCAATCGGACGGAAGAGCATTTCTTTTAGCGACAGACGAACAGAAGTCAATCCTTTTAAATTGTCTGAGGCAGCCGTTATCAGTTACCCGGCAGGCAACAGGCAGCGGAGAAGAGACGGCCCTGCAGCTGCAAGCATTGACGGTGGCAGCCGACCCTGCCGGTTCCTATACGCCGGTTATGATTTACGATGCCGGCGACAGCCGGATCGAAGCTAAAATCGCACTATATGACCAAGCTTTCCAGGTTTATCCGGTCATCGTTGTCTTGCAGCAGACGCAAGGTGTATGGCAAGTCCAATCGGCGGTTACTTTTAATATAACTGGTTAGTATATCAAAACCTTTTTCATGGAGGTTGATGATGCCGACGATTAAAGAACGAATTCTCAATTCACCAAGCTTAACAGTTGTCTGTTCCGGTGACAGTCATACCTGGGGACAATGTGCGCAGGGACAAGCTGAAGTCATGCCGGACGCGCAGCCTGGCGAACTTCGTCGTCTACCGGAAAATATCCCTTGTTATACGGCCATGCTCGGCAGATATCTGCGCGAAATCCGCGGTTCTCATAAGGAGACCAAGGTTATCAACAGCGGCATCGGCAACACGCCTATTACACGATATTATTCAGAGTTCTGGCATGATAGAGTATTAGCCTATAAACCGGATCTCATGGTGATGATGCTCATCAAGGAGACCCGGCTTATAATGCCCGAACGATGTTTGATAATAATTGGCATGTATCGCAAATTGGTCATTTTATCTATTTAAAAGCGATTACAGACGCTTTAGGCCTTTAGGTCATCATTTTTGTTCAGCAGTGCCGTAACCAGTGAAATATGAAGTCTCTCTATTCAGATCAATGGTTACCGTGACTTCGGTCATGATTCCGGGAACACTTCGGAAATGGAGCCCGCAGGAGAAATCATGTATACATTGAAAGCAAAACAAATTCCTTTTCATTGTGGTTATGATGTCATTGTTATCGGCGGCGGCCCCGCCGGCTGCGCCGCGGCAATAGCGTCAGCCCGTGAAGGCGCTAAGACCTTACTGATTGAAGCAACCGGAATTTTGGGCGGCATGGGCACCAATGGGCTTGTTCCTTTCTGGTGCGGATTTTCCAACGGCGGCGACTTGTGCAGTACAGGCATCGGGAAACGGGTTATGGAACAACTTCAGGCTGAAATGCCCCATGTTGGGTCTGGAACGAAAGGCGGCGCCATAGATGCCGAAGCGTTGAAGCGAGTCTATGATGAATTAGTAACTGACTCGGGCGCTCAGGTTTTATTTCATACGATGCTTTCTGATGTTGATGTTGATGAAAAAGGAACGGTCAATGCGGTTATTGTCAGTAATAAAGCGGGTTTATCGGCCTACAAAGCTAAAACTTATGTTGATTGTACTGGCGATGCAGATCTGGTTGCCTGGGCCGGCGGCGATTTTGAACTGGGCGATGAACTAGGTGAAATGCAGCCGGCGACGATGTGTTTTACCTTGACCAATGTTGATATGGATGCATTCAGCCATATCAAGAATCATCGGGTTATTCATACTGAAGACGGGAAATATCCGTTGATTCCGGATGATCATTGCTGTTTTAGTGTTGTCGGTCCCAATGCCGTCGGATTTAATGCCGGTCATGTGTACAATGTAAACGGGACTGATCCAATAAACGTTTCTGCGGCATTGATCCGGGCTCGTAAAATGGTTGGCCAAATCAAAGCGCTTTTTGCGGAAAAATTCCCCGAAGCTTACGGTAAGGCATATCTGGCCGCAACATCATCCTTGCTGGGTGTCCGCGAAGGACGCAGAATCAAGGGCGATTATAAATTGTTGCCGGAGGATTATTACGCCAGACGTGTTTTTCCAGATGAAATAGCCCGCAATTGCTATAATTTCGATTCACATGAAACGCCGACTGAAATAAAACTTATGGCAGAAAGGAAACTTGCCCATCATCCCGAAGAAGTCGTTTATAAACCGGGTGAGTCGCATGGGATTCCTTACCGTTGCCTGACACCGGTAAAATTGAGGAATGTTATCGTTGCCGGCCGGTCTATTTGCGCTGAACGTCGTGTAATGGGCAGTATACGGATTATGGCGACTTGTTTGTCCTTAGGAGAAGCGGCTGGAATAGCGGCAGCCCTATTGAAAAACGAAGAAGAACCAGATTTTCATCATGCCGATGTTTCTGTTTTACGACATAAACTGTTGGAACATGGTGCATTTATTTTATAAAACAGATAAAAATCATAGTATTTCCTATACTGATTACCGAATGTTGTTGGGGCGATTTTTCTGAATCCAGACGATGGCCCGACCGGCGGACCGGGTAATCTGATGTTCATCAAGTCCGACGGCGTGATCCGTTCTGGGCACGATATTTACAATCAATTCTAGGATCTTATTGCATTTTTGCCGCTCATAACGTATGATAAACCTATCATTTCGTGTTGAAGGGAAGGAGTACACACCTTCAGGTCGACAGAGAGCGGGATTCATCGGCTGCAAGATCCTGCGGACCGTCAGTGTGGAAGGTCGTCCCGGAGCGGAGCGGGTTGGCCGCCTCAAGGCCAAGAGTGCCCGTGCAAACGGGAAAACTGGTGGTACCACGGAAGTCGAGCTTTCGTCCAGTTACTGGACGAGAGCTTTTTTATGCCCCGACGCCTTTGCGGCCGCAAATCTTTATTCGGCCGCAAAACCGGTCTGCAGGCTGACAGCCGGCAAACCGGTGAAAAAAGGAGATAAAATAATGAATGAAACGCTGGAACTGGTCTTGCGTATTCTGGGTCTGGTACTGGCCGCCGCCGGCCTGGTCGTTGTTTATGCCGCTCCGCACATCGTGGATAAGCGCGGCCTTGTCGAGCGCAAGAAGATTCCGCCGGAGCTCATTGAACACATGACGCCGGAAGAAAAGGACAAATTCCGCCGCGACTCTGCGATCCTCGATGTCAAATTCCGCGGCCTGCTTCTGGCAGCCCCCGGCTTCATCCTGATCCTGATTGCTTTTCACCGTTAAGTTCGGGGCTTTGGCCCCATACCCAGGAGGAATATCATGGCACGAATCGATAACATCCCCAAATCCTTTGAACCCCGGGAAACAGAATCCAAACTATACGCCGAATGGCAGGATAAGGGTTATTTTCAGCCGCCGGCTGATGACGGACGTCCAACCTTCACGATTGTGATCCCGCCGCCCAATATAACCGGACAGCTGCATATGGGTCATGCCCTGGACAACGCCTTGCAGGATTTACTGATCCGCTTCAAACGCATGCAAGGATATGCCGCGCTCTGGATACCGGGGACCGACCATGCCTCAATTGCCACGGAGGCCAAGATCGTTGAAGCGATGCGTAAAGAAGGCCTGACGAAAGAAGATATCGGCCGCGAAGCCTTCCTCGAGCGAGCCTGGGCCTGGAAGAAGCTGTACGGCAGCCGGATCATTGAACAGCTGAAACGACTGGGATCATCCTGTGACTGGTCCCGTGAACGCTTTACCATGGATGAAGGTCTTTCCGAAGCTGTGCAGCATGTTTTTATCACGCTATATGAAAAGGGTTTGATTTATCGCGGTGAACGGATCATCAACTGGTGTCCGCACTGCCGGACCTCGATATCCGATGCGGAAGTGAACTATGAGGAACAGGATTCTCAGTTCTGGCATCTGCGTTATCCTCTGGCCGACGGCAGCGGCGATTTGATTCTGGCTACCACCAGGCCGGAAACGCTCCTCGGCGATACCGCCGTAGCGGTCCATCCGGATGATGAACGCTATCGCCATCTTGTGGGCAAGCAAGTGATCTTGCCGCTTGTCGGCCGGACGATTCCTGTTATTGCCGATTCTTATGTCGAAAAAGATTTTGGTACCGGCGTGGTGAAGATAACGCCGGCTCACGATCCCAACGACTTTGAAGTCGGCTTGCGTCACAAGCTGCCGGTGATCAATATCCTGACCGAAGACGCTCATATCAATGAAGCGGGCGGCCTTTATGCCGGCCTCGACCGCATGGAAGCGCGAAAGAAGATCGTCATCGATCTAGAAACAGGCGGGTGGCTGATAAAAACCGAGCCGCATAAGCATAATGTCGGCACCTGTTATCGCTGCCACACGGTTGTCGAGCCACGTGTGTCCTTTCAGTGGTTTGTCCGGATGAAGCCGTTGGCCGAACCGGCCATTGCCGTTGTCCAGGAACATAAAACGCGTATCGTACCGGAACGTTTTGAAAAAACCTATTTCAATTGGATGGAAAACATCCGCGACTGGTGCATATCCCGTCAGTTATGGTGGGGTCACCGCATTCCGGCCTGGTATTGTGACGACTGCGGCCATATTACCGTGTCCGGCAGCACGCCGGAGCATTGCGAATCTTGCGGCGGCAGCCGCCTTCGTCAGGACGAAGACACACTGGACACCTGGTTTTCATCAGCCCTTTGGCCTTTCTCCACACTGGGCTGGCCTAAAGATACTGAAGATTTTCGCCGTTTCTATCCAACCAGCGTCCTGGTGACCGGTTATGACATCATTTTTTTCTGGGTTGCGCGGATGATCTTTTCCGGTCTGGAGCATACCGGAAAGACACCGTTTCATACCGTACTGATGCATGGCATCGTCCGCGACAGTGAAGGACGGAAAATGTCAAAATCACTGGGCAATGGCATCGATCCGCTGGAAATCATCGACCAATACGGCGCCGATGCTCTGCGTTACGCTTTGGTCAACGGAAACGCGCCGGGCAATGATCAACGTTTCCAAAAAGATAAAATCGAAGCCGGCCGCAATTTCATCAACAAAATTTGGAATGCGTTCCGGTTTACAGTGATGAATTTTGACGATGAAATGGATTTCTCCGCCGTCATGCCGCAGGATCTTAATCTGGAAGACCGCTGGATCCTGTCCCGTCTGCAGACCCTGAAAGCGGAAGTTACGGCCAATCTTGAAAAATACGAGTTCGGGGTGGCTTTAGCCAAGATAACCAGTTTCCTCTGGGAGGAATTCTGCGACTGGTCCATCGAGATGAGTAAACCGCGTTTGAGCAGCGGCGCCGACAAGGCCGGCCGGTTAACCGCCCAGTATGTCCTGAACCGGGTTTTGACGGAAAGCATGCAATTGCTGCATCCCTTCATGCCGTTTGTCAGTGAAACGGTTTACCAGCAGTTGATCCATCCGGCCGGCAGTATCATGATGTCCCGTTGGCCGGAACCAGATCCGCAGTTGATGTTTCCGCAGGAAGAACAGGCCATGGCCAGCCTGATGGAAGCGATTCGGGGTATCCGCAACGTCCGGACGCAGATGAATGTAGCGCCGGCCAGAAAGATCCATATGATCGTCGTATCGCCCGACATGGCTGTCTGCGGCCGTTTCCGGGACGGTTTGCCTTATTTGCAGCGACTGGCCGGCATCAGCGATCTGAAAACGCAGGCGGATAAAACCGGTATCCCTCTGACCGCTGTCGCTTCACTTTTTACCGGCGGCGAGATCTATATGCCCTTGGCCGATCTGATCGATCTGGACCAGGAAATTAAACGTCTGCAGCAGGAAACGGACAACCTGGAACGCGAACTGGCCCGGGTGGCCGGGAAACTCGGCAACAGCGAGTTTACCGGCAAAGCGCCGGAGAAAGTTGTTCAGGCTGAACGGGATAAGCAGCTTCGTTTTCAGGATATGCGGCAAAGCGCGCTGGAACGGCTGGCTTTGCTGCAGCAAGAACAGAAAAACCAAGGAAATTGACCAGGACGCTCTTCGTCTGCGATTAACCGTTGACGCAGGGTTAAATCAATCATAGAATAATAGCGTATGGATTTGTCAGGCTTCAAACAAACAGATGATTGAAGTCACGAAATACAATTAAGGAGTTGAACTGTATGCCACTTGTCACAACCAAAGACATGTTCCAGAAAGCTTATGAAGGCGGATACGCCATCGGCGCTTTCAATGTCAACAACATGGAAATTATCCAGGGTATCACCGAGGCCGCCAAGGAATTAAATGCTCCTCTGATCCTGCAAGTTTCCTCCGGCGCCAGAAAGTATGCCAATCACACCTATCTGGTCAAACTGGTCGAGGCCGCTGTGATCGAAACCAATCTGCCGATCGCTCTGCATCTTGACCATGGCGATACTTATGAATTGTGCAAGAGCTGCGTCGACGGCGGTTTTACTTCCGTTATGATCGACGGGTCGCATTATACCTATGAAGAGAATGTGGAACTGACCAAACGGGTCGTCGCTTATGCTCATGACCACGGCGTCGTTGTTGAAGCCGAATTGGGCCGCCTGGCCGGTATCGAAGACGCCGTCAAGGTCAATGCCGCCGATGCTTCCTATACCAATCCGGATCAGGTTTATGATTTTGTAACCCGTACCGGCTGCGATTCGCTGGCGATCGCCATCGGCACCAGTCACGGCGCTTATAAATTCAAACCCGGCCAGAAGCCGCAGCTGCGTTTTGACATCCTGGAAGAAGTCGAGAAGAGACTGCCCGGTTTCCCGATCGTTCTCCATGGCGCCAGCTCGGTCATCCCGGAATATGTCGCGATGATCAACCAATACGGCGGCAATATGCCCGACGCAATCGGCATTCCGGAAGATATGCTCCGCCAGGCCGCCCGCATGTCCGTATGCAAGATCAACATCGACTCGGATCTCCGTCTGGCCATGACAGCGACCATCCGCAAGTATTTTGCCGAGAATCCGAGCCATTTCGATCCCCGCCAGTACCTGGGACCGGCGCGTACCGCGATCAAAGGCATGGTTGCCCACAAGATCAAGGACGTTCTCGGCTGCGACGGCAAAGCCTGATTTTCTCCAGCCATAGCCCATTGTCTTTTGCTCAGAGATAAAATGCACCGTTCTGTTCTGGATGAATTGTTCAGGACAGAACGGTGCATTTACGTTTGAAGCTGTTCTTTCAGGATAGAGGTTCGGTTGATGTCAGCACGCCTTTAACCAACAGGCGATGCGAAGCGACGCGTATGGGATCGCAAGTGACCAGCGTGATCCGGCTGCCTTCGACCGGCGCGTTGAATTCAGTGACCAGTTCGGATGGAAGGATACGGTCGATTTGATCAACCGTATACGTATACCGGTTGGTTTTATCCTCAATGATGATCATGTCGCCGATAGCCACTTCATTTAAGCGGTTGAAATGCCGGCCGTATGAATACATGCGGTGACCGAGAAATATACTGTTGCCTACCTGGCCTAAACCGACGCTGTTGCTGTAATGGCCGATAGCCACCCGCAAATTGTAAACCGTCGATCCTTCGGCGATGGGCATATCTACATTGATGCAGGGGATCCGGATCCGGCCGATTGCCTTGATCACAACTTTGGCCGGCGCCGGCGTCGGCGACGGCAAAGCAGACTCAGACGGCAGAGATGGATCAAGGCTTGTATCGGTTGTCACAGTCGGTTCATTATCCGAAAAATAGTCGACATCTTCGCCGTCGACAATCAGGGCGGAAGGATCAAGATAAATCGTGCCATCGCCATTTTCGTAGTTTTGCAGCAGATTCTGGGTCATACGGTCTTGCTGCCAGTGAATGACCATGGGCTTGATAATGAGATAGAGACCGACAGCTGCCATGGCGATGATTAAAATATCCAGGATGATCAGAAGCGGCGTACGTTTTTTCTTGGCCATGATATCGCGTTTCCTCCTCATTGACCGCACTGACTTGAGTCGGTCGTCTGCGCGGCCATGAACTCACGCTGCTCCAGACGGCGGCGGCGGCGTTCAACAGCTTGCTGCCATTCCTGGCATTCGGCCGGCGTTGACGGTTTGAATGATTCGACCAGCTGCGGTTTGCCGTCGACGTCGACGGCGACGAAAACCAGGTAAGCGCGATTGACCAGCTGCCGCCGGCCGTCCAGATGTTCAACATCCGTTTCAACGCGAACCTCCAGGGATGTACGGCCGGTCCAGGTTACTTCGGCATTCAGGACAATTGTATCGTTCATTTGCACAGGGGCGATAAAATCTAATGCGTCAACGGCCGCCAGCGTCACATCGCTGTGGGCATGACGGCGCGCTTCAACCGCGGCCGTCACGTCAATCCATTCCATGAGCTTCCCGCCGAAAAGGCGGCGGGCGCCGTTGACATGGGAGGACATGATGATCTGAACATGTGTGGTACGCAAAAAAACCACCTCCATGATCATTTTAGCTGATTTTTCACGAATCAGCCAGTCAGACAACAGATAAAGCAATAGGCAGCTGTCCGGTAAAAATGATATGATAGGGAAAAATGGGTCAGCAGTCTGTCCAGAAAGTCTGCCGGACCGCCGGACAAGCGGAAAACAGGCGGCAGACGATGATGGACTTAGCGGAGGATTATCACGATGCAGGTCATTCTGATTGGACCAGATAAACAACAAATACTGGATATCATGCCTGATGAAACGATCTTATCGGCATTACAGCGTTATAGCATCCCTGTCGCGGCGCCATGCGGCGGCAAGGGCACCTGCGGCAAATGCCGGGTGTCCGTCGACGGATTGGGGATGATATTGTCCTGCCAAATGCATTTGTCACCAGAAGTTTGGCGGCAAGCCGGCCTGACCAGCGATAAACCGCTGGTTGTCCGGCTCCCGGAACCGGTTCAGGCGCAGATCTCAACCGATGGACTGCTGCCGGCCATGACGTTAAATCCCTTGGTTTATAAAGGCCGCGCGGAAATGCCGGAACCGTCATTAACCGATCAACGCCCGGATGATCAGCGTTTTTATGATGCCGCCGGGAAAACGATACCCTATTCATTGCTGCCGCAGCTGCCTGCTGTAATGAGAAAATCCGGTTATAAACCGTCCTATTATTTCCGCCGGGATACCGGCGCCATCGTTGCGTTTACCCATGAGAACCGGCCGGAACCCCTGGGTATGGCCATCGATATCGGGACGACAACTTTAGCGGCCTATCTATGTGATCTGGGGCAGGGCATACGTCTGGCCAGCGCTTCGATGCTAAATCCGCAGAGCATATTTGGCGCCGATGTTATCAGCCGGATTGAACAGGCGGCCGGCGGACAGCAAAAAGCACTGCGTCAAACGATCGTCCGGGCGATCGGAGATCTGGCCGGCCGTCTGATCGACAAAGCCTGCCGGAAAACCGGTTTCAATTACCAGCGCGAAGATATTGCCCATCTGGTTCTGGCCGGCAATACGACTATGATACATCTCCTCGCCGGCTTTCCGGCCGACGCGATCGCCAGATCGCCCTTTATACCGGTCAGTCTGCAAGCGTTGACCCTGACGGCCGCTGATCTGGAATTATCTTTGAATCCTCATGCTGTCTGTCAGCTGCTGCCTTCGATCGCCGGATATGTCGGCGCCGATATCACAGCCGGCATTCTGGCCTGTGGATTGAACCACCTGAACGACGATGGCGGGAAGCGGGCATCGCTCCTGCTCGATATCGGAACAAACGGCGAAATCGTTCTGTCCGGTCCTCAGGGCATGATTGCCTGTTCTACAGCCGCCGGTCCGGCTTTTGAAGGCGCCAACATCACGTGCGGTATGGGCGGCGTACAAGGAGCAATCGATCAGGTTGCCCTGACCGGAGATGATTTGACCTGGACCTTGATAGGCAGCGATCTGGACAAAGATAATCCATCCGACTCGCAAACGCTGGCCAGAGGATTATGCGGCTCCGGTCTGGTTGCCGCCCTGGCGGTGTTGCTGGAAGCCGGTCTGGTTGATGAGACCGGCCGGATAACCGATGAACCGGAAACCCTGCCTCCTTTACTGGGCAAACGGGTTTGCCAGATAGACGGCCAGGCTGCCGTCATTCTGGCTGAGGCCGCCAAGAGCGCCGCCGGCGAACCCATCTACCTGAGTCAGAAAGATATCAGGGAAGTGCAGAATGCCAAAGCTGCCATAGCGGCCGGTATCGCTCTTTTGATCGAGCAGGCCGGTTTGCGGCCGGAACAGATCGATCAGGTTTTTATAGCCGGCGGTTTCGGCAATTATCTTGATGTACGCCATGCTTTCCGCATCGGATTGCTGCCGGAAGCTTTGAACGGCAGAACTCGCGCCGTCGGCAATACAGCCGGAATGGGCGCTCTGTATTGCCTTCTGGATCAGGATGCTCTTAAAGAGGCGTCGGCGGCTGCCGAACAGGTCACCTATTATGAATTGTCGGCTGATCGCCGCTTTACCGATCTTTATATTGAAGCCATGCTTTTTCCGGAAGGCAATTTATGACCGAAGGTAAAGCGTATTTACGGAAGCTGATGAACCAGAAGCGTCAGGAATTGACGGCAGCGGAAAAAGATCAGGCTGCAGCCGGCCTGGCCGTTCATCTGGCCGCTTTTTTACGGCTGCGCTACGGCGGGACGCCGGAAACGCGGCGATTGCAGATTGCCGTCTATGCCGCTATCCGCAGCGAACTCGATCTGACGGAGTGCTGCAAGCTGCTGCGTCAATGGCAGGCGGACCTTTATTTCCCCGCTGTCTGCCGGGCTACCGGCGGCGATTATCTGGCTTTCGGCCGTTTGCCGGAGAATCGGTCTCCGGCAGAATTTCTCCGCCCCGGCGCTTTTGGCGTACCGGAACCGCCGGCCGAGTCGCTGCTGTCCGAAACGCCGCGGCTGGATCTGCTTTTGATCCCCGGCCTGGCTTTTGACCGCCGCGGCGGCCGGCTGGGATGGGGAAAGGCTTATTATGACCGGCTGCTTGCCGCGATGAAATCTTCGTCTCTGCGCGTCGGGATCGGTTATGCCTTTCAACTTTTGCCGACGTTGCTGCCTTGTGATGAACAGGATCAAAACATGGATGTCATCCTTACGCCGGACGGCTGGATCGACGCTGATCCGTGCTTTTTACCGGAACAGTCCGGCCAATAAGCAGAGAGCCGCCGGGTTTTGTCTTATTTTGTCGATTTGAAAAGATATTGACATCAGAAAAAGTATGGTAAAATAATCTTGATTACTTATTTATCTTGTCGAAGAGGGGTGAACCGATGAAACTAACCGTTTTAGGCGCGTCAGGCGGCTTTCCGGCTGCAGGCGGAGCGACATCCGGCTATTTGCTGGAGTATGACGGCCGCCATATCCTGATCGACTGCGGCAGCGGCGTTTTATCGAATCTGTTCCGGTTCATCCGTCTGGAGCAATTGGACGCCGTCATCTTAACCCACCTGCACCAGGATCATATCAGCGATATGCAGGTGATGAAATACGCCATCGATCTGACCCGCAAGTACGGCGCTGATTTGCCGGCTCTGCCGGTCATCGCCCCGGCCACGCCGGAAGCGGTAGCCGCAAGTCTGCAAAGCGACGGGGATCTGATTATCGGTCAGATCAACGCCGGCAGCGAAATGAATATGTACGGCGCCCAGGTCCGTTTCTTTGCCATGGATCATCCGGTTGAAACATATGGCATCGCTGTGGATTATGAAGGAAAGCGTCTGGCGATGACCGCCGATTCGGTTCCCTGCCCTTCCATGCAGATCCTGCTGCAGGATGCCGATCTGGCTGTGATGGACGCCGGATCCATCGAACGGCTGCGCAAGCCAAAAATGATGCACATGACTGCGGCGGAGTGCGGCGCTTTGGCACGGGCCTGTCAGGTCCGCACGCTTCTTCTGGCTCATCTGCTGCCGCTGATTGATCCTCAGGAGGTCCTGGAGGAAGCCAGAAGCCAGTTCCCTGCCGCAGAGCTGGCCAGACCCCTGGTGGTCTACGATATTTGATTGATACGAAGCAGTAACAGATGATGATCATCATGAACCCCAATGCTTGAACCCGGACACGGATCAGCAGCAAAAGGCAGATCCGCGATCCTGTGTGTCAAGGATATAGAAAGGAAAAATCATGCAGCAACCAAACAAACAGACAGCCGTCATCACGGTCGTCGGCCATGACCAGGTCGGTATTATCGCTGCCGTGGCCACTTTACTCGCCGATGCCCAGGTTAATATCAACGATATATCCCAGACGATCCTCCAGGATATCTTTACAATGATCATGCTGGTCGATGTCAGCGCGATGACGATAGGCCTGACGGAACTCGGCTGCCGCCTGGATCAGATCGGCGGCAATCTGGGCATCTCCATCCGCGTCCAGCATTCGGATGTTTTTGATGCTATGCATCGGATCTGAGGGTTAAAGCATGTTTAATGAGTTTGATATATTGGAAACAATCCGCATGTTTCAAGAGCAGCATCTCGACGTGCGAACGATTACTCTGGGCATATCCCTGTTCGACTGCGCTACATCCAGCAGCGCGGAAACCTGCCGGCGCATTTATGACAAGATCTGCCGTAAAGCGGCGAATCTGGTCCGGGTAGGGGAACAGATCAGCGCCGAATATGGCATACCGATCATTCACAAGCGAATATCTGTCACTCCGGTGTCCCTGATTGCCGCGGCGGGTGAAACAGCAGATTATACCTGTTATGCCCGGGCGCTTGATCAGGCTGCCAAAACGGTTGGCGTCAATTTTATCGGCGGGTTTTCCGCTTTGGTGCAAAAAGGATATACGGAAAGCGACCGCCGCTTGCTGGCTGCGATACCCCAGGCGCTGGCTGAAACCGATCTGGTTTGTTCTTCGGTCAATGTCGCTACCAGCCGGACCGGCATCAATATGGACGCCGTACGCGAAATGGGCGAGATCATCCTGCGCACCGCCCGGCTGACGGCGGACCGCGACGCCCTGGGCTGCTGCAAATTGGTTGTATTTGCCAACGCGCCGGAAGATAATCCTTTTATGGCCGGCGCTTTCACCGGCCCCGGCGAACCGGAATGCGTCATCAATGTCGGCGTCAGCGGTCCCGGCGTTGTGAAACACGCGCTGGAGTCGGTAAGGGGAGAGAATCTGGGTGTGGTAGCCGAAACCATCAAGAAAGCGGCGTTCAAAATAACCCGGGTCGGTCAGCTGGTCGCGCAGGAGGCATCGCGCCGCCTGGATGTGCCGTTCGGCATCATCGACCTTTCTTTGGCTCCGACTCCGGTGGTCGGCGATTCGGTCGCCCGGATCCTGGAGGAAATGGGCCTGGAGACCTGCGGCGCGTGGGGGACAACCGCAGCCCTGGCCATGTTGAATGACGCCGTGAAAAAGGGCGGTACGATGGCTTCATCATTTGTCGGCGGTTTGAGCGGCGCTTTCATTCCGGTCAGCGAAGATGAGGGGATGATTGCGGCTGTGGAAAAGGGCTGCCTGACTTTGGAAAAGCTGGAAGCCATGACTTGTGTCTGCTCGGTGGGCATCGATATGGTCGCCATACCGGGCGATGTACCGGCCGGCACAATCGCCGGCATCATTGCCGACGAAATGGCGATCGGTACTTTTAACAACAAAACAACGGCTGTTCGCCTGATCCCTGTGCCGGGCAAAACAGTCGGCGATTCAGTCCATTATGGCGGCCTGCTGGGTTCGGCGCCGATTCTTGCGGTCAATACTGCTTCATCGGATGCTTTTATCGCCAGAGGCGGGCGTATACCGGCGCCTATACATAGTATGAGGAATTGAACGTAGCATGAAAGCCGATTTCGATTGGAGCGCTATTCTGGAGGATGAGCAGGCCATTCTCGGCATTTTGCTTGGCGATCTGCCGATGCCCGAATTGTCTACTGATGCAGACAGCCTGGAAAACCGCCTGCTGCAAATGCTTCAAACCATCTATATGATGATGCAGGGCGAATTTGATGCCGCCGAAACATTTATCGCGGATTCAAACCAGGATCAGCAGCCTTTGGTTTGCTATAAATTACTGGCCATCTGGCTGGATGCGGAAACTAATAATCCCCGTCAGGCTTATGAGGAACTCAATACCTGGATGCGCCGCCGGCAAACCCTTCATCAGAGCAAACGCAGCCGTAAAGAAGACAGCCATCGCATTTATAAGCTGGACGATCGGCTGGCCGGCCGCTGGGCTCCGGTTTTACGGCTCTATCTGACCACTCTTCTGGATGAATGGACACCGGCGATTATCGCCCGTTATAACCGGGACCGCAGAACTGCCGCGGCGGCCGGCACCGGCGATTATGTGCTCCAGATGATGGATCTGATGCTGCACATGGCCAAAGCCCGGCAGAAACGCAATCTTGAAGAAGTCCTGGTCATAACCGAGGCATGGAATCGCCTATGCGAAGCTTACCCGGCTTATGGCAACAATGGGGAATATATGCTGGATGCCGTTATCGGGCTGGAATCCGATAATCGTTTACCGGAAGCCATGAACTGGATCGAACGATCCCTGGATTTGAATCCCAATCAATATGACATGCTGCTCGTGAAAGCCAGGATCCTGAAAAGAAACGGCGACACAAATGCCAGCCTAAAAGTCTGCGATGAATTGATCCGGCGTTATCCCGATGATTTCTCCGGTTATTGCCTGCGATCCAACGCCTACTTTTTACTCGGACGTTATGATCTGGCTATGAAAGACGCAGCTCAAGCCTGCGAAGTGGCGCCGGATAATCCGAACAGCTTCATGGCCAGGGCTTTTGTCCATATGCAGCTCAATCATTATGAAACGGCATTACAGGATTTTGAACAGACTCTGCAGCGGGATCCGAATTGTTACGATGCTTTGCGCGGCAAAGGGAAGTGCCTGTCTATGCTGGGCTGCGACTTTGAAGCCCTGGCTAGTTTCAACGCGCTGCGGCGCACTTACCCGGACGATCCGGATCTGTATTACGAACTAGCCGACGTGCTGTTTTCTGCCGGATATCTGGAAGAATGTGAAAAGGTCTGCCAAAAATGCCTGAAACTGGATGACACTTATGTCAGCGCTTATGTCATCCTGGGCATGATAGCGATCCGCCGCGACGAAGACGATCTGGCGCACGGTCTGCTGACCCGGGCTGTTAAACTGGAACCCGACAATCCTTTTGCGCTCAACGAACTGGCTTACCTGATTCATCTTGAAGGCGACGATGATGCGGCGCTGGAACTGGTTAACCGGGCTTTATCCGAATCGGAGGATTATGCCGACGCGATTTGCAACAAAGGCGTCATTCTCTATTACCGCAGTGAATTTGAACAGGCCGCGGCGGCGTTTGATCAGACACTGAAATTGATGCCGGACCATGTTTCGGCGTGGATCGGCCGCGGCAATACTCTGACGCAGTTATGTGATTTCGATGAAGCCCAGCGTTGTTATGATAAAGCGCTGCAGCTTGATCCGGACAGCGCGGATGCCTGTCATGGCAAAGCCGTTTTATACCGTATGCTCGGTTTGGACGATGAAGTCCGCAAATGGCAGGAACGCGCCCTGTTATTGGATCCGGATATCGAAGACGAATAAAAATATAGCCCGGTTCCCAAAGCAGTCTGGACCGGGCTATATTTTATATGATGCCTGATTGCCGGATTTATGCCGGATTTAATGAAAACGGGCTTCAGCTTGGCCGATAGCCGTCAGAACAGCTTCCGGAGCCGGAGCTCCCGGGATCTGCCGCCTGCCGACACAGGCTTCCAGGCTGATCGCTTCATATAGATCGGCCTCGATCAACGGTGAAAAGCGTTTAAATTCATCAAGCGACAAATCCTTCAGCGCACAACCCCGGTCGATGCAATAACGGACCAATTTACCGGAAACTTCATGGGCGCTGCGGAAGGGCAGACCTCGGCAGACCAGATAATCGGCCAGATCTGTCGCGTTGGTGAAACCGCCGGCTGCTGCCTGAACCATCCGCTCCGGACGGACGGTCATGGTGGAGAGGAGGCCGGTTAATGCCGGCAAACACAGTAAAACCGTGTCTACAGCGTCAAATATAGCTTCCTTGTCTTCCTGCATGTCTTTATTATAGGCCAGCGGCAATCCTTTCATAACGGTCAGAAGGGTTGTCAGCGAGCCGAAAACCCGGCCGGCTTTGCCGCGGGACAGCTCGGCGACATCCGGATTCTTTTTTTGCGGCATAATGCTGCTGCCGGTGCTGAAGGCATCATCCAGTTCAACGAAAGCGAATTCCTGGCTGGACCAGAGGATCAGCTCTTCGCTCAGGCGGGAAACGTGGACCATGAACAGAGAGAGCGCAGAAGCCAGCTCGATAGCAAAATCGCGGTCGGAAACCCCGTCCAGGCTGTTGGCGCTGATGGCGGCGAACCCCAGATCACGGGCAACTTTTTCCCGGTCGAGCGGATAAGTTGTGCCGGCCAGAGCGCCCGATCCCAGCGGCATGACGTCCATACGCCGGACACAGTCGTCGAGCCGGCCGATATCGCGGGCCAGCATCTCCACATAAGCCATCAGGTGGTGGGCCAGCGTTATCGGCTGAGCCCGCTGCAGGTGGGTATATCCGGGCATGATCGTATGCAGGTGCTGGCGGGCCAGCCCGATCAGCGTCCGATAAAGTTTCAGATAACCTTGCCGGATCTCGGCACAGGCATCTTTCAGATAGAGGCGCAGATCCAAAGCAACCTGGTCATTGCGGCTGCGTCCGGTATGCAGGCGCTTGCCGGCGTCGCCGATGCGTCGGGTCAGCTCGGTCTCGACAAACATGTGGATATCTTCGGCTTCCGGATCGATTTGCAGCAGGCCGGTCTCCAGATCGCCGAGGATGCCGGTCAGACCGTCGCAGATCGCCTGGCCGTCTTCCCGCGAAATGATGCCCTGAGCAGCGAGCATAGCCGCATGCGCCATACTGCCGCGGATGTCCTGCCGAAACATCCGGGCATCGAAACGGATTGAAGAATTATAGGCGTTGACTTGACTGTCGGTTGCTTTACAGAACCGGCCGTCCCATAATTGATGGGCCATGAATCCTCCTCAGCAAAGCTGGCCGTTGCGTTTTTTCATCTGAGCCACAACCTTCATCGGGAGACCGAAGCAGTTGATGAAACCGCCGGCATCAGCCTGATTGTAAACGTCATCTTCGCCAAAAGTAGACAGCGCTTCCTGATAAAGCGAGAACGGCGATGTCGTTCCGGCCGGCTGGATGTTGCCCTTATAGAGCTTTAACCGTACGGAGCCGGTTACGTTTTTCTGGGTCTGGTCGACAAAAGCGGCCAATGCTTCGCGCAGCGGATGGAACCACTGGCCGAAGTAAACCAATTCGGCATAACGCAGCGCGACTTGATCTTTGTAGTGCAAGGTGTCGCGGTCCAGGCACAAAAGCTCCAGTTCGCGATGCGCGGCATACATTAAAGTGCCGCCCGGCGTTTCATAGACGCCGCGCGATTTCATGCCGACCAGACGGTTTTCTACCAGATCAACTAAACCGACGCCGTTGGCGCCCGCCAATTCATTCAGTTTCTTCAGCAAATCCACCGGCGGCAGCGCTATGCCGTCGACCTTGACCGGAATGCCGTCTTGAAAATCGATCGTAACATAAGTCGGTTTATCCGGCGCTTTTTCCGGTGAAACCATGAGCTCGAGGATTTTATCATATTGCGGTTCGTTGGCCGGATCCTCAAGGTCCATGCCTTCATGGCTCAGGTGCCAGAGGTTCTTATCCATGGAATAATTGGCTTCTTTGGTTACCGGAACCGGGATATTGCGCGCCTGGGCATAGTCGATTTCCTCGTCGCGGGATTTTATATCCCAGATGCGCCAGGGCGCGATAATCTTCAGCTCCGGCGCCAGCGCCTTGACGGTCAATTCAAAGCGGACCTGGTCGTTGCCCTTGCCGGTGCAACCGTGCGCTACGGCCGTGCAGCCTTCGCGGCGGGCGATCTCAACCATGCGTTTGGCAATGATCGGCCGGGCAAATGATGTGCCCAGAAGGTATTTCCCCTCATAGACAGCGCCGGCCTTCAGCGTCGGATAAATATAGTCCGTGATAAATTCTTCGGCGATGTCTTCAATGAAACAGGCGCTGGCGCCGCATTTCAAAGCTTTGGCGCGCAGGGCTTCGTGATCCAGGCCAATGCCGACTTCGCCGGCCATGGCGACCACTTCACAATCGTAGTGTTCCAGAAGCCAGGGAATGATGATCGATGTATCCAGGCCGCCGGAATAAGCCAGCAAGATTTTTTCATGTGCCATATAAAACCTCCAAATGACTATTTATGCATTGTTTCTGCATAATTATCGAACATGCCATGCGGTGTTCGATTGATCATATTTTACGCAATATTATATCTTGTTACCTTCCTGATTGTCAAAGGAGCAGGATGCATAAATATTTACTGGTGTACGTCCTTTTGATTCATGTTATAATAATATATCATGCTTTTTGCATGTGAAGGAGGCTTGCCTGATGGCTTATCCATTTATCGATGCCTTGACCGGCCGTTGGATTTCGGCGCAAGGCCAATTGATTCCGGCAGACAGTCCGGAGGCGCAAGATTATTATGCGCCGACGGAACGTAAAATGTACTATGAAGTCATTCGGTTGGTGCAGGGCGTACCGCTTTTCTGGGAAGACCACATGATCCGGCTGACTCACTCGGTCGGCGGGGAAATGACCATCCCCAGCAGTCTTTATACTGAGAGCATGGCTTTAATTCGTGAAAATTGCCTGAAGGAGGCTAATCTGCGCCTGGTTCTGACAAAGGAAACGCGGATTATTCATCTGACCCCTTCTTATTATCCCGATGAAACGTTGATTCGGGAGGGCGTTCCGACCGGCATACTGGTTTGGGAACGGACCGATCCGAATACCAAAATCATCCGGTCAGACTATAAGAGCGCTGTAGCCGAACGTTTTGCCCAGCCCGGCCCGTTCGGGTCCTGCTTTGAATTATTGCTGGCCGACCATCAGGGCTACCTGACCGAAGGCTCACGCTCCAATCTTTTTTTCATCCGCGGCAGCAAAGTCCTGACACCGCCCGACGACCGGGTTCTCAAGGGCATTACGCGCCAGTACATCGTTCAGGCTATAGCCGAGGCCGGACTGACGCTGCAGATCGGCATGCTGACTTTAAAGGATTTACAAAAAGATCCGGCGATAACGGCATTTATTTCCGCGTCGCCGATCGATTTGCTGCCGGTAAGGGCCATTGACAATCTGGTCATGACTTCGGCGCAGGATCAGAGCTTTCAGAATATTCGCGCCGCCTATATGAAGATTGTCAATACCTATATCCAGGACCGCCGTTTATCAAAAAACGGTCACCCCGTTGATTCTGCCGGTTATGGCAGGTAAGATATTATAGACAAGATGTCAAATCAAGGAGGAATGTACATGATTCAGGAAAGCGGTAATGTTTCGGTCAATACGGAAAACATATTCCCCATTATCCGGAAATGGCTGTATTCCGACCGGGATATTTTTCTGCGCGAGCTCGTATCCAATGCAGCGGACGCCAATGCCAAGCTGCGCCGCCTGTCTGCGATCGGCGAGTTCGATTTGCCGGAAACGGAAGAACTGAAAATCCAGATTGTCTTTGATTCTGCAGCCGGCACGCTCGTTATTGAAGACAACGGCATCGGTATGACGGTTGACGAAATCCGTAAATATATCAACCAGATCGCTTATTCCGGCGTTATGGATTTCGTGGAAAAGTACAAAGATAAGGGCGCTGAAAGCGGCGGCATTATCGGCCATTTCGGCCTCGGGTTTTATTCGGCTTTCATGGTTTCCGATAAAGTGCGCATCGACACCTGCTCCTATCAGGCCGGCTCCGAAGCCGCCAGCTGGGAAAGTGAAGACGGTATGGCCTATGTAATGGGATCATCCGATCGGACCAGCCGCGGTTCGTCCATAACCCTGACTCTGTCGGATGAAGGTAAAGAATTCCTGACCGGCAGCAAAATCCGGGAGATTCTGGAAAAATACTGCAGCTTCATGCCTTATCCGATTTACTTTAAGGATATTGCCGCCGACCAGGCGAAGGCTGAACGGGAAGCGGAAGCAGCTGTTAAAAAAGCCGCCGAAAAGAAAGAAAAGGCCGAGAAAGCAAAAGCTGAAGGCCAGGAAGCGGAACCTGCCGATGAAGACGGGGAAGATGAAGCGTCCGCCGCTCCGGCCGCGCCGGAGCCGATTAACGATGTGGCGCCGCTGTGGCTGAAAAATCCGCGTGACTGCACTGATGAGGAATACAAAACCTTCTTCCGGAAAACGTTCCACGATTACCGTGAACCTCTGTTCTGGATTCATCTGAATATGGATTATCCGTTCAATCTGAAGGGCATCCTCTATTTCCCCAAATCGGACAATGCTTACGAAAGCCTGGAAGGCCGGATCAAGATCTACTACAACCAGGTTTTTGTCGCCGATAACATCAAAGAAATTATTCCGGAATTCCTGTTCCTGCTCAAAGGCACGATCGACTGCCCGGATTTGCCGCTTAATGTATCGCGCAGCTTCTTGCAGAATGACGCGTACGTCAGCAAACTCTCGACTCATATTATCCGCAAGGTCGCCGATAAGCTGACCCAGCTCTTCCAGAATCAGCGGACCGATTATGAGAAATATTGGCAGGATATCGGTGTTTTCGTCAAATACGGCATGATGCGTGAAGAAAAATTCTATGACAAGGTCAAGGATATCGCCTTATTCAAAACAGTCGACGGCGAATTCAAGGTTCTGGCCGATCTGGGCGACACGCTGTTGTATACGCCGGATCCCAAACAGCAGGTGGCTTATGTGCAGATGGCCAAAGCGCGCAACATGACTGTTCTGGTGATGGACCATGAGCTGGATAACCATTTCATGTCCTTCATTGAGTACAAGAACCAAGGCAAGAAGTTCAAACGCGTTGACGCCGAACTCGGCGGCAGCGATGGCGACAATACCCATGCCGAAGCCTTGACGAAATTATTCCGCGACGCCACCGGCCAGGAAAAACTCGAAGTCAAGATCAAAGCCCTGGGCGCCGACGCGCTGCCGGCCATGATACTCGAGTCGGAGGAATCGCGCCGGATGCAGGAAATGCGTAAGCAGTTCGAACGGATGCAGGGCGGCGGCGACGAAGCCATGGATATCGACAGCCTCTTCCCGCTGCAGTTGACTTTAGTCGTCAACGAAGACCAGCCGTTAGTCGGCCGTCTCAACGCTTTGGCCGATATCCCCGGCAACGAAGCCCAGACAACTTTACTGGCCAAACAGATTTACGATCTGGCCCGCCTGGGCCACGGCTCGCTGACGGCGGAAGATATGGCGGAATTCCTCAAACGGAGTACCGGGATCCTCGGTCAGCTGGCGGGAATAACCGATCAGGCTTGATTGAAAAGCGGCCGGCACGCTATAGCGCCGGCCGTTTGTCGGCGTTGAACAGGACATGAAGCCGGGTGGAACCCGGCTCGTCAGCGAAAGGACAAGATCATATGGACCAGAAAATGACCGTCAGGCGCGTCTATGCCTGTAAACGTCCCGGTTTCGACATTGAAGCCGCCGGACTGCTTAAAGATCTGCAAGTCAATCTCGGACTGAGCGGCCTTCACGATTTGCGCATTTACAACCGATATGATGTATCGGGTCTGACCGATGAACAATACCGCCTGGCGCGAAACCTGGTTTTTTCCGAACCGCCGGTCGATGATCTTTATGACGAGCCTTGCGATTTCGGACAACCGGATTTTCTGCTTGCTGTGGAGGCTTTACCCGGCCAATATGACCAGCGCGCCGATTCGGCAGCCCAATGCCTGCAGATCCTGACCTGTGACGAACGCCCTTTATGCAAAACGGCGCGTATTTATGCTTTTGGCGGTTCACTGGATGATAAAGGCAAGGACAAGATCCGCAAATGGCTGATCAATCCGGTAGAAGCGCGTGAAGCTTCGCTGAAACCGGCGGCAACGCTTCTTGACGACATCGAGACGCCTGCCGATATTGAATGGCTGAACGGATTCATATCGATGGATCAGTCCAGGCTGGACGCTTTGCTGGCGCAAGGCGGCTTTGCCATGTCGGCGGCCGACCTGCGTTTCACGCAGGAATGGTTCCGCCGTGAAGGCCGCGATCCCAGCTGGACCGAGCTGCGGGTCCTGGACACCTATTGGTCTGATCATTGCCGGCATACAACTTTTTCCACCAGAATTGATTCCGTCGCTTTTCCGGAAGACGATCCGATTGGCCGCGTGATGAAAAAGGATTACCAGGATTATCTGGCGGCACGCCGGACGGTCCACGGATCCAGACTGGACGAAAAACCGGTTTGCCTGATGGATCTGGCCACGATCGCCATGAAAGAACTGCGGCGTCTGGGCAAGCTCGCGGATCTTGACCAATCTCCGGAAATTAACGCCTGCAGCATCCGGGTATCAATCCCGGTGGACGGCAAGCCGGAAGAATATCTGGTGATGTTTAAAAACGAAACGCATAACCACCCGACGGAAATCGAACCTTTCGGCGGCGCGGCGACCTGCCTGGGCGGCGCGATCCGCGATCCGCTTTCCGGACGGTCCTATGTCTATCAGGCCATGCGGGTGACCGGCAGCGGCGATCCGACCGTACCGGTGACCGATACGCTGCCCGGCAAACTGCCGCAGCGGAAAATTACAACCACCGCTGCTGCCGGTTATAGCTCCTACGGCAATCAGATCGGTTTGGCGACCGGCCAGGTTGAAGAATTCTACCATCCGGGCTATCAGGCTAAAAGAATGGAAATCGGCGCCGTTATCGGCGCGGCTCCGGCCTCGCATGTAAGGCGCGAGATCCCGCAGCCCGGAGATCTGATCATCCTTTTGGGCGGCCGGACCGGCCGCGACGGCTGCGGCGGCGCGACAGGGTCATCCAAAGCCCATGATGAACAATCGATCCTCCGCTGCGGTTCCGAAGTTCAAAAAGGCAATCCGCCGACCGAACGGAAGATCCAGCGGCTGTTCCGCAAACCGGAAGTGGCGCATATGATTAAACGCTGCAACGATTTTGGCGCCGGCGGCGTATCGGTAGCCATCGGCGAGCTGGCCGACGGCCTGCGGATCGATCTTGACAAGGTCCCGCGCAAGTACGAAGGTCTGGACGGAACAGAACTGGCGATATCCGAATCCCAAGAACGGATGGCCGTCGTGACGGCTGCCGAAGACGCCGCTAAACTGATCGCAGCGGCAGACCGGGAAAACCTGGAAGCAGTCGTCGTCGCTGAAGTAACTGCCGAGCCGCGCATGGTCATGACCTGGCGCAATAAAATCCTGGTTGACCTGTCACGCACGTTTATTGATACCAACGGCGCTCCGCAGCAAACCCGGGTTTCTGTTGCCGCGCCGGACCAGACCGCGAACTGGTTTGACAAAACCGCGGAACAACAGCGCAGCCACGGCAATTTTACCGACAATCTGCGCGCCGGCCTTAGTTCGCTGGCAGCTTGCTCGCGCCAGGGTCTGGTTGAACGCTTTGACAGCACCATCGGAGCCGGCACGGTTCTGATGCCGTTTGGCGGCGTCGATCAGCTGACTCCGGAAGAAGGCATGGCCGCCTTGATCCCGGTCTCCGGTGACAGCCGGACGGATGCCTGTTCTTTGATGGCGTTCGGCTTTGATCCGGATTTATCAAGCTGGAGCCCCTATCACGGCGCCTTTTACGCCGTTCTGGAATCCCTGGCTAAGATTACCGCGCTGGGCGGCGACGCTGCCCGGGCCCGCCTGACGTTCCAGGAATATTTTGAACGCATGACCGGTGAAAACAGCTGGGGCAAGCCGCTTTCCGCCTTGCTGGGCGCTTTCCGCGCCCAGATGGACTGTGCTGTTCCGGCTATCGGCGGCAAGGATAGCATGTCCGGCTCGTTTATGGATTTGCAGGTGCCGCCGACATTAGTTTCATTTGCCGTTCAGGTCGGCCGGGCCGGTCAGATCGTTTCGGCGGCGTTTCGGAAGCCGGACCAAGTGGTCTGGCTGCTGCCGGTGCCGCTGGATCCCGGCAATGCCGCCGGCCGTTTGCCTGATGCAAAATTATTCATGACTAATCTGGCAAAGGTGCATGCCTTGTCCGATCGGGGTCTGGTCCAGGCGGCCGCGACCGTCAAGCAATCCGGCGTCGCTGTAGCTTGCGCCAAAATGTGTTTTGGCAACCGTCTCGGTTTCATTTTTAATGAGGCCGCCATACCTCTGCTTTTTGCCCCGCAGCCGGCTGCGCTTTTGTTGGCCTTTGATGCCGCGGACGCGGCGCCGGTTGAAGCGGATCTTCTTGGCGCCGGCGCTTGCCTAATAGGCAGAACTTCTGCCGAATCCTTTTTCCAGGCCGGAGCGGACCGTTTAACTTGTCAGGAAGCTTTATCGGTCTGGCAAAAGCCTCTTGAACGCGTTTTTCCCACCCGGGCTGATCTCAGCCAGCCGGTGCCTGTTTTACCCTTCATGGCCAAACAAGCGGAGGAACCGGTCAAACCGCATTCGACCCATCGTTCTGTGCGGCCTCGCGTTTTTATCCCGGTTTTCCCAGGCACCAATTGCGAATTCGACACAGCCCGTGCTTTCAGCCGGGCAGGGGCGGATCCGGATGTTTTGATCATTCGCAATCTGACTTCATCCGCAATCCGTGAAACCTTGGCCGAGATGGAAAAGCGGATTGCCAAAGCGCAGATCGTCATGCTACCAGGCGGTTTCAGCGGCGGCGACGAACCGGAAGGCTCCGGCAAATTCATCGCAGCTGCATTCCGCAATCCGGGTGTGGCGGAACAGGTACAGATCCTCATGGAGCAAAGAGACGGCCTGATCCTCGGCATCTGCAACGGTTTCCAGGCTCTGATCAAATTAGGTTTGCTGCCGTTTGGCCGGATTGAAGACCTGACGCCGGACAGCCCGACGCTAACCTTTAACCGGATTGGCCGCCATGTTTCCCGTTATGTCACCACGCGGATTCTGTCCAACCGGTCGCCCTGGCTGCAATTCACCAATACCGGCGAATTGCATCAGATTCCGGTATCGCATGGCGAAGGCCGGTTTGTCGCTTCGCCGGAGCTGATCGCCAGACTGGCTGAGCAAGGACAAATCGCCACCCAATATGTTGATCCGACAGGACGCGCCAGCGGCCTGACTCTTTGGAATCCCAACGGTTCGATGGCCGCGCTGGAAGGTCTGACCAGCCCGGACGGCCGCATTTTCGGCAAGATGGGCCATTCCGAACGTTCCGGGCCTTTACTGGCGAAGAACATCCCCGGCTGTAAAGATCAAAAACTTTTCGAAGCAGGCGTTGCCTACTTCCATTTCTAAGCGCCGAATCAGATCCGGCCGCCATTTTTTGTCGGATTTTGTCGTCGGATAGCTGCTGCATCACCGCTCCATCTTCTTTATGCTGATGGGGAGGTGATGTTTATGTTATGCACGAATATCCGCTGCTATAAGAATCATGCTGAAAAACCGGGCCGTTTGCCGTTGTGCTCCGATTTTATTTTCACGTTGATCTTGTTGATTTGTTTCCTGACTGCCGGCTGCCAAAAAACCGGCAGCCTAATAGCCGGAACCGCTGAACCTGCCGGAACAAGCGCGGCAGTCAAGGAATTCAATAAAAACGTGATGACAGAACGAACGGACGTCATAATCAGTTATCGGCGAGCAACCGCCAAATTGTCGCATACCGGTGATAGAAGCGGTGAAAAGGCCTATTCTCCGGCAGCGGAGCCCTTTGGATTACAAGTTGGGATCGTGGGGTCTATCGGCTATTTTGCCGGGCAAACCAATGATTTGGGCCAAAAAATGCCTGCGGATCCGCATCGTTTTTTAGCTCGGGAAAAGCTGCGGATCTATCTGGATTTTACCAGTCCGCCGCAGATGATCAGGATGAGATTTGCATCACAGGAATATAATCTGGCCGGTGTGGAAGGGCAGACCCATTACGAAACTTATCTTCATATTCCGGAATTGCCGTCAACGTTATCTTGGACAGACAAAAGACTGGCGCCGCCTATGACGCTGCAGGTGACGGCTGTCGATAAAAACAACCCGCCAAATCAAATTGATGCGGTTATCGATGATATTGAACTGACAGGATCTGTTTATGATATCGTTCACGCGCAGATTGCCGACCCGGCTTAATGCCGGTTAAAATTCTGTGATTAACGAACATGTTCCATTTGATATCTCAGATTGGCCAGTAAAATCTCAGGACTGGCGTCTGCATCCGGCTGCGACGGCGTTTCGTCAGCTTCGGGAAGCACCGGAATCGCTTCTGCCGGTTCCGCAGAGGCGCCTGGATCAACCTTTGTCTCATCTTTGGCATGGAGCGCTTCCGGATGCTCCGTATAGGCGTAGCAGTAGTTATTTTCGCCGTAATAAACATAAAAGTAGGCGACCGGGAAGGCAGCCATCCGGTCTATATAACAAAAAATCGGATGCTTCAGCTTTTTAGCGGTACGAACCATAGCCCGGAAATTTGTGGCGGCAATACACCACTCCGGTTCCCAGGCTTTATCGCCGATCAACATCAGGCGGCCGCGGGCTTGCCGCAGCATCCGGCGCAGGTTCTTCTTGAAATGATCTTTCGGCCGGCTGCGCGTGGTTGTCAGCAAGACGACCAGGGAGAGCAGGCACAAAGCCGCCGCGCCGGCGAAGAAAGGCAGGGGAATGGCTTTTAAAGACAATTGATAACGCAGCACCTGACGGATCGGCTGGAAACCTCCGGCCGGCGTAATCAACTGGCGGGTAATTTGAAACTGTGGCTGGTTGACGGGGATGATCAAGGTCGGCGAACCTGTAAAAACAACCGGCCCGGTAGATAATTGGGCGATAACCTGAACTTTGAGCGTGACAGCCAGATCATAGGTGACGGCGACAGAACTCTGACCGGCAAAGAGATCGGCCAGCGCGCGGTATTCGTCCATATCAAGTTGTATTGTGCGGGACAGCTGCCAATCTTGTCCGTTCTTTATCTGCTCGCTTTGCGCAGGCAGAACAGAAACCGGCTTTTCAAGCAAAACAGTCGCCGGATTAGCGGCGTCGCGGACGCGGACAACAGCATCGATCTGATACGAAGCATCCAGATCGGCCGGCCGGTCGATCTGCAGACGGTAAGTAAATGTTGGTTTAACAGCCTGGGTCAGATCGTCGAGATAAACCTGATCCATGCCCAGGGTTTCCTGTTTACTGAACGGGTTATCTTTCAAATAGACAAGATAATCGATAGCGCTGGAAGAATCAGCGCGCAAAACATTTGTGTTATAGGAAAAAGCGATCGGCCGCCAGGCAGTATAACCGGCAAATAAAGACGCCGTCAGCAGTATAGAAAGGATCAGAATCAACAGACGGCGGGGTATCCTGTGCATGCCGTAGCGCTTCAAATGGCTGCGATGCGAGCTGGCCGCTTTCTTCGTCTGGTTTGGTATCAAGGCGGTCCTGGCGTTTTGTTTCATCAGTCGATCCTCCAAAATCCGGGCAGTCTGGTAAGATATGAACAGACTGATTATGACAATGATATTACAAATTGTATCACGAAACCAGACCGGTAGCCAGCGCCATATCGTGAATCCGGGCTAAATATAAGGAAATATGAGGGAAAAACGCTTTTATTTTCATACATATATTACGAAAAAATGACCGGAATTTGACAAGATCTGTGAACCCTTTTATAATTAGCCTATGAATTGGATAAATTCGCTCATCAGAATAACCAAAAAGACGGCAGATAAACTGGATTTGCAGCAACTGAAAGCAATGTTATTCACCAGACGTGAGGTGACCATGAACAAGTGGTTTTTCCGCACCATCGGGCTGATCATTGTCGCAGCAATGGCCGCAGCAGTTTCCATTTTACCAGATAGCCAATTACTCCTGGCCGTTGATCAAACACGCATACCTGCCTATGTCGTGATCACATCGCCCGAGGGAACAACAAATCAGATAACCTTTGCCGATACCCTGGTCAAAGCTGTCGATGAAGCCGGTATTGCTTTAGGCGAATACGACTTGCTCAGCCTGCCCGATGAAACGGCTCTCGAACCGGGGCACGAATACGCTGTAACGATCACGCGGCGCAGCCGTGTGACACTGACCTGGAGCGGTTTTGAACTGGATACCAGCAGCGAAGTGATTTCCATGGGCGATCTGATGTCCCGTTCCGGCTTCAGTGATCTGGACTTAAGCGACGGCAGCCGCATCGAACAGAATAAAACCGATTCTGCGGTCGTTGACGGCGGCGAGATTGCCTATGTCAATGTCGATAAAAAAGAAGTCCGCACCTATGAAACCATCCCGTTCAGCACAGTTTATATCGACGACGCTACGCTGTACGAAGGTAAAACGGCTGTAAAGACAGAAGGGCAGAACGGCCAAAGAGCGTTGGTTTTTGAAGAAACTTATGAGAACGGCGTCTTTATTAGTTCGGTTCAGGTGAGAACAGAGATTATTACCGAGCCGGTTCAACAGGTGATTCGAAAGGGAACGAAAAAGAAGATTGTTATCGCGGCCATCAATGCCCGAACCGCAAACAGCAAGGTTGTCAGCAGTTTCAACAAAATCAAGGATCTGTTGATTAAGAACGGGAACGCCAATTACCAGGCCTTTGCCGACAATGGCAACGGAACCATTACCGTTGATGGAAGAACATTCGAGTACATCGAAGTGAAAAAGCGAACGATTACCATGTATGACGGTTTAGAGTGTTGTCTGCAGAAAGGCTGTCACACGCCGGCGATCAATCACAACACCGCCAGCGGCATATCGGCTCAGCGGGGTCTGGTGGCAACTTATGGCTACCGTGAAAATGGAAAAGTGATCGGCACAGCGCTGCCTTTGGGCGCCACGATTTTTATCGAGGGTTACGGCCTGGCGGTTGTGGCCGATGTCCATGGCGTCAGCAGTAATCCCAACCTGATCGATGCCTGTTATGACGCGGGAGAAATCAACAGCGGCGCCGTAACCTGGGGTAAACGCTATAAACGTGTTTATATCCTTTCACTTCCTTAAAGAAACGAGACTGCAACAATAATGGATAAAATGACAGTACAGGCTTTATGCGCCCGTTTTCAAATTAAGCCTTCCCATACGCTGGGCCAAAATTTTTTAACAGACAGCCGGGTGATCGAACAAATCATTAAAGCCGCCGATATCAGCAAGGATGATCTGGTTCTGGAGATCGGTCCTGGCTTGGGCGCGCTTACACATGACCTGGCCCGGCAGGCGGGACGGGTCATAGCCATTGAACTGGACCGGTCGCTGATCATCCCGCTGCAGGACATTCTGGCCGAATTCACCGATACCTGCCAGGTGATCCAGGGCGACGCCCTGCAGGCTGATTTCGCTGCTTTAACTGTTGAATGGCCGGAAAAAATTAAAGTCATTGCCAATCTCCCATACTACATCACAACGCCGCTCATTGAAAAAGTGCTGCGGGAGTTGCCCGGCAGCCATCAGTTGATTTTTATGCTGCAGAAAGAGGCGGTTGAGCGTCTGCTCGCTTCACCGGGGACGAAAAGCTATAGCCCGCTGGCTATACTGGCCGCCAGTTTTGGCCAGGCCAAAAAAATTGCCGATGTTCCGGCTGCCTCGTTTTATCCTCAGCCGCATGTCGATTCCTGCGTTGTCAGTCTGGATGCAACCGGGCAGCTGCCGATTGTCAATTGGAGTGAATATAACCGCTTTTTGAACGCTTGCTTCGGACAACGCCGGAAGACTTTAGCGAACAGTTTACGTATAGCCGGTTATCCTGCAAATAGCTTGCAAAAATTACCGGGCATTTTAAGAACCATCGGCGCACCTGATGACGTTCGAGCGGAAAAACTCGACAAAAACCAGTTTTTCAACCTTTTTCAGCAAATTAAACAACAACAGAAGTAAATATTACATGAATTTTCATATTGAATTGTTAAATTGCGGCTTCACAAGTTGACCAATCCTGTGTTAAGATTATCTTGGCACAATTTGGATCAACATTCATTTTGCTGTCACGACAAAATGCAAGATTGACATGTGAAACTTGCAAAATGCTATGAAACCAAACCTCAACAGAGGCATGAAAGGAAGGTATCAACATGAAATGTACCAATCAAACCGTCAACAAATGGGTTGAGGAGATGGCCTCTCTGACCAAACCCGATCAGATTGTCTGGATCGACGGTTCTGAAACAGAAAGAAAAAATCTTGAGCAGCAGGCTTTTGCTACCGGAGAATTGATAGAACTGGATCAGGAAGCTTTACCTGGCTGCGTTTATCATCGGACAGCAGAAAACGATGTGGCGCGCGTCGAAAACCGGACCTTTATCTGCACGAGCAAAAAAGAAGACGCCGGCCCGACCAATAACTGGATGGATCCTAAAGACGCTTACGCCATGCTGACCAAATTGTTCGACGGATCGATGAAAGGTCGGACCATGTATGTCATTCCCTATATCATGGGCCCTGCCGGATCTCCCTTATCTAAAATAGGCGTGGAGCTGACCGACAGCATTTATGTTGTTCTCAATATGCGGATTATGACCCGCATGGGCAATATCGCTCTCCGCCAGTTAGGCGATAGTGACGAATGGGTGCGTTGCCTCCATTCCAAAGCTCAAATTGATCCTGAAAAGCGCTATATTGTTCAGTTCCCGGAAGATAACGCCATCTGGTCGGTCAACTCCGGCTACGGCGGCAATGTTCTTCTGGGCAAGAAGTGCTTTGCTCTGCGTATCGCCTCCTATCTGGCCAGAAAAGAAGGCTGGATGGCCGAACATATGCTGATCCTCGGCATCGAGAATGTTAAGACCGGTGAAACCCAGTATGTAACCGGCGCTTTCCCGAGCGCCTGCGGCAAAACCAATCTGGCCATGCTGATTCCGCCGGCGTATGCTAAAGGCTATAAAGTTTATACGGTCGGCGACGACATAGCCTGGATGCGTCCCGGCAAGGACGGCCGCCTGTATGCGATCAATCCGGAAGCCGGTTTCTTTGGCGTTGCGCCCGGCACCAGCATGAAATCCAATCCGAATGCCTTGCTGAGCACCAAGAGCGGAACAATCTTCACCAATGTCGCTCTGACCGACGATAAAAAAGTCTGGTGGGAAGGCATGGGCGTTCCTGCTCCGGCTCATATGACGGACTGGACCAATAAGGACTGGACTCCGAACAACGGCGTCAAAGCAGCTCATCCTAATTCCCGTTTTACTGCTCCGGCTAAAAACTGCCCCTGCATTTCTCCGAAATGGGAAGAGCCGATGGGCGTGCCGATCTCTGCCATTTTGTTCGGCGGACGCCGCGCCCGCACCGCGCCGCTGGTATATCAGTCTTTCGATTGGGAACACGGCGTCTTTGTCGGATCTACCATGGCTTCCGAAACCACAGCCGCCGCATCCGGCGCTGTTGGTGTTGTGCGCCGCGATCCGATGGCCATGCTGCCGTTCTGCGGCTACAACATGGGCGACTATTTCCAGCACTGGCTGGACATGGGCGCGAAAATCGATCACAAGCCGCTCATTTTCAATGTTAACTGGTTCCGCACCGACAGCCAGGGCCATTTCATCTGGCCGGGCTACGGCGACAATTTCCGCGTTTTGGAATGGATTCTCAAGCGCTGCAACAATCAGGTTGATGCCCGCAAAACGCCGATCGGTTACATCCCGTATGCCAAGGATATCAATCTGGAAGGTCTGGACGACTTTACCGAAAAAGATATCGAAGGCCTCCTGAGCATCGAAAAGGATGTATGGGAAGAAGAGATTGCCGGCATGGAAACCCACTTTGCCAAATTTGACCGTTTGCCGGCTAAACTGAGCGAACAGCTGAGCGCTTTGAAAGCCCGTTTCGAAGCCTGATTTAGCTGATCATTCCTGATATCGAACGAGAGCCCGTTCATCCGGTTGAAAATGTGCCGGATGAACGGGCTTTTCCATATTTTTCTGATTCATCCGGCCGATGCCGACAATTCATTTGCCGAAGTGATGAAACTGATTTATACTGATGAACAGAACCGGTGTGAACCGAATGACTGGCATCATGGCGCCGGATTGCATGCCGAATCGAGGTGGATGTTTTTGTCTGATGAAATTAAAAAAATCAGTGTCAGGATCGGCGGCATGTCTTATCAGCTCGTTACAGCCGAAAACGATTTATATACAAGACAGATAGCCGCTAAAGCCGATGAAATGATTCATCGGGTCCTGCAAAATAGTCCTCAGCTCAGCGTAAATATGTGTACGGTGCTGGCGCTGGTCAATGCCGTGGATGAGATGACCGGCCTTTATCAAAAGCTCAGTTCGATCGACGGCCAGAAAAACGAAACGGAAAAGCAGGCCGGTGAAGCCCGCAAAGAATTGATGCGGCTGCGTGAACAGAACTGGGAAATGAAGAAGGAGCTTTTGCGCCTGAATGATTTATGCAAAGAATACCAGGCTTTGATCAATAAATTGACTACGCCGGAAATCGCTGCCGATCAGACGGAACCAGCCGAAAACGAAATTACCCCGACTCCCATAGAGACAGCGGCCGCCGCGGCTGAAACCGCGCCGGAAACAACCGTGCCGGATACAACCGCGCCGGCAGAAAACCGGCCGGAAAATCCGCCGACGGTCAATCCGTCTTTGCGGCAAACCGATCTGGATGAATATCTGCGCGCCAATGGTTGGCCTCAGACTTTCGAGAATAGAAAACATGATTCTTAAACGATCTGAAGAAAGAGAAAACAATCCGGACGGACGGTTTATGCCCCCCCTGCCGGAACTTTTAGCGCCGGCCGGCGACCGGGCTTCTTTGCTGGCAGCCATAAAAAACGGCGCGAATGCGGTATATCTGGGCGCAAGCGCTTTTAACGCCCGTCAAAAGGCAGCTAATTTTGATGAAGACCAGCTGGCACAGGCGATCGATCTGGCCCATCAGCATGCCGTGCGCGTCTATCTGACGCTTAATACGCTGATTGCCGATGACGAACTGGCCGAAGCCTGTTCCTTGGCCGCCCGGGTTTATGCCGCCGGCATTGATGCGATTATCATACAGGATGCCGGCCTGATCCGCTTGCTGCGCCAGAATCTGCCGGACCTGCCGCTGTATGCCAGCACACAGATGACGATCGCCGATGCCGCCGGCATTGCCCAGGCTGTCCGGCTGGGTCTCAGGCGTGTAATTCTGGCGCGGGAATTGTCAATTGAAGAAATCAGCCGCCTCAGCGAGCAGGCATCACATAATGGCCTGGAGACCGAGGTTTTTATCCATGGCGCGTTATGCGTCTGCCTATCCGGGCAATGTTTGTTCAGCAGCCTGAACGGCGGCCGCAGCGGCAACCGCGGCGCTTGCGCTCAGCCCTGCCGCCTGGCTTATCGCCTGTCGGGCGCGGCCGGCCGGACCGCTGCCAATACGACGCCATATCCCTGGCTCAGCCCGCATGATCTGGCATTATTCGCCGCGTTGCCGGCTTTGCGTCAGGCTGGCGTCGCATCCCTGAAAATAGAGGGCCGCATGCGGGGCGAAGCTTATGTCGGTCAGGTTGTATCCGTCTATCGCGACCTGTTGGATGCGCCGGCCGGATCGATAACGCCGGAACGCCTGCTGCAGGCTCAAAGACATCTGCTTTTAGCCTTTAACCGCGGCAGTTCGTTTACCGACCGTTATTTGACCGGCAAGAACACTCCGGATTTTCTCTCCGGCGCTTATACCGGCAGCCATGGGGTGTATCTTGGCGAAATTATAGCGCTTGACAGCCGGCAAGGCTTTATCCGGGTGATCCTGCCGGCTGATTATCCGGCCGATCAGATCCCGGCCCGCGGCGACATCTTATCCGTCAGACGTCCGAATGCCGAGTCGGAAACCGCCAGTGCGCCGATCGGCACCATGGAACTGCGCGGCCGAGTGATCACCGTGCGCGGATTTCATCCGGATGTCATCAAACGCTTGCGGGAAGGCGATCCGGTATACCGCATGTCGGACCGGCTCTTTGAGCAGCAGGTTGACAAAGCCGACCGCGGAAAAACGGACCTGCGGCTGGATATCGCTCAGAATCCAGCAGGAACCATTATCCTGACGGCTGCCGTTGTCAATGGACCGCAAGCCGGCATGAAACTGACGGCCGAGGAACCGGCGCAGACGGTTGAGCCGCTCGACCCTGAACGGGTCGGACAGCAGCTGGCTAAAACTGGTCAAACCCCCTTTCATGTCCTGACGTTGGATGTAAAGCCGCCGATTCCTTTAACGATATCTGCCCTCAATGATCTGCGCCGTCGATTACTGCAGCATTTGGCCGGCGATATAGCCGGGCGTTGTCGCCGCGTTCCGCCGTTGATTCCGCCTGTGGCCGCGGCCGCGACTGCGGCGGCAGGGGCGCCGGGCGTATCCCTTCCGCGGCAGCCGGAGCAAAAAAACGGCGAAGCCAAAGTAAACGCCTATTTTTATACTTTACCGGATGATCCGGCGGAATTGCCCTGCGGAGCCGATCGTTATTATCTGCCGATCCTGGCTTTGACAGAAGCAAACGCGGCTCTGTACAGCCGGGCGATCGCCGCTCAGGAACCGGATAGTGAAGTCTTCGCCATCCTGCCGGCTGCGTTGTTTGGCGCCCAGCAAGAAGTCCTGACGCCATTATTGGCCGCTTTGCCCGATCTGGGCTTTAACGGGATATGTTCCGTTAAATCCGGTCCGGATATCTGGCGCGGCTTTAGGATCCCGACCCCGCAATGCTCCTGGGTGCTCGATACCGGAGCCAATATCTACAATTCTTCAGCATTACTGGACGCCTGCCGGCAGGGCGCGGCGGGCGTTTGTCCAGCGGTTGAGCTTCCGGCCGGCCGACTCAATGATCTCTTCCGCCGTGAGTATCCTGATCCGGCAGAATGGCCGACGCCGGTCGGCTTCGAGGTACCGATTTATGGACATCTGCGCATCATGACCAGCGCGTTCTGTCCGATCGGCCAGAATTTGCCCGGATGCCGGCGGTGCCACCGGCAAACACCGGATCAGACACAGCCCGATCCCGGTTCGGTCTATAACCTGGAAGACCGGCATAAGAAAGCTTTTCCCCTGATCACACATCCCCGGTTCTGCTACAGCGAAATTCTGCAGCACGAATTGCTCTGCAATCCGTTCGGTCTGCAAAGTCTGCAGCACGAATCAAATCAGCCGGCGCCTTTTCAACTGCAGGCCAGGCTTTATTTTCACCAGGAAACTGCCCGGGAATGTCGCAGCTTGATTTCCGCCTGCCGTCTGGCGCTGAAGACAGCCGATGAACAATCCGCGCCGCTCACGGCCGGCCAAAGACGACAAAACGCCGAATCATTTATCGATACGGCCGCTGCGGCCGCCCGGCGGCTGAATCGTCCTGTCAGACAGGAAAATCCTTGACATAGGAGAAAAAGACTTCATGAAGCAAATGGACTCTGAAAAACAGCCGAGTCGGGCAACACAGCCGGTCAAACCCGCTGAACGGCCGGATGCCGGAACCAAAACTAATGAGGAAACCCGTCCGGACGAAACAACCGTCCTGATTCGCCTGGGACCGGCCGGCCGCCGGCCGCTGTACGCAACATCCGGTTCAGCCGGCTGCGATCTGTTTTCCGCCGATTCGCTGATCCTGCGCCCCGGCGAAACCCGGCTGCTGCCGCTGGATCTGGTCATGGCCCTGGAACCGGGCGTAGAAGCCCAGATAAGACCGCGCAGCGGACTGTCGCTGCGAACCGCCCTGCGTTTGCCCAATACGCCGGGTACAATCGACAGCGATTACCGCTCGGAAGTTTGCGTTTTACTGCAGAACACCTTCAACCAGGCCGATCTGCTGCTGCAGATGGCTGTCAATCCGCAGATTCTGATCGATCTCGTCACGAACGGCCGAAGAACAACACTGGCCGAATACTGGCAAAGCCAAGGCATTGATCCGGAGATGCCCGGATCTGGTACGGACCAGATCCGAATGAGCCGGGAAATCGCACTGTGGCGCAGCCAGGCCTTATATTTAGATGAACAGGGCAATCCTTACGGAACACTCTATTTTCAGCCGGGGGAACGGATTGCGCAAATGGTTTTCAGCCGCTGCCTGAAAGCGCGGTTTGCCGATCATCCCAGTCCGGAAACAGTCGGCGTCGACCGCGGCGGCGGTTTTGGCTCGACAGGTTCCCATTGAGAGAAAGCTGACACGATGAAAGTATTAGTGACCGGTTCGACGGGATTTATCGGCAGAAATATAGTCGGACAGTTATCCCGCCAATACACGCTTTATACGCCCGGCCATGCCGAACTGGATCTTCTGAATCAGGAAGCTGTGTTGGCTTACGTTCAAAAAAACCAGATCGATATAATCGTCCACGGCGCCAATAAACCGGGACACCGCGCTGCCGGAGATACCCGCGATGTCGCTCTGCATAATCTGATGATGTTCACAAATCTTTATGAATGCTGCCGGCAGCTCCCGGTCCGCCGGCTGATCCTGTTGGGTTCCGGATCTGAATATGACATGAATCATTACCAGCCGCGTATGACCGAACAGTATTTTGGCCAGCATATTCCCAGGGATGAAACCGGATTTTCCAAATATCTATGCTCGCGCTTGATCGAAAACGATCCGAGAATGGTGGACCTGCGTATTTTTGGCATTTTCGGACCTTATGAAAATTATGAAATCCGTTTTATATCCAACGCTATCTGCAAGGCAATCAAGGGACTGCCGATCACGATCAAACAAAACCGACGCTTTGATTATATCTGGATTGACGATGCCGTACGCATCCTGTGTTATTTTATTGAAAACGACGCCCCGCACAGAGCGTATAATATTACAACAGACGAAACAGTGACGTTGCTTTGGCTGGCCGAACGCGTCCGCGACATTTCCGGCGGAACAGTGCCGATCCACGTCGGCCAACCCGGCATGGGCCTGGAGTATTCCGGCGATAACGGGCGATTGAAGGCCTTGCTGCCATCGTTTCAATTTACTGAACTTATTGATAGTGTCCAGATCTTATATGACTGGTATAATAATAGATCAGACATGATCGATATATCCTTGTTAATGGAAGATAAATGAAAAGATGACCAGGTGTCATGCGGGTAAGGAGCGAAGATGAGCATTCGAGTAGCTGATTTTATTGCCAATACTCTGGTAGAACACGGAATCACGCAATTATTCATGATCACCGGCGGCGGCGCCATGCATCTTAATGACGCCCTGGGCAAACATCCCGGCATATCCACGCTTTTCAATCACCATGAACAAGCCTGCGCCATAGCGGCCGAAGGATATGCCCGCGTGACCGGCGTCCCGGCGGCGGTCTGCGTGACCACCGGCCCCGGCGGAACCAACGCGATAACCGGCGTGCTGGGCGCCTGGCTGGACTCCATACCGATGATCGTCATCTCCGGCCAAGTCCGCTACGATACGACGGCCCGGTCGACCGGCTTGCCGCTGCGGGCTGTCGGCGACCAGGAGTTCGATATTACGAAAGCAACCGGTTGTATGACAAAATACGCGGTGATGGTTGTCGATCCCCAAAGCATCAAATATCACCTGGAACGGGCTATTTTTCTCAGCACGGCCGGAAGGCCCGGCCCGGTGTGGCTGGATATCCCGCTTAATGTGCAGAGCAGTCTGATCGAACCGGCAGAACTGCCGGGATATGACTGGCATGAAGACGGAGGCGAAGTTCCGCCGCAGCCTTCGCAGAAGATCATCGCGGATGTCGTCGGACGGTTGAAACAGGCAAAACGCCCGGTCCTTTACCTGGGTTCGGCTATCCCGCAGAACCACCTGCAGGAAGCCGTCAAATCCCTGGCCAAACAATTGAAAATACCTGTCGTAACAGCCTGGAACGGTATTGACGCAATGGAGTCGGATAATCCTTATTATATCGGCAGGCCCGGTAATCTGGGTGACCGTCCCGGCAACTTTGCCGTGCAAAACAGCGATCTGATCCTCTCATTAGGCTGCCGGCTCTCAATCCGTCAGGTCGGCTTCAACTGGAAAGCCTGGGCTCGCTGCGCTTATAAAATCGTTGTCGATATCGATCCTGTCGAACTGAAAAAACCGACTGTTCAGCCGGATATGCCGATTCATGCCGATATCCGCGATTTTATTCCTGCTTTGGCGAAAGCTCTGGCTGAAACCGATATCGGCGACAAATCCGACTGGCTGCAGTGGACGGTGGAGCGGAAGAACCGTTACCCCGTCGTCTGCTGCGAATACTGGAATAAGCAAAAACCGGTCAATCCATATTGTTATACCGATTTGCTGACCCGATTGCTGCCGGCAGGCGAGATCGTGATCACCGGCAACGGAACCAGCTGCGTCGTGACCAGTCATTGCGCCATTGTCAAGAAAGGCACGAGAGTGATCATCAATTCGGGCGCGGCATCCATGGGATATGATCTGCCGGCGGCGATCGGCGGCTGCCTCGGCAATCATAGAAAACCTGTCATCTGTCTCAGCGGCGACGGCAGTATCCAGATGAACATTCAGGAATTGCAAACGATCGTTCATCATCAGCTGCCCATCAAAATATTTGTTGTCAACAATCACGGTTATCATTCCATCCGCCAGACCCAGTCGAACTATTTCGGCCGGCCGCTGGTCGGCGTGGATGAAGAAAGCGGTATCTCATTTCCCGATCTCGGTAAACTTTGCGCCGCCTATGGCCTGGCATACCGAAAAATAGAGACCCATGAACATATGGAAAGCCAGCTGAACGAAGTGATCGCCCTGGACAAGCCGGTCCTTTGTGAAGTCATCGTTGACATCGATCAACCCTTCGCTCCTAAGTCGTCGGCCAAAAAACTTCCTGACGGACGGATGGTCTCGGCGCCGCTGGAAGAGCTGTGGCCTTTTCTGCCCGATGAAGAACTGATGGATAACATGCTGGTCGAACCTTGCCGCGAGGAGTAGGATATGAACGACACAGATGACAGAAAACTGATAACCATCATGACGCCCTGCTATAATGAGGCGGAAAATGTTAAGCCTCTGTTCCAGAGCGTTGCCCGGATCATGGCGGAACAACTGCCGGAATACCGCTGGGAGCATCTCTTCATTGACAATTGTTCAACCGATCACACTGTGGACATCCTGAAGGGTATGGCTGCCGATGATCCTCGCATCAAGATTATTGTCAATGCCCGCAACTTCGGCCACATCCGCTCGCCCTATTATGGCTTGCTCCAGAGCCGCGGGGACGCGGTCATCAGTATGGCCGCAGATTTCCAGGAACCGCCGGATATGATTCCCCGATTTGTCCGGAAATGGGAAGAAGGGAACAAAGTCGTTGTCGCCGTAAAGAAGACATCCAAAGAAAACCGGATCCTCTACGGCATCCGTTCGCTCTATTACAAATTTGTCCGTTCGATTTCGGATGTCGAGCTGATCGACAACTACACCGGGTTTGGCCTGTATGATCAGCGGATTATTGAGGAAATGCGTAAATTGGATGATCCCTATCCCTACATCCGGGGCCTGATCTGTGAAATCGGCTTCAAACATACTACAATCGAATTCGACCAGCCGAAACGGATTCGCGGCATTACGAAAAACAACTTCTACACCTTATATGACATGGCCATGCTGGGTATCACCAGCCATTCAAAGCTGCCTTTGCGTCTGGCCACCATGGTGGGTTTTATCCTCTCCGCCCTGAGTCTTCTGGTGGCCGTGGTTTATTTGATTCTCAAGCTGGTTATGTGGCAGAACATGCCCATGGGAACGGCGCCGATCCTGATCGGCGTGTTTTTCTTCTCGGCCGTGCAGCTTTTTTTTATCGGCATTCTCGGCGAGTATATTCTGATCATTCTGACCCAGGTGCAGCATCGGCCTTTGGTCGTCGAAGCGGAACGCGTTAATTTTCCCCCGGATCATTCCACGGTACAGGATCCTGAAACGGAGCATTATCATGGTGACACGTGAACAAATTCTGAATATGGTTGAACAGTATTATCATGAGCAAAACGAAGAGGCACACGTTTTCCAGCCGGGTGAACGCGTTAATTACGGCGGCAGATTCTACGACGCGTCGGAGATGCGCGCGCTTGTTGACGCGTCGCTGGATTTCTGGCTGACCAACGGCCGTTATGTCGCGCAGTTCGAAACATCGCTGGCCCGGTTTTTGGGCGTCAAGCATTGCCTGACGGTCAATTCCGGGTCCTCGGCCAATCTGCTGGCTTTCATGACCCTGACCTCGGCCAGGCTGGGCGCCCGGCAGATAAGGCCGGGCGACGAAGTGATCACTGTGGCCGCCGCCTTTCCGACAACCGTGGCGCCGATTATCCAATACGGCGCGATTCCGGTTTTTATCGATATCGGGCTGCCGTCCTATAACATCAATCCTGACCTGCTCGAACAAGCCTTTTCAACGAAAACAAAGGCCGTCATGGTTGCTCATACTTTGGGTAATCCGTTCAATATTGAGGCTGTCACGAAATTCTGCGCCCGGCATCAGCTGTGGCTGATCGAAGATAATTGCGACGCGTTAGGTTCGCAATACAGCCTGGACGGCCGGATCCGCTATACCGGAACTTTCGGCGACATCGGGACTTCCAGCTTTTATCCGCCGCATCATATAACCATGGGCGAAGGCGGAGCGGTTTACACCGAAAATGACGAGCTGCACCGGATCGCCCTGTCCTTAAGGGATTGGGGACGCGACTGCTGGTGCCCGTCCGGTAAAGACAATACCTGCCGGCATCGTTTTGACCGGCAATATGGTGAACTCCCTCTCGGATACGATCATAAATATGTTTATTCACATTTTGGCTATAATCTGAAAATAACCGAAATGCAGGCGGCAATCGGCTGCGAGCAATTGAAGAAATTGCCGCGGATCATCAAAGCCAGGCAAGAGAACTGGGCTTTCCTGCGTTCGGGGTTAGCCGGACACAAGGACGACCTGATCTTGCCGGAACCAGAACAGAACGCTATTCCCAGCTGGTTTGGCTTCTTGATGACTGTCCGCGATACGGCGGGCTTTACACGCGATGAACTGGTCCAATGGCTGGAAAAGCACAATGTGCAGACCCGTATGCTCTTTGCCGGCAATCTGACCAAACACCCCTGTTTTGATCAGCTTAAAGCTGAACGGCGGGGTTTCCGGATCGTCGGTTCCTTAGAGCGTACGGATGAAGTGATGGCAAGCGCCTTCTGGATCGGCGTCTATCCGGGGATGGATGATGAGAAATTGGCTTATATGGCCAAACTGATCGATCAGTTTATCACTGAGCGCAAGGGGATGAAAACATGAAGACAGTCATTCTGGCCGGCGGGTTCGGCACACGGATCAGCGAGGAATCGCATTTGAAGCCTAAACCGATGGTAGAAATCGGCGACAATCCCATCCTTTGGCATATCATGAAAATATACTCGTCCTATGGTTTTAATGATTTCATCATTTGCTGCGGATATAAGGGCTTTGTCATTAAATCGTATTTTGCCGATTACTATCTGCATATGTCGGATATTACTTTCGATTTTTCCAGAGAAAACAAGATGGAGATCCATAGCAATGTCGCCGAACCCTGGCGGGTCACACTGGTTGATACCGGATTGAAAACCATGACCGGCGGCCGCATCAAACGCATCCAATCCTATATCGGAGACGAACCGTTTTTCTTGACTTATGGCGACGGTGTGGCCGACGTCGATATACCGGCTTTGCTTGAACAACACCGGCTGAGCCGGAAAACTGTTACGCTGACCGCTGTTCAGCCGGACGGACGCTTCGGGGCTCTGGATATCGATGAGGATCATTCAGTTCGTAGTTTTATAGAAAAACCGCGCGGCGACAGCGCCTGGATCAACGGCGGATTCATGGTGATGAATCCAGATGTTTTTAGTTATATCAAGGGCGACAACACAATATTTGAACAGGAATCCCTGAGACAGTTGGCTATCGACCAAAAACTCGGCGCTTACGAACATAAAGGCTTCTGGATGCCGATGGATACCATGCGGGATAAAAATCGTCTGGACGAATTGTGGAATACAGGGAAAGCACCCTGGAAAAGGTGGTAATCATGTCGTCATTTACGGATGTTGATCCGGCATTCTGGTCTGGAAAATCAGTTTTCCTGACCGGCGAATCCGGCTTTAAAGGTTCCTGGCTGTCCCTTTGGCTCAGCAGTCTGGGCGCCGGGGTGACCGGGTATGCGCTGGAACCGCCGACTGTGCCGTCGCTGTACGCGCTGGCCCGCGTGGACCGGCTGGTCGATTCTGTTCGGGGCGACATCCGGGATGAAGCCAGGCTGATCCGGAGCATGCAGCAGGCCGCTCCGGAGATCGTTGTGCACATGGCGGCCCAACCCCTGGTCCGCCGGTCATATGCCGATCCGGCCGGGACTTATGAAACCAATGTCATGGGAACCGTTCATGTTCTCGAAGCCGTCCGGCAGACACCTTCCGTTCGGGCGGTTGTCATCATCACAACCGACAAGTGTTATGAAAATAAAGAATGGGTCTGGAGCTACCGTGAAGATGAGCCGATGGGCGGTTATGATCCCTATTCCAGCAGCAAAGGCTGCGCTGAACTCGTTGTTTCCGCTTACCGGCGTTCCTTTTTCAATCCGGCAGATTATCAGAAACACGGGGTTGCCATCGCAACCGCCCGGGCCGGCAATGTCATCGGCGGCGGGGATTGGGCGCAGGATCGTCTGGTGCCGGATATCATCCGTTCACTCGAACAGGGGCAAGCCGTGGAGATCCGCAATCCTCATGCCACGCGGCCCTGGCAATTTGTCCTCGAGCCCCTGAGCGGATACTTGATCCTGGCGCAAAAGCTTTACTTGAATGGTCCGGAATATAGCGGAGGCTGGAATTTCGGTCCGCGTGATGAAGACGCCCGGGAAGTTCTGACGATCGTCAGGGAGTTATGCCGTTTATGGGGCGGTAAGGCTTCTTACTTTTTATCACAGGGCGACCATCCGCATGAAGCTTCTTATTTGAAACTCGATATCTCCAAAGCGGCCATAAAACTGGGTTGGAAACCGGCATGGCATCTGGACGAGACTTTGGCGGCTATCGTCGCCTGGCAGCGCGGTTACAATGCCGGCGCAGATATGCAGGAAATCTGTCTGAATCAAATCTGCCAATATCAGAAAGCACGAGAGAACATGCAACATGACTGAGCGAATTCAAAACAGCCGCATTTATCAGACCCTGACCGGGAAATTCCCCTGGATGGCCCAATTCATTCGTTTCGGCTTTGTCGGTGTCAGCAATACTTTGATCGGCCTGGCCGTTTACTACTTGCTGGCCGGATTATTCTCCATGGACATCCAATTATCCAATGCGATTTCCTTCGTCGTCAGCGTATTGAACGCTTATATCTGGAATACCGTCTGGGTTTTTAAAAAGCAACAGGACCCTTCCCGAAAGAGCATCCGTACGCCGCTTAAGTTCTTCATATCATATGGCACAACTTATTTATTAAGCGCGGTTTTACTGTGGCTCTGGACCGATGTTTTAGGTATCAGCAAATTTCTGGCTCCGCTTATTTCGCTTCTGATAACGGTGCCGGTTAATTTTTTGCTGAATAAATTCTGGACTTTTAAAGCGGTGAGGAACTAAGCATGGTGAGAATTCGCATAGATTTAATCAAAGTATTTTCCTATATGGCGCTCACAATTCCGGTTATCATCTTTATCGCCGGCTGGCTGAAACTGGTGATTGCCATTCCTGCTATCCTGGTGATCCTGGTCGCCTTTTATGCTGTGGCGCAGGACATCATCAAACAAAATGCCGCGAGTCTTAACGATAATATCCTGATCATCAGCAGAAAAAGCCTTGCATTTATCATTGTCACGATTCTGATCTGGTGCTGGTTAGGCGGACAGGGGGGATTTTTCTACCAAACTGACGATTACAATTGCCGAAATGCCATCTTCCGCGACCTGATCAATTTAGATTGGCCTGTCGTGTACAGCAGCACTCAGGCATCGCTGGTATATTATATTGCCTATTGGCTGGTACCCGCTCTATTTGGCAAAGTTTTCGGTCTCCTGTTCGGCGCCGGCCCAGCCTGGTTGTTTGCCAATATCATGATGTTGATCTGGTCTTGTAGTCTGGTTTTTTTCATCACCATCCTTTTGCTGTTTTATGTCAAAGCGCAGTCTTTTCGCAGAATATTCTTATCCATGCTGGTATTGGTTTTTTTTAGCGGCATGGATATCATTGGCGTCCTGCTTTATAACAACATCAATTTTTCCAGCCTGCCCGGACATCTGGAATGGTGGTCCGGCATTTATCAATATAGCGCCAATACGACTCAGTTGTTTTGGGTTTTTAATCAATCGATACCGGCTTGGCTTGGTGTTGTCCTGCTCCTGAATGAAAAGACTGTTAAAAATTACGCTTATCTGGGATTTACATTGCTGGCCTTTTCGCCGCTGCCTTTTGTGGGTTTCGTGCCGTTTTTTATCATTTTGGCAGCGCGCTGCCTGACTAAAGCTATCCAGGAACACCGGCTCGAACGTTTCATCCGGCAAATTCTCAGCGTACAAAACATTGCCGCATTTCTGGTTATTCTGCCGTTGTATTACCTTTATTATAAGAGCAATATATCCGTAACCAATAATGGATTTCGATTTGATATCGGTATCAGTAAATATGGGTTTGACTGGAGTATCGTGCGGTTGATTCTTTTTTATCTTCTGGAATTCGGCATCCTTGCGGCTATTCTCTATAACAACCAACACAAGAGTGTTTTTTACGGAATATCTGTTTTCTCACTCTGTCTGACCGGCCTCTTCCGGATCGGAGGCGGGTACGATTTTACAATGCGGGCATCGATTCCAGCACTGATGGTTCTGATGATCCTGGCTTTGCAGGAACTGCTCGCCGGTATCCGGATTGAAAAGAGCGGCAGGCAGCAATGGTTGTGCCTGAACAAGACCGTTCTGTCTTTAATCATCATTTTAATCCTCGGCACTTGTACGCCTGTTATCCAGTTTGCCAAAGGCTTCCACCAGGTTCTGGACAATAATAAAATTGCATTGGTTGCCGATAATGTTGGAACCTTCGCCAATAAGCCGATCGATCAATACAGAAATTTTTTAGCTGCCAATTATACTCAAACTCTTTTCTTTAAATATCTGGCCAAATAGGTTTGATTGATTGACACACAATATATGAAAGCTTATAATCAATTTGCTGCAGAAACCATCTGCTACCCATTGTTAGGTGAGGCTTCTGTGTGAATAAATGCTGCTACCCGGAAACGTCGAGAGACGCCAATGGGTTAACAGGTTTTGCCGGATTAAGGCTTAATCTAATGCAGCTGGAGCGGTGCGAGCCGAAGCCAAAGTCACACAGTGCCAAAGCTCAATCAGGACGGGTTGGCCGCGATATTGGCCCAGGCTGATATTATGAACCCTGCTGATATGAGCCCGCCGGGATATGGGATCCGACGGGTTTTTCTACGTTAGTAAGCCGGCTGAGCCTGCAGTTATAATGCGCCGGTTCGAGAGAGGAGGGTTGGTCATGCTTGAAATATTCAACACGCGCATGAAAGAAATCAATGGACGGATGGTGAGTGAACTTGAACGATTGGACCAGATCGTCCCGGAATGCTGGATCAATCTCTCGTCTCCCACCGAAGACGAACTGCTGCAAGTTGAAGAAGCGCTCACTCTGCCGCCGGAATTCCTCCGCTATCCTTTGGACGAAGAAGAACGTCCGCGTATCGATATAGACGATGAGACGGATCACCTCCTGATCATCGCCGACTTCCCGTATCTGCGCCGTGAAGGCACTTATACAAAATACGAAACCCAGCCGGTCGGCATCGTCCTGGCTAATAAATGTCTGGTTACCGTGTCCCTGCGTGAATCCAGCGTCCTCGAACCCTTTAAAAATAACCGGGTGCGCGACTTCGTCACCGGTTTTCGGACCCGTTTCATTTATCAGATCATGTACGCCGGCGCCAAAGAATACTTGAAACTGCTGCGTTTTATGGATAAAACCATTGATGCTGCCGAGCACCAGCTTAACAAGTCGATCAATAATAAGGAACTGTTTAAACTGATGGAACTCGGTAAATCACTGATTTACTTTTCCACCTCTCTGAAATCCAACGAATCAGTCCTGGAAAAGATGATGCGCGGCAAGTTTTTAAAGCAATATGAGGAAGACCGCGATCTCCTGGAAGATGTCATCATCGAATACAAACAGGCTCTGGAAATGGCCAACATCTATGCTTCGATCATCAACGGCACGATGGACGCCTACGCTTCGATCATTTCCAACAATTTAAATATGGTTATGAAATTCATGGCGGCGATGACCATCGTCCTGGCTGTTCCGCAGGTCATAGCCAGCTTTTTCGGACAGAATATCGCTTTTCCATTTAATGGCGCCGATTTTGCCGCCGCGCCGTGGCCATTTATTTTTACCCTGGTTATCAGCGTTGTCGCTACGGCGCTGACCGTCTGGTGGCTTAACAAGAAGGATATGTTTTGAAACCGCTGGCCGGTATGAAAAATTTTGTCTGGATCAGTCTGGGTAGCGCATCCAACACCCTGACATCCTTATTTTTCCTGATGATTGTCACGCGCACGCTGGGTGTCAATGATGCCGGCATTTTTGCGATTGCTTTCACGACGGCGCAGATTTTACTGACCGTCGGCCTCTATGGGATCAGAAATTATCAGGTAACCGACTTGAAAGACCAGTTTTCATCTGGCATTTATATCGCTTTACGGGTCATGACTTCCGTAATGATGGTTGTGATCGGCTTGATTTTTTGTATTTTAAGCCGTTACGACCTTCTTAAGAGCCAGATCGTACTTATACTCATCCTGTATAAAATGTCTGAGGCCATATCAGACGTTTATTACGGTATATTACAAAAAAAGAACAAGCTCTATATCGTCGGATTTTCCATGACCCTGCGATCTGTTCTCTCATTGATCTTTTTTTTCATTTATCTGGCATATGTGCCGCAAGCCAACTTGCTGACCGCTTGCCTGGGTTTAATGGTCACCGGATATTTGCCGATCATCCTGGTTGACATACCCTGTGCCGGCAGGATAGAAAAAACAAGGCCAGTTTTTGATAAAACAGAAATCGGCCGTTTGTTAAGCCTTTGTTTCCCGATCTTTGTGGTTTCTTTCCTGTCCATTATCGTCGTCAATATACCGAAATATATCATCGACAGCAGCTTATCGGAAGAAGTTCAGACAATCTATAATATCATTGTCATGCCGGGAACATCTATAGCTTTATTCAGCCAGATTATCGTTCAATCGCTTCTGGTGAGAATGGCGGAGAGCATCAATCGGCAAAGCAAAACAGATTTCAAAAAACTAATCGGCAGCATTCTTTTGCTCGTTGTATTATTTACCGCCTTGTTTACTGTGTTTTGTGGTTTTTATGGCGAAACGCTGCTTTACTTTTTATATAAAATCGATGTCGCGGCATATATTCCATATTTAATCGTCATTGTTGCCGGCGCGATGTTCAGCAGTATCGCCAATGTTTTTTCCGTCGTACTGACAGCATTAAGAAAAATGAATATACAGATGTATGTTTATCTGATCTGTCTGGCGTTATCTTTTCCGATTTGTTGGCTGCTCATTCCTCAGTACAGCATAGCGGGAGCATCGATATCGTATTTGCTGATCATGTTCATCCAATTTGCGCTTTGTTCGGCGGCATGCTATACCTTATATAGAAAAATGATCAAGAACAGCGGAGAACCGGTATCATGAAAGTATCGATTATCATACCCGTTTATAATGCTGAAAGAACATTAAGGCGCTGCTTGGACAGCATTTTAAAACAGACCTATAAAGACTATGAAATTATCATCATCAATGATGGATCAACTGATCAATCCTGGGCAATCATGCAGAATTACGCTGGAAAATTTCCAGAAGCCATCCGCATATGGAACCAGGAGAATATGGGAGCAGCGGCTGCCCGAAACAACGGAATCGACATGTCAGGCGGGGAGTATATTATATTCATCGATAATGATGATTATATACCTGCCGACTATGTTCAGTGCTTTGTACAAAAAGCTGAATCAACGCAATCCGATATGGTTGTGGGCAATTATTGCCGGATCAGAGAAAACGGGAAAGTGATTTATACCCGTAAAGCTCATGCATCCGAATGGGTTATCTTCCAATTGCAAGCTCCCTGGGCGAGAATTTACCGGAAGAGCTTTCTCGTTGACCATAAAATTCGATTTCTGGCTTCACCGATCGGCGAGGATGTTTATTTCAATATCGTTGCTGCCTGCGTATGCCAATCATGGGCCTGTGCATCGACCAATTACTATTGGGTTGACAATTCGCAATCTGTTTCCAACACAAAGCAAAAGGGCATGAAGACGTTTTGTTCACCGCTTTACATGTTGGATTGCCTGTATAACAGAATAAAGAATGAAAAAATATCCCCTGAGAAACAGGACTACTGCGAATACTTTTTTATTCGCTATCTGGTCTGGCATATCCTGTTCAGCGGTAAACAGTCAGATTGGCAAACTGCTTACTCTGTCTATACCGATGAAATACGATTCTTATCCGATCGGTATCCAGGATTCCAAAAGAATAAAAATATTAGTTTGTTCAAGCCTAAGGGCGAAACCTGGTTTAATCGGATTACTGTTCTCGTTTTTATGCTCTTGCATCGTTTTCACGGGATCAAGCTATTGCTGAAAATATACTGCAAAGAAAAAATGTGAAGTGCAGGTAAATCGATATGGCAGATCATAGTTATGTTATCCTTGTTTACAAGCAGTCGGAGTTTCTGGAAGCTTGCCTTGAATCATTAATCCATCAGTCGGAACCAAGTCCAATTATTTTATCGACATCGACGCCTTCGGAATGGCTGGATAAGATTGCGCGGCGCTATCATGTGCCGATCAGGGTAAGAACGGGCAAAAGCGCCATAGCCGATGATTGGAATTTTGCCTTAAAGCAGGCCGATACACCTTATGTGACCTTAGCGCATCAGGATGATGTTTATCAACCCGGATTCGGCGCTGCAATCAAGCATGATTTGTATCGATATCCAGACACGTTGATCCATTTTACCAATTATGCCGAATGGATAGACGGCAAAGTCCGGACCAATAATGCCAATTTAATCATCAAACGGATTTTGTTATTTCCTTATTATATAAAACGATCTATCAGATCAAAGCGCATGAGGAAACTGTGTCTGTCTGTCGGAAATCCTGTCTCCTGTCCGACAGTGACCTATCATAGGGATCGGTTGCAGGATTTTCAATTCAATCAAGACTACACCATAAATTTGGATTGGGATGCCTGGATCCGTCTGGCAGAGAAGGAAGGGCGTTTCATTTATCATAAACCGGTTCTTGTCTGGCATCGCCTGTATCGGGCTTCTGAAACATCTTCCGGACTACAGGAAAACAGGCGGCAAGAAGATGACAGACGGATTTTTCAACGCTTATGGCCGAAGTCAATCGCTTCGCTTCTGATTTATTTTTATCGGTTAAGTTACCGTTCCAATGAAAAATAGTGGACACGAAAAAGGATGATTGAAAGGATCCATACATGAGCATCAGTGCAATTCTCTTAGCAAAAAATGAAGCCGAAAACTTGAAAATTCTCTTGCCCAGACTGATAAGTGCGTTAAACAAGACAAACGCCGCTTACGAAGTGATTGTCGTTGATTCCATGACGCCGACTGATAATACTCCGTCAATCTGCTCCCAATATGATCATGTCAGGTATATCAATCAGACATCACCCGGTTATGCCGGCGCATTCCGAACCGGAATAGAGGCAGCCGGGATGGATTGTTTATTAAATCTGGATGCCGACGGATCACATAATCCAGACGCCATACCGGATCTATACGAGAAATACCGTGAAGGTTATGACCTGGTCATTGGTTCGCGTTATTGCCAGGGCGGAAAAACCAACGATTCACGAATGTCGATTATTATGTCCAAGATTCTGAATTTTGTCATGAGAATAATTATCGGTGTGAAGGCAAAGGACATATCGACAAGTTTTCGCATTTATAATATGGCACAAATTAAAGCCGTCAAACTGACCTGTACGAATTATGAAGTCTTGCAGGAAGTAATTCTTCGCATGAGAATGAACAAACGCCATTTGACAATAGGCGAGGTCCCGATTATTTTCGAAAAAAGGATTTATGGTCAATCAAAACGCCGGTTGATGCGCTTTATCGCGTCTTATATAAGCGTTCTATTCCGGTTTACGAAAATTCGTCTTGGTCATCAACACGATTGAGATAAAATCGACCGGATTCTGATGTAATAAACCGCTATATATGGCTGCGCCAGTAATCCAATGTATCTTGAAGCGACTGTTCAAGGGAAATCGTCGGCTGCCAGGCAGTATCCTTTTGTATTTTAGAAATATCCGCTCGGATCTCGGGTATTTCGATTGGCCGCAATTTCGCCGGATCGACGACAACCTGAATCCTGGTTTTCGAAAATGATAATAACTGGTCAAGGATAGCTTGAATCATGACAGATATCCCGGAACCAATATTATAAACTTCGCCGGGATGGCCGGACAAAAGTAACTGATAATAGCCGCGAACGATGTCCCGCACATCCGTAAAATCCCTTCGGGCGGATAAATCGCCAACCTTCATGATTGGTTCTGCCTGATTAGTTTCGATAAGAGCGATCTGGTGTGCAAAATCTGATACAACGAATATCGGCAGCTGGCCTGGGCCGATATGATTAAAGGCTCTGACCATGATGATGGGCGCCTGATAACTCCGGACATGGATTCTGGCCATAGCTTCGGCAGCTGCTTTTGATACAGCATAGGGACTTACCGGCTCAGAGCTCGCAGATTCACGAATCGGCAGTTGGTCAGATATGACACGACCATATTGTTCAGAAGATCCGACGAGCAGAAGCTTACAAAGCGGGCAAACATCCCGTATAGCCTCCATGACATGGATGGAACCGATCAGGTTAATCTGCATGGTCAGGTCCGGCTTGGCAAATGATAATCCAACCGAACTCTGAGCAGCCAAAAGCACTAAGTAATCCGGCATAATTTGGCGGAACAACGACTTGGTTTCCATAGCGGACGTTATATCAAGATCATAAACATCAACATGTCGAAACTCATCAGCGTCAATGATTTCTCCCGTTAATTTTGTAGCCGATATAGCCAGATGCGGCATCGAAGACAGAAAGCGTAATAAGTGCTTACCGACAAAACCGGCAGCTCCGACAACCAGGATCTTTTTAGCAACACAAATCTCTTGATTGATCATATTCATGTTCACATCCTGGGCGATATTCTTTTCATATCGGCCTCGATCATCATATGAATCAAATCCTTAAAAGTAACCTGTGGCGTCCAGCCCAATTTTTTTCTGGCTTTATCAGGACATCCAAGCAGTAATTCGACTTCAGCCGGCCGGACAAATTTCTGGTCAATGACAACATAGTCTTCATAATTCAAATCAACCGCATCGAAGGCTGTCTCCAGCAAATCCCTGATGGAGTGGGTCTCACCGGTGGCAATGACGTAATCATCCGGTACGTCCTGCTGCAACATCAGCCACATTGCTTTAACATAATCTCCGGCGAACCCCCAGTCTCTTTTTGAATCGAGATTGCCCATGCGTAATTCCTTTTGCATACCAAGTTTGATCCTCACAGCAGCATCGGTTACTTTGCGTGTAACAAATTCCAGTCCGCGACGCGGCGATTCATGATTGAAAAGTATACCGGAACACCCGAAGATATGGTAACTCTCACGGTAATTAATCGTTATCCAGTGACCATAAAGTTTCGCTACGCCATAAGGACTTCTGGGATAAAAAGGTGTTGTTTCCGACTGTGGGATCTCCTGAACTTTACCGAACATCTCGCTGGTCGAAGCCTGATAAAATCGTGCGTCCGGTCGGACCAGGCGGATCGCTTCCAACAGGTTAGTTACGCCCAAAGCATCGATATTCGCTGTCAACAATGGCTGTTCCCATGAGGTTTGCACAAAGGACTGGGCTGCCAGATTATAAACTTCATCCGGATTAGCTTTTTTTAAAGCGGAAATCAATGATGACTGGTCTGTCATGTCGGCATAAATAAACTCAATGTCATTGACTAGATGCGCGCTATTACCATAAGTCAGATCACTGGTCCGGCGTTTAATGCCATAAACATGATATCCTTTTTCCAAAAGCAATTCGGCAAGATAGGAGCCGTCCTGGCCTGTAATACCGGTAATAATTGCTGATTTCATAAAATCCTCCCCAATCAAACTCATTTAGCGGTTTTTCTGTACAACAGGATAATACTGAACCTACAGTAAATCCTCGCGATCAACCTGTTTCAATTCATCGACAAGCTTTTTAACCTCTTGTGCACGATCCTTCTGGCAGATCAAGAGGGCGTCGCCCGAGTCCACGATAATCAAATCTTTTATACCCAGAGTGGAAATTAACCGAGTCGGCGAAACGCTGCTGATGATGCAGTTTTGCGTGTCGATGCCCAGATGCTGGGCATGAATAACATTATTATCATCGTCGGGCGTAAAAATTTCACTGAGTGAATCCCAGCTGCCGACATCATTCCAACCAAATTCAGCGGGTATGACGTGAGCTTTTTGTATCCTTTCCAGAATCCCGTAATCAATGGAAACGGCGGTCAGATCGCCATATATCGATTGTATTGCATCCGATTCCTGATTTGTTCGCAGTTGCTGGTAAATTTGTGTCATTTTTTGGTATAAATCGGGCAGATAGGTTTGGAAAGCTTGTAGTATAACAGATGATTTGCCTAAAAACATGCCACTGTTCCACAGATAACGGCCTGAACGAACATATTCCTGAGCCAGAACCTTTTCCGGCTTTTCGACGAATCTTTGGATGCGATAGATGCCGGATGTTTTTTCCATATCAGTCGGTTCGGCAAAACGGATGTAGCCGTAGCCTGTGTTGGGCTGCGTCGGCCATAAACCGACGGTTATGATCTCGTCGTACTGCTCCGCAGCATGAAAAGCGAGATTCATGATCTGTTCGTATTCAACAGTATCGGTTATATGATGATCAGAAGGCAATACGCTAATGACGACATCATCGCCATATAGCTTCTGGATGACCAGTGTGGAATACAAGATACACGGCGCTGTATTTCGTCCTGCCGGTTCAATCAGAATATGGGTGCGGTCGATATCGGGCAGCACCTTCTCATACATCAGATCCTGTTGCGTATGATTGGTGATAATAAATAAATCTTCCATCGCAATGATGTTCTTCACCCGATTGATGGTTTCGTTAATCATTAACTGATCGCTAGTCAAAGAAATTAACTGCTTGGGTCTTGCCAATCTTGATATGGGCCAGAAACGCGTACCACCACCGCCGGCCATGATCACGCCAACTCTTTTCATAGCTTCCTCCTGAATAAATCCCAAGCCATTATACGGCTTTTAGAAAATAAATAATCAAGGTAGGAATAATATAGATATAAATCAATCCCAGATTACCCCAGATCAAACGGTGATCAAAATCCGATTCCGGTTGATCGTTTCCGGCTGGCAGAGAAGGAGCCGGCTTGAATAGATAGGCAAAGCTCAAACCGCAGCCAATAAGCAGCGTATTGTAAACACTGACCGGCAATTTCAGTTTATCCAGTAAAGAAGCATAAGTCACACTGTCCGGTGACAAATATTTGCCCGTTAACAATGGAAGAATACCATTGTTAATCATAGCCTGATCAACATTTTTATAGAAAACCATATATGTTTCGATCAGAAAAAAAGCGAACATGAAATACTGAAGATAGACTGACAACTTAAACTCGGAAAACATGAACGTATTAATGACCAGGAAAGGTACAAGGATAATCATCCATTGCGGATGCCAATGAATAGACAAGATCAGGGCTGCATTGACGAGAAATGAAAGATAATAGCTATAGGGTGTAACAATCAGCGGGTCTTTCTTTTGTCTGTAAGCAAAAACACATACGAAAACCATAACGATGCCCAATAAAAAAACCGGGCCAACCTGGAGATTGACGCCATAATTATAAATTCGTTTCATGAAGCCATATGTATCATGAATATAGTTCTTCGAGAGGCTGCAGTATGGATCATTCAAGAACAACAGACGTTCCAGGATCATACACCAGGATGATATCAGCAAGTATTTGATAATATGAAGGACTCTCTTTTCAATCAACAAAATCAACGGAATCAGAATGAAAAGCATGTAAGCCTTGAAGGTTATCGCTAAACCAAACATAATGACAAATTTGTAATATTTCTTCTTATAAAAAAAATATATGCCGCATAAAGCCAAAAAGACACAGATGATGTCAAATTGTCCGAAAACAACGACAGTAAATAAAGTTATCGGGGATGACATGAAAAAGAACGACATCCACTTTGACCGGTTCTTCATTAATCCAAGCTGTCTGCCAATTTTATAGATCATAAGGACTGACAAGACTAAAAACACAAGAATTAAAAGTTTTGACCAAAACAAATAGACGGATAGAGGTGGGAAAAAGATGAATTTGCTGATTATTTTAATCGGTAAATTCCATAGGGCGATCAAACCATAAAGAAAAAAGGAGTAAGAAGCAACATTCAAATCTACAGCTATACCGGGAGCATAATAAGCAGATTGATGTGCCAAATTATAGACATACTCATAATAATGAAAAAACTTACCTTCATGAATTGCACCATAAAGACTCAAGGATTGTTGAACGGTGATGGACAGATCGTAAAATTGATTAAAGAATAAAAAACAAATCACAATTGTGATGCCCAAAAAAAACCATTCAACCAAAGATACAGGTCGGTCATTTCGTTTAATATGATTACGTGAATTATTGAACATGCTCATGCTCTTTTCTCTTCCCGCGAAAGGAGAAATATTTACTTAAGAAAAAATTAATGGGAGTAACCAAAATAACGCTGAGCACCGGAGCAAACTTCTCCGGTACTGAAAAGGCTTCAACCCATAAAATATTTAATAGATTAGTTAAAATGTAGGACGTAAAAATATAGGAAGCAAAAAAACGAAGAATGGATCCCTTTACCGCATTGGCGGCTTCCCGTTTAAATACCCATAAACGATTCAAAAAGTAAGAACTCAAAACGCTGATGATAAAGCCTATTGTTCCGGCGATAACATAATCCCATCGGAAAAAGAAAGACACAATTGCCTGATTTGAATGATATCCAGAAGGATAAAGCCTGAAAATTTCTAAAACAATAGAATAAATAGACCATGAGACAGCAAAATTGACAACACCGACAAGACCAAAACGGATAAATTGAAATACTTTTTTATATAAAGTGCTGGAAGCAATACTGTGGACTAAACTAATCATAGGTTCCATCAACCCTCGCAATTCAGAATATCAACACCAGATATCATAGCAAAGAAAGCTTGATTTGAACATAACGAATATTGTAATTTGTTGAATTTGTTTAAGATTATATCATGGTGATGAAGATAGAATCATGATATAATAAACCGAAAATATACTTGCAGCCTAAATCGATCGGGGGAACCTATAATTTAGTATGAACAAGCGAGTGCTCCTTATTATACCAGCGTATAATGAAGCTGCGAATATTGTCGGTTTAGTCCATGAGATTCAAGCAAAAGCACCGCAAGTTGATTATCTGATTGTCAACGACGGATCAACGGACAATACGAAATCAGTATGCGAAAACAACCAAATCAATGCTGTTCACCTGCCTTGTAATTTAGGTATCGGCGGCGCTGTGCAAACCGGATATCTGTATGCCTACCGCCGACAATATGATATCGCCGTCCAGCTGGACGGCGACGGTCAGCATGATCCTGCTTATATATCAGAACTGATCCAGCCGATTATCGATCAAAAAGCGGATTTTGTCATCGGTTCCAGATTTATTGAAGGCTGCGGCTTCCAGTCTTCTAATTTTCGCCGGTTAGGTATTCGCTGGCTGAATGGCATTCTCAAAAGAATAACCGGACTGAACATAACCGATGCGACTTCTGGATTCAGAGCCGGGAACCGGTCTGTTATGAGTATATTTTCTGATTATTATCCGAAAGATTATCCTGAACCGGAATCTATCGCGGATTTATACCGTTATCATCAAAAAATCGTTGAAATTCCTGTCATTATGCGGGAAAGAAAAAGCGGCGTCAGCTCGATCCGGCTTCTGAAACCGATTTATTATATGATAAAAGTGACTTTTGCCATCCTGATATCCCGGCTCAAGAAACATACAATAAAGGAGGATATCCAGAGATGAATTTGTATACACAGATTTTTGTTATTCTGGTTATTGCTTTGTTTTTATTCTTTGTTGTTTCAAAGCTCCGAAGAGAACAGATAGAGTTTAAGGTTGCTTTTGCCTGGCTTGGCTGCGGTTTGGTCATGCTTCTGTTTGCTTTATTCCCGGGCGTCCTTGCTGCGTTGGCCGGTGTTCTGGGTATCGGGATCCCCCTCAATCTGGTTATCTTCCTTGGTATTCTCGTAAATCTGATTCTGACATTTTCTATTACCTTAGCTTATTCGAAAGTAAAAGATATGCTTTATCGCACCGTACAAAACCTCGCTATACTGGAACATGAACTCGATGAAATCAAAAAGGCAAGAGAATCCGAACCGGAAAAACTTAATAAATGAATGTTAACGAGAAAGGTGTGACAAGACAATGAAGGGCATTATCCTTGCCGGCGGCGCCGGTACACGATTATATCCATTAACGATGGTAACCAGCAAACAACTGCTGCCTGTTTATGACAAACCGATGATTTATTATCCTTTGTCGACCTTAATGCTGGCTGGTATAAGAGACATTCTTATTATTTCCACGCCGGAAGACACGCCTAGATTTGAAACGCTGCTTGGTGACGGAGCACAATTCGGCATCAATCTGAGTTACGCCGTGCAGGAAAGACCGGAAGGTTTAGCGCAAGCTTTCGTGATCGGCGCTGATTTTATCGGTACGGATAGCGTAGCGATGGTATTGGGAGATAATATTTTTTACGGCAGCGGATTTATCCGCATGTTGATGGATGCAGCCGATAAGCAGAACCGGGCGACAATATTTGGTTATTATGTTGAAGATCCTGAACGTTTCGGCGTTGTTGAATTTGATGAGGCCGGAAAGGTGTTGTCCGTTGAAGAAAAACCGCAAAAGCCAAAATCAAATTACGCTATAACCGGCCTATATTTCTACGACAACCGGGTTGTCAACATCGCACGCAGTCTGAAACCAAGCTCGCGCGGCGAACTGGAAATTACCGATCTTAATCGGGTGTATCTGGAAATGGGCCAGCTTGATGTTAAATTGATGGGAAGAGGGTTTGCCTGGCTGGATACGGGAACCATGGACAGCCTGCTTGACGCCGCCGACTTTATCCGAATGATTGAAAAGCGGCAGGGTATTAAAATCTCGGCGCCGGAAGAAATATCCTATCGCAAAGGGTGGATCAGTACACAGCAATTGAACGAAGCCGCAGATAAATATGGAAAATCGCCTTATGGCCAGCATCTCAAACATGTGGCAGAAAACATCGTCCGTGATTTGCGTTGAATGGACGAATCGATTATAATGCATCCGTTAATGGAAGGTGAGTAAATGGAGCTTATTAAAACAGAACTAAACGATGTATATATTATAGAGCCAAAAGTTTTTGGCGATCACCGGGGCTGGTTTTATGAAACCTATTCTTATAAAATCATGAAAAATCTGGGGATAGACACCGCATTTGTCCAGGACAATCATTCTTATTCTGCAGTCAAGGGGACGCTGCGCGGTCTGCATTTCCAAAACAATCCGCACGCCCAGACCAAACTGGTCCGCTGTACGAAAGGCACGATCCTGGATGTAGCCGTCGATATCCGCAAAGGTTCGCCGCAATATAAAAAATGGATTGCCGTCGAACTCTCTGCTGACAATAAGCGGCAGCTCTATATTCCGCGCGGTTTTGCCCATGGCTTTTTAACTTTGACCGACGATGTTGAAATCCAATATAAAGTCGATGATTATTACGCGCCCGACTGTGACCGGGGCATTCGTTATAACGATCCGGCCATTGGTGTCGAATGGGGCGATATCCAGCCGATTTTATCCAGGAAAGACACCGAATCCCCCTTCTTGCAGGATAGTGACTGTAATTTTAACTATAGCAGCCAGGAGGCATAAGCAGATATGAAATTATTAGTGACTGGCGGAGCCGGTTTTATCGGGTCGAATTTTATTTATTGGCAAATGGAGCATCACCCTGAAGACAAAATCGTCTGCCTTGATGCCCTGACTTATGCCGGTAATCTGGAAACATTGGCAGATGCCTTGAAAAACACGAACTTTCGTTTCGTTAAAGGCGATATAGCAGACAGGGAAACTGTCGATGCTTTATTTGCTCAGGAAACTTTTGATATTGTTGTCAATTTTGCAGCCGAGTCTCATGTGGACCGTTCCATTGAAGACCCGGCCTTGTTTGTGAAAACCAATGTCCTGGGCACGCAAGTCCTGCTTGATGCCAGTCGTAAATGCAAAGTGGGACGTTATCATCAGGTTTCGACCGATGAAGTTTATGGCGATCTGCCGCTGGACCGACCGGATCTTTTCTTTACGGAAGAGACGCCGATCCATACCTCATCACCTTATTCCGCCTCCAAAGCATCGGCCGATCTGCTGGTACTAGCCTATTATCGGACCTTCCGGTTACCGGTCACCGTGTCGCGCTGCTCGAATAATTACGGCCCCTACCATTTCCCGGAGAAATTGATCCCCTTAATGATCTCACGGGCTTTAGCCGATGAATCCCTGCCGGTTTACGGCAAAGGGGAGAATGTACGCGATTGGCTTTATGTAGCCGATCACTGCTCGGCAATCGATCTGATCATCCGAAAAGGGCAGGTGGGCGAAGTCTATAATATCGGCGGTCATAATGAAAGAACCAATCTTGAAGTTGTTAAGGTTATTTTGAGGGAGCTTCATAAGCCGGAATCATTGATTCAATATGTTACAGACCGGCCGGGCCATGATCGCCGTTATGCGATCGATCCTGCAAAAATCAGGCGCGATTTGGGATGGCAGCCGGAAACCTGTTTTGAGGCGGGTATCAAGAAAACCATCAACTGGTTTCTGGACCATCGTTCATGGTGGGAACATATTATCAGCGGCGATTATCAGCAATATTATCAAAATATGTACGGTAATCGATAATTAGTAAACAGGCGGTGAAGGTTGAATATGAGAGTATTAGTAACAGGTTATAACGGGCAACTGGGATATGATGTCATCAAGCGGCTGACTGCCCGCGGTATCGAATGTAAGGGCGTGGATATCGATGATTTTGATTTGACCGATGCTCAGGCGACAGAAGCATATATCAAAACCTATGCTCCGACCGATGTCATTCACTGCGCTGCTTATACCGCGGTGGATCGTGCGGAAGAAACGAAAGAACTCTGTTATGCGGTCAATGTCAACGGAACGGAAAACGTTGCGCAGGCCTGCAAGCATGTTCATGCCCGGATGGTCTACATCAGTACAGACTATGTTTTTTCCGGCGAGGGAGATGCTCCGTTTGAAGTAGACGCGCCTAAAGCTCCCCAAAGTCAATATGGCCTGACCAAATTACTAGGCGAAGAAAAAGTCAAAGCCTATCTGAACCAATATTTTATTATCCGCATATCCTGGGTGTTTGGCGTTAACGGCAAGAATTTTATCAAGACCATGTTGCGTTTAGGTGCTGAAAAAAGTGAGTTGACTGTCGTTAATGACCAAATCGGTTCGCCAACCTATACCTATGATTTAGCGATCCTCATTGCCGATCTGATTGCTACAGATCATTATGGCACTTATCACGCCACCAACGAAGGTTATTGTAGCTGGTATGAATTTGCCTGTGCCATTATGAAGGAAGCCGGCCTGCCGATGGTGATAAAACCGGTTACTTCGGACCAATATCCTGCTAAGGCTGTTCGTCCGAAAAATTCGCGTCTATCAAAAGCCAGTCTTGATCAGATCGGTTTGGCTCGGCTGCCATCCTGGCAGGATGCGCTCAAACGGTATCTGGTTGAGTTAAAAGAACGCTGAGTTCAATGAATACAAAAGCTGTATCTGCAGAACCGGCGACAGGATGTATCATTGTCCTTTATAATAAGGTATGCGATTGTATATCATCTTTACAGACGCTTCTCCATGACTGTTCTGGCGTTCTTCAATTTTGCGTTGCGGATAACAGCACCGATGGGGCGATAAAAGGCAAAAATGAGGCCTGGTGTTTTCAACATCATGTCCTCTATATCGACATGGCAGGCAATAAGGGCTTGTCGAAAGCATATAACCGCGCGTTGAACCTTGTAGCCAGCCAATGGGGCTGGATAGTCTTACTCGATGACGATACGCTAATAACAACCGAATATTTTAAACAGCTCAATCAATATAGAGTCATGTATCCTGAAACAGACATATTTCTGCCGCTGGTTTATGATCAAAAAGGTTTGTTGTCGCCATGCCTGATTCGCCATGGCCGATTCACCCGTTTGACAAGACGGGACCTGGACCGTTCCGTCCTCCGGCATGGACCTGGCCGGCTTTCTGCCATTAATAGCGGCTTAGCCATAAAAGCGGCCTGTTTTAAGGATTATCGATATGATGAACACTTGTTTTTAGATTGTATTGACCATTTGTTCCTTTCAGAAATGAAAACCGCAAAAGCGCAGATAAACCTGCTGGATATTCATTTACAGCATGACTTTGCCGATAATTTAGCCAATAAAGACGAAGCGCTCAAGCGGTTTAAAATATATGCCTGTGATTATCAGTATTTTTGCAGTAAAATTGATTTACCGCGTTTATATTGCCGATTCCTTTTAATTTGCCGGGCCATAAAGTTAAGCCTTAAATATAAGAACGTAACATTTATATCAGTACTTCGGGGATGCAAATCTCCCGGACAACTTCTGCGAGGTTAAATATGCAGCTGCTTGATGAATCGTCGAAATCAAGAAAAATCGAACTCACTTTTATTAAGCTGGCCTTGATCTTTGGCATATTATTTGTATTCTTAACGCCGCCGATGCAATCGCCGGATGAAGACAGCCATTACAGGAAAAGTGTCTCGATAGCTTTCGGATATCTGCTGCCGCAAGGCACAACGGGTTCCGCAACCATGAAAATACCAAAAGCAGCGTTGGATTTTGCCAGCGCCTATAATGGACTGATCGGAAATATGGACCAAAAGTACACCTTTTCGCAAATGGTCTTTTCGAATTGGCTGCCGGCCGATTGGAGTCAGGTTGTTGATGTGCCTTATTCAACAGCCGAAAGTTGTTTCATCCTGCATCTGCCCCAGGCAGCCGGCATGGTAATCGGCCGTTTATTGTCATTTGTTCTTGGCAAAAACAGTTTTACGCCCATTACGGCAATGTATATGGGGCGTTTGGGTAATTTGCTGTTTTACATCTTTTTAATTACGCTGGCAATAAAGCTGTCTCCGGTTTATAAAAGACTGATCTTTGCAGCAGGACTATTGCCGACGATGCTGTTTCTGGCTTCAACGGAGAGTTATGATGTCTTTGCTTATGGCGGCGTAACTTTATTGATCGCCTATATATTAAATCTTTGGCATAATAAAAAAATCGCCAATATATCATACAAAGAACATTTGATCCTTGCATTCATCGCTCTACTGATTGTACTGGGAAAATTCGTTTATATTCCCGCGATTTTATTAGCCTTATTTATTCCGAGCAGCAAATACCGTTCCCTGAAAAATAAAATCCTGTGCAATGTATTAACAGGCGGTGTCATTCTGGCCTTATATCTGTTGTTTAAAACCGTTAATGGAATTTATCTTAACGCTGCTGCCGGCGGAGCGAGCCAATCCAGCCAGCAGGTCGCTTTTATTCTGGCCAATCCTTTTCAATTTATCTGGATCGTCTTAAGGACGATAAAAAATATGGCTTTCCTGTATCTGAAAAATGGATTAGCAACCCTGGGGGCCATAGACACCAACTTCCCTTCGATTATTGTAATCTTTGTTATTTTCTATCTATTGTTCATGATCTTGGCCGACGGGCTTCATTCCGTAAACAACGGCATCGGGTATCGCCTCGCCATCTTGGCTATGACTCTGGGCATTGTTGGTCTGATTGAAGCGGCCTTATATGTCAGCTGGACTTCTTTGCCGCAATATGGCGGCGTTGGCGCGCCCATCGTGGACGGCGTGCAAGGCAGATATTTTTTACCGTTGATACCAATCTTTGCCCAATTGTTTTCTTTTAAACCATCCGGAAACAAAATCCGTGAGAAACTGGACAATATGGCAGAAACAATCTATGTTCCGTGCAGTAAATTTTTCCTGGCAGCATCCGGCTTTATCTTGCTGCTGAGATACTGGGTCGGGTAATGATTAACTTCGGTTATTGATGGGGGTTCATGAATGAAATATATCGCCAATTTCCTAAAATATAAGTATTTGCTGCATGAATTGGTATCGCGGGATATCAAAACAAAGTACCGCCGTTCGGTCTTGGGACTGTTGTGGACTGTTTTGAACCCCATGCTGATGATGCTGGTTCTGACTTTTGTATTTTCGAAATTATTTCGGTTCGATATTGAAAATTTCCCTGTCTATCTGCTTTGCGGACAACTAATCTTCAATTATTTTGCCGACTCTACAGCGAATGCCATGAATGCGATCATTTTTAATGCTTCACTCATCAAGAAAGTCTATGTGCCGCATTATATGTTTCCATTATCGCGGGTGGCCTCGTCGCTCATCAGCATGCTGGCGTCGTATTGTGCCATGATTATTGTTATTTTGGTAACCAAAACGCCGCTTTACAACATGGTTCTGCTATCCTTTATCCCCATCGTGCTGGTTGCCTTGTTTTCAACCGGTGTCGGATTGTTTCTTTCCGCATTAGCCGTGCAGTTTCGGGATGTCGTTCATTTATATTCTGTCTTTCTGACGGCGTTAACTTATGTGACACCCGTTTTTTACCCGATATCCATTCTCCCGGAAAAGGTGAGAAGAGTTGTCGAAATGAATCCGATGACCGTCTACATCGAGATGTTTCGTGACCTGATGATGCATAATACTTTTCCTGACGCTTTTACTCTCGCAAAAGGTGTTATTTTTTGCATAGTGAGCCTGACTGTCGGCCTCTATGTATTTTATAAACGACACGATTCGTTTATTCTTTATATATAATGAGGGAGGCCAACAGAGTGCCAGATATTATTCTTGATGTAAATAATGTATCGATGAAATTTAATCTTTCGAGAGAACGGGTTGACAGCTTGAAAGAGTATTTCATTAAGTACATAAAAGGGAAGATCAAGTTCGATGAGTTTTGGGCTTTAAGGGACATCAGTTTCACTTTAAATAAAGGTGAATCCCTCGGACTTGTGGGTTTGAACGGATCAGGTAAAAGTACTTTACTGAAGGTCATTGCCGGCGTTTTGAAGCCGACCACCGGATATGCGCATGTATTCGGGTCTGTCGCCCCTCTGATAGAACTGGGCGCCGGCTTTGACATGGATTTGACGGCGCGGGAAAACATCTATCTCAACGGCGCTATCCTAGGTTATTCACACAAGGAATTGGATGAGTGCTTTGACGACATCATTCAGTTTTCTGAACTATACGAATTTATCGATGTACCTCTGAAAAATTACTCGTCAGGCATGATAGCCCGACTGGCTTTTTCTATAGCCACAATAAAGAAACCGGATATCTTGATTGTTGATGAAGTTTTAGCGGTCGGCGATTTCCATTTTCAACAGAAATGTGAACAACGGATTAAAAATATGATCACCCAAGATACCACAATTCTTTTTGTATCGCATAGCATTGAACAGGTGCGCAAGCTTTGCAGCCAGGTGATCTGGCTGGAGAAGGGATCGATAAAAATGCACGGGCTGACGGAGGAAGTATGCAATGCCTATAACCAATCATAAAATAAAACGGAGCCGTTTGATCTTATCTATAGTCGGCATTTTGGCATTTTGTATTTTTGCTTATTTCTATGCGCATGTTGAACGTTCTACCGTAAACTATACCAAAAATCAGAACGCGGTAAGCACAACGGGTGAAATAGATCAATCAGTCACAATCGAACAGGCGTTTGTAGCTGATAAAGAAGGATTTTGCGGTATATCGCTCCTGTTTGGCACCTATGACCGCAGTAATACATCATCAATTGCCATATCTATCCTGGACGAACAGAGTCAAAACGTTTATCAGAAAGAAATCAACACGGCTGATTTGAAAGATAACGCTGAATATCGTCTGGATTTTTCACCGATGACACAAAGCAGTGGCAAATCTTTTCTGTTGGTCATTTCAACTCCTGATGCTAAAGAAGGCAACGCCATAGCGATCTATACTTATCCGGATACCGAGGGAAACAAAGCTTATCTGCGTAATAAGAATACGACCGCCGACGTCCTGGCGTTAAAGACCTATTATCAGTATTTTGATTATCAGACCATCATTGTGCTGGTTTATTTTGCTCTAGTCATCATTGCTTTTATAACTTACATATATAAATATATATGAACAGTGACATGAACAGCAAAGTAAGAATTATGAATATAAAAATAAAAAAAGTTATGGATATGATGATCTATACTTTGGTCTATTATTTGTCGGTTAAAATTCATCGTCCGCTTAAATCACTTTTTTCATCGTCCGCACGGCTTAGCGCTTCACCCGACCTTTTCTTTGACATCATCATACCGGTTTATAAAGTAAACCGGCGCATGCTCCGGCATACCCTGCAGTCTGTCAAGAGGCAGCGTTATCAGAACTGGCAGGCTATCCTGATCGACGCCAATGTGGATCGATCCTATCTTGACCCGCTTTATAAACGATATGAACAGGACAAGCGGTTTACGATCCTTCATCTTGATGAAAATAAAGGCATTTCCGGCAATACCAATATCGGATTGACGCACATTTCCGGCCAGTATGTCGTCTTTGTCGACCAGGACGACCTTCTGGACCTCAATGCTTTACAAATTATAGCCCATACGATCATCAAACATGATAATCCGGATTTACTGTATACGGACGAAGATAAAATAATCGGATATACAGGTCTTCACCTGACGCCTCATTTTAAGCCGGACTGGAATCCGGAACTGCTTTTATCCCGCAACTACATCACTCATTTGGCTATCTATAAAAGAGAGTTGATCCAAAGAACAGGAATCTTGTCTTCCGAATGTGATGGCAGTCAAGATTATGATTATGTACTCAGAGCATCTGAAAAAGCCGGATCGATTATTCATATACCGCAGGTGCTATATCATTGGCGGATTCACCGATTATCATCGGCACGGAAAAGCACAGTAAAAACTTATACGGTTGAAGCTGGACGATTAGCCTTGGAACGCTGCTATACACGGCGGAACATTAATGTCGTCATTGCCTGCGATCCGTATTATCCGGGCTTATATCATACTTTATACCAAGATGATGCAGCCTTAAAGATCAGCTTGATTTTATTGCCGGATTCATCATTAACACAAGAACATGTTTTCCGACTGCTCGATCATGGAGCAGCCGGAGCATCTGAGATCATTATACCAGATCATTTTTTCAATGATGAACAAAAAATATTGATTGAAAAGCGGTATCAAAAGTCCGGAGCGACCGTTCTCTGGGATTCATATGCACAGGATCGTTCCACTGCCGATCAGTACAACCATTTGGCAGCAAAAGCATCATGTGATTTATTTCTTTTCATGTCGGCCGGTTTACGACCGGAATCGCCTGAATGGATGCAAAAACTGGCAAACGAAGCGATACGCGATAAAGCTGGATTTGTCGCGCCGCTGATAACAGGAAATGAGAATAAGATTCAGGGACCGGCTCTGGCTGTAGACCGGAACAGGGGAGTCATGTATCTTTTCAATAATGCCGATGCGGATGATTATGGTTACTTTGCCAGAATGAAATCGATACAGGATGTGACGGCGTTTACAGATGGCTGCTTGATGATTCGCCGATCAATTTTCTACGAAATCAATCAATTCAGCCAAAGTGATGCTTCGACCATGATCATAACGGCACTTCAGGGCAATAGCCATGGTTATAAAAATATATTAGTGCCTCAAGTACGCATGAAACTTGAAAACAGCGAACCCGGCATAGAAGAGAAAAAACAGCCAAAAAAAGAAGCATTGGCGGTATTACCAGGCGCCGATGATTTAATTTATCAACATGATCCTTATTATCCATCCGTTTTTTCTAAAAACGGGCAATTTGCCTTTTCCTGGAACAGAGTCTATCGGCAATTCATATCGTAATATCAAAAAATGAACGATATCTGATATGATTATGTCAGTATTATATGGAGGTCATACAATGAGTATTATTCACCTGATACATATGACAATAAAAGTCCTTCGATATGAGGGCTTAAAAGGTGTTATAAAGCGGACTCTATTCCGACTGCACTTAAGGAAAAGCGACTGGATCTCCAAGAATTATAAAGATATCCTGTTCATTAACGGATGCGCTTTGCCGCATCCGGCCCGCTATCGTGTAGATCATCAAATCGAGCAGCTCGAATTCATGGGCTTTTCCTGCGATCAGGTCTTTTATGAAGAAGTAAAGGAAGAACTATGCAAGTACTATCAGACCTTTATTATATTCCGCTGCCCTATAACCGAACCTATTCGGGAGTTCATAAAAAAGGCGCATGAACAAAATAAGACCTGTATTTACGATATCGACGATCTGGTTTTTGATGAACGCTATACCAACCAAAACAAATATGTTCAGGACATGCCGGCGGCAGATAAAAAACTCTATAATGACGGCGTACATCGGATGCGTGAAACGATGCTTCTTTGTGATCATGCGATAACTACGACCAGTCGTTTGGCTACTGAAATGGCGCTCCTTATCCCGTCTGTGTATATCAACCGGAATGTCGCATCGGAAAAAATGGTCCAAATATCCGACCGTGAATTAAAGCAGGTCAAACCGGCGGCGGAAAGGATCGTTTTAGGCTACTTTAGCGGAAGCATTACGCATAATGAAGATTTTGAATTGATTTTACCGGTAATCAGCCGAATCATGACGGAGTTTAAACAAGTTTACCTTCTGATCGTTGGCGAACTGACTGTTCCCAAAGAATTGGAGTCTTATAAAAAGCGGATCATCAATCGTCCTTTTATGGATTGGACCAAATTGCCGGGACTGATTAGACAGGCGGATATCAACCTGGCTCCGTTGACTGAGAATTGTTTTAATGAAGCAAAGTCGGAAAACAAATGGGTAGAAGCCGCTTTGGTCAAGGTTCCGACTGTCGCCAGCGATATAGGCGCTTTTGCCGAATGCATTGATTCGGGGAAAACCGGCCTTCTATGCCGGACCGGCGATGATTGGTATCAGGCCCTGGTCAGCCTGATCAAGGATACGGAACTGCGAAAGAATATTGCCGACAACGCCTGGCAAAAAGTCCGTAAGGAGCATGTAACCGCTTATACGGGTTATGGTCTGGCTGAATTTATTAAAAAAGTTAAACCGCCGACAGCTGCATTTATCTTACCGTCAACCAATGTCAGCGGCGGCGTTAATGTTGCCGTCCGACATGCATCCATACTTAAAGAACAAGGTTATTCTGTCGTCCTCATATCGGAAGACATTAATGAAGATAATTTAAGCATACCGGAAGGCGAATTCGATGTTATATCGAATAAACTAACCGCGATCCATGCTTATTTTACGCTGATGTCGGCAACTTTATGGTCGACAGTATCGTTCTTGTCTGTTTATCCTAAAGTTGGTAAGAAATTTTACCTGGTGCAAGGTTTTGAAACAGATTTCTCACCCTTTGGAAATCCTTTCCGGATTTATGCCAATATAACTTATTGTTTATATCCGATGATATCCTACATAACGATATCTAAATGGTGTCAGAATTGGTTGGACCAGAAATTTAAAATTCCGGCCCGGTATATTCCGAATGGTATCGACAAACAGCTGTTTGCGCCTGTAGAACGCGAATTTAGTCAGAAAATCCGCATACTGATTGAAGGCAATTGTGACGATCCGATCAAAAACGTCGATGAAAGCTTTAAAATTGCCGAAAGATTGGATAAAAATCGTTATGAAATATGGTTTTTATCAAACAGCGGAACACCCAAAGAATGGTATTCAGTCGACCGGTTCTTTCATCGGATTCCTTACCGGGAAGTGCCCGACATCTATCGGCAATGCCACATCTTGATCAAATCCAGTCTTTTTGAGAGTTTTTCATATCCGCCGCTGGAGATGATGGCGACCGGCGGTTATGTGGTTGTATCGCCCAATGAAGGCAATGTCGAGTATCTTGTTGATGAGTATAACTGCTTAATGTATCAAAGCGGCGATATTGACACGGCCGTTCGCCAAATCGGCCGATTTACTGATGATTCCAGTTTACGATCGATTATCAGGCAAAATGGTTTGAATACCGCCTCAAGCCGCGATTGGGCGAATATTTCCGAACAGATTTTTTCATTATATCATGAGGGAGTATAAGACAGCCATGACCGACCTGTCGATAGCGATCGTTACCTATAATAACGAGCGGACGATCGGCGCCGCTCTGGACAGCCTTCTTTCCCATCTGCCTCCGGATCTAACCTGCCGGATCATCCTGGTCGACAACGGATCGGCAGACCGGACGCTGGAGATCGCCGGCGGCTATGCCGGGCAGATAACGATTGTTAAAAGCGAGCGGGGCAACATCGGTTTCGGCGCAGCTCATAATCTCCTTTTGAGCAAACTGGATTCGCGCTGCCATCTGATTATGAATCCGGATATCCATCTGCAAAGTGTGTCTGCCCTCAGCAATCTGGTCCGATACCTGGATCAGCATGAAGATGTCGGAATGGTCGTGCCGCAGGTCCTGTCTCTGAATGGCGAACGTCAGTTTCTTTGCCGACAGGATCCGACGGTTATGGATCTGATGGTACGCTTTTTCCCCGGGCATTTGATGGCTGAACGCCAGAAACGCCATACCATGCAGGATCATTCATATACGCGGCCCTTTGACGTGCCCTTTGCTTCCGGCTGCTTTATCATGATCAGGACGGCTCTTTTTCAGAAGCTCGGTGGTTTCGATGAACGGTTTTTTCTTTATCTGGAAGATGCCGACCTGTCGCGCCGCGTCCGCCGGGAAGCCCGCGTTGTCTATGTGCCGGATGCGGTCGTCGTCCACGAATGGGAGCGTTCATCCTATAAAAACCTGCGTCAGACGCGGGTGCATATCCAGTCGTTTTACCGGTATTTCCGAAAATGGGGGTGGAAGTGGTTGTGAATTCGATTGCCATGACAACCTACAACGGCCTGCCCTTTGTGCGGGAGCAGCTTCAGAGCATCCGGATGCAGATGAAAGCGGAAGACGAGCTCATCATTTCCGATAACGGCTCCACAGACGGAACCTGGGAATGGCTGCTCGAGCAGGCGCAGGCTGATCCGCGCCTCAAACCGGAGCGGTATCTGGAACAGAAGGGCGTCATCGCCAATTTCGGCCACGCCTTAACCTTATGCCGGGGCGACTTGATTTTTCTCAGCGATCAAGATGATGTCTGGCTGCCCGGACGTCTGGACAAGTTTGTCGAATTATTTAGAGAATCTCCCCGATTGGTCCTCGCCCAGGCCGATGCCGAGTTGATCGACGGGGAAGGCCGGGTTCTGGCTCCTTCTTATTTTTCTTTGCGTCGCTGCGGTTCCGGAATCTGGAAAAATTTTTATAAAAACACTTGGCAGGGCTGCAGCCTGTGCTTCCGAAAAGGCTTGCTGGCACTGGCTCTGCCGTTTCCCAAATCGATACCGATGCATGACATGTGGCTGGGCTTGATTGCGGAAATGACCGGCGAGGTCTGTTTTCTGCCTCTGGTCCTGACCCGTTACCGGCGGCACGAACACAATGAAAGCGGATTGCGGCCGGCCGGCTGGCGCCAGGTTGTCCAATGGCGGATCCAACTGGCCGCGGCCCTGGTCAGCAAATTGTCATACATCCGTCATGAACAAAGACTGTCAAAAAGGCGATGAACCTGATAAAATAGAAGCAATTTTGTAATTCAATACTTTAATTCGGTGGAGTGATTAGGGTTAATGGATAAATCGAAACCAATCAAATCTCAACCGTCTGTAGCCAATCGCCGGCGTTCGGCTTATGCCCATGTCTTCAAGCTGCTTTATATCGTGGTTGAGCTGATGATTGTCAACCTGTCGTTAATTGCCGCTTTTTACATCATCTATGACCGCGAACTGGAAACCTTCAATCGCAGTTTCAATGATTATCTGTTGTCGACGCCGTTAATGATGCTGGCGGCAATCATTTATATCGATTACTTTGGCATGACCCATTTTTTCCGCAAAACGAGGACGGATATCGTATCGGCATCGGTCCGCTTTGTATTTCTGGAAATCGTCACGGCGGCGGCCATCGCCTTTTTCTTCAAATATTTCGCTTTCCCGCGCTATGTCATGCTGCTGGGTTCCGGGTTTATGCTGCTGGGCACGATCCTCTGGTCGGTTGCCTGCCTGCATATCAGCAAATGCATCTACAATAAGGGTAAGATCATCATCATCGCCGTAAGCCATGAAGACGCCGACCATCTCTATATCAAGCTGCGCAATCAGCTGCGGGAACTGCACATCGAGTATATGGGCTACACGCTTGCCGAGCGGGGACAGGAGCAGATCTTCCGGTTGATCGACCGCTGTACCGAAGTCCTGGTATCGCCGGCGATCAGTGAAACGGACAAGTCGCAGATTTTCCTTTATTGCGCGAATCTGGACAAAACAGTTTATATTGTGCCGCAATTCTCAGATCTGGTTTATACCCGGTTCCGGGTCGTCCAGTTTCACGATATGCCCACATTCATGATCGACAGCCTGGGTTTAACTTTTCAACAGCGAATGCTGAAACGGGCTTTTGATATCGTCTTTGCCATCCTGGCTCTGATCATCACAGGACCGGTCCAGCTGGCGACCATGCTGCTGATCCGGATCGATTCGCCAGGCCCGGCCGTCTATTCGCAGGACCGGATCACCCTGTCGGGCAAAGTCTATAAAGTCTACAAGTTCCGGACTATGGTTAACGGCGCGGAAGAGAAGTTCGGCGCGTACCAATCCAGTCTGGACGACCCCCGGGTGACCAAGATCGGCAAGCTCCTGCGCAATATGCATCTGGATGAACTGCCGCAGTTCGTCAACATCATTCGCGGCGATATGTCGGTCGTCGGACCCCGATCGGACCGGCCGACGACCATCGACGCCTTTGAAACCAATATTCCCGGATATAATCAACGTTTGAAGGTCAAGTCCGGTTTGACCGGGCTAGCTCAAATCTATGGTAAATATAATTCCGATCCAGAAGACAAACTGCGTTTTGATATGATGTACATCAAAAATTACTCGTTCCTTCTGGATATGAAAATCATTATGCAATCTTTAAGGGCGATTTTGCCGCAAAGAAATAATTACAACGAGGAGGAGAGCGCCCCGGAGAATCATGAATTTGAAATGCGTATTTGATAATAATTATTTTAAGTAAAATATGTGCTGTCTCGTAGCAGGCGGAAACAATACGAAGAAGAACCGATCAGCCTTGTTTTTACGAATAATATGATCATTTATTTCTGCTTTGTGATTGACACCCGCGGGATTAACCATATAATTATTATTGTTGACAATCTGGGGAAATAAATTCGAGGGGAGAATATTTTTGGAAACGGAGTCTATTGACCTGCGTAAGCTGTGGTATATCCTTCGAAAACGTCTTTGGATCATCGCTCTGTCTGCAGTGCTATGCGTCGGCTTATCGGGTATCTATACCTTTTATTTTGTCAGCGAACAATACACCGCTGATGTTCTGCTTTATATTTGGGAGAGCAAAAACGGAGAAAGCACGGACGCTTTAAACTCCAGTGATTTGAATCTGTTCAGCCAGCTGGTAGGAGATTACCAGGTTCTGGCGACAAGCCGGCTGGTCACCAGCCAGGTTGCTGAAGAGCTCGGCCTCAGCGAGGCGCAGGCCGGCCGCCTGAGTTCGAAAATCTCGATCGGCACAAAGAGCAATACGCGTCATCTGACGATCACGGTCAAGGATACCGATCCTACTATGGCGGCTAATATCGCCAATAAAGTAGCCGAAGTATTTTCCCGGGTTGTCATCGAGAAGATGGGCGTCGGCAATGTCAACATCATCGACCAGGCCATCGTGCCGAAGTCTCCTTCATCACCCAATAAACCCATGAATCTGGCTCTGGGCCTCCTGATCGGCCTGGTTTTAGGCGTCGGCCTGGCTTTGCTGGTCGACTTTTTAGATACCTCGGTTAAATCCGCCGACGATGTCCAGGCGTTAACCGGATTTTCCCTCCTGGGAACCATTCCCGAATACGAGAAAGACCAACAGATCATGATGGCCAGGAGGAATAATCGCCGTGGATAACAGAATTAATATTTTCGATCAGGATCTGGTTACTTATTATAATCCTTTGTCACTGATCTCCGAATCCTTCAAAATGGTGCGGACCAATATCGAGTTTTCCGCTATCGGCAAAGATATCAAGGTTCTGTCGATCACCAGCTCGTCCCAGGCCGAAGGGAAGTCGACAACCCTGGCCAATCTGGCGGTCTCCTATGCCCAGATCGGCCGCAAGGTTCTCCTGGTCGACGCCGATCTACGGCGCCCGTCCATCCATAGGATGTTCAGCCTGTCCAACCGCCGCGGCCTGACCAATATCCTGTTGACCGGCGCCGCGCTCGACGACTATGTGCAGCCCATGCCGATCGAGAACCTGTCGGTCATCACCTCAGGGCCGATACCGCCCAACCCGGCCGAGCTTCTGATGTCGAAAGCCATGGATCAGTTCATGACCAACGTTCGCCAGGCCTACGAACTGGTGATGATCGATTGCCCGCCGGTCGGCGCGGTAACCGACGCCGCCATCATCGCGACAAAGGTGGACGGCACGATCTTTGTCGTGCGCGCCGGCGTCGTCGACCGCAATCAGCTGAAACGGGCCACCGATCTGTTAAAACAAGTCAAAGCGCCCGTCATGGGCTTCGTTCTCAATGGTGTCAATCAGAATAACGACGAGCATTATTACTACTATTACCAGGACGAATACAACGAAAACGCGTCCAGAAAACGTAATAAACCCGGGAAAGCGCCAAACAGGCGGCAGCCGCCGCCAAATCCGCGCCGCCAGCCGGTCAACAACCGCGAAGCCGCCGCTCCGCCGCCTGCCCCGGTCGGCCGGCCGGCAACGGCGCCGGTCATCCGGAGCAGCTCCGTACCTTTACAGATTGGCAACCAGGATTTCCCCGGAATGGGAAAATCACAGACAGAAAAGGATCAATCAAAAGACAGCGAAAGCAAACCTTAGAACAGAGGAGAAGAGGAGTTGGGAAGTAAGCGATGATTGAGATCCATTCACATATTCTGACCGGCCTCGATGACGGCGCAAGCAGCCAATCCGAGAGTCTCCGGATGCTTGAAACTTATTGCCAACAGGGTGTTACCGATATCATCTGCACACCCCATCTGGATCCCAGTCTGATATCGCTGGAACAGACCGCCTTTTTTCTGGAATCCGTCCAGGTCACTCTGGATGATCTGCGCCGGCAAATTGCTTATCAAGCCTGGCCGGTCACCTTGCACGGCGGCTTGGAACTGATGCTGCACGCCGATCTGCCTGCCGTTCTGGAACAGAACAAAAATTCGCCCTTGATGAGCCTGGCCGGCACCAGCTATATTCTGGTTGAGCTGCCCCGCTGGATAAACGACGGCCTGCAAGCTTATGAACCGCTCCTGTTCCAACTGCAGATTCTGGGATATCAGCCGATCCTGGCTCATCCGGAACGCTCGATGCATCATCATGATGTGCTTGATGTCCTGGAAAGCTGGGTCGATCAGGAGCGGATCCTGCTGCAGATCAATACCAGCTCTTTAGCGCTGCCTTCAACCGCCAATGCCGATCAAGCGGACTATCATCAACACCGCAGGCACGCCGTCGAGCAGCTCCTGGAAAGAAACCTGGTCCATTTTGCAGCGTCGGACGCCCATGACGCCCTGCGCCGCGCCCCGCAGCAGGCGGAGGCCTATGCCGCGATCAGCCGCCAATACGGCGAGAATCTGGCGAGCTATCTGCTCATCGACAACCCGGGCCGGCTTCTGGCCGACCAGCCCATTTACCGATTTGACCTGACCTGACAGCCCACAAGTATCCTGATCTGTGCCAACCCTGTTGCGGCGGGTGACACGAAACGGAGAACAGTCCTTATCCGGATAAGGCGACAGCATAAAACTGCCGCCGAGTCCAAATCTATGCAAATTTGAGGCGAAAACCAACATGCAAAATGAAGCAAGCCCGATCAAGACCAAACTGAACCGTATCAATATCAAAATGTTGATTTTATGCGGCGTCGACTTTATCGTTTTGATGATCTCACAGTGGATTGCCCTGAACCTGCAGCTCGATCTGACCGTTCACCTGGCGGAAATCAACATTCTGCGTCAATTCGGCTTGCTGATCGCGATCTTGGCTTTACCGATTTTCTATATCTGCGGTTTTTACAATCAGATCTGGCGATATGCCAGCATTCCGCAATATCTCTATATCCTGGGCGGCGCCATCTGTCATACCCTGATGTTCGCCGGAATCCTGACAGCTATGAACAAAATTCTGCCGGCAACCTACTATGTGATCTATTTCATGCTGATCTTCATTTTGCTGGTCGGCGTACGCGTTATTTACCGCCTGCTGTTGAACCGATTTATGGTCAACCAGATCAATCCCGTCCGACGCTACTGGGTCGCCAGCCATTCTCTGGCTGCCGAATCAAAAACCATCCGGGTCCTGGTGATCGGCGCCGGCCATGCCGGCTGGCAGATCATCCGCGAGATGCTGGAAGTGGAGACCGGGCGCACTCCGGTGGCGATCATCGACGACGACCCCAATAAGCAAGGCCTGCGCATCCTGGGCATCCCCGTGGCGGGCGGCCGGGACATCATCCCGAAAATCGTCGCCGAGCAGCAAGTGCAGGAAATAATCATCGCCTTGCCCAGCGCGTCCCGCGAGGCCATCCGCGAGCTGGTCGAGCTATGCAACAAAACCAAATGCCAACTGAAAATCCTGCCGATGCTCTACGAACTGATCAACGGTAAGATCAGCATCGCCGATATCAAGGAAGTCGATATCGAAGACCTCCTGGGCCGCCAGGAGATCTTCCTCAATACGCCGGAAATAGCCGGCTATCTGGAAAACGAAGTTGTCCTGGTCACCGGCGGCGGCGGTTCGATCGGCTCCGAATTGTGCCGGCAGATCGCCCGCTTCCAGCCCAAACAACTGATCGTCTTCGACGTCTATGAAAACAACGCCTATCAGCTGCAGTACGAACTGCAGTCTCTCTATAAAGGCAATCTGGAATTCATCGTCCTGATCGGCTCCGTACGCGATATCACCCGCATGGATAAAATCGTCAAACAATACAAGCCAAGCGTCATTTTCCACGCCGCGGCCCATAAACACGTCCCCCTGATGGAAGACAGCCCCGGCGAAGCCGTCAAAAACAACATCATCGGCACCTACAACACCGCCTTGGTCGCCGCACAAAACCATATCAGCCATTTCGTCCTGATCTCGACCGACAAGGCGGTCAATCCGACCAATGTCATGGGCGCCAGCAAGCGAATCGCCGAAATGACGGTCCAGTGCATGAGCCGCCAATACCCGGCAACCAAGTTTACCGCCGTACGCTTTGGCAATGTCCTGGGCAGCAACGGCAGCGTCATCCCGCTCTTCAAGCAGCAGATCAAGAACGACCGCCGGGTTACGGTGACGCATCCCGAGATCACCCGCTACTTCATGACCATTCCCGAAGCCGCCCGCCTGGTGATCCAGGCCGGCGCCCTGGCCGACGGCGGCGAAATCTTCGTCCTGGACATGGGTGAGCCGATCAAAATCGCCGACCTGGCGCGCGACCTGATCCGTTTATCCGGCCTGGAACCGGATGTCGATGTCAAGATCGAATATACCGGCCTGCGTCCAGGCGAAAAAATGTATGAAGAACTCTGCCTGCCCAAAGAAAACATGAACAAGACCCGGCATGACAAAATCTTCGTCATGAAGCCGGTGACCGACGCCAAAGATATCGCCTGTGAGATCGAACAGCTGAAACTGATCATCGGCTGGACCAGCCCGGAATTTGAGCATCTGGTTGAGACGATGATGGGCGTTTTTGAGAAGGGCGAGCAAAAGGTTATTATTGAAAACAAGAAAAACGATGAACATGAGATGAATTAAAAAGCATCATATAATGGTGAGAAACCGATATAGCGATAGTTATTGAGATAATGTACCGTTATAGTAGTAAAACATAAGTTTATGTGAGTCATATAGAATTATCATGATGGGCAGAAATGGCCTAAAAACGGCTCATATAAAGCATTTCACGCTGAGTTAAGTAGATTGATTACTACATATAACAGGATTACATACCTTATGGATAATATCAAAGATAAGTTACTGACACAAATTTATTAGCGTAATGTAATTTTCTTCATAACACCAAGACGTTTATAGAGATAAATTCATGAAGGGAAAAGTATAAGTTTATTGGATAAGCTACATTAAACTAAACAGATAAATAAGGTAATGGTATTCTTAGTTCTCAAATGATATTGAGCCCCAATTTCCGCCAAATTCTCACTCTCCCTATCTACTATCAACAACTACCGGCATTTGTTATATCAGTTGGATACGGTTGGGGCGAGAAAGAGATGGTAGCAGAACAACGGGATGATGGTCTGCGAGAGGTTGGGATGGTAGAAAAGTATATTAAAGTTTGCTTGTTAGGCTTGGTTGAGGGCTCGTTGAGCTGTTTGACTGTCACTCTCCATGTCTCCATACAACAACTGTTGAGTTAAGGTATATCAGTAGAGGGCTTCGAGATGAGGTTTGATGGTACTCGCTATATCCCTATTCAACAACAATTGTAGAATGGGTATATCAGTTAAACAGAGGTAAGAACATGAGATGAACCTTTTAATACTGAGCGGTGGCAGCCACGATCATACGATTAAAAAACCGCTGAAGCAATCGGGATATTCCCTAAAATAGCGTTCCTCGATGACGACATTAACAACCCGGAAGCTATCGATGTTATTGCTCGGCTTGAAGATTATGTTGATGAGTATCCTTTGGCGTTTATAGCCATTGGTAATAATGCGATTCGTAAACGCTCATGGAACGACTCAAGAAATCCGGTTTTGTTCTTCCTTAACTGTGCGATCCGTCAGCTTACGTAAGTACGACCGCGAAATTATGCGCAGGCTCATATGTAGACGCACGTGTAATCATTGGCGCACAGACGGTCATTAATGAGGGGGCAATCATCGCAAGCGGCGCTAATCTGCTTAACAATGTTGTTGCAGAAGCATATTGTCACGTTGACAGCGGAGCAACGATAAAGAAAAATGTTGTGATTCCTACGCTCGCCAAGATTGAGAGTGGATCTGTGGTAGGCATAGAATGAATTTGCAAATACGTGCAACGAGCTATCCGCATCTGTAATTAAAAAGGATTGGATAATATATATGTATAAATTGATCAAGAGAGCTTTTGATATTGTCCTATCGGCGATGTTTCTCATTGGGTTTTGCTGGCTATACCTCATTATCATCATCGCAATTAAAATTGACGATCCCGGACCAGCGTTCTTCCACCAGAAACGCGTTGGGAAAAAGAAGAACGGCGAAATAACCTACTTTCAATTGGCGAAGTTCCGTTCCATGAAGATGTCAACGCCTCATGATGTGCCTACACACATGCTTGAAAATCCGGAGCAGTACATAACGAAAATCGGTAGATTCCTACGTAAAACCAGTCTCGATGAGCTGCCTCAGATAACTCATATCTTCACCGGCAAGATGAGCATCATCGGTCCGCGCCCGGCGCTTTGGAATCAATATGATTTGATTGCCGAGCGTGATAAATACGGTGCGAATGATATTATTCCGGGTCTAACGGGTTGGGCGCAGGTCAACGGACGTGACGAACTCGAGATTGCAAATAAGGCACGACTCGATGGCGAGTATGTGAGAAATATCGGCTTCAAGATGGACTGGACTTGCTTTTGGATGACGGTCGGAAATGTGTTGAAAAGCAAAGGCATTGTCGAAGGCGGCACGGGTGTTATGGTGAAACAGATTGAAAAGCGGGAAAGCGAGATAGCCACCGTAGGCAGCTCAAATGTGAAACAGAACGGGGTCAACCGATGAGCATAATTGCTGTTACCGGCATAACAGGGAAAACCGGATATTGGTTCTATCAGAAAATACTACGGGAAGCAGCATCTCTGTCAGGCATACATTTTCGTGCCGCGTCTCGTTCTCAGAGAGCTTTGAACGCAATGGACGCTCAAAATTCTCTGGTTGAGCCATGTATAGGAGATATCGGAGACGAAGCATTTTGCTATAAGCTGTGCGAGGGCGTGGATACACTAATACATATTGCCGGTGTCAGGTGGTCGTTTCCGTTATTGGACGTTGCGGCGCAAAGCGGTGTCAAGCGGTTCATTCTTGTCCATACAACAGGTATGTTAGGATCGGCCCCGCGGCCGTGGACATTTGAAAGACAGACTACTTTTTTACTATACATGCAACTGCTGAAATTGGCAATCAGGCTGCGTAAAGATGTTCGTACTCTTCCGGTGTCAGATAGTCAATGGAAGAGTGAAGCCGATAGCGATTATAGAAGACCTCGATGTATTCAAACAGGCTCTGGCGGGCTTCCAGCCTGGTTTTGTAGTGGACCGGATAGATACATTCCATCTTGACGCTGGCATTGAAGGATTCCGCCCAAGCGTTGTCATAGCAGTTCCCTTTACGGCTCATACTGCAAAGTATTTGGTTATCAGCCAGCAGTTTACGGTACTCATTACTGGCGTACTGGCTACCCCGATCGGAATGGTGAAGCATCCCTGCAGCATCCGGAATCCGGTTCAAGGCCATTTTCAAGGCCTGGATGGTCAAGTCTCTGGTCATCCGTTCGCCCATAGCCCAGCCCTTCAGGCGCTTGCTCCGGAAATCCATTACCGAGGCCAGATACAGCCAGCCTTCATCGGTTGGCACATAGGTAATATCGGAGACAACGGCTTGGTTGGGAGCCGTAATCGCAGCTTTTGCCTCGGCTAGAAGGTTTTCCGCAACCGGAAAGTTATGTTTGGAGTTAGTCGTGGCCTTATACTTGCGGATGCGAATCGACTTCAGATTGTTTTCAGTCATCAGCCTGGCTATGCGGTTGCGACTGTAGCTTTGGCCTTTTCTACGAAGCGCTCGGGTAATTTTTCGGCTGCCAAAAACGCGTCTGCTTGTTTGGAAAATGTCCATAATTTTGGTTAGCAACTGTTCATTTTCCTGCTCTTGGAGGCTTTTGGGCCGTTTAACCCAGGCATAGTAACCACTGCGGCTGACTCCCAACACGACACACATCTTTGCCAGGTGAAATATCCCTTGGTAGTATTGGATCATTTGGTATTTCTCCTGGGGAGTTGCGCAAAGATGGCGGTGGCTTTTTTTAGAATCTCGTTCTCCTCTTCCAGATCTGCTATCCGCCGGTGCAGCCGTCGCAAGTCCTCATCTTCCGGCCGCAGGTGGCCTTTACCGGGAAAGGCCACTTCCTGATGCTGCTGGAATTCATGTATCCATGTATAAAGTGTTCCTTTGGGGATACCCAATGAACTGGCTACATCAGCACATCCCCGGTTCTTTTCGATCACCAGCCGGACCGCTTCCTTCTTGAACTCCGGGTCGTAAACCCTCTGATCCTTTCGAGATGACATGGTCAACACCTCCTACCCTCATTATGAGGCGAGATGTCTGTCTTCTCAATGTCTACAAAACCGGGGCCGGTTCAGTTTTCCAAGTATAAGAAAGCGGCAAAACCGTACATTGACCTTGAGAAGTGGATAAACGAGCTTGCCAAAACAAAAAGCATCACTGTAACGATTCTGCGACCGACGATGATATACGGAACTCTGGACGACAAGAACGTGTCAACTTTTATCAGGATGGTGGACAAGCTGCGCCTGTTTCCCGTTATCAACGGTGCAAAATATGAGCTTCAGCCCGTACATGCCAGAGACTTGGGTGAGGCGTACTACAGCGTGTTGAAGCATCCCGAAACGACAGCCGGAAAAAGCTACAACTGCTCGGGCGGCTCTCCGATTATGCTGATCGAGATGCTCAAGATAATTAGTGACTACCTTGGCAAAAGAACAAAGTTTATTTCAGTACCCTTCTGGTTCGCTTATTCCGGAGCTTGGGTGCTGTATCTCATAACCTTAACAAAGATCGATTATAGGGAAAAGGTTCAGCGGATGATTGAACCACGCGTATTTGACCACACAGCTGCCACTATAGATTTCGGATACACTCCGGTCGAATTCGCGGCAGGTGTCAGAGACGAGGTTGCACAGTATTTAAACAGAAAGGGAAAATAGCATGAATCTGTGGATATTTCACCATTATGCGACCTTGCCCAACTTGAACGGGCACATCCGGCCCTATCGTTTTGCGGAACATATACGTGAAAGTGGTGTCAATACGACGGTCTTTGCAGCATCTTACCAGCATTTTTCGGGTGAAAACTTGATCAGTGACGGCAGCGATTGCCAGGAGGAAGCCTTCAACGGCATCCCGTTCATTTTTGTCAAAACTCCCTCGTCAGCGGCAGGCGGCATGGCGCGGGTGAAGAATATGGCGGCGTTTTACCGGGGACTTATCAAGGTTAGCAAGAGCTATGCAAAAGAGCACGGAAAGCCGGATGTGATTCTGGCGTCCAGCCCGCAGCCGTTGGCTATGATAGCGGGAATAAAAATCGCAAAACGGTATCATATTCCCTGCATCTGCGAGGTGCGCGATTTGTGGCCGGAGGCGATCTTCAGCGCGAGCCGCATCACGGAGAACAGCCTGATTGGAAAAGCCCTGACTGCCGGAGAGCACTGGATATATCGCCGCGCGGATGCGCTCATTTTTACCAAAGAGGGCGATACCGACTATCTCAGGGAACACAATTGGACCACGACCCAGGGCGGCGATATCGACCTTGACAAGTGCTTTTACATCAACAACGGCGTGGAGCTTTCGTCTTATTATGAGGAACAGGAAAACAACACATTAAGCGATGCGAACCTCAGCGACGGAAAATTTCATGTGACATACGCGGGCGCGATTCGCCGAATAAACAACGTCGGTAACATTTTGGATGCTGCACGCCTTTTGCAAAACGAGCAAGATATTGAGTTTCTAATATATGGTGACGGTAACGAAGCCGAGGTTCTTCGACAGCGCGTAGCAGATGAGAATCTGACCAATGTAAAAATGAAAGGATTTGTAGAGAAAAAGTATATTCCTTTCATACTCAGCCGTTCATCTGTCAATCTTCTGAATTATTCCCAAACCGAGTACAACTGGACGCGGGGTAACAGCTCCAACAAACTGTTCGAGTATATGGCTAGCGGAAAGCCGGTCATCTCCACGGTCAAAATGGGATATTCCATAATCGAAAAGTACAACTGCGGTTTTGAATTGAGCGAACATACGCCGGAGGCTTTAGCAGCGGCGATCAAAAAAGTAAAGGATTTGTCGGCGGAACAATATGACGCGCTTTGTCGTAATGCCAAAACGGGCGCGAAGGAGTTTGACTATCAGGCGCTGTCCGAGCGGCTGATGTCTGTGATTGATCAAGTGATCCATAGGAAGGAAATGTAATTGGAATGCTCGACAGAATAGCTAGGTATTACAACACAGTAAAATATCTACGGCCTGTACAGCTGGTCGGGCAACTGCAAAAGAACCGGGTTTTACGCACAGTACCAGCACTGCCCGCCTTGCCGCATCTCCCTGTTGCACGTCTGTTGACGCTGATTTCATCACTGGATACGGATGCGCCATATTTGGCAAGGTTTGATGTTAAGCAACTCATGAATAACGAAGTGACACTGCTCAACGAAACACATTTATTGAATTTGTCTACTTGGCGCATGGATGCTTCACCGCTGTGGCGATTTAACTTGCATTACTTTGAATTTGCAATCGCATTATCCGCCAAGTTCAGTCAAACCGGCGAGAACTGCTACTATAACAAGTTTAAGGAGCTTGTCACCTCATGGGTCAATGTTAATCCGGTTGGGCGAGGAGATGCGTGGCATCCGTATACGATTTCAATGCGACTGCCCAACTGGCTTATTTGCTTTGACTTGTTCGGCGAAGCTTTTGAAGCGGATGACGCATTTAGAGAAACGGTCTATCAAAGCATTTACGCGCAATATCGTATTCTCATCAAGCGGAAAGAGCGCTGGCAGCTCGGCAATCACTACTTTGAAAATCTCAAAACGATCTTACTTTGCAGTCTGTTATTTGACGAACTGAAGATATTTAACGAGCATATTAAGCTTTTCCTTCATGAGGTCGAGGAAGAAATTCTCCCGGACGGTGTCCATTTCGAGCTGAGCCTCATGTATCACAAGGTGATTCTGGAGGATATTCTCCGCGTCACGTTCTGGTTGCAGCAAGCAGGAAAGCTTCAATGGAAAGAGCTTGTACCAACATTGCAAAGCATGATTAATGCTGCGGCTTCTCTGGAGAATGGCATGAGGAAAACGCCGCTATTCAACGATTCCGGCGACAGTGTAGCAAAGGATTGCTCAGCGCTGATAAAGGCGGCCAATACGCTTTTTGACATTAAGCCCGCACTCTCAGATGAGTTTCCGAACAGCGGCTATTATAAGCTGTATGACGGTAACATCGCACTGATGATGGATGCCGGAGCAATTGGTCCAAGCTACATGGCCGGTCACGGACACTGTGACTGTCTGAGCTTTGAACTGTCCGTTAATGACAAGCCCCTGTTTGTCAATTCCGGCACGTATCAGTATCAGGGCGAATATCGAAAGTATTTTCGTTCCACAAAGGCGCACAACACACTGACTGTTGGTGAACGGGAACAATCGGAGTGCTGGGGTGAGCACCGAGTGGCACGGCGGATCAGCAGCGTTCAAGCCGAAAAAAACGGGCAAATTATCACTGGATCGTACAACTCCTATTCAAGCAGTATACATACACGGTCGCTCTCACTTACAGATAGAATTCTGACCGTGTTAGATTCGGTCAATACGTCACCCTCACAAGTTGTACACAGTTTCTTGCATATCGCTCCGGGTTTTTATGTACAAATTCGGGAACATGTGATTGCGGTGCTATTTGAAAACATCCCCATTTGCGAGATCTATGCGGTGGAATCTATCGTAAAGCTCCATACGAGCGGAACCTTATGTTGTTATTCTCAGCGCTTTGGTGAGCTGCTGCAAGGGTGCTGCCTCGAGTTTTCATGGCAGGCGGATTCCAATCAGCATGGATACAGAATTCACTTTGGAAAAGAGACAAAAAAATGATTAACGTAATTGGCATTGGCTACATAGGACTTCCCACAGCCCTTATGCTGGCGTCTCACGGCGTGGAGGTCGTTGGCACGGACTACAACAAAGAGCTTGTTGATACACTGAACGCCGGAAAGACCACCTTCAAGGAAAACGGGCTGGACGAGTTGTTTCAGGCGGCGCTTGACGCCGGCATTCGGTTCAGCCATGAGTATCAATCCACAGATACATATATCATCTCTGTGCCGACCCCTTATGACAAGAACAGCAAAAAGGTCGACGCCAAATACGTGAATGCGGCGGTCATGAGTGTCTTAAAGGTCTGTCCCAAGGGCGCGACAGTCGTTATCGAATCCACTATCTCTCCCGGTACGATAGATAAATACGTCAGGCCGGAGATCGCCGCGGCGGGCTTCACCATTGGGGAGGACATCAACCTTGTCCATGCGCCGGAGCGCATCATTCCCGGCAACATGGTGTATGAGCTGCTCCACAACAACCGCACCATCGGGGCAGACGACAGGGTGATCGGAGAGAAGATCAAGAACGTCTACGCCTCCTTCTGTAAGGGCGAAATCGTTGTGACCGATATCAAGACCGCTGAAATGACAAAGGTAGTGGAGAACACATACCGTGACATCAACATCGCCTTTGCCAACGAATTGGCGAAGATTTGCCGCAGCGATAACATGGACGTCAACGAGATCATCCGCATCGCCAATATGCACCCCCGCGTCAACATCCTCTCCCCGGGACCGGGCGTGGGTGGGCATTGCATTTCGGTCGATCCGTGGTTTCTTGTGGGCGATTATCCCGGCCTTGCCAATATCATTCTGGCCGCCAGAAAGATCAATGACGGGATGCCGCGCTTTGTCGTGCATCGGATCAGTCAAATCATGAAGGAAACCGGATTAAAGGACGTTCGCCGCGTCGGGTTGTATGGCCTGACATACAAAGAAAACGTGGACGATGTTCGTGAGAGCCCGACGCTTCAAATGCTGGAGCGCATGGATGACGCGCTCTCCGGCGGCCTCGTGCAGGTCTATGACCCGTACATTGAGCATGACATTGTTCCAAATCAGCATCACGACCTGGATGAGTTTTTAAGCTCGGTGGATATGGTCATTATCATGGTGGGGCACGATGAGATCAAGCAGCGTATGGACAAACTCAAGGGCAAGATCGTGTTCGATACGAGAAATATCTGTAAGTTGCCAGGAGTGTACCGCTTATGAAAAAAATCATGCTCGTATTTGGCACACGTCCCGAGGCAATTAAGATGTGTCCTTTAGTCAACGAACTCAAGAGCCGACCAAATATTAAAACTATTGTCTGCGTCAGCGGCCAGCACCGTCAAATGCTGGATCAGGTATTGGAGGTGTTCGGTGTTGTGCCGGACTATGACCTTTCCATTATGAAGGACAAGCAGACATTGTTTGACATCACGACTAATATACTTAACCGCATAAAAGCGGTGCTTGAGGAAGTCAGGCCCGATGTTGTACTTGTTCACGGCGACACTTCAACGACCTTTGTGGCCGCACTCGCCTGTTTCTATTTGCAGATTCCCGTCGGACATGTTGAAGCGGGACTGCGCACTTATAACATCTATTCGCCGTACCCGGAGGAATTTAACCGACAAGCCGTGAGCATCATCTCGCAGTATAATTTCACTCCCACAGAGCTGTCCAAAAACAACCTGCTTCAGGAGGGTAAAAGGCCTGAGACAATATTCGTCACCGGAAACACCGCCATTGATGCGCTGAAAACCACCGTCCGCGCCGACTACACCCACCCGGAACTGGATTGGGCAGACGGTAGCAGACTCATCATCATCACAGCGCACAGGCGGGAAAATCTGGGTGAACCGATACATCATATGTTCCGCGCCATCCGCCGCATTATGGATGAGCACCCGGACGTCAAGGCCATCTACCCAATCCACATGAACCCGCTTGTCAGGCAGGTAGCGGAGGAAGAACTGGGGAGCTGTGATCGCATCCACATCATTGAGCCATTGGACGTGCTGGATTTCCACAATTTCCTTGCACACAGCTATATGATCCTCACCGACAGCGGCGGGATACAGGAGGAAGCACCCTCCCTTGGAAAGCCGGTGCTGGTCATGCGGGACACCACCGAGCGTCCGGAGGGCATAAAAGCCGGAACGCTGAAGCTGGTAGGTACGGATGAAGAAGTCATTTATGAGAACTTCAAATTACTGCTAGAGAACAAAGACGAATATGACAAAATGAGCCATGCCAGCAATCCCTATGGCGACGGTTTCGCCAGTAAGCGGATCGCAGATATATTGGGACAGTGAGGTAAACAATATGAAGCAGCTATTTTTGATGGTCAGTGACGGATCGGTCAAGTTGATTGAGACGCCTGCACCAACTGTAAAAGATAATTATGTGATCGTTGAAACAGAATACTCCATCGTCAGCGCAGGAACCGAACGTGGACTGACCTCATTCGGAGGCAAAAACCTTGTTCAAAAGGTACTGGAACGCCCCGATCAAGCGCGAAAGGTTATTGAGAAAATGTCCACTGACGGTGTTCTGACCACTCTGGATGCTGCTTTTACTCGTCTTACCGAGCCGATGCCCATGGGGTATTCCGGCGTTGGCACGGTGAACGCCTGCGGACGCGGCGTAACTGATGTAGCTGTGGGCGACCGGGTGGCCATGGTGGGGCAGGCATACCATGCCGAGGTCAACCGCGTCAATCGCAATCTGATCGCCAAGCTGCCAAAGGATGTGGACGATTGCCGTCAGTACGCCATGTGCGCGTTGGGCGGAATCGCATTACAGGGTATTCATCAAGCTAATGTCGTAGCGGGTGAAACCGTAGCCGTGATTGGACTTGGCCTTGTGGGACACATAACTGCCCGTATTCTCAATGCTTATGGCTGCGACGTAATTGCATATGATGTTGCCGATAAAACCTTACCCGGAACAAAGCTCAAAGCCTTTATCAACTCAAATGACGAAAATGCCGCTGATATCACTAAATCGCTTACCAGGGGTCACGGTGTGGATAAGGTCATAATCTCCGCTGCTGCGAACTCCAATGCGCCTATGGACTTGGCGGCAGCTATCACCCGTGACCGCGGGGTAATCTGCATGATCGGCGTGACGCAGATGAACCTTGACCGCCGCCCGTATTATGAGCGCGAGCTAACTTTCACCATAGCCCGCTCCTATGGCCCGGGACGGTATGATTCCACATACGAGGAAAGGGGCGTAGATTACCCCATCGGCTATGTACGCTTTACGGAAGGCCGCAATGTGGAAGAATTTGTACGGCTGGTAAGCGAAGACCGCGCGAATTTCACCGACCTTATCACGCACGTCATTCCTTTCGAGGAAGCGGCTAAAGCGTATGAGATGATTACGACCAACGCCAACCATGAGCGATATATAGGCGTGCTTCTGCAATATCCGAAGCGGGAAAAAAAATGGTCGGCTGTTATTGAACATGCAGCTAAGAAGTCTATTGAGGGTAAGATTCGTGTTGGAATCATCGGCGCGGGGAATTTCTCCAAAAACACCTTGCTCCCCATCATGCAGGATACGGGCTTATATGAGCTCAAGGCGTTGGCAACCACTGGAGGTATTGGCGCGGCACAGGCATCCAATTCCTTTGGTTTCGAATACATAACAAATGACTACAAAAAGCTCATTGAAGATCCAAATGTTGACCTTGTGATAATCACGACCAACCACAACACCCACGCCAAATTTGTTATTGAGGCACTGGAGGCGGGCAAGCATGTCTACTGCGAAAAACCGCTTTGCCTGACGCTGGACGAGCTTGAACGAATCGAGATTGCATACAGAGCGTCCAGCGGGGAGCTGTTTTGCGGTATGAACAGGCGCTACGCGCCGCTGGTACGCAAGATAAAGGAAACGCTGTCCACGGATAAGATACCCGCCGTTTATGATTATATCGCCAACGCCGGTTTTATACCCAACGACCACTGGACGCAGGACGAAGCTGTCGGCGGCGGCCGGATCATAGGTGAAGCGTGCCACTTCGTGGACACGATTCAATATCTGGATGGCAGCAAGCTGGAATCGTTGAACATCACCTATGCAGATAACGAAGCGTATCCAAAGAAAGACAACGCCTTTATCACACTGCGCTTTTCCTCGGGGGCAGTAGCAAATATCGTTTATACCTCCATGGGCTCCAAGAAATATCCTAAGGAACAGCTACGAGTATTTTCTAATGGCTCAGTATGTGAGCTTAACAACTATATATGCCTGAGAAGGTATGGAACCATCAAGGCGACCACGATGAAGCTCCGGCAGGATAAGGGTATCAGCAATGAGTACAGGCATATCGCGGCGGCGATTTCAGGCAAAATTAAGAACGATGCCATTGAGAGCGCTTTTGTGAACCACAGACTGCTATTGGGCGAAACATATAGACGATAATTCGTAATTATCGGAGTTGTATGTGCTGAGGGGAGAGAAAAGCATGAAAATCGTTTTTGTATCAAACTTCTTGAATCATCACCAACTTCCGTTGTGTAATGCATTTCAAGCTAATAATAATGTTGAGTTCACCTTTATAGCAACGGAGCCTGTTCCTGATGAGCGCATCAAATTAGGCTATGCGGATATAAATCATACTCATAATTTTGTCTTGTGCGCCTATAACAGTAAAGAAAATCTGAGAACAGCCAAAAAACTATGTAAAGACTGCGATTTACTTATTATCGGTAGTGCACCAAATTGTTTTGCGCAAGGGCACTCACGGCGAGGACAAATCGTTTTCTTTTATTCTGAACGACTTTTTAAAGAAACAAATACGAATTGGAAAACTGTTGCGCGTACAGTCAAATATACGTTATTACACGGAAAATATAAGGGAAGGTATTTGCTATGTGCAAGTGCTTATGCAGCAGCGGATTATGCAAAGACAGGAAATTTTATCAATCGCGCTTACAAATGGGGCTACTTTCCCGAGGTTAAACAGTATAATATTGACTCCTTAATGAAAAGAAAAACTGAGGGAGTAATCACCATCTTGTGGGTTGGCCGCCTTATAGGGTGGAAGCATCCCGAGGCTTCCGTCCATGTAGCGGAACGACTCAAAGGCGAAGGATACAACTTTCAAATGAACATCATTGGAACAGGCACTATGGAAGCAGGACTTCGGGAACAAATTGACAAAGCCAACTTGTGCGACTGTGTAAGCATGTTAGGCTCTATACCGTCAGAGAAAGTTCGAGAGTATATGGAACTGGCGGATATATTCCTATTTACCTCCGACAGCAACGAAGGTTGGGGAGCGGTACTGAATGAGGCTATGAACAGCGGCTGTGCGGTCTTGGCAAGTAACGCGATAGGTTCAGTCCCATATCTCGTAAAAGATAAAGAAAACGGTCTAATTTTCCAAAGTGAAAACTGGGATGAGTTGTATGAAAAAGTAAAACTCCTACAGGATAACCCTAAACTATGTAATCAATACGGACGAAGAGCATATTGCATTTTGGATGAAACATGGAATGCGAAAGTGGCAGTAGAGCGTTTGCTGTGCTTAGTGGAGTACCTTAATCATTGTGAAAACACTCCCTTTAGTGATGGACCTTGTAGCGAAGCAACAAGGTAGAACTGTTATTTTGAAGATGCTTACTTAGTTGGAGCCACTATTTTAAACTCTTTGACATATGAGGGGGAGCGTGAAAAAGAAATGAATAAAATGGCTATATATAATCGTTTACCGGTATGGGGGCAAAATCTTGCCTGCTATTATGAAGGTAAACGTATTATGCGAACCCGTTACTGTAAAGACTTCTGGCGTTTTCTTGATGAATACGAGAGCCGGGATGGTTGGTCATATGAGCAGCTTTGCGATTACAGGGATAAAAAGTTGCGTAAAATGATTCATCATTGTTATGAAACAGTTCCGTATTATACAAAGCTTTTCAATGACGGTGGCATTAATCCTAGTTCCATAAAAACACTGGATGACTTAAAGGTACTGCCTGTCTTAACAAAAGATATAGTTAAAGCGAACAATGATTCTCTGATATCTTCGTCTATTTCTGAGAAAATAATAAAAATACATCCGACTGGTGGAACTACCGGTGCAGGATTAAATTTCAGAACCACAAACGCTGAGGAAGCTGAACAATGGGCTGTATGGTGGCGTTATCGCAGAAAGCACGGCATTGATATAAATGATTGGTGCGGAAATTTCGGTGGTAAAACTGTCGTTGCATTAGGTATACGAAAACCGCCATATTGGAGAATAAACAGTCCGGGAAAGCAAATATTTTACAGCGGATATCACTTAAATGAGGATACTGCACCTTTATATGTTGATAACTTGAAAAAAAACAATATACAGTGGATTCACGGGTATCCGTCTAATATTGCTAATTTGGCTGCAGCTATGAACCGCAAAGAAATAGTATTGCCTCTGAAACAAGTATCAATCGGTGCAGAAAATATATATCCATATCAGGTACAGCAAATTAAAAAAGCGTTCGGTGTAACACCAATCCAGCATTATGGTCTAACCGAAGGTGTGGCAAACATATCCGAGAACGCAGACGGTATCTTGGTCGTAGATGAGGATTTCTGCTGTGTTGAATTTCTTAATCCTAATGACAATAACGAGTATCATTTAGTAGGAACAACTCTTACTAATTGGGCGATGCCTCTCTTACGTTATGATACCGGTGATCTCGCTCTTGTATTGGATACAACTCAGAACGATGGTCACGGACGCATGGTAGATTGTTTACGGGGACGCAGTAATGAATATGTTTTACTGCCAAATGGTGTTAAGGTTGGTGCTGCAGCAATTAGCTTGATACTAAATACATTCCAAGAAATCAATGAATCACAAATCAGACAACAGTCAAATTCATCTATCGAGGTATATGTGGTCTTAAATGTTTCTAATGATACATTCGACGAAAAAAAACTGTTATTGGCTTTGAGAGAACGTCTCGGAAATGAATTAATAATAAGCATTAAGTATGTGAGCAACGTTGAAAAAACAAAAGGCGGAAAATATAGATTGGTTATTTCAGAGATATAATAGGAGAAACTATGATTTTTATCGGCGACATTGCTATACCTAATGGTATTAAACCAAATGTTCCGTATTTGCCGGAGAGTTTTCTGCGGTCTTCCGTAGTAGCCAATTTGGAAGGGGCTATAGCCGCGCCTGATATGTCTTCTCTTTCCGAAATGAAGCTATTTAGCAACGATGCGGTTATTTCTTTCTTAACAACATGCCATGTTTGCGCCGTTTCGTTGGCCAACAACCATATATCGGATGTTTCCGCCGCATTTAGCCGGACAAAATCTCTGTTGAAAGAGAATCAAATTGCATTTTGCGGAGCCGGACTCACTTTGGCAGAAGCGCAAGCGCCAGCAGTAATCGAAGAAAATGGCAGACAAGCGGTCTTGCTGGCTTTCGGGTGGGATGTAATCAGTTGTAAATACGCCGGGCATTCAAAACTGGGCGTAAATCCTCTTACGGAAGAAAATATACATATCTGTATTGCAAAAGCTAAGCAGGACTTTCCGGAGGCGCAAATTGTTGTTCTACCGCATTGGGATTATGAACTTGAACGATATCCAATGCCAATGCACCGCGAACTTGCAAAATTGGCAATTGAAGCAGGCGCGGATGCAGTAATTGGACACCATCCGCATTGTGTTCAAGGCATTGAAGTATATAAAGGGTGCCCGATAATATACAGCTTGGGCAACTGGTTTATTCCTGACAATGTGTTTATGGGCGGGAGAACGGTATTCCCTCAATATGCAAAGCTTCAGATGGCCGTGGAAATTACTGGTCAAAACATATCGCTTCACTGGTTTGAGTATGATGCAAATACGCATAGCTTAAATTTTATTGGAAGCGAAGGACTCGCTGAATCACAAAAAGTACCAGAACTAACTCCCTTTTGGGGACTATCTCAAGCTGAATATATAGCATGGTTCAGGAAACACCGGGTAAAAAAGCGGCTGTTACCATTGTTTATGCAAAGCGACGCATCTTTTGACAGTAAAGTAAAGGCAATATTTGTAAAACATAGGCAAATATTGATCAACATTGCGTTTAGAAAACAAATAATTAATCGACATATGAAGGCCAGCCATGAAAAAACTTGTTGAGATCAATGTCTGTAATTTCGGCAGCACAGGGCATATCATGTATGATTTAGCAGAGGTAGCTTCGCAAAATGGCTTTGACACACGCTGTGCGTATGGCAGATCTCACTTGACTGAGGAAAGAGACGGAGATATTTTAATAGGCAGCAGGATGGATGTATATCGGCACGCGTTGTATGCCCGCATAACGAATCGGACGGGCTTCGGTCGCATGGCATCCTACGGTGCAACGGAAAACCTTGTTTCACGGCTTAAAGAATGGTCGCCGGATGTGATTCATTTACACAACCTGCATGGATATTATATTAATCTTCCAGTTTTGTTTTCTTATCTTTCTGAATGTGATGCAAAAATCGTATATACACTGCACGATTGCTGGCCATTTACCGGCCAATGCGGTCACTTCACAGCATGTGAATGCGACAGGTGGAAGGATGGTTGCCACAATTGCCCTCAGACGCGGACAACAGGTGCAAAGGGACTCATCGACAGCAGCAAATATAACTGGAGTAAAAAAAAGGCTCTGTTTACATCGATTCCAGAGAACCGAATGTCTGTCGTAACGGTTTCCGATTGGCTGGAGTCTGTGGCTCTCGGATCTTTCCTGGAAAAATACAGGATTACTTCTATCCACAATGGGATAGATTTGTCGGTATACAGGCCGATGCAGAACAACTTCAGAAAGCAATACGCTTTAGGAAATAAACGCATCGTTTTGGGTGTGGCTTCCGTATGGAGTGAAAAAAAAGGATTAAATCAGTTTATTAGACTGGCAAATATGCTAAATGACGATGCTCAGATTGTTCTTGTCGGTCTGAGCGAAAGGCAACGGTCTGTGCTTCCTAAAAAAATCCTTGGACTGCCTCGAACAGACAGCCAGAAAGAGCTAGTGGAACTTTACTCTGCTGCTGATATATATGTCAATTTATCGTTAGAAGAATCATTTGGGCTTACGACTGTTGAAGCGATGGCTTGCGGAACACCAGCAATTGTTTGGAAGTCAACTTCAAATCCGGAGGTTCTTGGGAATAATCCCAGATGCGGGGTGGCGGTTAAGCCAGGAGCATTGATGGATATTGCTGAGATAATTAACAACTTGGATTTTTCCGGTTTTGATCCCAGATTATGTGTTGAGCGAGGGAATAAATATGAAAAGCACACCCAATTCATGAAATATCTTGAATTATTCACATGAGCATCCGCCGACTCTACATAGCAAAAACAGTACTTAATTTCTATGCGAGGTAATAATGTGAATACTCTTTTTCTTGGCATGTCCAGCCGTAATACTGAACAATATAGATCAACGAATACCGGGGCAGATGAATTCCAATGGCGCCTTTTGAATGGTTTGTCGGTGGCTGCATCCCCGGAAAATCTGACGTCGTTCAGATTCGCTCCAATGGCTTCCTTTCCAAAAGCAAATGCGCCGTTGTGTGTACCAACACAGAGTATTGATAACAATCTCATTAATACTGACATAACTTTTGGATACATAAACCTGCCGATAATAAAACAATTACAGCGGATAGGGGTGTTCAGGAAAAACATTAGAAACTGGCTTGAGACGCATGAGGGCGAGAAGAACATCATGGTGTACAGCCCATATCTGCCGTACCTTTGCGCGCTTAAACCGCTGCGGCGAAAATATAATTTTAAGCTCATCGTGATCGTTCCTGACGCTCCGGGCAAATTCGGAATACTCAACGGTAACGCGCTTAAGAGGGCTATCGTAACCATGTGGGGGGATCTAGCGATAGCTCAATGCAGAATAGCTGATGGGTTTATCCTAATAACCGATATGATGAAAGAGCCTATACGTGTAGGTAAACGTCCATATATCGTAGTTGAGGGAGCGGTCGACCTTTTGGTGGCGCACATTCCTCAGAATACTATTACTGTAAACGCGCAAGCTAAAAAGGTGATTTTATATACCGGCTTCCTCAAGGAGATGTTTGGCGTTCTCGATCTCGTTGAGGCTTTCGAGCAAATTAATAGAGATGATTATGAGTTGTGGTTTGCTGGCGGCGGCCCCGCTGCCGAAGCAATTGAACAAAAAGCAAGAGTAAATCCGCATATCAAGTATTTTGGCATCTTGCCGCACGATGATGTTGTCAACCTACAACTACAGGCGACGGTAATGGTAAATCCGCGTAGAAACAACGGGATTTATACCAAATATAGTTTTCCCAGCAAGACGTTTGACTATCTCGCCAGTGGGAAGCCGGTTGTTATGTATCGCCTTGACGGTATACCAAAGGATTATGACGAGCACTTGTTCTACGTCAACGGCAATAATATAGCTGATTTGAAAGCTCGAATTGTCGAAGTATGTGAGATGGAGCCTGCTTTACGCGAAAAGATTGGAAAAGGAAACGCTGAATGGGTAACGCGAACTAAATCCTATATTGTTCAGGGAGAAAGAATCTATGAATTTTTATGCAGAGAAGACAAGTACACGCAGTACAATTCAAACCGTTAAGCGAGCTAGCCTTTTTCAAAGTCTATATTCAGTTAGTATAGCGCTCATTCCACTTTTGACACTTATTCACCCGATTGCAGGTTTAGATACTTCCAGCTTCCTTATGTTATTATTCGCGGCCTATATTCTCTTACGAAAGCTTATGCAAGGGAATTTATTGCAAATCAATAAGGAATATGCAGGTTTATTGCTGTGGTGCGTATACATAGTTATAACGTTTACGTTTGGCATTTTATTGAATACTAACAATGTAGGTACCGCAGGAGCAGGAGCAACATTTTTTCAGGTATTATTCATCTTAGCACATGTTATTGTTGCTGGCGAAGGTGAATATAGATTTAGCTTAATTCGAAAGACCGTTGTTTTTGTATCAGTCCTTGCCAGCGCTATCGTAATCATTCAAACGCTGACATTTTATCTATCAGGCAGATTGATTAATCCCATACCATACTGGATGCTAAACACTAATATATCCAATGTATATATACATACAGCAAATCGTGTTATGTCAGGGCTTTACCGGCCTAGCGCTTTCTTTTTGGAACCAGCACATATGGCTCAGTATGTGAGTGTGGGAATAGCATTCCTTATATATGTCCCAAGCGAAAGCCGGCGTAAGCGTGATCTGGTTTTAGCAATTATGTGCAGTATTGCTCTTGTCTTGACTACTTCAGGACTTGGTATCGCAACAGTCTTTTGCATTTGGCTGTTCTATTTCCAGTTTAGTGCCGCTTCTAATCCGACAACAAGTAGATCTCGCTTACGGAAAAACTGGCTTCTAATTGATATTGTTGGAATAGCTTTACTCGTCATAATATATAACTATCTTAGCAGATTTGCGTTTTTTCAGAGCGCTCTCGGTAGGGTTTTTACCGGCCAAGAGCGAAGCGGAGCTATATGGGGAAGGTTGTCTTCGTTCGGAATATTTACAGAGCTTCCTTTGATGTCCCGTATATTTGGTATCGGTTTTGGACGTGAAAGTACGACAGTATTCATGACCGGACTCAGCTCTTTGCTAGTGCAAATTGGGTATGTTGGAACAGCGCTCTTTTTCTACATTATCATCAAGAAACTAAGTAGGGCACAAAATCTGACACTATGTTTAGGCGTTTTATTTCTTGCGTTATTCTGTCTCAGCGATATATACAATTTTTCTCAACTTACGTTTTACCTAATTATAATATATGCGTCTTCGAAAACGATTCCATTGCAAAGTAAAAGCCGGGTGTAAGTATATGAATTTAAATAGATCAGCATTCTATAACTTAATACTTGGTGCGCTAAAGATGCTCTTAAGTGGTATACTGTCAATGATTTGCACTCGTGTAATAATGCTGTCATACGGGTCGGATTTCAACGGTGTCAACTCTACAGCGGCTCAGTTTGTCAGCCTTTTACTCATTGTTGAGGGCGGTTTCACTTTGGCAACAAACGTTGCACTTTTGAAACCAATTGCAGAGCATGATGTGGAATACATCAATGGAATTTTAGCGGCAACTCACCGCAAATTTAAAACAGTAGCGCTACTTTTTCTTACGATTGGCGTGTCCGGATCATTCTTTTACAGCATGATTATTAATAGCGATCTCCCACGTTCACTCATATTCAGCATTTTTACAATGTTGATTATTCCCTATGTCGTAGACTTCCTGTTTTCAGCGCACTACAAGGCGCTGCTCCAGTCCGTGCAGAAGGAGTACTTAATCAACCTGGTATCATTGATTTCTACAACGATTAGCTACTCGGTCACCATAATCGTTGCTTATAATCAGTGCCCCATGTGGATGATCCGATTCGTTTCTATGTTATGCTCAACCATCGCAAATCTGTGCTTTGTGCTGTATTGCAAAAAGAGGTTTAAAAAGCTTAACCTAAATGTTGAACCAAATTATCATGCTATTAGTGGAAGCAAAGATGTTCTGATTGCCCAAATTGGTTGGACGACATATTCGAGCATGCCGTTGCTGTTAATATCGGCAATGGCTTCCGAAGGAACCCTGGTCGCAAGTGTCTACGCAGTATACAACAGCATTGTAAGCATCATAAAATCTCTCTTAACCTCGATATCTGATGCACCTAGATTCGGGCTTGGAATGCTTATCAATAATGATGAAAAAGATCATGCTTATAAAACCTTTCTAGAATATCAGTTGATTGTTATCGGACTTTCGGGCTTTTTGCTGAGCGTCACACTTTCTTTAATAATCCCCTTTGTAAAACTTTATACATCTGGGGTGACCGATATAGACTATGTAAACTATTTTATACCAGTGGCATTGATAATGAATGCTTTTTCTCAATATGGGCACATTCCATCAGGACAGATTATTCAAATGTCTGGGCATTTCCGGCTCATTCGCAATATTCAACTTACAAAATGCATAATTATGATTCCAACTTTTGCTATTGGCGCTATATTCGGCGGGATATATGGGATCTTGCTCGCTTATATTGCCTGCGAAGTATATGTTTTTTTCAGAGAAATCTACTTTTGTTATTCTAAGTATTTCAAACGGCCGATCAAGAATTTTATCTTTCAATATATTCCAAACTTTCTACTGATGAGCGCATTGTCAGTTGCCGGTATAAATATTATTCCGCAGATGCAGAACTATCTTCACTTTGTTTTGTGGGGGATCATTTTGGTGCTGGTATACGGGTTGTTATTTCTTGGGTTGAACCTCATACTCCATAGGGAAATTGTTGTCAATACGGCGAGACGAATAAAGCAGCTGTTCAAAGTAAACGTGAAAAGCTGACATGACTGGAGATTATATGAAAAACATAGCTGTTTTTACAGATTTGCTTTATCCGATCGCAGCGGCTAATGGGGCCTGTATCCGCGAAGTTTCCAAAGTGTTGGAAGGGAAAGGGTATGATGTACACTATTTCTGCTATTACCCCGAAAATGGAACAGAAAACATCACAGAAAAGGTTCACTACATAGATCCAGCTCCTTTTCTGAAGGGACGGGGAGCAACTCGAACCATTTTCAAAAAATTACGCAGTATGTTAATTATTCCCTTCTATCCAATCGGGTACCCCGAGCAAGCGTTTCGTTATAAACGCTGTTTCGATGAGATAAATAAAGTTGTACATTTTGATTTAATCATTTCTGTTTTGCAGCCGGTCGAAGCGGCATATGCATGCTGCTTACTCCGGCGAAAGCAAAAAGACATCGGCTTGGTCCTATACGAGCTAGATTCGATCACCGATACCTTCCAGGCCGCAGGCTGGCGGCGGCATCTTTATTTTCTCAGACCTCTTTGGGAAAAATATTTTTACAAAAAGATTGACCATGTCATAAAACTGTCCGAGCATAGACCCTTTTATTTACAGAAAGCATATCGAGCTTTTCAAAATAAGTTCGTTTACACAGGAGTACCGTCATTGACAAGGCTGCAGATTACCGACGATAATGCTGTGCCGGACAAAGAGGGCATTTCCCTAATTTATACGGGCACCTTGAGAAAAGACTTTTTTTCTCCAGAACCAATCTTGAAAATGCTTCCGCATGCTTGCGAATCAGAACGCATGCACCTATCACTTTTTGCAAGAGGCGACTGCGATCAGATTATCCGTGATTCTACAGCATATAAGCAGAACTTGATTTCTATAAACGGCTTTATCCCATATGAAATGATGCTAAAAAAAATACAGCAAAGCGATTGCTGTATAAGCATTGGCAACCGCTATGAGACCCTCATTCCGTCAAAGATATTCACATATATGTCTTTGGGAAAGCCGATAGTTCACTTTTTTGAGAGCGATACCGACGCAGCATTGAAATATCTAAACAGATACGAAAAAGCTCTATTGCTGCGTAAGAATGATGACCCCTTAGTTGCAGCTGAAAAGTTTATTTCATTCATCAGGGAATGTAAAAAAAAGCCCCCCATCAGCTATGATGAAATTGCAGTGCGTTTTAAAGAGAACACTCCCGAATATACAGCAAATATCATTGAGGAGTTCTTTGAGTAGGGTGTGGGGACTGAAAGAGGTAAATACCATGACTGTTGTACAGCTAAATACTGTTTACGGAAAAGGCAGCACAGGAAAGATCGTAATGGGTATCCACAGGCGGCTGATGAGGAGCGGACATACATCATATGTGCTTTGCGGTTATCGCAATAAGGACTTACACGATCCAAATGTCTATGCCATCTCTTGTAAGCTACTTCGTGGAATTTCGCAAATATGGATAAAATGTTCAGGGCTGAAAAACGGAGGGGCTTATCTGCAGACGCTTGCCGCCCTGTTATTCATTCGGTATGCAGCGCCTGATATTGTCCACATTCATGTCATCAACACACCGGATTTCAATACTTACTGGATCCTTCGATATCTAGCCAGACATCAAATTAAAACAGTGTTAAGCCTACACGGAGAGTATTTCTATACAGCTGGGTGTGAGCATGCATATGATTGTGACAAATGGATTGACTCTGAATGTGTTAATTGCTGCAGAGCTAAAGACGTCTGCCGCTGCTGGACCAGAAATGACCCACATAGGCTTTGGAAAAGGATTCATGAGAGTATCAGAAGATTCGATGCAAAAAAGCTCCGCGTGATTTGTGTCTCAGATTGGATGGCAGAACGGGCACGCAAATCAAAAATGCTAAAAAATTATAGAGTCTATACAATACCAAATGGTGTCGATACGTCCATATTTCATCCCACTGATGATGCTGAGAACAATATACCAATTGGTTGGCCGATGGGCAACTGTCCGATTATTCTATATGTTACAGCATATTTTGACAGTTCTCCTAACAGTAACAAGGGAGGACAATTTATTGAAGAGATTGCTAAAAGAGTAAGCCCGTTTGAAGCCAATATTGTTGTTGCCGCTATGTATGGGACATATGTGCCGAAAAATAACAACGTTCATTTCCTCGGTAGCGTTCTTAATCAGAATGCTCTTGCTTCGATGTATAACACTTCCGATATAACGCTGGTATTAAGCAAACGCGAAACATTCTGTATGCCAGTTGCTGAAAGTTTATGCTGCGGAACGCCTGTCGTAGGGTTCCGTTCCGGAGGACCGGAAAGTATAACACCGGAAAATTGCGGCGAGTATGTTCCTTACGGTGATGTAAATGCATTGGTAGACAGCATCGCAGCATGGCTCAAGAAGAAAAAGAGCTCTCCCATACTGCGCAGCAGCATTGCAGCGGTTGCTCATGAGCTGTTTGATGAGAACATAATGGCAGAAAACTATCTCAATGAATATTCAAAGAGTTAATGCTGCTTTGGCCAATGTAAGCTGATTATGCTTCACACAATATGAAAGGAAAACAAAATAATATGTTTGATTCAAAGGTACTTATGATTACCGGCGGTACTGGTTCCTTCGGCAACGCCGTGCTCAACCGTTTCCTGACCACCGATATCGGCGAGATACGTATCTTCTCCCGCGATGAAAAAAAACAAGACGACATGCGTCATGAGTTTCAATCAAAGATGCCAGAGGCAGCTGGAAAAATTAAGTTTTTCATTGGCGATGTTCGCGATCTTGCCTCTGTTAAGAACGCCATGCACGGTGTTGATTACATATTTCATGCCGCAGCGCTCAAGCAGGTGCCGTCTTGCGAATTCTTCCCACTGGAGGCCGTCAAAACGAATGTAATCGGCACGGATAATGTGCTTACTGCGGCCATTGATGAAGGTGTAAAAACCGTCATCTGCCTTTCTACCGATAAGGCTGCTTATCCTGTCAACGCGATGGGGGCAAGTAAGGCTATGATGGAAAAGGTTATCGTCGCCAAGTCCCGCACAGTATCGCCGGACAAGACGAAAATATGCTGTACACGTTATGGCAACGTGCTCTGTTCCAGAGGCAGCGTAGTACCGCTCTGGATCGAGCAAATCAAATCTGGCAAGCCTATCACTATCACTGAGTCAAAAATGACGCGCTTCATCATGTCTCTGGACGAAGCGGTCGAATTGGTACTGTTCGCATTTGAAAAAGGCGTCTCCGGTGACATCTTGGTTCAGAAAGCGCCAGCCTGTACCATAGGCGTTTTAGCGCAAGCAGTCAAAGAACTGTTTCATTCCGAGGATGAGATAAAGACCATCGGCATACGTCATGGCGAAAAAATGTATGAGACGTTGCTTACCAACGAGGAATGCGCAAAGGCAACGGACATAGGAGCATTCTATCGTGTCCCGTGCGATCAACGCGACCTTAACTATGACAAATACTTTACCGAAGGCAACACGGATCGTTCTTTACTGACAGAATTCAATTCGAACAATACACAGAGGCTTGAAGTTGAACAAGTCAAAGCAAAGCTACTATCTCTACAATATATAAAAGACGAACTTACTTCATGGGAGAAAAAGTAATGAAGTTTCTTGTACTAGGCGCTACCGGAATGGCCGGACACACAATAACCATTTATCTTAAAGAGCAGGGGCATAATGTCCTTGGTTTTGCTCGGCGTGAAGTCTCCTATGTACCATGCGTTATTGGAAATGCAATGGATACTGAGTTTCTCCGAGAGCTCATCACCCACGGAAGTTTCGATTCTATCATCAACTGCATTGGTATCCTGAATCAGTCCGCAGAACAGCACAAGGAACGTGCTGTGTTCCTAAACTCATATTTCCCACATTTTCTAGCGGACGTGACCAGCGAAACTAACACACAGGTCATACATATGAGCACTGATTGCGTGTTTTCAGGCAAGACCGGCAATTACACCGAGGATTCACTGCGCGACGGTGAGACCTTCTATGACCGCACTAAGGCGCTTGGCGAGTTGGAGGACGGTAAAAACATTACCTTTCGCAATTCAATCGTAGGTCCTGATATTGATCCTGAAGGAATCGGTCTGCTTAATTGGTTTATGAAGCAGAATGGGGAGATAAAAGGATACACTGGCGCTATGTGGACTGGCATGACGACGCTGCAGCTTGCGAAGATCATGGAAAAAGCTGCTGAGCAAAAAGCTCATGGCTTATATAATATGGTTCCCGATCACAATATTAGTAAATTTGAGTTACTGAAGTTGTTTAACCACTATATTCGGAACAATAACGTGCAGATTCGGCCTTATGATGGCTTCACAGCAGATAAAACGTTGGTACGGACACGTTTCGACTTTGCGGAAATCGTGCCTGGCTATGAGATAATGGTGCGCGAAATGGCTGATTGGATGAGTACGCATTCCACATTATATCCACATTATGCGCTATAAAACTGGAGGATAAAGTTTGAAACAATGTAATTTATGTACCAACACGAAAAAGGACACAAAAAATCAAGCTGTCCGAAGGCAACCTCAAAATTAGCCTGCATCTGTTACTGCTTTGGAGATGAGACTAAGTAACCTTGACGCTGTAAGATGAAGATAGCTTGGTTTACGGAGACCTCGCGGCGCATGGGTGGCATATCACTTTTACGGTAAAGGACCGGATTATATGGCTCGTTCTTTTTTGGAATGTTATAGATGGCAGTCAGCAGCATTCTGGCAATGACGATTATGGCTTTCCTGTGGCCACGACTCTTTTTCAGAGAATGATAACGGTTTCTAACCTCAGGATGATTGTTGCCCTTGATGGCAGCGTTAGCGCATTGTACCAGAAGCGGCTTTATGTATGCACCTGTTCTTGGAATACGCGTGGTTTTCTTTTTGCCTTCGCTCTCGTTGTTCTGCGGAGTAAGTCCTGCCCAGGAGCACAGGTGTTTCGATGTTTGGAACACGGACATATCCACACCGATTTCACCGATGATGGTAATGGCGGAAAAGGCTTGGATACCCGGAACAGTCGAAATGAGGTTAATTTGGGGCAGATATTTCTCGGCAACAGAGAGAATAAGTGATTCCAGATTAAGCTCAGTAAGATTAAGAGCGTCCATGTGAGCATGGATAATACGAAGTTTTCTGCTTGCTCTGGACTAATAACACCATCCACCGCTATATGAATTTCTTCCACGGATGCCTTGTGGTTTTTTGTAAGATGTGGTTTAACATCGAAAGGTTCGTTGTTTTCCAGAAGTCGTTGTGTCAGGGCTGAAGCAGCTTTGCCAAACACATCCGAAAAACATCATCCAGTTTAAGATTAGAGACTGTCAGGCAATTCTGTGCGCGGTTTTTCTCTCCTGTGATGTAATTTGTGAGTTTTAACTGATAACGCATCAAATCCCGAAGCTGACGAATTCTGCCGGAGGAATAAAGCTACCGGAAACCAAGTTGTGCTTGAAGATGTCCGCAATCCACTTGATGTCCTTCTTGTCGGTCTTCTTACCACGTATGGACTTGACGTACTTTGGATGAGCGAAGACAATTTTGCAGGTAGGCTCAAGATGTTGTAGATAGGTATCCAATACTTTCCCGTTGACTCCATACACGCATCCCGGCAGTCGTTTTGCAAAAGCTACTGTGACAGCTCTCGTAATCCCTTGGTGAAAGTGGAGAAGCGATGGCTTTTATAGGTGGTAACGCCTAGAACGTCGGTGCTTTGCAATACAAGCGACAAGAAAGGATTTGTGGACATCTATTCCGGAACAAACTGGATAAACAATTTTAACATAGCACATCCCCTCAAAAGATATTTTAAGGAAACGGGCAGGGACTGACCGCTCATTGAAAACGAGTAGTTTGTCTCTCCAAAGATAAGTTTACGGGATTCAAGTCCCACTTATTTGTGCTTGAAAGAGCGGTCGGCACACATAACAATACGGTCAGCAAGCAAGCTGTGCCCACTCATCTCCACGTGCTCTGTAGTGTACCCGCTTCCTCACGCACAGTGTAACAGAAATCTGCAGTCTGCGCCACCGCGCAACAGTTTCATCCCGTTTTGTGCCTTGAGCACAGCGAAAGGAATGGTCATACCTATGAACAAACTGAAGCTCATGACGATTGTCGGAACACGCCCGGAAATTATTAAGATGTCTGCAATAATCAAAAAATGCGATAAGTATTTTGACCATGTGCTTGTTCATACCGGACAGAACTACGACTACACACTTAACAAGATTTTCTTTGAAGATCTCGGACTTCGTGAGCCGGACTACTACCTAGGCGTGGTTGGGGAAAATCTTGGGCAGACGATGGGAAATGTAATTGCCAAATCCTATGAACTGATGCAGCAGGTGAAGCCGGATGCCTTAATTGTTCTCGGAGACACTAACTCTTGTCTCTGCGTCATTTCCGCGAAGCGTCTAAAGATTCCTGTATTTCACATGGAAGCCGGTAACCGCTGCAAGGACGAAAATCTACCTGAAGAAATAATACGTCGCATCGTCGATGTGACGAGCGATGTGAACCTCTGTTATTCAGAACATGCCCGGAGATACATCTTGGAAACTGATGTTAAGCCAGAATACACATTCGTTGTTGGTTCTCCCATGGCGGAAGTCCTTTCCGCAAACATTGACAAGATAAATAACAGCTTGGTTTTAAAAACGTTTAGTTTAGAGCCACAGAAATATATTCTACTTTCTGCGCACCGTGAGGAAAACATCGACATAGAGGCAAATTTCTTTTCGCTGATGAACGCGGTCAACGCTATGGCTGAGAAGTACGACATGCCGATTCTCTACTCCTGCCATCCGCGCAGCGCAAAGTATATCGAACAACGCGGCTTTGAATTCGACCGCCGTGTGATACAGAATAAGCCGCTGGGTTTCCACGACTACAACAATTTGCAGATGAACGCTTTCGCGGTGGTGTCCGATAGCGGCACACTGCCGGAGGAATCGAGTTTCTTTCTGTCAGTTGACAATCCGTTTCCCGCGATCTGCATCCGTACCTCTACCGAGCGTCCGGAAGCGATTGACAAGGGTAATTTCGTCCTTGCCGGTATTACAACCGAACAGGTTTTACAGGCGGTAGATACCGCCGTGGAAATGAATAAAAACGGTGATTACGGTATTCCGGTACCGGATTATATGGAGGAAAACGTCAGCTCGAAAGTTGTGAAGATAATTCAAGGTTACATTGGAATTGTTGACAAGATTATATGGCGAAAATACAGATGACTAAAGCCAATCAAATGCTCATCGTTTTGATTTTTATCCTTCTGCTCACTACCATCGCCTTTATATGGAGCAACTCACTTCAATCAATCCCAGAATCCCAAGAACGCAGCCTTGGCGTGATGGATAAAATCACTTCTGTCCTCGAAGTTTTCGTGGGCAAAGGCAACGTGACCGACCACCTTGTACGCAAGCTGGCGCACTTCACCGAGTTCAGCGCGTTGGGTTGCGAGCTTGCGTTGCTTGCGGTATTGCGTAAGTCGGTGCGTTTACAGCCTTTCATCAACTGTTTGTTCATCGGACTGGCTGTGGCAGTTATCGACGAAACCATTCAGATATTCTCAAACCGTGGCTCGCAGGTTTCCGATGTGTTGTTGGATTTCTCCGGCTCAGTGACGGGAATCGTCTTTGTCCTGCTGATACGCTGGCTTGTTCTGGCGATTCGCAGGAAGCGCGGACGGGTAATATAAAGCTGAGAGGAGCTCACAATGACGCAGATTCGATTTTCCTCCGAAGACAGTCTCACAAGTACACTGTATAAGCTTGATGAGGTGTTTTGCTCGTTCCCAGCCAAGGGACATGCGCACTATGATTTTACCAGTCCGGCGGGAAAGAGCGTTATAGAGCTTCTAAATACGCAGCAGATACTTGATCAATATAAGTTCCAGTACGATGTTCGCGCGGATGCACGGTCGATTTATTCGAATGTAGAGCGCCAAACGAACTGGCATGTAAATGCCGGGACGGAAATCGAGCAGTGCCGCCTGAACGCTTTCCAAGTAATGCTGACGTATGGTGAAGCGCACTACGACGGTTGGTTTACAATCTATCCGGAGCACAACCTCATGATGCACTGCGGAAACCTAATGCCCGAGACGGTCATCAATGAGCTTGGTGTTGGCGACCAACCCCGCGACTTGATTGTCTTTGCCTATCCTCGCATATATGGCAAAACGCCCAGTGATTGTTATATTTTCAAAATTGTCGAAGCGGAAGCTGTAAAACGCACCTACAAAGATTATCGGCAGGCGATGTCTGACACTTTACTTAAAGCGCCTTCGCCGATTTCAAAGACATATCCTGCTTAATAAACGTGAGTTATTATCCTTAAAGTCGAGGTTATTTATGAATCATCCCGCATCGACACTTTTGAAAATGTGACTGATAATAGAACTTTTCAAGCCAACGAAAGCAAGTTATAACTCTTGGCAAGCGGGGCAATGAGGGCCCCACGGCCTCATTGCGGGCGAGCCCTCGCTTCCGCGAGAGTTGCCATTTGCTTGTTGGGAGAGCGCTCCCAAACCCTTTTGAACACACAATAAATTGTGTGGCTGCGCGTCCTGCGGACGCTTGTTGCGGAGCACGCCGTTCATTGACGGTCGTGCTCCTTTTTCTTATCCGCCTCGTGTTCTTTGTAACCGAGAATGCGGTCGATATTGTTCTTGTGTATGAGCAACTCTTTCATCTCATTACGGGTGGAACGGTATTCAGAGTATGCTTTTTTCTTCTCGAAGAGCAACGCGGCGTATTCGGTTTGTAGGCTTTTAACCGTGGGGAGCTTCTTTACGCCAAGCTCGTCAAACGCCGCTTTCGCCGCCTTGTGAAGAATGATGTCTCCCTCATGTTCAGCAAGAAACTTTTTGGAGTATCCCGCCTGACGGTACGCGGCATATACATCGCGTGTCTTTGAGTAATTGATGATGTGCGTCTTCAAAACAACTATCTCCACCATGCGCGTTTCTGCCGCCTTGATTTGTGCGGACAGCGTATTGAATCGGTCAGTCGCGGCTGTGGTCTTAGTGGTCAGCTCGGAGTAATCCAGTAGTTTATGCTCCGTAAGGTAATTGACCGTCTGCGCCATCTGCTTGAGATTGAAATTCGTCGCCCAATTCACGTAGCTCTGGCCCTTACCGGCATCTAGCTTTGCCTGAATGTCGATGAGCAGCGTGTTCTTTTTCGGCACGAGTATGTCGCGCTTCTTGCGCGGCGTGTGTGTTTTGCTGCCTGCAAGAACAGCACATATTTCATCTTCGGAATACCCCTCGCCGAGCGAGGACAGCCGCACGAAGCGTTCCTGCTCCTTGCCCTTAAGCGCTATATTTTTACCGCGCTTTATCTCATACCCGGCGTCGGCAAGGAGCTTCAAAAGCATTTCCAAGTCAACGGGCTCTTTCAATAAAGCATCGTCAACGGCGATGCGAAGCAGCTCCCGATGTGAGATTGTCGCCCTGTCGCCGAGCCACTTATTATAGCTCTTTTTCCCGCGTTTCGGATTCTCGATAATTGACAAACCGTGTTGCAGACAGATGGTGTCGCTCAGCCTGCCTATCGCCCTGCCGGAGCCGAGAAAGTCACGGAATTTACGCTTGCAGTCCAGCGACGTGGAATTGAAAATTACATGATTGTGGATATGCGCCTTGTCGATATGAGTAGCGACAATGTATGCGTGTTTACCTTTCAGAAAGCGGTCGGCCAACTCGCAGCCGATTGCATTTGCTTCCTCCGGCGTGACCTCACCGGGCTTGAAGGATTGGCGTATCATGTAGGCGATCACATCGTTTTTCTGCTCTCTGCCGGTGATGGTGTGATACTGCCGCTTTGAAAAAAGAAACTCGGCGTCAACCGTGGCGCGGTCACATTCGTGCGCCGTGACAAGCTCACCGCCGTTTGTTTTCTCCGGGTTTTTCGAGTAGTCAGTACGGTCGGTTAAGCACTGAGCGACCGTTTTCCCCTTGTTGACGTGTAAAGAAATCAGGCGCGTCGTCGCCATGCGTTTCACCTTCGTTCCATGAAAAATGAGCGGTCAATACGACCGCCCATCATTCAATATTTCTCTTTCTTTTATCTGTACACCTTGTCCTGTATCGCATATCTCAGCCTCTGCATTTGACCGAGCGTCCACGCCGCCGCCATCGGAATGCCAAGCGGACTGACAAGAAAAGCAATCACAAGCAGGATGATACCGTTCTTCACGGAATACGTAATCAACACGGCGACACCGAGGATTCCGACAAGCGTTCCCGCAAGCCCGAACACAAACGCGGAGCACCGGAACGCCATCGCGCATATCCAGACGAACAGGGTGAGAATAACAATGAACGGCGCAAAAATGATTTTCAAAATCAGTCTCATATCAGCGACCTCCGTTTCTTTCTGATAATATTTTATAGGGCATTCTCGCTTTCTGCAATGTTGTCACCGAGGGAAAAGACGGAGGACAGCATATTGCGTCTGTCCTCCGTCCGTGTCATTTTATTTCTGCAAGCGAAGTCAGAATACCGTTGGCAACTTCCCACAGCTTATCATAGCTCTGTCGCAGATCGTCAACGTCGGCATCGTATACGCGCCCGGTTTCGTTCATGCGCTTGGCAAGCTGATTGATGTTGTTGGACGACCGGCGCAGGAGCGACAGCATCTCGGAAAGCTCCGGTAAATCCAGCTTAACGACAAACCCGTCAAGCGCCATTTTGCGAATATACGATGCCATGTTGGTCGTGCCGTACTGCTCCATTTTCTTTTCTATCAGCTCACGTTCACCGGGGGTCACACGGAATTTTAACAGAATATCACGTTTCCTGTTCGCCATCGTTACAGCTCCATATCAGCGCTCTTGATGGGTGCAGACTCGTCGAGCGCGGCTTGCGTTTCCTTGATTTTTTTAATGAGCGACCGCTTTGGCTGACGGAGAGGCTTGTCACGCTGTTCGTCTTTGCTTATCATGGCGAACACACCCGGCTTATCTTTCAAAGAAGACAGCGCGAGGCTGTCCCACGGCAATGTCGCGCAGAGCCTGTCCGTATCCTTTGAGGAAGCACGGAACATAAAATCCTCAGACACCTGTGCCATGAAATGTGTTCCGCTCGGACTGTTCGGCTCTCGCTGCGACTTCATACGGCTCTGGATTCTTTCGGCTTCTCTCTGAATGTCATCTTTGGATAACGGCTGTGTCAGCTGGTACTCATGTCGCGCCTGGTTGATAAATAGATCGGTAAGCCCCGGATGGCACTTGTCCACAACAAAATAGCAGTTGCGGTCGGAGCCCCATGCGTCGGGATTGTCAACCACAGGAATGGTTTTTGCCCATTCCTTATTATCGCGGGAAATGCGCGCATCCCAATCCTTCGATTTTACGGTATTAGCCAGCACATAAAAGGTGCGCTCATAACCGAACTGATCCACGACCTGCTTCACACCGCCGGGGTTCAGTCGATTGTCGGAATAGTGCGCGGAGACGGCGGCTTCGATTGCCTCTTTACAGGCGATATTAGCTTTATTGGACGCACGATAAACAGGCAGCTCATCATGCTCTTTAGCATATACACCGGGATGCTTGTATAGTGGGGTCTTGTCCATTTTATATTGAACCTCCTCGTTCGTTTTGGCTTTTCGTGATATAATTTGCGGTATGAAAATGGGGTGAGCTAATGGCATACAGCGAACAGACATGGCAGGATGCCAAGAAGAAATGCCGGTTGAATGACGACGACATTGCGCTTGCCAAACGTCTCGGCCTCAATCCGCGCAGTCTCGTAAAGAACATACCGAGCAAGAGCGAACCGTGGAAAGCTCCGGTCAGCGACTGGCTGCATGAGATAGATGAAAAGCGTCAAAAGAAAGCTGACCAGAAGAAAAAGCGTAAAGCAAAAGCTGGAGAACCCGAGTGACTGTAACACCGGCGTGAAGCGCATCTCCACACCGGTGTAGTCCGTTTACCGTTCTTCTATTTCATGAGTTTTCTTTTTCGTCGGCGCATTGCTGACATAGGGCGTTTTGATTCTTTCAAGCAATGACGAACGCTCGGTCTTCGCCAAGGTCTGCTGGTTCGGCTGCGGTGTTTTACCCGCCATATCAAGCTCAATATTGAGCTTCGCCAGCCGCACGGATTTCTCCGCAAGCTCCGCGTCCTGCGGGAAGGGCTTGCCGAGTTCGGCTTTTGCCGCCTCAATCTGCTGATAGGTGTTGTCGAGCTTTGATTGAACCGTGGCAAGGCGCTCCGGCATCTGCGCGAGAGCGTTGTCAATTCGGGTGAGATTGCCGCGTGCGTCTTTACCAAGTGATACGCGATGGGACATCTGCCCCTTTAACGTGAGCACAAGGTCGCGTCCGAAATCCTCTACAGTGAGCGACATGGCAAACCCGCGATAGCTGCCGATTGGCAGCGGCTCAAGTCCCTTATCTTTCGTATCTCCCGACCGACGGCTTTTCATATCCGCTCAAGATGAATATTGATACCCGTGGCAGCTTTACGGAAATGCTTCGTACCACAGACTGTGGTCAGTTTTCCGTCAATATCTCAAAACCGGGAATCATCAAGGGCAACCACTGGCACAACACAAAGAATGAAAAGTTCCTCGTCGTCAGCGGGAAAGGTGTTATTCGTTTTCGCAAAATCGGCGATGAGCAAGTTTATGAATATTACGTCTCCGGCGATAAGATGGAGATTGTGGACATACCAACGGGATACACACATAATATCGAAAATCTTGGTGACAGCGATATGGTGACCTTTATGTGGGCGAATGAGTGCTTTGACGCCGATAAGCCGGATACGTTTTTTGAGGAGGTGTGAAAATGGCGAAGCTTAAGCTTATGACCATCATCGGCACACGACCGGAGATAATCCGCCTGTCTGCCGTTATTAAGAAATGCGACACCTACTTCGATCAGATCCTTGTTCACACGGGGCAAAACTACGATTACGAGCTAAATCAAGTGTTCTTCGATGACCTCGGGCTGCGCGCACCGGACTATTACCTTGACGCGGTTGGCGCAGATTTAGGCGAAACCATCGGCAACATCATAGCGAAATCGTATAAGCTCATGGTCGATCAGAAGCCGGATGCACTACTAATTCTCGGCGACACAAACTCCTGCTTGTCGGCAATTTCAGCGAAGCGCCTGCACATCCCGATCTTCCACATGGAAGCCGGTAATCGCTGTTATGATGAGTGTCTGCCGGAAGAAACTAACCGCCGCATCGTAGATCATATCTCCGATGTAAATATGTGTTACTCCGAACATGCCCGCCGCTATCTCAATGCGGAAGGCACGGCGAAGGAACGCACCTTCGTCACCGGTTCGCCAATGGCTGAGGTGCTTCACGCAAATCTGGAACAAATTAAATCGAGTGATGTGCTTTCGAGGCTTGGACTCGATATGGGAAAATATATCTTGCTGTCCGCGCACCGTGAGGAAAATATCGATACAGAAGCAAACTTTTTCAGCCTTATGAATGCCGTAAACACGATGGCGGAAAAGTATGATATGCCGATACTGTATTCTTGTCATCCCAGAAGTAGGAAACGTCTTGATGAATCGGGATTTCAGCTTGACCGCCGCGTAATCAGGCATGAGCCGCTGGGTTTTCATGACTATAACTGCCTGCAAATGAACGCTTACGCCGTTGTATCTGACAGCGGTACGCTGCCGGAGGAGTCCAGCTTTTTTACGTCGGTCGGCCATCCGTTCCCGGCTGTATGCATCCGCACATCGACGGAGCGTCCCGAAGCGCTGGATAAGGCTTGTTTTATCTTGGCTGGCATTGATGAGCATTCTTTGCTGCAGGCCTTGGACCTGGCTGTCGCGATGAACCAAAACGGCGATTATGGCATTCCGGTGCCGGATTATTTGGATGAGCATGTTTCCGCGAAAGTTGTAAAGATCATCCAGAGCTATACCGAGGTCGTTAATAAGATGGTCTGGAGAAAAAAGTGATTGAGTGAAGATTCTGGCAAAATGCCTGATTTGGCTAATGTTTTATCATTTTTATGAACAGTTAATGAAATAAAATTTACACGTTCCTCGGTGTATTGTCCTTTACAATCGACACAAACCAGGAAAAACATGATATTATAAAGAAATAAATCAACCGCGAGGAGTATCCGGTTATGAGTGATTTAAAGAGTACGAAGGATCCGATCGTTAGTATGGATGCTGAGCAAAGGATCGCCAAATCGCCGAAGAAGCCGCATCGGAAGCTGAAGATAACCGGTATAGTGCTGGTTTCGCTTATTTTACTGGTCGGCATCGCCGCGGTCTGGTATGTCATGTCGTTAGCCGGCCTGGTCAAACCGCCGGAATTTACCGGGAATCCGTCTCTGGCGGAGAGCGATATTATCGAGACCGATGATCCGAACGAAACGGACAGCGAGCCGGGCGGCACTGTCAATCCTTCCGAATCGACGCTGAGTTCCGAGGATCTGGAGAATATCGAGAAGGAGCACGAAGGAGAAGCGGGGCAGATTGCGATCCCTTCGGATCCGGATGTTTACAATATTCTGCTGATCGGCACCGATAACCGCGGTAATGAAAAAAACGGCCGGTCCGACGCGATGATTATATTATCGGTCAATAAGCGGACCCACAAGATCCATTTAGCTTCTCTGATGCGAGCTTTATATGTCAAGATCCCCGACCATGGCTATTCGCTGCTGAACGCGTCGTTTTCCTGGGGTGGTTTCAAGCTGCTGCAGCAGACGATCGAGGATAATTTCCGGCTTCATTTGGATGATTACTTATTGATCGATTTTGGCGGCTTTACCGATGCCGTGGATACGATCGGCGGGGTGAGCATCGACCTGACGTCGGCTGAAGCGAAGCGGCTGAGCCAAAGCTATCCCAAGGCTGGTTTGCATACGGGCATCAATGAGCTGGACGGCGAAATAGCCCTGGCGTATTCGCGGCTGCGCAAGCTGGATTCGGATTTTATGCGGACCGGCCGGCAGAGGAATGTCATAGAGGCGCTGATCCGTAAAACGTCGTCGCTGAGCTTGTTGCAGATCGACGCGCTGGCCAGGGAAATCCTGCCGCTGGTTAAGTCGAACCGGACCGGTACGTCGATTTTAACGTTGGCGGCCGAGATGTACGGTTACAGGAACTACCCGATTTCGCAGCTGATGATTCCGCTCGACGGAACCTATAAAAAGATAATGGTCAGAAACGCGGAAATGGAACAGTTCGATGTCAAGACCAATATCGAAGCCTTGCATCAGTTCCTTTATAAAGATTAACGAAGGACTAACAGGAGCAGCTAAAGTAATTGCTTTTTCCATTACGCTGAGAACTCGATCGTCAGCAAGCCTGCAGGCCGCGCATGGATGCCTAAAACCTGCATACAGCTTATGGGGAAAGCCAGATAGGCAGAATACGGAGTGTATTCATGAATATCTTATATACCTCAAGCGACAGATTCGTTCCCCAGATAGCGGCGGGGATTTGTTCGTTATGTGAAAACAACGGGGAAGCGGTAGATCTGACTATTTATATTTTTTCATATGGTATTACTCCCAGCCATAAAGATCTGCTGACCGATTTAGGAATAAGGTATAACCGGTTTGTTAAAATTTATGAGATAAATCGGCCGCGACGGGATTCTCAAGGCCCGTTATATCCCGCAAATTTGAATCCGCTTCTAATGGCGCGTTTGACGTTGGACAAATATTTGCCGGATTCGGTGGAACGGGTTATATACCTGCATCCTGATGTTATCGTTCGCAAGAGTTTAGCATCCTTATGGGATACTGATTTGGGCGCTTCGGTGATCGCCGGCTGTCTGGATCCGACGGTAGATCAGCATAAAAGAGCCAGCTTGGATATGGAAGGCATACCGTATATCAATGACGGCGTTCTTCTGATCAATTTAAAACAATGGCGGCAAACAAAGACGGGAGAGCGGATCATCGGATATTATATCAGTCAGAACGGCAGGTTGTTCGCCAATGAACAGGATGCTGTTAATGGCGTATTGAAAGGTGAACTGTGTTATTTATCGCCGGAGTTTAATTATTGCAATATATATGATCTATATCCCTATGAGTTGTTATGCCGGCTGATGGCGCCTATGAAATACATGAACCGGAGAGCGTATGAACAGGCTGTCGCCGATCCGGCGGTTATTCATTATTGGGGTATTGAGAAGCCGTGGCGGCAGGGAAACAGACATCCGTATCGGCAAGAATATCAAGATTACTTGGCTATGACGCCTTTTGCCGGTATGAAAAAGGAAAAGGGCTGGAAGCTTCGTCTCTTTGTTTATTATTTTTTTATTGCACTCACTAAGCCGTTTCCGATAATACGTTATAAACTCGTTGCTTCGATTTTATCGGGCTTTTAGAAGCGCGCTGTCGGGAAAATGAAAAATTCTAAGCGGTAAATCAAGCCGTCTGGTGTTATAATGCTTTCGTTATGCAACGAACATGAGCTTCATGGCTGCATGATCGAGGGGAGTGGTGTGCGCGTCATGGTGAGCGTTGAACAGGAAGAAATAATCAGGCGGATTGTCGGCTGTTATGATATTGCCGGCGATCTGGTGGAAATAGAATCTTTAGTGAACGGACATATCAACGATACTTATCATATCCGTTTCGATCGGGACGGCCGCGTCGTTCAGTATATTTTACAGAGAATCAACCGTTATGTTTTCAAGGATCCGGCCAAGGTCATGAGTAACATCAAGGCCGTTTCGGACCACCTCGCGGGCAGGCAAACGGCGCAGGATTGCGCGGTTATTCATTTTCTGGAAAACCGGCTCGGACAGAATTATTCGGAGCTGGACGGCGAGTTTTGGCGGATCTGCCCATTTATCGAGCATTCTGTCGCTTATGAAACCGTGGAGAACAGTACCGTGCTCGAAAGCGCCGGCTATGCTTTCGGACGCTTTCAGGAGCTTTTGGCGGATCTGCCGATGGATCGGCTTTATGAGACGATTCCCGGCTTTCACGATACGCCGGCCCGTTTGGAGGCGCTCATGGCTGCCGCGACGGCGGATCCGGTCGGTAGAATGGCGGCGGTGGAACCGGAACTGCGGTTTTTTCAGGACAACCGGGCTTTGGCCGGAACGCTGGCTGATTGGCTGGATCAAGGGAAATTGCCGCTGCGGGTGACGCATAATGACACAAAATACAACAATATCCTGATGGACGAAAGAACCGGTCGGCCGCTTTGCGTGATCGACCTCGATACCGTGATGCCCGGCCTAGCGATGTATGATTTCGGCGATGCCATCCGTTTCGCGGCGAATCAGGCGGCGGAGGATGAAACGGATCTGACGCGGGTCGGCCTGAATATGGATTATTTTACGGCATTCACCCAAGGCTTTATGACTGCGGCGGGAGATTCTTTGACCGAGAAGGAAATCGAAGGTATGGCCTTGGGCGCGGTCGTGATTACGATCGAGCTGGCCTCGCGTTTTCTGGCCGATTATCTGCTGGACGACCGTTATTTTCGGATTCACCGGCCTGGCCAAAATCTGGATCGGGCCAGAAGCCAGATTCACCTGGCTCAGGACATGATCGGCAAGCTGGATCAGATGAACGCTGTGGTCCGACGATGTGCCGGCCCGCTCAACTGACAAGCTTTAATTCGCGGATAAAGCGCGTTCGGCTATCTTGCTGGACGCGCTTTATTTTGGCTTTTTCTATAGGCAATATTGCTAATAATTATGCTTTCGAGTAGTATATTAATAGCTGTAATGCAATTTATTAAAGGATATTCAAGTGATGATGGATTGCGATTGTTTACTTTTTGAAACAGCGCCCGAGGGCTATGTCTTGGTCAGGCCTTTGTATATAATGTCAGATCCGGCGACTGGACCGATATGGGATCAGTATGTTATCGCCGATTTGAATCCTTCTTTTTTGAATTTGCTGAATCATGTCCGTTACCGCGTCTTGTTTGCGGATATGCGACAGAAAATGCCGGCGGAACCGACGTATAAGGATAAATCGGCGCTGCGGAATCGGTCGCTGGCCGATGTTTTTGATCGTTATAATGAACTGGGCCAAACGTTGGCGCGTCTTTTTGAAAGCCTGAACGAGAATGAAACCAGCGGCGGGCAGGCTGTCTGGTTCTCGGAGCATATCTTCGGCGAAATCGATACAATCGGATATGAAGCAAAAATTGGCTGCCGGCGTTTGCAGGATGATCTGATTTTATTGCGCCTGGAAATCGAGACCGGAGAACCGGATATCATGCGGGCGGTCAATCAGGAGATTATTCTGAACGGAACGCAAGACGCGATGTTTTTGGTCCGGGTGAACGCGGCGCGGGAGTACCGGTATGTCTGGATCAATCAGGCTTACGAAAAGAAACTGGGAATCAGCCGCCGGGATTTGCCGGGGCGAACGCCGTTGGATCTTCTGGGACCGGAATTAGGCAATCAGGTCAGCTTGTGGTATGACCGATGCGTACAGGGCGGACAAGCGATCGAGTATGAAGAAGAATTGAATATGCCGAACGGCCGGAGAATCTGGGCGACCACGCTGACGCCGATTGTCAGAAACGGCCAGCCGGCCTATATTGTCGGTTCGCGGACCGATATCACGGAACAGCGTCTGGCGGAACGCGAGCTGCTCCGAAACCTGGACCGCAGTGAAAAACAGTTGGCTTTATTAAAGAGCAATCTGCCGCGGATCAGCGATTATCTGAATCAAGCGCTGGAACTGGCGCTTAGCTTTACAGCCAGCCAGGTCGGTTATATTGCGTTGTATGACGAGGCAACTGAAACCCTGACCATGCATGCTTGGTCGGTTTCGGCCTTAAAGGATTGTCAGGTCCGCGATAAACAGATCATTTTCGATATGAACAAGACCGGAGCCTGGACCGAAGCGATCCGTCGGCAGCAACCGGTTATCGTCAATGATTTTCAAAAACCCAATCCGATAAAAAAAGGTCAGCCGGCAGGGCATGTCGCGATTTTTAATTTTTTGAGCGTACCGGTTTTCGATCAGAGCAAGATCGTGGCGGTTATCGGCATGGCGAATAAGCCGGGCGATTATGATGTCAATGACATCCTGAGCATTAATCTGCTGATGAGCAGCGTCTGGACGGCGGTAGCTCGCAAGCGCAGCGATGAGCTGTTGTTTCATGAGAAGGAGCGTTTCCGGACTGCGCTGCTGTCAATCGGCGACGGCATCCTGGCAACCGACCGGAACGGCCTGGTGACCGTTATAAACGAGGTGGCCCGCACGATGACCGGCTGGCCGGGCGAATCGGCGATCGGCCGGCCTTTTGCGGAAGTTTTCCGGATTATTGACGAGAAAACGCGGCAGCCTTGCGAGGATCCGGTTCAGCAGGTCATGATGTCGATGCGGACAGTATCGATGAACAACCACACGCTATTGGTCAGCTGCGACGGCCTGGAACGGCCGATCGCCGATAATGCGGCTCCGATTATCAACCATGACGGCAGTTTGAATGGCGTTGTTCTGGCTTTCCGCGATGTGTCCGAAGAAAAGCAGAAGCTCGACCGTATCGAATATCTGAGCTTCCATGACGCGCTGACCGGCCTGTTCAACCGGCGCTTTTTCGCGGAAGAGCTGAAACGCTGCGATACTCGGCGGAATCTGCCGCTTTCCATCTTGATGGGCGACCTGAACGGACTGAAGCTGGTTAACGACGCGTTCGGTCATGATTTTGGCGACCGCTTGCTTTGTAAAGCCGCCGATGTTATAAAGTCCTGCTGTCGTGATGACGATATCATCGCGCGTATCGGCGGGGACGAGTTCGTGATTATGCTGCCGAAAACACAAGCCGGCGAGGTAGATCGGATCGTCCAGCGCATCAGCATCTTATGTCAGGATACCCGGGTTGGCTCGGTGCCTTTGTCGATATCGTTCGGCTGGGAGACCAAAACCAGCAGCGCGCAGAATATTGACGATATCCGCAAGAAGGCGGAGGACTGGATGTACCGGCGCAAGCTCTTTGAAAGCCCGGGCATCCGCAACCGGGCGATCGAGGCGATTACCCAGACGCTTTATGAGACCCATGCCAGCGAGGAAATGCATTCGCAGCGGGTCAGCCATTTGTGCGGACTGATTGGCCAGGCGATGGATCTGAGCGAGCAGGAAATCCATGAGCTGATTACAGCGGGGCTGCTTCATGATATCGGCAAGATAGCCATTGACGGCCATATATTAAATAAGCCGGGCCTCTTGTCCGATGAAGAATGGCGTGAAATGCGCCGCCATCCGGAGATCGGCTACCGCATCCTCAGCGCGGCCAACGATTTGTCGGATATTGCCGATATCGTCCTGGCCCATCATGAACGCTGGGATGGCCGCGGCTATCCGAAAGGCCTGAGCGGCAGTCAGATCCCCATGCTTTCACGGATTATCACGGTCGCCGACGCCTACGACGGCATGACCGGTTTACGCGCCTTCCGGAATCCCTTAAGTCTCGACGCCGCGACCGACCAGATCCGGCGCAATGCCGGAACCCAGTTTGATCCGGATATTGCCCGGACATTTCTCAATCTGATCTTAAAGCAAAACATATCATAAGACCTGACAGGCTTGCTTATGTTGATGATGATCGGAAGATCGGAGGCATTGTATGAAGCAAAAACAGCCTAAAACCCGGAAAACGCGGAAACATCGGCGGTTTGTGTTTGTTTGCTGCGTCCTGGCCGGCGTGGTGTTGGTTTTTGGCGGTCTGGCGGCCGGCTATGTCCTGTCCCTGGCCAATCTGGTCCAGCCGCCGGACTTTACCGGGGATCCCTTGATCCCGGAAAGTGATCTTTTCGATCCCGAGGAAACGGTGACCGAGACAGCGGAACCGACTGACCGGCCGCGGCCTTCCGGCGGCGCGGAAACCGGAACGACCGGCGAACCGACAACCGCTGAAACAACGGTCGACCCGCTGATAGAAGCAGAGAAGGAACAGGATGCCGCGACCGGGTCTTTTTCGATACTGCAGGATAAGCAGGTCTATTCGATTCTGCTGATCGGCACCGATAATCGCGGCAATGAAATCAACGGCCGCTCGGATTCGATGATGATCCTCTCTGTTAATAAGCGAACCCGGAAAATTCATCTGGTTTCTTTGATGCGGGCTTTATATGTCAGAATTCCGAACCATGGCTACTCGATGCTCAACGCGTCGTTTTCCTGGGGCGGCGCGAAATTACTTTTAAAAACGATCCGTGAAAATTTCCGGATCCAAATCGATGATTATCTGATCATCAATTTCAACGGTTTCAAACAGGCGATCAATACGGTCGGCGGGATAGACATCGACCTGACTGCCGCCGAGGCGCAGTATCTGGCGTTGAGTTATCCGGACGCCGGACTTCTGACCGGCGTAAACCATTTAGACGGCGAACTGGCCCTGGCTTATTCACGACTGCGGAAAATCGATTCGGATTACCGGCGAACCGGCCGGCAGCGTACGGTTATTCAGGCGTTGATCCGAAAACTGGGCGGCTTAAATCCGGTTGAGTTGGATGCCCTGGCCCGGGAACTGCTGCCGCTGATCAAGTCGAACAAATCGGGGACCGATTTACTGGCTTTGGCGCTGGACGGATTATCCTACAGCCAGTATCCCATATCACAGTTGATGCTGCCGGTCGACGGCAGTCATAAGACGATTATCGTCCGCCGGGCGCAAATGGAGTGGTATGACGCGGCGAAGAACATCAAGAAAATACAGCAATTTCTTTACCGTGACTGAAAAGACATGTTATGATGTAACATGCATGCAAGGACACGAGGCATCTCAATTTGAATCAATTAGGGTTGTGCGGTAGAGATGTGGAGGTTGACAGCTTATGAACAACATCGATGACTACTTGCAGGATCTTTCAACATGTCATGTTCAACAAGGCAAGTTGTTATTAAATGATCAATATTTCTTGTTCACTGACTCTAAAGCTGCTCAACTGCTGCTGGATCCCTTTTCTTTACAGATTGTCAGAATGAACGAAATGGCCCGCAGACAGTATGTTTCGGTAAATGATCAGCACACATTGGGTATTGCCCTGGTGGCGGATAACCCCGAGTGGCAAATCTGGCTGACAGAATGGCCGTTCGACGATAAGGGTCAGATCCGCAGTTTCCGCGCCCATCGTCAGCTGCGCGGCGGTCAGTCCCAACCGGTCGAAGTCATCGGCAAGCCGGTTTATTATAACGGGAAACTGAACCTGCTGCTGACCATTCTGGAAGTTCCCGGCGTTGCTGCCGAAGTGCATGACTATGTTCTGACACTCAAGCGGCATGAATCGCTCTACCGCGCGGATACGACCGCTTTACTGGTTTTCGAAATCCGGGAATCCTGGGAATTTATCCGCTGCCTGGATGTCGATGAACAGGCGGAACAGATTTTCGAACTGAACCGGCTGGAATTTCTGGCGATGAACGACACGCTGCTGCTGTCCCTCGTGGATCGCTCCATGCAGCATGATATCCTGAACGCATTAAAAAAACGCTCCTTTATGCGCTTTACTCATGTCAAGGTCCGGCGTGACAACAGCCAGGTTACTCTGGAGGTTTATCTGAAACTTTTCCGGATTCGGGATACCTTCCAGATCCTCTGCATCGTCCGGGAATTGCCCAAACAAGATTTGCTGACGCAGCCGGAAATACCGATGGACAATCTGATGGCGAATCTGATGAAGAACTCGCGTGACGCTTTGCTGATTCTCGATCGCTACCGCAAGGTGATCGCCCTGAATAATCCGGCTAAGAAGCTTTTCGGCATTACCGACGAGGTTGTCGGCAGTCCGGTGATCGATCTGTTTGGTTCGTATTCCCGCGACGATCTGGCGCAAAACATCCAGATGACCGAATTATACGGGTTTTTAAGTGAACGGATGATCCAGGAGGTTCAGGGCGGGCATCTGCAGTATCTGCATGTAATGAGCAGCCGGATTGACCTGACGAACGGCGATTATCTTATTGCTTTGATTTATGATGAAGATACGAACAGTTTGGAATCGTTAAACACCAACGCTATTTTTGCCAGCGTCTTCATGAATGATAGCGACGGCATCATCATCTTTGATGAACAAAAGAAAGTGGTCTGGTGTAATCATGCTTTTACCCGGATGACCGGCCACCAGGTTACCGCTCTGGCCGGCGGCCTGCTGACGGTCGATGATCTTTTTGTCAGCCGGGTGTCCCATGAACGAAGCATATCCGCCATCCTGGATGAACAGGAATCCTGGAAAGGCGAAGTGACCGGTTATCTCAGCGACGGCATGGGCCGGACCTTTTACCTGAGCCTCCTGCTTGCCGAGGAGGAACGGCTGCAGTCGCGTTATTATCTCGGCGTAGTCGGCGAACTGGCCCACCAGGAACGGATCCGGACGAATTTCGAGTCCCTGATGTATGTGGATTCACTGACCCGGCTGCATAACCGGCTCTATCAGGAACAGCAGCTTTTGCAGATGATCAAGCACGATCAGCCCTTTGTCATGCTTTTCTTGGATATCGACCGCTTTAAGCAGGCCAATGATCTCTATGGATATGACGCCGGCGATCAGCTGTTGATCGAAATCGGGCGCCTATTGCTCGCACATTTCGGCGACCAGGTGGTTTCACGGCTGTCCGGCGATGACTTTGCCATATTATGCATCGTCCCGATGATGGAGGTCCGGCTCCGGCTGGAAAAGCTATTTCAAGACTTCAACAAATGGAGCGACCAGAATAATTACTTTTTCCTGGCTCTGAGCGTCGGCATCGCCCGTTTCCCGGACGATGCCAGAACGGTGCGGGATATTCTGCGCTGCGCCAGCCAGGCTGTCCATTTGTCCAAAAAACAGACGGGCAACAGCTATACCCAGTACGCGCCCGAGATCGGCGCGACCTATCTGTCCGGCATCCAAGAAGAAGAAGCGCTCGGGCACGCTTTAAAACAAGGCGAGATTTATCTGGCTTATCAGCCGATCGTCCGCAACAGCGATCAGCGCATCGTCGGGTTTGAGGCCTTGATGCGCTGGAACAGCAAACGGTTCGGCCTGGTGCCGCCCTCGCATTTTATTCCGATCGCCGAACGGACCGGCGTGATTTTGGACCTGGGCCGGCAGACGATTCAGCAATGCCGCCGGGATCTGCCGCTTTTTCAATCGGTTTTCGGCGAGAAAACTTTTCTGTCGATGAATATTTCCCTGGTTCAGCTCATGGATGGCCATGCCGTGGAGGAAATCGTCCGCAACCTGGGGCGGATGGGCGCGAATGCCGGACATTTTATCATCGAGATAACTGAGACGCAGTATGTTGAAAACTACAGCCACCTGCGCGATGTCATCAAGAGGTTCCGCAATTATGGCATCCGGGTCGCGATCGATGATTTCGGCACGGGTTATTCATCTTTGAACAAACTGATCGATCTGGATATCGACATGATCAAGGTCGACCAGTCTTTTACGCGGGATATCGAGACCAAGCCGCGCAGTCAGGCGCTGCTTAAAGTGATTACATCGATGGCCGAGGTTTTCCACTTTGACCTTTTGATCGAAGGGGTGGAGAACGAGCAGCAGATGGGTTATATCGATCAAAACCGGGTTAAATATATTCAGGGCTACCTGTATGGCCGGCCGCAGAAAATTGATTATTGGCTTAAAGATAACGGTGGTCAGTCCGATCATTCTATGCTATAGTGAAAAAGGCTTGGGCCGGGGGATCTGAATGCCGGTATCGTGCCGGCTGCACCCTGTCCCGGCGGAAGCCGATTTTATGAATAGATGATGAGGTTTTACAGCCATGAAACAAATCAGAGTAACAGTATGGAATGAATTCAGGCATGAACGCGAAATGCCTGAAGTCAAGGCAATCTATCCGGAAGGCATGCATAAGACCATCGCGGCCGCTTTGGGCCGCGAGGAAGATTTAATCGTCCGCACCGCCGTTCTGGATGATCCGGAACATGGCCTGACGGACGAGGTTCTGGCTTCAACGGATGTGATGCTGTGGTGGGGTCACGCCGCTCATGAGGAAGTCAGCGACGCGGTTGTGGAGAAAGTCTATCAGCGCGTCCTGAACGGCATGGGCCTGATTGTCCTGCATTCCGGCCACGCCTCGAAGATTTTCCGCAAGCTGATGGGCACGAATACCCAAACTTTAAAATGGCGGGAAATTGCCGAACGGGAACGGGTCTGGACGATCGAACCCGGTCATCCGATCGCCGACGGCATTCCGGAGCATTTTGAGCTGGAGCATGAAGAGATGTACGGCGAACGATTCGATATTCCGACGCCGGACGCGCTTGTTTTCGTCAGCTGGTTTTCCGGCGGCGAGGTTTTCCGCAGCGGCTGCTGTTTCCAGCGCAGCCGGGGCAAGGTGTTCTATTTCCGCCCCGGTCATGAAGCTTTCCCGATCTATCATCATCCGGTCATTCAGAAGATCCTGGTCAATGCGGTTCGCTGGGCTGCGCCTGTTAAGGCCGCTCCGTCCGTCACAGACCTGGTCGAACCGTTGGAAGAGGTGAAAAAACATGGTTGAAGAACTGTTTCCGCGAACTCTGGTTGACGGCGTTTCCGTATCGCGCCTGATCATCGGCACCAATTGGCTGAACGGATATAGCCATACTTCGGCGGCGGCGGACGCCGGAATCAAGAATCTCAATCAGACGACCGCCAATGCCGTGGCGATCCTGGAAGAATTTTTGGCTGCCGGCGTGGACACGATTATGGGCGGCATGTCGCAGCTGGTGGTCGATGCCGTTCATATAGCGGAGGAACGGACCGGCAAGAAGATCATCATCATCGATACGCCGCCTTTCGATTGTTCCGACACGGCGGCCGGACGCCAAGACGCGGCGGCGGCCTTCGACCGTTCGCGCCAGATCGGCGCCACTTTCTGTTTCCCGCATCACAGCACGGCCGAGCAGCTGGTGCGCAAGGATAAGCATACCATCGAGCGGCTGCCGGACTATCTGGAGATGATCCGCGACCGCGGCCTGATCCCCGGCCTGTCGGCGCATATGCCGGAATTGATCCTTTATTCGGATGAACAAAACTATGATGTCGCTTCCTATATCCAGATTTATAATTGCATGGGCTTTTTAATGCAGATCGAAATTGAAAGCGTCAACAAGATTATCTGGCAGGCGAAGAAGCCGGTCATGACGATCAAGCCGATGGCCGCGGGCCGGACGACGCCGTTTGTCGGACTCAATTTCTCATGGAATACGCTGCGTTCCCGCGACATGGTCACGATCGGCTGCATGACGCCGGCAGAGGCGTTTGAGGTTATCGAGATTTCACTGGCCGCCATCAATCGCCGCCAGGTGAATCTCGAAGGGCGGGGGAGCCTTTGCAAAACCGCAATCATCAAGTAAACCGCCGGCGTTCGGTTCAGCTCCCTGCCGTTATGCGCAGGGACAGGCGGATCCTTGATCAGACTTCTTCATTACGCACGGAAAACCGGCGGCTGACGATCAGCTTGCCGGTTTTTTTTCGCCGCGCCGGGTTCGACGGCGGTTGCTTAATCGGGCTGTCATGATGTGTCATACGCCCTGGCCGGCGGTTTGACTCTGTCAATGACAAAAACCGCGAAAATCATGTCGGACAGCGTTTTTGCGGTTGAATGGGGTTTGATTTAGGCTAAAGATTATGATAATCTGAAATGGCGTACATCAAAACTTTTAACTTGAAAGTAACGTTTAAAAGCCGTACGGATCATATGAAGCGGAGGGTTGATCATGAATCTGGGTAAATTCGGTCTCAGTTTGTCTGCGTTGGCAATTTTAGCTTTCATCATTAGTTTTTTCAGTTCTACGCAAACCATCGGCGCTTTACTGGTTCTGGTTTTATTTCTGGCTTATGCCGCGATCCTGGAAAAGGATCAGTGGCTGACCCGCCAGGTCTTGCAGGCTATTTACCTGAATCTGGCTTATTTGGTTGCTTATACCGTAATCAGCTGGATTATGACGGCCATTCTGGCGCTGTTCGCCCAGTTCAACGCTTATCAGGCGGTATCATCCATCGATCAGATATTTAGTGTCTTGAAATTTCTCTTGTTAGTCGCCTATTTCGTTTTTTCACTGCTGGCAGTGCTCAAACTGGCGAAAAACCAGGATGCCGGCGTGCCTATGGTCGGTCCGCTGGTCGACAAGACTCTGGGCATTTTCCGCCCGCAAGCGGCTCCGGCTGCGCCGGTCCAACCTGTCGCGCCGGCCTATCAGGCTCCGGCCGCCTATCAGCCTCAAACTGCCTATCAGCCTCAGAACACTCCGATTACTTATCCAACGCCGCCGGCCGCTCCGGCTGCCGAGTCGTCTGCTCCCGCTCCGGCGGCAGAGGCAGCTCCGGTTCAGGTTCCTGCACCGGTTCAGGCTCCTGTTCCTGTCCAGGCACAGGCAGCTCCCGGAACCTGGATTTGCTCTTGCGGACATGAGAACAACGGAAACTTTTGTATGGTTTGCGGTCATCCTCGTCCTTGACGCAGGATGCTTCAGATAGAAAAACAGACGATTATTTTATATAAAGTGAGGGAGGGTTGTCTATGTTCTGTCCAAACTGTGGTAAACAAACGTCCGATGACTCCAAGTTCTGTGAAAGCTGCGGCGCTGTCATTGCTGATGCCGCGGCTCCGGCCGCTCCGGTCTATAATGCGCCGCCGCCGGTTTATCAACAGCCGCCGGTTCAACAACGGCCGGTTTATACCGCGCCGCCACAACCGCAGTATTATCAGCAGCCGGCTTATCCGGCCGTCGATAATACGAAACCCATGACCGTCGGCGAATATATTTTGACGATGTTCTTATGCGGCTTGCCGCTGGTCGGTTTCATTTTAACCTTGGTCTGGGCTTTTGGCAGCGACGTCAATATCAATAAGAAGAACTTGTGCCGCGCGATGTTGATTTTCGGCGTTATCGCTATTGTGCTGGGCTTGATTTTCGGCGGCATGGTTTGGGGCCTCATTACGACGATCATCGAATCCGGAGCGTATAATTACTATTGATCAGAACGCGAAAGATCCAATGTATTTACGGTAAAAGGCGGCGGCTGTTGAAAAACAGCCGCTGTTTGTTTTTACGGCGTGCCGGCTGTCGGTTCAATTCAGCTCCGCTGGTTGTCTATTTCGAAGATCTGACCTTCCCAATTACGAAAGAAAGCTTTTTCCTTACCGATGTATAACAAATAATTCGGAATAAGCGGCGTTTTGCCCAAGCCGCCGGATCCGTTGACAATATAAGTCGGGATGGCCAGGCCTGAAGTATAGCCGCGCAGCGATTCCATGATTTCCAAACCGTCTTCCAGGCGGACCCAGAAATGCGATGTTCCGCGGACTTGTTTCGGATGGAAGATATAGTACGGTTTTACACGCAGCCGCAAGAGTTGTTGGTTCAGTTTCCGGACGACATATTTATCGTTATTGACTCCTTGCAGGAGCACCATCTGATTGCCGAGCGGTATGCCGGCGTCGGCCAGCCGCGAGCAGGCCTGCAGAGCTTCGAGCGTAATTTCGGCGGGACTGTTGAAGTGGGTATTCACATAGAGCGGGTGATAACGGCGCAGCATCCGGGTCAAGGCCGGCGTGATGCGCTGCGGCAGGGTGACCGGCGTCCGGGTGCCGATCCGGATGATCTCGACATGCGGTATGGCGCGCAGTTTAGCAAGCAGGTGTTCCAGTTGGCTGTCGCTCAGCATCAGGGCGTCGCCGCCGGTTAAGAGAACATCGCGTATTTCCGGGTTCTCCGCAATATAAGCGACGGCTCGTTCAAGGACATCTTCGCCGGTATGCAGGTCTTTTTCGCCGATCAGCCGGCGGCGTTGGCAAAAACGGCAGTACATGCCGCACTGGTTGGTAACTTTAATGATCAGCCTGTCGGGATAACGACGGGTAATGCCGGCTTCCGGACTGCAGCCGGCTTCGTCCATGGGATCGAGTTCGCCGGCTTTGTCCAGTTCGGCCGGGGACGGTATGGCCTGGCGGCGGATCGGACAAGCCGGATTCTGGGGATCGATCAACGAAAGATAATAAGGCGATATGGCAAATCGATATTTTTCGGCTACGGTCCGGATTTCCGACAATTCCGTTTGATTAAGCGGAATGATCTGCGCCAGATCCTGGACCTGAGTGAAACGGTTGGCAAGCTGCCAGCGATAATCATTCCATTGCTTTTCGGATGCGCCGAGCTGCTGCTTAATTTTCTCTTTCTGACTTTTAATACGATCCTGATTATCCATACCGGTCGGGATTTTTTCTTTGGCTGCCATATAATCGGCGATATCTTCATGAAGCCTGGCCATCCGATTTTCGATCATAAGCTTTGTCGTTTCCGGCGCGGCGGTGATTTTCCTGACGGATTGCTGTTTTGCCATCTGGACCTCCTTTTTTGTCGTTGTACAGAGTGACGATAAAACGGTTATGAAAATAAGTGTCCTTATATAATATCACAAGTACAACAGCCTTGGCAAACGAATGCTCAAGCCGGCTGACGGCATTAAGAAAATGGGCGTTATTTCTAAAATGCTCATTGGCGTTGTTTAAGAAAATGACAGCATAAAATGAAAATAAATAAACAAATTAATGGTTGTAAATTTGTGTAGATTAAATAAATAATAAGTGTTGCGAGCAGCTACGTTAAGGCGTTATAATGTATATCATAAGATTAATTCAACTGATCGACAAGATCATCATTTAAATGCATCGCTGACTATCGGACAATTATTTTGGAGGTGGTTGTGATGAAACGAGTCGCAAGACTTGGACTGATGCTCTTGAGCGTGATGCTGATGCCGCTGATGTTCGAGAGACAAGAACCGATTGCCGCGCTTACGGTAGAGAAAGATGAGCTGAAGCAAGAATCCTGTCTGGTTTTAGGCGGCAGGGAACATCTGGACCCTTTGAAAATTATCGCCTGGCCTGACGGCAATATCGCTGTTTACCGATGGCGCAGGACGTATCCGGGATCCAATCAGGAAGCTTATATGAACTGCTACTTCGAGGATAAAGCCTGGGGAAGCATGCTGGATCTTTGGATCGGAACGGATCGTTATCACTGGAATACCGAATATTATCAGGATGTGCTATATCCGGAACCGACGGTCAGTTATCTGCTGCCGGCCGGCGTTCATGCGCTGTCAGGCGATACCCTTTGTACGGAATGGCCGCTCCTTGACGGAGAATTGCTTCTGCGCCAGTCCTTAACGTATCAGGCCGGCGATGATCTACTGGTCAAGCGTTTTGATCTGATCAACCGGGGCGGCAGGATTCTTTCGCAAATCCGCTTGACCCACGGCGGCGACATCATTTTCGGCGAAGAAGCTTCCTGCTCCTGGAATGAGGCTTCAAATACGATTGTTATCGACAATCTGGAGCAGAATGTCGGCGGCCGGGCCGAGTTTTCCTGCGCGTCTCAATACCCGTATGCCGGCTGGTTTGCCGGTTCTATTTATGATGCCTGGGACCTGCTGCTGACAGACAGCCCGCTTGCCGGGCTGGGCGATGAGCTGACCGATGATGCCGCCATTCTGCTGCAAGGAAAAATAACCCGGCTGGATCCGGGCGAGCAGGGGTCGCTGGTCCTTTATGAGCGGTATCCGGACCAGCCGGCAACCGAGCCGACACAGCCGGAGACTGCCGTTACGCCGGCAGTTGAGCCGACGCAGCCGGAATTTAGCGAAACAACCGGGGTTCCGTCATTTCAGGACACAGAGACAACGGCGCCGACGGTTGCCGCTCCGGCTCCGTCTTCTTCGGCCGACAGCGTGCCGGCAACGGGAGCGGAGGCCGAAGCGGCCATGGCCGAGATAGGCGGCGCGCTGCTTTTGCTGGCGGTTGTTGCCGCCGTTTGGCGCGGTCAGCTGGCTGCTGGAATCGGTTTAAAACGGCGCCGTCATGAATAAAGTTGTGAAACTGATATGATTTCTTAACCGTCTGTTGACAAAAAAGACTGGACTGGCAATCTTTTGGCGTTATAATGATGCTATTGTCCGCTGCTTGTGCTTTTGGCGGACGTAAATTTGTTATGACGCGAGGTTAGCATGAAACACTCCTCTAATCCAAAAATCCAGAATCGGCCGGCAGACCGCGAGCCTTTTGAACGTTTATCTCCGGGCAGCGGCCGTCCTGTAGCCAAGAAACGCCGCAAAAAGAAACAGCCGTTTGGTAAAGCGGTGATTATCAGCGTTTTTATTTTTGCTTTATTGCTGGTCATCGGGGTAGCCGGCGCGGTATATCTGAATCAGCTTTTAGGATTGGTTGACCGGACTCCGATCACCGGAGACTCGAATCTGCAGGAATCCGATCTGGTCGACCCGAGCGACATGGTCGATCAGCCGGACAGCTCGAACGGGGTCAAGGACGCCGAAGACAGTTATGACAAGGTTACGAACATGGACCTGCTGCAAAGCGATCATATTTACAATATTCTGTTGATAGGCTCGGATATGCGGGATAATGAAACGGTCGGCCGTTCGGACGCCATGATCATCCTGTCCATCAATAAGGAAACGCAGAAAATCCATCTGACATCCTTGATGCGGGCCATGTATGTTTCTATTCCGGGCAAGGGCTGGTCGATGCTCAACCATTCGTTCGCTTGGGGCGGTTCCGATCTTTTGCTGAAAACCATTGAAAACAACCTGAGAATCAAGATCGAAGATTACATGGTGGTTAATTTCAGCGGTTTTACCAAGGTCATCGATCAGGTGGACGGCATTGATATCGATTTGACGTCCAAAGAAGCGACTTATATCAATAGTGAACTACAGGTCAAAAAGTATAAAGAAGGCGTTAATCATCTGGACGGCGACGCCGCTTTATCTTATGCCAGAATCCGCAAGATCGATACGGATTTTAAACGGACCGGACGGCAGCGCACGGTAATTGAGAGTCTGGTGGCCAAGAGCCGCAAATTAAATCCGGTTCAGCTGACCGACATGGCTAAAGCTTTATTGCCGCTGGTGAAGACGAATCTTTCCCAGTCCGAGATGCTGTCGATGCTGGTCGATATGATGAGCGCGCGTAACTATCCGGTCAGCCAGCTCATGCTGCCGCTTGAGGATAGCCGGGAAATGATTTATGTGCGGAAAATGGAGATGTATAAATTTGATTTTGCCGAGAATATCCAGGCATTGCACGATTTCATTAATGAGTGATAAAGGGATGGCGCGATGATTGTTCTGGGAATCGACCCGGGCTATGCCATTACCGGCTACGGCCTGGTACAGTATCAAAACAACCATTTTGACTGCCTGGAATATGGTGTGATTTCTACTCAGGCCGGAACGAATTTTGCGTTGCGGCTTTTGAGTATTTCGGAGAAGCTGGATGCTTTGATCGGCATCTGGCATCCGGAAGCCGTAGCGATTGAGGAATTGTTTTTCAGCCGCAATACAACGACGGCGATCGGTACGGCTCAGGCGCGCGGCGTGGCTGTGCTGAGCGGAGCCAGAGCCGGGCTGCCGGTTTATGAGTATACGCCGATGCAGGTCAAGCTGGCGGTTTCCGGTTATGGCCGGGCAGAGAAAAAGCAGGTTCAGCAAATGGTGCGGATCCTGATGAATCTGACGGACGTGCCCAAGCCGGACGACGCGGCGGACGCGTTGGCCGTGGCAATCTGCCACGCCCATTCGGGCAACCGGATGAGTGCGCTGGCCAGAGGAGGATACCAGTAATGTATGCTTATATCCGGGGTACCATTGTTTCCCGCCAGGCCGACTGCTTGGTTATCGACAATCGAGGCATCGGATACCGCATTTTAGCGGCGCCGGGTTTAATGGACCGTTTCCCGGCCAAAGGTGAAACGGCTCTGATTCATACTTACCTGTATATCCGGGAGGATGTCCAGGCTTTATATGGATTTCCCAAAGAAGAAGATCTGAAGATGTTTGAATTGCTGCTGACCGTCAGCGGCATCGGGCCTAAAGTGGCCAGTACGATCGTCGGGGCCCTGTCGCCGAGTCAGTTCGCTCTGGCTGTGATCACCGGCGATACCAAGACTTTGACGCAGATTCGCGGTATCGGCCGCAAAGGCGCCGAGCGGCTGATCCTGGAATTGAAGGATAAACTGAAAGGCGCTGAGATGCCGGAATCCGCGATACCGGCAGGCGACTGGACCGCCGCGCCCGACGCCCGGTCCAATCAGACGGAGGCGGTCAGCGCCCTGATGGTTCTGGGATATCATGGAACGGAAGCAGCCGAGGCCGTCGCCGCGGTTTTCGATGCGAATCGCAGCCTGGAGGAATTGATCAAGCTGGCATTGCGGCAACTGATGCGGTAGAATGAGATCTGATAACCGGTCTTGGTGCCGGATTACAGGAGGCTGCCGTGTCCAATACTGATTTTGATCCAGATGAATCCTTTTCCGAACAGGAGGAACGCCTGATCGGCAGGGAACGCAAGCCGGAAGATACTGATGAGGCGAATCTGCGGCCTGTGCATTGGGCCGAGTATTTTGGCCAGGCTAAAGTTAAAGAAAATTTGCAGGTTTTTATTGCCGCGGCCAGACAACGGTCGGAAGCGTTGGATCATGTTTTGCTGTATGGGCCGCCGGGCCTGGGCAAAACGACGCTGGCCGGCATCATCGCCAATGAATTGGGTGTCAATCTGCGGATTACCACCGGACCGGCGATCGAGAAACCGGGTGATCTGGCGGCGATTTTGACGAACCTGACGGAGCGGGATGTTCTTTTTATCGATGAAATCCATCGCCTGAACCGCAGCGTCGAAGAAATTCTCTACCCGGCGATGGAAGATTACGCGCTTGATATCATGATCGGCAAGGGGCCGAGCGCCCGCTCGATCCGCTTGGATCTGCCGAAATTTACCTTGATCGGCGCGACTACGCGCGCCGGCCTTTTAACGGCGCCGCTGCGCGACCGCTTCGGTATGATCAACCGTCTGGAACTCTATTCGGCCGATGAGATCAGCCAAATCCTGCAGCGTGACGCCACGATCCTGAAAATCGGCATCGACGCCGGCGGCATGGCCGTCATATCCGGCCGCTGCCGGGGGACGCCGCGAATCGCGATTCGTCTTTTGAAACGGATGCGTGATTTCGCACAGGTCCGCGGTACGGGCGTCATCGACCGGAACATAGCCGAATATGGCTTAGCCGCTCTGGAAATCGATGAACGCGGTCTTGATGCCACCGACCGGCGCATGATGCGTAATATGGTCGATATGTTTGGCGGCGGGCCGGTCGGCCTGGATACGCTGGCCGCCTGTACCGGCGAAGACGCCGTAACCATTGAGGATGTTTACGAACCTTATCTGATGCAGATCGGCTTTCTGGCGAAGACGCCGCGCGGCCGGGTCTTGACACGCTTAGGCTGGGAACATCTCGGCCTGATATGCCCGGATCAATATGAGAGAAAATTGAAAGGCCTCGGTCATTTGCTGACCGGCAGCAATTCGCCGGACAGCGCGCAGCTGCTTTTGGATCTTTCCCTCCCGGAATCGGAATCGGCGTCCGGGCAGGACGGCGCCGGCGAGATCGCCACAAGCGGCGATAGCGGCCAAGTATAGGGGAGCGTGGGGACGATGGCTGAATTTGATCTGTTATTGCACGCCTGTTGCGGACCTTGTGCCGAATGGCCGGTCCGGCAGCTTATGCAGGAGTCTGTGCGATTTTTGGCCTGGTTTTATAACCCCAACATCCATCCGGCGGCGGAAAACCGGCGGCGCCGGGAGAATTTTCTGAATCTGGCCGGCCAGCTGGGCTTTACCGCGCAGGCGGAGCCGGACTGCGATCCGTCAAGCTGGCTTTCCTGGCGGCCGGAACAGGGTTCACGCTGCCAGATGTGCTACCGGCGTCGGCTGGAAGCCGCGGCAGCCAAAGCGGCCGGCATGGGCATACCGGCCTTTACGACCACGCTCTTGATCAGTCCTTACCAGGATCATGAAGCGCTGCGCCGGATCGGCGGCGAAGCCGGCCGTAAATTCGGCGTTGATTTTTTATATCGCGACTTTCGGCCTTCGTTTCGCCAGGGCCAGCAAATGGCCAGAGAAGACGGCCTTTATCGGCAAAAGTACTGCGGCTGTATTCTTTCGCTGGAAGAATCGCCTTTTAAAGAGAAGATCCAATGCGATCTTGCGGGTCTCGCGGAGTAACCAGTATCGTCTGATAATGCTCATAAATGACCATGCCCGGCCGCGCGCCGGCCGGTTTGCGGACATGCCCGGCGGGGCAGTAGTCTACGGCCACTTTATGGCTGGAATCACCGCCGTATTCGGGCAGCGCGGCCGCGGCGCGGGAGAACCAGGCCGCGATCTCAGCCGCTTCCAGAAGGCTTCTTTCAGGCACCGGACGCCGGTTGGCGCGGATGATGACATGGGTTCCGGGGATTTTCTGGACATGCAGCCAGAGGTCGTCTTTTTGCGCAGTCTTTAAAGTCAGCTGGTCATTTTGCAGATTGTTGCGGCCGACAAGGATGACCAGGCCGTCCGAGCTGACGAACTGGCGCGGCGGCAGGAGAGCGGGACCGGCTTTGGTTTTCTGGGCGGCTTTTTTCCGGCCGGAAAACGAAGCGTTTTGTTTGCGTTTAGTCCGACTGCCCGGTTTGCCGGGCTGTTCAGAAACCGGCTGGCGCAAAACGTTTGCTTTATGTCCGTGTTCCTGTGCATCTGAAAACAGGCCGGCGGCATCCATTTCCTGCCGGATGGCCTGAATGTCGGTGTTGTCGACGGCGGCTGCCAGATTGTTGCGGATGCTTTCCAGCCAGGTTATCTCCTGCCGGTCATTCTCTGCCAGCCGGCTGCCGGTTTCGTAACGGGTGCGGGCTTTGGTATATTGGCGGAAATAACGCTGGGCATTTTGCGTGGCATTCCTGTTGCTTTCCAAAGGAATCTCGACAACCGGCTGATCCGGCTGATAATAGTCGACGGCGGACAAATGATCCTGTCCTTCGCTCCAATGGGTCAGATTGGCCAGGATCAGCTCGCCATAACGGCGATAGTCGTCTTGTTTGGCGCCTTCCCGGCGGTCTGCTTCATGAATCTCCCATTTGCGGCGGACATGATCCAGTTGGTTGGCGATCCGCTTTTCCATCGACTGTTTCTTCTGGTGCAGGATGTTTTGCCGGCTGCGTTCCAGATAGAAAAGCTCCATGGCCTGCGAGATGCTGTCTGCCGGCTTTCCATAAGCGTAGATCAGAAGCGGCAGGGCGTGAAAATCGATCGGAATCGAAGCATGCTCATCTTCATAAAAAGCGGTCGGCCGGTATTGGCCGCCCAGTATGGCAGCCAAAAGACAGCCGAGCGCGCGGTTCAGCTGTTCATGCTGTTCGCCGGTGAGCTGGCCTGCTTTAAGCCGGCTGTCCAGGCCGGACCGTTCAACGACATCCTGGCAGAGTTGTGGCGAGAAGCCCTGTAGAGAGTCGAGCAAAGCTTTATCGAGGGCTTTATGGGCAGCTGCCGGATCCAGCCAGGACTGCCCCTGGCTTAAAAGACCGACAACGTCGGCCGGAGACCGTTTCGTTTGGGCCGGCGGAGCGACGTAAACCCGGGCCGGCATGATCTCACGCACCCGGCTGATCGATTGGTCGACATGTAAGATGGCGTCATGGATCCGATTATCCTGATTAAGCAGAATGATATTGCTGTAACGGCCCATAATTTCGATCAGAAGCCGTTTCTCCAGGTGGTCGCCCAATTCGTTGACCGTCTGAAAACGGAACTGAAAGACGCGTTCGTAACCTGGGGTGCTGACGTCGGTGAGCCGGGCGCCGGCCAGGTGTTTACGCAGCAGCATGCAGAACATCGGCGGTTCGCTGGGATTTTCCCGGCTTTCGTCAGTCAGATGCAGTCTGGGCGCGGCCGGATTGGCCGACAAAAGCAGCCGGTAATTTTGATTGCCCTGCCTGAGCTGCAGGATGATGTCATAGCGATCCGGCTGAAAGATGCGGTCGAGTCGGGCGTCGGCCAGCGTATGATTGAGTTCGTCAGCTAAAAATTTGGCAGTTATTCCATCCAGGGGCATGAGCTTCCTCCTATGAAAAACGGTCGGCTTTCCTTAAGGTTATGGCAGCCGGGCCGGTTTATTGCTGTGATGATCCCGGGTCAGTATATCATAATTTCAGCTTGAGCGTTGGCGACAAGACCGTTATACTGGTTGGGAAGGGATGTGGCGCCGATTATGAGTCAGCAGACAAGGAAACCGGGCGTGAAACGGACTGCGGCCGGTTCAAGCCGTTCGCCGTCGTCCGGCCGGCGAAAAACCGCCGCGGGACGATCACGCAGGGGCGGCCGGAAAGCATCGCGCAGTTTATCTGCCCTAGTTGCCGAACTGGTCGTACAAACTTATTTCGGCCGGGTGCTGCTGACAGCTTTGCTGGCGGCATTGGTGATTGCCCTGGATTTACTGGTGAGCCGCAACCAATATGATCTTTTTTTCATCATATTGGGCATTGAAATGATTTTTACAGCGATTTTGTTATGGCTGAAAATGCTTTTACGACATGAATGATGCGGGTATCAAAAAACACGGAAGATGACTTCCGTGTTTTTTAGCACTAAACCTTCTCATTCTGCGGAGCAGGATGATTTTCAGGCGCTTTTACTTCATTTGCGGTCGATTCTCTGAAGGATTTTTATCGAGAAGAAAAAAAGTACGAGCACCAGGAAAACGCCCAGTAAACCGATGGCGGCAACAAATCCGCCCTGAGCCATGATTCCTGAGTTTTGCAATTGTTCAATCATATCTGTGCCTCCTTGTATAGAATATTTGAGCTGTACTGCAAGCCGGTTGGATATAACCGGCGCAAGGCCGGCGCTTTGATCAGCCGAGCATCATGCCGACCAGCATAATGACCAAACCACCGGCAACGATCGACCCGAGCTGGCCGGCGACGTTGGCGCTGATGGCCTGCATCAGGATAAAATTGGTCGGATCTTCTTCTTTGGCCATTTTCTGAACGACTCGGGCCGACATCGGGAAAGCCGAGATACCAGCGGCGCCGATCATCGGATTGACCTTGCGTTTCAGGAAAAGATTCATGAATTTGGCGAAGAGCACACCGCCGGCCGTATCGAAGATAAAGGCGAAAAGGCCGAGCAGCATGATCGCTGCCGTGTTCCACTGGATAAACTTGTCGGCCACCATGGTGGAACCGATGGTCAGGCCAAGCAGGATGGTGACCAGATTGGCCAGTTCGTTCTGCGCGGTTTTGGAGAGTCTTTCCAGAACGCCGCATTCGCGGATCAGGTTGCCGAACATCAGCGAGCCGACCAGCGGAGCGCTCATCGGAACCAGAACGCCGGCAATGATGGTGATGATGATCGGGAAGAGGATCTTGATCGGCTGGGATATCTTGTCTTCATGGTAATCCATACGGATCAGGCGTTCTTTCCGGGTCGTCAGCATCCTGATGACCGGCGGCTGGATGATCGGAACCAGCGACATGTATGAATAGGCGGCGACCGAAATCGGGCCCATGTATTCTTTGAGGTTAAAGTGATTGGCAACATAGAGCGTGGTCGGTCCATCGGCCGCGCCGATAATGCCGACAGCCGAAGCCAGCTTCAAGGCGTCATCGCCGACAATGCCGAGGAAAGGCAGCAACACCAGCGTCAGCAGGAACGTGGCGAAAATGCCGAACTGAGCCGCGGCGCCGAAGAAGATCATGAATGGATTCTTCAGCAGGGGCGTAAAGTCGATCATCGCGCCGACCGCGATAAAGATCAGAATCGGGAAGAGTTCATTGGCGATACCGCCGTTAAAGAGTACTTTCAGAAATCCCGGCGCTTGATCGGTGCCGATAACGGACGCGACGCCTTCCGTCAATGTGGGAGGCAGATTGGCCAGGATGGCTCCAAAGCCGATCGGCAGGAGAAGTGCCGGCTCATAGTCCTTTTTAACGGCCAGATAGATCAGGATGCCGGCGATGAGATACATGATCAGGGAACGCCAGCCCGCGGATGTGCCAAAATAAGTCACACCACTGAATAACTGTTGTAACATTTCAACCATGACTTAAACCTTTGCCTTTCTTATTTAATCATCTGCTTTTGGGGTTTAGGTTACTTCGCGACGGTTCATTATTATAAAACAGGTTCAGGCAGCAGGCCTTTGCGATAATTCTCCAGCAATCTGCGGATTTTTTCCGTTGGGTCGATCAGATTGGAGAGAGAAGCGTCATGATTGATGGCGTCGATCAACAAGGCGACGAATTTCGCCATGTTGACGTCGACAAACCAGGGCGCAGCCAGGAGTTCTGGCTGGCGGTAAACGAGATTGGTGGCGAAAATGCGGTTGATGATGCCCTCATCGTAAGCGCGCTGGAAACTGGCGAGCCCGTCGGTGAAGAGGCCAAAGGTCACCGCGGCGAAAATGCGGTTGGCTTTCCGTTCTTTCAATTCGCGAGCCAGATCGAGCATTGATTCGCCGGAAGAAATCATATCGTCTACGATCAGGATATCCATGCCTTCTACCGAATCGCCGAGAAATTCATGGGCGATAATCGGGTTGCGGCCGTTGATGACTTGGGTATAATCGCGGCGTTTGTAGAAAGTGCCGAGGGGAACGCCGAGCATCGAGGCGTAATACATGGCGCGGGAAATGCCGCCTTCATCCGGACTGACAATCATCAGCCGGCCTTCGGATATATTCATATCGGGCGTTGTGCTGATGAGGGCCTTGATAATCTGATAAGCGGCAGGAATGCTCTCAAAGCCGCTGGTCGGGATGGCGTTGGCCACCCGGTCGTCATGGGCGTCAAAAGTGATGATGTTGGCCACGCCCAGTCCATAAAGCTCTTCCAGCATGTGGGCGCAGTCGAGCGACTCGCGGGCATTGCGTTTGTGCTGGCGGCTTTCATACAAAAACGGCATGATCACGTTGATCCGTCTGGCCTTGCCGCTGATGGCCAGAATAACCCTTTTCAAGTCTTGGTAATGGTCGTCGGGACTCATATGATTATCAAAACCGTACATTTTATAAGTGCAGGAATGATTGACGATGTCGGAAATAATAAAAATGTCATGGCCGCGGACGGTACTGGATATGACGGCTTTACCTTCGCCGGATGAAAAACGATAATTGTTGACCTGGATCCGGTAGTCCTGACGCATGAAGCCGGGGTAGAGATCGCCGACTTCAGGCCGGTTTTCCTGATATTCCGTGCGGCGGCGGAGCAGATAGTCATTCACTTTTGCGGAGAATACGGCGCTGCCGAGCAGGGGAATCAGGCCAACCGGACCCAGCGGTGCCATAAGGTTGCTGCCGTATTGTTTATAGATATAGTAATTCTTGTCATCGGCCGGTCCGGTTTGCAACATGATTGATTATCCTCCTCGATTATCAGGCATGCCTGCGCTTATAATAATCCAGCAATTTCTGAATCTTCTCTGTCGGTGTTGTCAGCTTGGACAGCGACGCGTCATGGTTGATGGCGTCGATCAGCAAAGCGACAAAACGCGACATATCCACTTCGACAAACCAGGGCGAAGCCTGCAATTCCGGCCGCCTGTAAATCAGATTGGTCGCAAAGACTTTACTGATCATGCCCTCTTCATAAGCTCGATGCATGTCGGCCAATCCACTGGTAAACTGAGCAAACGTAGCGGCGCAGAAAATCCGTTTGGCGCCGCGGGCTTTCAGGTCATAGGCAACTCTGAGCATGGATTCACCGGTGACTATCATATCATCTACAATCAAGATATCAAGTCCTTTGACGTTGTCGCCGAGGAATTCCTGACCGACGACCGGATACCGGCCTTCAATCGTCTGATGGTAGTCGCGTTTACGGTAAAAGATGCCCAACGGCACCTCAAGCATCGAAGCATAATACATGGCGCGGGAAATGCCGCCTTCATCCGGGCTGACCACCATAAAATGGCCGGCGTCCAGCTGCAGATCGGGAATGGCGTGGATCAGCGCTTCGATGATCTGATAAGATGATTGAATATTCTCCAGGCCTTTGCTGGGAACCGCGTTGGAAACCCGGCTGTCATGGGCGTCAAAGGTGATCAGATTTTCGATGCCCAGGCCGAAGAGTTGTTTCAGCATGGCCGCGCAGTCGAGCGATTCACGAAAAACGCGGCGGTATTGCCGCCCTTCATAGAGATAGGGCATGATCACATTGATCCGGCGCGCATGGCCGCTGACCGCCAGAATGATGCGGATCAGATCTTGATACTGGTCATCCGGACCCATCGACACGGATTCCCCGTTTCGGGTATAATAACGGTCGTAGTTAAGGACATCGGTGATGATAAATAAGTCATGGCCACGGACAGACTGGTTGATGACGGCTTTTCCTTCACCGGAAGAGAAGCGGGGCGTACTGATGGGAATGCGATAATCGGCGCGCATGAAGCCTGGATTTTGTGCCAGTTCCGGATGCCGTGTCAGATAGATGGAACGGCGGTTCCGTAAAAAGTAATTGACTGAATCGGAAAAATCACGGGCCAGATTATGTGCGACTAAACCGATCGGCCCGATGGGCGCCATCGTGTTGTCACCGTATTGGTTGTAAATGTAGTAGTTCTTGTCATCGGTATGACGCGGCACAGACATTAACACAACCCCCGTCTTTTGTGTAAACATATTGTTACGGTTTCATTATAATCGATGAACAGGCCAGATGGAACAAGCGATTGTGTTATAAATGAACGAAAGAACGGCCTCTTTACTTGATTGTTTTTGTGTGGAACGACAGAAAGGATCTCATTATGGCTATAAATTTTCGAAAAACTGAATTCGCAGGCGTGGCGGCAACGCTTAATCAATGTCCGGCTTCAGGCCTCCCGGAAGTCATCTTGTCAGGACGTTCTAATGTTGGTAAGTCGTCTTTGATCAATTCCTTGGCAGGTAATCGTCAACTGGCCCGCACCAGCAATAAGCCCGGCAAGACGCGCCTGATCATTTATTTTAAAGTGGACGGCAAATTATGGCTGACTGATCTGCCCGGTTATGGCTATGCGGCGGTATCTCGGCAAGACCGGGAAAAATTCTCCGACCTGGCCGACCATTATCTGAGCTGCGGCCGTCCTTTCGCCCTGGTTTTATTACTTTTAGATATCAGGCGCAGCCCGTCGCTGGAGGATTGCCAGATGCTGGACTGGCTGCGGCAAACAGAGCAGCCCTACCGGGTCATTCTGACGAAAGCCGATAAGCTGGGATTTGTGGCCTGCCGCCAGCGCGCAGCTGAAATTGCCGCCGACCTGGCTGAGCCGGATCCGGCGGAACTCATTGTATTTTCCGCCCAAACCGGCCAGGGTATCGATGCCTTGCGCCAGGTGATCGGCGGGCAGAGCTGATCTGCCGCCGACGCCTGAACCGTTTACTGGACGGCTTACAGTACGGCCGGAAGCGAGCGGATCCTGCTGAGCTGAATCGTACAAGGCCGGAAGCGAGCGGATCCTATTCGATTTTGTCGGATTTTGTCGATTGAAAGCCACGGACAAATCACCTTGTTCCCTTGATAATAGAGTTGTCTTGCCGATCATTGGGAAGACAGACAGGGGTTCAATCATGGATCGGTGGATGGTTTTTCCGGATAAAGCAGGTAAAAAGCGAACTTACGGCGAATCTGGCTGCCTGAACAGACTGCGTAAATCATTAGTGCCGGATGAACAACAAATCCGGTATGGAACAAGACCGCTGCTTATTTTGGCTATAGCTGCGGCTCTGTCTGTCTGGCCTGCAGCGAACGCCGCCTGGCGCTGGACGATCATTCCGGCTGCGATTTGTATCGGTCTGAGCTGCCGTTTCTGCTTCAGCCGGAATATACGCTGGCTGGTGTGGGCGGCGCCGTTGTTATTTGCCGGTTCAGCGATTCATGTCTGCCTGATTTTCAGTTCAGCCGAGCGTCAGGCCGAGTCCCTGGCCGGCCTGACGTTTGAGCTCCGAGGTACGGCTCTTTCATCACAAAGCTTCGACGGCGGCGGTTGTCAGGCGGTGATCTTGCAGGATGGCGGAATCCGGGTTTATTTAACAGCAAAAGCCGATATTGAAGCAGGCAGCCGTGTTTATCTGGCTGTGTCCGGAGCGCGGCCGGCCGGCCGTAAAAATCCCGGCGGTTTTGATGAAGCCGCCTGGCTGTCCCGGCAGGGAATTTTTCTAAAAACCGAACAGCAAGCTGACGGCGCGGCTCACATCGAGCCTGCGGTTTTTCCCTACATTTTTCTGACCTGGGGCGCCGATGCCAGGTGCAGCTTTAAAAACCTGGCCGCGTCGATGCTGCCGGAAGCACAGGCGTCATTGCTGTGCGGTCTCCTGATCGGCGATACAAGCGGTCTTTCGCCGGCTGTCAAATATGCGTTCAATAAAGCCGGGCTTGGCCATCTGACTTCAGTTTCCGGCGCTAATGTCGCATATCTTTTGCTGCCGGCGACGGCTGTGCTGCGTCTTCTAAAGATCAGCCGCTCCGGTCGGATTTGGCTGCAAATCGTTTTATTAACCGGCTTTGGCTTTATAACCGGCTGGCAAGTATCGATCAGCCGCGCTATTCTGATGACCGGCGCTGTTTTGGCTGGAAAGCTGCTTAAAAGGCAGACCGATCCGATCAGCACGCTTTCTCTGGCTGTTTTGTTGATTTTGCTGTTAAGGCCGTCCAATGCTTTGTCGCCCGGATTTTGGTTTTCGGTAACAGCGACAGCCGCGTTGATCTTCGGCGCCAGTCCGCTGGCGGATCTTTTACGCCGGCGTCTGCCATCCTGGACGCCTTCTGGTTTTATCGAGGGATTAGCCGCTGCTGTTTGTGCCCAGATTGCCGTTCTGCCCTTATCTGTCCTGAATGGAGGCGATCTGGCGCCGGCTGCGTTTTTGGCGAACCTGCCGGCTTCGCCGCTGGCCGGCGGCATCACGCTGCTGGCCACTGCGCTGCTGCCGCTGGGCCGGTTGTTTGGCTGGCTGCTGCCGCATGAAACCTGGCTGCTGGACTGGCTGGCCCGACCGCTGCGCTTCAGTCTTGATATCCTGTCTATATTGGCCGGGAGTATGTCACAGCTCCATCTCGGACGCATTTACAGCAGCCAGATAAATCCTGCGTTCTGGATCGCCGTTGTTATAGGAGCGGTAAGCTTTTGGCTGCGGTTACATGCTTTCAGAAAAAATCCGGATTGCCGGTCCAACATGAAAGGCCGTTTTAGTATCGCCGGAAACGTATGGATTGTTCTGGCCGGTCTTGCTTGCATCTGGGGTTTGATTTGGAATGTCCTGGCCGGAAATGACCGGCCGGCTGTTCAGGTCTGGTTTCTGGATGTCGGCCAGGGCGATGCCATTCTGATGAGGGCGCAGGACGGCCGTACGGTTTTTATCGACGGCGGCAAAGCCGGCAGCGGTTACCGGGTCTTGCTTCCGGCTATGGATGCTCTGGCAATCGATAAAGTTGACCTCCTGATTGCCACGCATGGCCATGAAGACCACGTCGGCGGACTGATCGAATTGATCGGCAACCGTCGGGCAAAAAAACTGCTTCTGCCTCTGGGTTTGCCGGAACAGATGGCTGATGAACCGGCTAAGAACAAAACAAACCGATGGGAACAGGATTGGACCGCGATGTTGTTGAAATCGAGTCGGGAAGCAGAAATCGGCGTGCAGACCATAAAAGCACATGATACAATTGTTCTGGGCAAAAGGATCCGTTTTGATATTCTCTACCCGGATCCTGAGGCTGCAGGCCAGCTCAGCGAAGAAAACGGCGGCGGAGACGGCAATGAATGGTCTGTCCAGATGCTGGCCGATCTGTCCGGCTGCCGGATCCTTCTGACGGCTGATTGTACTAAGACTATTGAGGAAAATTTATTGCGTCAAAACGGTTGGCCGCCGGCAAACATCCTCAAAGTCGCCCATCATGGATCGAAGATGACCACGGAAACCGGTATGCTCAAAGCCGTTAAACCGGAAACCGCGATTATCAGTGTCGGTAAAAATCAATATGGGCATCCGGCTGCCAAGACGCTTCAGCGTTTGACCGGCGAAGGGTGCCGGATATACCGGACAGACCGTTCCGGCGCAATTGTCTGCCGGATTGAATCCGGACGATATGAAATAGAGTCATATCTGGAATATATGAGGTGATCGAATGGCGAAAGCTAAACCCAGCCATGAACGTGTCGGCTATAAAGAATTAAAAGCCGAAATCAGAAACAAACAGTGCCGCGATTTGTATGTTCTGACCGGAGAGGAAACTTTTCTGATCGAAAAGTTGGTTGAAAGCCTGGCCGAACTGTTGATCACCCCGGGCAGCGAAGCGTTGGACCGCGTCGTTTTACAGGGATGGGGGCAGCCTGGCCGGCTTGACCTTGATAAGTTAAAAGCCGAAGTCATGACGCCACCTTTTCTGTCCAAACGCAAACTGGTTATTGTCAGGCAGAGCAACTGGTTTGCCCCGGGGGCGGGGAGCCGGTCTGCACTGGCTGAAACCGATACGCAGGATGAAAATGAACAGGATTCTGACGATATGGCGGAGCCGGCCGGCAGTCCGCAAAACGCGTCCACGCAAAAAAACCGTCAGGAAGCCTTGATTCATCTTTTCGAACAACTGCCGGATTCAGCATGTCTGGTGATGATCGAGCAGAAAGTGGATCGCCGCTTGAAATCATTGGTGTCCGCGATTGAGCATAAAGGCGTGCTGGCCGAGATCGGTAAAGAACAACCGAAGACGCTTTTATTATGGGTGGATGCCGAATGCCGCCGCAGGGGGCTGAAACTGGAGGCAGGCGCTGCAGAAAGCCTGGTTGACCGCTGCGATGCCAGTATGCAGGTCATCTGGCAGGAACTGAGTAAAATCTTTCTCTATTGCACTTATGCGAAAACGACCGATATTTCACTGGATCTGATTGGCGAGTTGTCGCTGCCTGATCTGCGCGGCAGCATTTTCGATCTGACCGATGCCCTGTCGGCCGGTCAGACCGGACGCGCGATGAAACTGGCCGATACCCTGATCAGTCAAAAGCAGCCGGTCCAGTTGATTCAATTCATGTTGGCCAGACATCTGCGCCAATTGATCTGCGCCGCCGAATTGGGCAAGCCGGACCGGATTGCCGCAGAACTCAAAGTTATGCCGTTTGTCGCTGCCCGTTTGGCCGGCCAGGCCCGCAAATTGCCTATACCGCTTCTGGAAGATTTATATGGCCGTTGTTTTGAAATGGACATGCAGGTTAAAACCGGAAAAATCAATGATCGCCTGGCTTTGGAAATCCTCCTGGCGAATGCATCGGAACAGATGAAAAATGCGGTCCGACATTGACGGATGATTCGTTCATTACCTATAATAGGATGATTCCGGACATATGGTTATCAGCCGGCTGTCCATGAACAGTATATCTAGGAGGTATCGATCATGAGTAAGATTCAAATGAAAACACCGCTCGTTGAAATGGATGGCGACGAGATGACCCGGGTTATCTGGCAGCAAATCAAGGATATAAACCTTCTTCCATATATAGATTTAAAAACTGAGTACTTCGATTTGGGGCTTAAATATCGTGACCAGACAGATGATCAGGTTACGCTTGACGCCGCCAAACGTACACAGGAGCTGGGTGTCGCAGTAAAATGCGCAACCATTACGCCCAATTCGCAGCGAATGGATGAATACCATCTTAAAAAGATGTGGAAGAGCCCCAACGGCACGATCAGGGCCATTCTGGACGGGACTGTTTTCCGGGCGCCGATTATGGTCAGCTGCATTAAGCCGTTGGTTTCCGGCTGGATCAAGCCGATCACTCTGGCCCGTCATGCATATGGCGATATTTACCGTGATTCTGAAATGTTGGTGGACGGACCCTGCAAAGCCGAATTGTTGCTGACATTACCCGACGGCGGGACCAAACGACAGCTGATTCATGATTTCAAGGGATCAGGCGTTATCCTCGGCATGCATAATCTTGATTCATCGATAACGAGTTTTGCCCGCTCTTGCTTCAATTATGCTCTGGACCTGCATCAGGATCTCTGGTTTGCCACAAAAGATACGATATCGAAAATATATGACCACCGATTCAAAGATATTTTTCATGATCTTTACGAAGCTGAATTTGCTGAAAAATTTAAAGAAGCAGGCATATCTTTCTTTTATACCTTGATTGACGATGCCGTAGCGCGGATTATGCGGTCGGAGGGCGGCATGCTCTGGGCCTGTAAAAATTATGACGGCGATGTTATGTCCGATATGGTCGCTTCGGCTTGCGGCAGCCTGGCCATGATGACATCGGTTCTGGTATCGCCGGACGGCGTTTATGAATATGAAGCAGCTCATGGCACTGTAACCCGTCATTATTATCGTTATTTAAAAGGGGAAAAGACTTCGACTAATCCGATGGCAACGTTATTCGCCTGGACCGGAGCATTAAAAAAACGCGCTGATCTGGATCAGCTGCCTGATTTGGCGGACTTTGCCGACCGACTGGAGAAAACGGCCCTGGCGACGATTGAAGCGGGCATCATCACTGGCGATTTAAAGAATCTGATTCATTTACCAGAGATTAAAGTTGTTGATACAGCCGGCTTTTTAAAGATTGTAGCAGAACGCATGGCGTAAGGGAGGAAAAAGTAATGAGTTATTATCAGGAATGGCAGGATCATCTGAATGATCAAAGCAACCCGACCGCGACGGAGGCCTGGTTTAAACAATATTATCAGTTGGAGAAGGATGCCTACACCATTATCCTTGGCGCCGGAGAACCGGTCGTCGACGGCGTGGCCGCCGAATTGGCCAGCCGGCTGGGATTTGGTGCGGACAAAGTCATTTTCCTGGGCTTTCTCGATGGCATTAACGCCAGTTTGAAAACACAATTGGATCTCGAAAATATCGGCGATGATACGCCGATTCATTTGGATATTGATTTTTCACAACTTTATTGGCATATGCATGAAGCGAAAGCCGATTGGTTGTTCGGCTTGAAAGAATGGAACCAGATTCTGACGCCTGATGAACAGAAAGCCATAACAAAATCTTATCGTGAATCAAAGATCATTCATCACGAGAAGATTGGCCGCAATGATCCATGTCCATGTGGCAGCGGGAAAAAATATAAAGCATGCTGCGGTAAGGGGTGATCCGGAAATGATTGCTACAACCTCTGTCCGCAGCCTGTTTCGGCAGCCGGAGAACCATCTGAACCAAACGGTCACGGTAGCCGGCTGGATCCGGACCTTGCGCGATCAAAAACAATTTGCCTTTATAAACCTCAATGACGGAACATTTTTCCAAAACTTGCAAGTTGTTTTTACCCGAGAAAAAATGGATAATTATGACGATATTGCTCATCTGGGTAATGGCTCTGCTATTATTGCAACCGGAATTTTAATTCCGACACCGGGCGCCAAGCAGCCTTTTGAACTTCAAGCGACAAAGATCGTTGTCGAAGGGACCTGTCCGCCGGAATATCCGCTGCAGCCTAAACGTCATTCGCCGGAATATTTGCGCAGCATCGCTCATTTACGGCCGCGCACCAATCTGATGTCGGCTGTTTTCCGGGTGCGGTCGGTTGCTTCCTATGCGATACACCAATTTTTCCAGGAGCGGCAGTTTGTATATGTCCATACCCCGATTATTACCGGCAGCGATGCCGAAGGCGCCGGACAAATGTTCACGGTAACCACATTGGATCTGAACAATCCGCCGCGTACGGAAGATGGCGCCATCGACTATAATCAGGACTTTTTCGGCAAACATGCCAATTTAACGGTCAGCGGACAGTTAAGCGGCGAAACGTTTGCTTTAGCTTTTCGCAACATCTATACTTTCGGCCCGACCTTTCGGGCTGAAAAATCCAATACAGTCAAGCACGCGGCCGAGTTCTGGATGATCGAACCGGAGATTGCCTTTGCTGATCTGGATGATGACATGCAGCTGGCGCAGGATATGATTAAAGCGATTATCGGCAAGGTTCTGAAAGATTGCCCGGAAGAAATGGAATTTTTCAATAGTTTTGTCGATAATGGATTGCTGGAACGTCTGAACCATGTTCTGAACAGCGAATTTGGCGTGATCAGTTATACAGAGGCTGTGGATATTCTCAGTAAGGTGCATGACCGTTTTGAGTATCCGGTATATTGGGGCTGTGACCTGCAAACCGAACATGAACGTTATTTAACAGAAATCATTTTCAAAAAGCCGGTTTTTGTCATTCACTATCCGAAAGAGATTAAAGCTTTTTATATGAAACAAAATCCGGACGGTAAAACTGTTGCCGCTATGGATTGCCTGGTTCCCGGAATCGGAGAGATCATCGGCGGCAGCCAGAGAGAAGAAGACCTGGAAAAGCTTACGCAGCGGATGGCTGAACTGGGCCTTAAGGAACAGGATTACTGGTGGTATCTCCAGCTGCGCCGCTATGGTTCCGCCAGACATGCCGGATTTGGCTTGGGTTTCGAACGGATGATCATGTATTTGACCGGTGTGCCGAATATCCGGGATGTTATACCTTATCCGCGGACGACCGGCAGCGCCGATTTTTAAGCGGAATATGGCAGACAAACCGCAGATGCCGTTAATTCTGGCTTCGGCATCACCTCGCCGCCGCGCCTTATTGGAACGATTTTGGGGAGCAGACCGCTTTACCATAGCGGTCCCCCGATTTGATGAAAATCAGGCTCCGGCGTCAATTCAGGCTGACCCGATGGCTTTGGCCAGGTTCCTGCCCGCAGGAAAAATTGACGCGCTGCGGGAGCAGATGAATTTGCCGGATATCTGTTGTGTTGTCGCCGCCGACACCATGGTGGTTCATAACGGGATGATTTTGGGCAAGCCGGTCGATGAAGCTCATGCGGCTGGATTATTGCGTCAGCTGTCCGGCGATACCCACGAGGTTTTGACAGGTTTATGCCTGGCCGTTATTCATGATGGTCAGGTAAGCCGCTTGCAGGCTGTTGAACAGACGACAGTTCATTTTACACAACTGGACGAAAAAATGATCCAGTGGTACTTATCCACAGGCGAGCCGATGGATAAAGCCGGCGCTTATGGCATACAAGGATACGGCGCTGCCTGGATCGAACGTATTGACGGATGTTATTACAATGTGATGGGATTACCGGTTTTCAGGCTGATGGATCTGCTGCGACAGGCAGCGGAACGGTTCAGTTCAATTCCTGGATTATCTGATTTAGTGCCCTGGAACGGATCAATCCTCCGATAGGAGGGGTTATGAAATCAGAGCATGTGACGATGCATGACCTGCCGGAAGATGACAGGCCTTATGAAAAGTTATTAAAAAATGGATCAGATTCTTTGACTGAAAGTGAATTACTGGCAATTATCATTCGCAGCGGTTCCAGGAATGAATCGGCCTTAAGTCTTTGTCAGCGATTATTGCAGCATCAGGATCCGGAAAACGGATTAGAATTTTTACGGGAGAGCAGTCTGGAAGAACTGATGGCTTTTCCAGGTATCGGCCAGGTTAAGGCCGTTCAAATACGCGCCGCTATAGAGCTGGGTCTGCGGGTTTCTTGTTCCCAGAAATATCACGCCAGGATGCAGATAAGAAAACCGGAAGATGCTTTGGAGCTTCTGGAACCGGAAATGATCCATCTGCCGCATGAAGAACTGCGGTTGATTCTTCTGGACATAAGAAACCGGATTATCCGGATTTGCCGGATTTGTGAAGGCGGACTGGCTACTGCGGTCATTTATCCGCGCGACTTGTTTCGAGAAGCGGTAAAAGCCAACGCGGCGGCTTTGATTATGGTACATAATCATCCCAGCGGCGAATCGACGCCAAGCAACGATGATTTGGCAACCACCAGAAAAATGGTTGAAATGGGGGAGATGATGGGCATCAAGGTTGTCGATCATTTGATTCTTGCCGCCGGCGGTTCCATCAGCCTGAAACAGATCGGCCTGGTTTGAAGTATCCGCATTTTTGCGGTATGATGTCAAAGGATCTGATTTAAGGAGCGTGATCGGTTTGCCCGGAAAAGTCCGCAACCGGATTTTTATCATTGTCTTTACAACCCTGCTTTTATTAGCGGTTTTATTATTGTCTTCTTTGCCGGGCAGCCCGCTTAATTTTCTTACAAGCCCGATATCGGCTGTTCTTGAGCCGGTGCAAAAAGGCTTGATCGGCATAACAGACCAAATAACCGGATTTTATGAGTCGTTGACCGAAGGAGCCAGGATCCGGCAGGAAAACCAGAGCCTGGAAGACGAGAACGCCGGCCTGCGCAACCAGATTGCGCAGTTGGAAGAAGCCGGACGGCAATACGAAGAGCTGAAAGATGCTTTTAAACTGAAGGACCAGTTTGATTCTTATACGATTCTTGGCGCCCGGGTTATGACGCGGGAAATTGGAACTTGGTTTGATGTATTCCGGATTGATTTGGGGACGAAAGATGGCCTTACGGTAACGGAAACCGTGTCATTTGCCGTTGTAGACGCCCAATCCAGACTGATCGGCCGTGTTATGTCCACCGACGCTGTTTCCGGCAAAGTTCTGCCGCTGCTGCATGAAGGATTTGCCGTATCGGCCAAAGTTAACATAGTTAATGGATCCCTGGTTCGCGTCCGCGGCGATCTGGATCTAAAAGGAGAAGGTTTGTGTCTGGTTGACCAAATTCCGGCCAACGCCAAACTGCAGGTCGGTGATGAACTGGTGACCAGCGGCGTCGGCGGTTTATTCCCGGCCGGCATACCGATCGGGAAGGTGGTCTCCATCTCTGATGAAGAAACAAAGGATCAAAGACGGGCAATCTTGCAGCCATATGCCGACCTTGAGAATCTGACAACCGTATTTGTCATGAAGGGAAAGACGACTCCATGATGCGAAACCGTGTTGCTGTCAGGAAAATTATAGTTTATGCCGTTTATGTGATGATCCTTGGATTATTACAGGTCACTTTACCGGACAACTGGATGTTTCAGGGGTGCCGGCCTGATTTGACGTTGATTCTGGCCGTTTTGTGCGGTTATATGTTTGGCAGTTCCGACGGTTTTGTGATCGGTTTGGCTTCCGGACTGATGCGGGATTTGCTGGCCGGACGTTCTTTGGGTTTGGGCATGCTTCTTCTTATGTACATCGCATTGCTGTCATCTGTTCTTTTCCGTCAGTTTTTCCGCAGAAATATCCTTTTAGGTCTGGCCCAGATCGAAATCATGACGGTTCTATATGCTTTTTTAATGACTATGATCACCTTCATGATCCCCTTGCTGCCGGATGTGACTCATTCGTGGCTTGATTTAGCCAAACCGGCATTGCTGGCATTGCCGGCTCAAATGATTGCCAACCTTCTGGCCGGAATTCCCCTGATTTTTCTTTTAGCCTTCCTGGGTCCGTATCGGCGGGGAAGCCGGACGGACGACCCGGACGAAGAGATTGTCGGAGGCAGCGTGTGGCGAGTGAACTAAAACAAGACGGTATTTTTCTATTTGATCATCAGGAATCCGACCAGTCGTTGATTCGGGAAGAAAAGCCGGGCTTTTTCCGGCGGATAAAACAATTTATCAGCAGCCGGTATGCGCTGCTGGCTGTCATTTTCCTCTTGACCGGTTCAATGATCTTTTATAATACAGCCGCTCTACAGCTCAATCCTTCGGCAGCTGCGGGGGTCAGCGAAACATCCGGCGTCGCCCGTCAGCAGACGGTTAAGGCAGCCCGAGGAGACATTGTCGATGCTTCCGGCATCCCGTTGGCTTATTCCCGATCGATCAATGTTCTGCAGATAACCTATGCCGGTCTGGATTCTGATCAATTAAACGCCATGCTTCTGGATCTGGCCCATTTTCTGGAAGATCATGGCGTTCAATGGGAAAGTGAATTAACGGATTATCTTCAGCTGAATCATGACGGCTGCACGCATGCGGCAGGAGAAGGCGAAGATTGCGGCACGCCTGTCTTTGTCAAATCTCTTGAAGATACGCTGTATTGGGAGACAAAGGGAAATGTGCTGCCTTTGAAAACCGCCGCTGCGGGCGACCAGGCCACGTTTGATAATCAAGTGGCCAAAGATACGCCGGAGCTGTTATATAACTACTTGCTTTACAAACTTTTTGCTATTGAAGATCCTGAGGCGGATGGCCAGCGTTACAGCCAGGCTGATGCGTTTCGGATTATGTGCTTCAGATATTTGATTTACCAAAACAACTGGGCTTTTACACAAGGCACGCCGCTTGAGATAGCCCGGGATATCAGCGATGATGTTGTTCAGGCTGTCAATGAGCAAAACTACCGGTTCAAGGGCGTTATATCATCCTTGGATTATGAACGGGTCTATACGGATGATGCGCAGAGTCTGAGTCATGTACTGGGTTATGTCGGCCGTATATCGTCTGACCAGTATAATGAGTTGAAAGCGCTGGGTTATGCTTCCAATGCCATGGTCGGACAAGCCGGCGTCGAATCGACCGCCGAACGTTATCTGGCCGGACAGGACGGAGCCAAGCCATATAATATTTGGACAGTGGCAGAAGAAGAGGGGACTTTTTTCTCGGAGAACATCGGTAAAAATGCCGTATCGGGAAATAATGTTAAATTAACCATTGATTTATCGATGCAGCAAGTCGCCGTATCTTCTTTAAAACGGGTTATCGAAGAAATCCGCAACAGCGCGGGCAATAAAAACAAAGGCGACGCCGATGCCGGCGCTGTGGTCATGTTGAATGCTAAAACCGGCGCTGTTTTAGCTATGGCCAGTTATCCCTCCTATGATCCGAATGATTTTATCCGCCAATCATATGATGAAGAAGCCGCCAAACGTGTCTCACAGTATTTAGAAGATAATGTAAACAAGCCCATGTGGAACAGAGCAATGATGGAAATCTACGCGCCTGGATCGACATTTAAACCGGCAACGGCAGTGGCTGCTCTGGAAACTGGCGTAATCACGCCGAATAGCAGTATCATTCGCTGCAAAGGAACCGAGATGATCGGCGATATGCTCTGGCATTGTCTGGAAAAACCGACCAGCGGTCACGGTGATCTGACTCTGACTGCCGCTCTGGCAACATCCTGCAACATGTATTTTTATAATCTTGGCGTCAGAACGGGCATTAATGCCATTGATGAATATGGCAAGAAACTGGGCTTGGGTGAATACACGGGCATCGATTTGCCGGGCGAAGCTAAGGGATTCCGGTCCAGCCGGGCAACCAAGAAGCTTTTACGCAGCAATCCCAGCGATCAGATCTGGTTCCCTGCCGATACTTGTCAATCAGCCATCGGACAATTTGATAACAGCTTTACGGTTCTCCAGCTGGCTGTTTATGCTACGGCGCTGGCAACCGGGAATAAAGTGACGCCTCATGTGGTTGACACCATTACCGGCAGCGACGGCGTGATTATCCGGCAGAACAATATCGCTCCGGTACCGATCGGTTTGAAGGATTCGACATTGGCTGCCGTCAAAGCCGGTATGCTGGCCGTGGTGAATGATAAAAACGGTACCGCGTATGACGCGTTTGTCGATTTCCCGATAAAAGTTGCCGCGAAGACCGGTACTGCCGAAACGGGTTTTGAAGATGTTTCATCTTCCAACGGCCTTTTCATTTGTTATGCGCCGGCAGATGACCCGGAAGTTGTCATTGCTCAAATCATTGAAAAGGGCGCCTGGGGTTCCAATACCATCGGTATTGCGAAAGATATGCTGACGGCCTATTTTCATTTAAATGATACGGCAGCTACAGATTCATCGCTGATTCCCGGCTTGGCTGATGTCGTTGTATCACCCTCTGCAACGCCGGCGCCGACTCCGGTTCCTTGATTTTCATTCATTTCTTGCAAAACTTTTGGCCTATCGTCTGGATCTGGCGCATTTCTCGGCGGCAACTCTTGTATCCTGAAGAAAAGATGGGTAAAATGTGTATGGTATACGCGCTGGAGTTGGCGCAGCCGATTTAACCGGATATTAGGGGGTAACAATGTGAATATTGTTCTGCTGGCAGATAATCGTAAAAATGAGCTCCTGGTTAATTTCTGCATCGCTTATAGCCAGATTCTGGCCAGACACAATATGTTTTCCCTTTTCAATACCAGCCGTCTGATCCGCGATGCTTCGAAATTAAATGTTGTGGGGTTATCGACGGAAATTTCGGGCAGCTTGGATCAACTGGCGTCGCGGGCCATGTATAACGAAATCGACGCAGTCATTTATTTGCGGGATCCTTTGTTGGAAACCTATGATGCGCCTAACGCTTTATTACGGGCTTGCGACACCAACAGCATTCCGCTTGCAACCAATATCGCTACGGCCGAGCTCCTGGTTCTTGCTTTGGATCGCGGCGATCTGGATTGGCGCGAGCTGGTTCGCTGAAACGAAAAGCAAAACGGCATCCTTCATTCGTAAAGTGATAAAATGCAAGACGGTCAAATCAGTCTTGCATTTTTTCTTGACGATCACTGAGATAACGTATAGAATTATCGCGTGAGGCACGGCAAGGGGGATCAGCCTGGTACAGCGGTTTTCTCCGAGTTATTGCCGGATCAACCATTTTATAGGAGGGAACCCTATGCAGATTCTGAAACCAATCTTTGATCAAGTCATTTTACGCAATCCGAACGAACCGGAATTTCATCAGGCTGTTATGGAAGTTTTTGAAAGTCTGGAACCTGTAGCCGTCAAACACCCGGAATGGGTCGCGGCCGGTATCTTTGACCGGATCGTTGAGCCGGAGCGGCAAGTCATCTTCCGCGTTACCTGGATCGATGATCAAGGTAAAGTGCAGGTCAACCGCGGATACCGCATTCAGTTCAACAGCGCTATAGGTCCTTATAAAGGCGGTTTACGTCTGCATCCGTCTGTAACGATCAGCGTTATCAAGTTCCTCGGATTCGAGCAAATCTTCAAAAATTCATTGACCGGCTTGCCGATCGGCGGCGGCAAGGGCGGGTCTGACTTTAATCCGCGTGGTAAAAGCGATGCTGAAATCATGCGTTTCTGCCAGAGTTTTATGACGGAATTGTGGCGCCATATCGGACCGGATGTTGATGTGCCGGCTGGAGATATCGGAACCGGCGCCCGTGAAATCGGTTATATGTATGGCCAGTATAAACGTCTCTCCAATCAGCATACCGGCGTTTTAACCGGCAAAGGTTTGACATGGGGCGGCTCTCTGGCCAGAACAGAAGCAACCGGCTACGGCTTGTGCTATTTTATGGATGAAGCGTTAAAAGCAAAAGGCTTATCATTTAAGGGCGCGACCGTATCGATTTCCGGATCAGGCAATGTCGCTATTTTTGCCCATGAAAAAGCAACGCAGCTGGGCGCCAGGGTCGTAACCATGAGTGATTCTGAAGGATATGTTTATGATCCGGCTGGTATTGATCTGGATTTGGTTAAAGAAATCAAACTGGTTCGCCGCGGACGTATACGCGAATATCTGAAGAGCAAGCCGCAAGCTGTATATAATGAAAACTGCCGTGAAATCTGGAGCGTTCCTTGCGACATCGCTTTACCGAGCGCAACGCAGAATGAAATTGATGAGAAGAGCGCGCTTCTTTTGGTTAAGAACGGCTGCAAAGCCGTCGGCGAAGGCGCCAATATGCCTTCCACACCGGAAGCCATCGCCGTTTATCTGAAGAATAAAGTTATCTATGGGCCTGCAAAAGCTGCTAATGCCGGCGGCGTTGCAACATCAGCTCTCGAAATGTGTCAGAACAGCATGCGTTACAGCTGGACTTTCGATGAAGTTGATGCTAAACTTAAAAATATCATGATCGATATCTACAAAGCTTCCAGCGAAGCTGCCGCCGAGTATGGTGATCCGGATAATCTTATGATGGGTGCCAATATAGCCGGCTTCGAGAAAGTTGCTACTGCTATGTATGATCAAGGTATTGCGTACTGATTATGCGTGCGCTGATACAAAGAGTCTCTCAGGCTCAGGTTGAGGTTAACCAGGAAACCCTGTCTGTTATCGGACCGGGTCTCCTGGTTTTTTTAGGCGTTACACACCGGGATACGGCCGGGGACGCGGCATGGCTGGCCGGAAAAATCAGCCGCTTGCGTATCTTTAAGGATGATTCCGGGAAAATGAACCGGTCGGTACAGGATATCGGCGGTTCAGTACTGGTCGTATCCCAGTTTACGTTATATGGCGATGCCCGTCATGGCAATCGGCCCGGATTCGATCAAGCCGCGCTGCCGGATCTGGCCGAACCCTTGTATCACGATTTTTGCCGAATTCTAACGGATCTGGGACTGATCGTTAAAACCGGTCAATTTGCTGCCGATATGAAGGTCGGACTGGTTAATGACGGGCCTGTGACGATCTGGTTGGAAACGCCGGCCAGGACGGAGGTTTGAATGACCAGGATCATAGCGCTGCCATTCGGATTATTTCAGGCGACGGCTTATCTGATTGTTTTGGCTGACCGGACATTTCTGATCGATCCGGCGGTCCGGCCGGATCAGCTGCCGCAGGATTTACCGCCGATACGGCGCATTTTCGCCACACACGGCCATCTGGACCATATCAGCCAGGCTGATTTTTGGCGGCAGAACCATGATCTTACATTGGCGATTCATCAGGCCGACCAGGCTTGTTTTGTTGATCCGACACGCAATCTTTCGGCCCTGTTCGGTCATCCGCAGATTTTTAAGCCGGCAGAAGAGCTTCTTCAGCATCTACAGGTTATTAGCCTCGATCCGCAAAATGATCTGGTGGTCTATCATACGCCGGGCCATACGCCGGGGGGATGTTGCTTCTTGTTGCGGGAAAATGGCCGGCCGGCTGCGTTATTCAGCGGCGACACCCTATTTGCCGGAGCGATTGGCCGGCTTGATCTGGGCGGCAATGAACAGGATATGATCGCTTCTCTGCGAATTTTGCGGGAAATGGCCAGCACGCTGGCATTATCAAAGGGCAATGACCTGGTTGTTTATCCGGGTCATGGCCCGGAAACAAGTCTGATGCGGGAATTGACAACCAATCCCTATTTTCAGTCGCTGACAGGCTAATCAATGCGGACAGGCTGTCCCCCGGAGTTGGGTACGCGGTAAATTCGAGTGCTGTCCGTTCTTTGATAATAAAGATATTCATCAATTAAGACAAAAGCTTCAGCTGAGTCGTCTACAATCAAACTCGCCTGGCCTGAAGCGGCTTGCAGGGCATCAAGATTGCGGGCGTAAATCCGATTTTGATCATCGGGATCGATGAAATAGAGCTGCCGGTTGGCAATGATAAATGGATTCGCAAGGCTTATGTCGCCAAGACGTTTATCCTGGCCGTTTTCAGCCGACCAGACATGCAGCCGATTGTTGTCGGTCGGATCCGCATAGTAAAGCTCTTGGCCGACAATATTCAAGCTGCTGATCCGATGATTGATCAGTACGGTCTGTTCACCGGAATCCGGCAGGCAGCGGACGAGTCCTGATTCATCATGTGTTCCTGATATATAAAGATATTGGCCGTCATATGCTAAAGCCAGCGCTGAGAAATCACAGAGCAATTTCCGATTGGTTCCATCTTGGTCGAACCGGATGACCTGACCGGTTGACGGGTCGATCGCGATGATCCAGTTCTGATCGGCAATCATATACTTCAAGCTCTGTTGACCAATCCGAACCGCATTGGTTCCATCGAGTTTGATTTTATTTAAAACGCCATTCTGAAGGCCTTCTGTATAAAAAAGACGTTGATTGGAAAAGCAGAAATAACTTCCGGCTTGTTCAGATAGAACAGTCGCGTTTTTACCATCTGGATCAGCCGTACAGATTTGTCCCAGCCTATTGTTATAAATAATTTTGTTTTGGACAGATATAACGATATTCTGGTAATTAAGATTGCCGGACCAGATGAGATCGTCAGGGACGGCAAGATTATCAGCGCCGTCCGATTCCGATGAGGCTGTATCTGAAATACGGGTTTCAGCCGCTGACTGTGTCGGATTTGCAGCGTCGGTTTGCCCACACCCGCAGACCAGCGCGACAGCGACCAGAATAGCCGCTAACGAAGCTGCCCCTTTAATTTGATGATATACGGATAATTTATGGTATCGATTGATGATAGGGAATAGGGGATGAGCGATCAAGTCGGCGGTTGTTTTCTGCTTCTTCACGGTTAACCTGCTTTCTTAGCTGCCAGACTTTACAGGCTTCGGTTATAGTGTTATTATAACAGATAACGCCAAGATGGAGAGAGTAAACAGATACGGATCATCAGAGAGGGATAAGCCAGTGGGCTGAAAGCTTACCCGGATCGGTTCCTGTCGAAGTTCACTCCGGAGCGGTTTCGCTGAAGTCCTGATTTATCTGATTCCTGATAACTGGATTTTAGGCGGAAACGGGCAGTTCCGTTAATGACTGAATGAGTGCCGCGAGTTTTCGCGGAATTCGGGTGGTACCGCGGATTTACTTCCGTCCCGTCGGGGGATGGAAGTTTTTTTATGGAAACAGGAGCCGGTTTGCCGGATATGGCGGATTGTAACGGCGAGTGAAGGGAGTTAATCCAAGATGGGCCAGTTAAGAGAAGATTTACTGCATTTGCAGGAAGTGTTTCAAAAAACTGCAGCGGGTATTCATACTTCACAGGAAGCAGAGGCGTTGCGCATCCGCTTCCTGGGAAAGAAAGGCGAGTTAACCGGCATCTTGCGGGGCATGGGCGCTCTATCGGCTGAGGAAAGGCCGCAGATCGGCCAATTGGCCAACGAGATCCGGGAAATGATCGAACACCGTCTGCAGGAAGCGTTGGATCGGGTTCGCGCCGCGGAAAAGGCCGCCAGATTACAGGTCGAGACGATCGATGTGACTCAGCCGGGCCAGTCCTGGGCTGTCGGGGGACGTCATCCGCTCTCGCGGGTTATCGACGAAATATGCGGTGTTTTTACCGGATTAGGCTATGCGATCGCCGAAGGCCCGGAAGTGGAATATGACCACTACAATTTCGAACTCTTGCGTTTGCCGGCCGGACATCCGGCGCGTGATACCCAGGATACTTTCTATATAACGCCTTCGATCTTGCTGCGGACTCAGACATCGCCGGTACAGATCCGTGTAATGCAGCAACAGAAGCCGCCGATCAAAATTGTCTGCCCGGGCAAGGTTTACCGGTCTGACGCGCTCGATGCGACACATTCGCCGATTTTCCATCAGATAGAAGGTCTGGTCGTCGATGAAGGCGTTACCATGGGCGACTTGGTAGGATCGCTGCAGCTTTTTGCCCGGCAGCTTTTTGGCGAAAAAACAGAGATCCGTTTACGGCCGCATCATTTCCCGTTTACAGAACCCAGCTGCGAAGTCGATATATCGTGCTGGAATTGCGGGGGCAGCGGCTGCCGGACCTGCAAGGGCGAGGGCTGGATTGAAGTGCTTGGCGCCGGTATGGTTCATCCGGAAGTACTGGCGAACTGCGGGATCGATCCTAAACGTTACAGCGGCTTTGCTTTTGGCATCGGCGTGGAGCGGACGGCCATGGGCCGTTATGGCATTGACGACATCCGCAGCTTTTACGAGAACGATATTCGCTTTCTCAGCCAATTCCGCTAAACGGAGCAAGGGAGGTAGATACAGATGAAAGTGACAATGGAATGGCTGAAGGAATTCACGCCGATAGATCAAGATATTAAGTCATTTTGCGATAATATGACCCTTTCGGGTTCAAAAGTTGAGAATCATACGACTTTAGGCGCCGCCATCAGTCAGGTTGTAACCGGATTGATTTTGAAAATCGAACGTCATCCGGACGCCGACAAGCTGGTTTTATGCCAGATCGATATCGGCGGAAAAGTGCTGCAAATCGTAACCGGCGCTCCAAATGTTCATGAGGGAGCGATTGTTCCGGTTGCCGTAGACGGAGCGACTTTGGCTAATGATGTGGTTATCCATACCGGCATGCTGCGCGGACAGTTATCAGAGGGTATGCTCTGCAGTGTCCAGGAACTGGGTTTTACGCCGGCCGATTTCCCGGATGCGGCTGATAATGGCATCTATCTCCTGCCGGCCGGTACGCCCGTCGGACAGGATATCAGTCAGATTCTGCATCTGGATGATCCGGTGATCGATTTCGAGATCACCTCAAACCGGGTAGACTGCTTTGCGGTCGAAGGATTGGCTCGTGAAGCGGCTATTACTTTTGACCGGCCGTTCCAGCCGATTTGTCCAAAAGTCCGGGCTGATCAGCCGGAAAAAAGCGCCGAACTGGCAACGGTATCGATTGCTGCGCCGGATCTTTGCTATCGTTATTGCGGCCGGGTAGTCCGCAATGTCAGGATCGGCCCTTCGCCAGACTGGCTGCGCCGCCGTTTGCGGGGCGTCGGCATGAGGCCGATCAATAATATTGTCGATATCACAAATTATGTCATGCTGGAACTGGGCCAGCCTATGCATGCCTTTGACCTGGACCAGCTGGCCGGCCGGACCATTCGGGTGCGCCGGGCTTTTGACGGCGAGATCATGCGGACTCTGGACAGTGTCGAACGCCGGCTTGATTCATCGATGCTGGTTATATCGGATGCTTCGCGCGCCGTCGCCCTTGCCGGGGTCATGGGCGCCGAGAATTCGGAAATCACTGCCGGAACGAAAACGATATTGTTTGAATCAGCGACTTTTAACCCTCTGGCTGTCCGTCAAGCTGCTAAAAAAGTGGGACTGAGAACCGAAGCCTCCTCTCGTTATGAAAAAGGCTTAGATTGCCATAATGCCGAACGGGCGCTGGATCGTGCCTGTGAATTGATCGAACTGCTGGAAGCCGGTTCGGTTTGCCAAGGCTTTATTGACGAATGGCCGGTCAGACCGGAGATCCAGAAAGTCCGTTTTTCAACGGCCGGGATCAACGGCCTGCTGGGTACGACATTGACGGATGAATGGATTATTGCTTGTTTCGAACGGCTGGGCATGACGATTAGCCAGACAGGATCAGGATATCAAGCCATTATCCCGTCCTATCGTCCTGATTTGGCTTGTGAAGCAGACCTGGCAGAAGAAGCAGCGCGTTTCTATGGCTACAACCGGATCAAACCCAGCTTGTTGTCCGGTAAACAAACGACATTAGGCGGCCGTACACCGGCACAGAAAACTTTGGAACAGATCAAAACAGTCCTATTGTCCGCAGGTTTCTACGAGGCTTGCACCTATTCTTTTGAAAGCCCGCGTCAGATGGATCGCCTGCTGCTGCCGCCCGACCATCCGCTCCGCCGGCAAATCATCATCCAGAATCCGCTGGGAGAGGATTATTCTGCCATGCGGACCAGCATGCTGCCAAGCATGCTGGAAGTTGCATCCACCAATTGGAATCGTTCTGTTGACGAAGCTGCGGTTTTCGAGATCGCTTATGTTTATCAGCCAAAATCTTTGCCCTTGATTGAATTGCCGGATGAGATCAGGCATCTGACGGCTTTTATGTATAATCATGATGAACAAGCCGAAGATGCGCCGCTCTTTTTTACCATGAAGGGGATCGTTGAGGAGTTGTTCCTGAACCTTGGCCTGTCCCGGGTCGCCGTCAGCCCCGCTAAAACGGGGTCCTGTCCCTGGCTGCATCCAGGCCGCTGTGCGGCAGTTGAACTGGATGGACGGCTGATCGGACAGATCGGTGAAATCCATCCGGATGTTGCCGCCCAGTTTTCAGTGCCGCCCCGTATGGTCCTTTTAGACTTGATCATCGATCCGGTTGTTGAAAAGGCAAGCGATAAACGGCAGTTCGTCGCTTTACCCCGTTATCCGGCTGTTACCCGCGATCTGGCATTGCTCGTGGACCGCTCCGTACCGGCAGCCGCGCTTAATCAGGCCATTCTCGAAGGCGGCGGCGAATTGCTCGAGCAGATCCGTTTGTTTGACGTCTATCAGGGACCGCAGGTTGCCAACGGCAAGAAATCAATGGCATATAGCCTGGTTTTCCGCGCGGCCAACCGGACATTGAATGATGAAGCCATCACGCCGGTCATGCAGCGCATTCTGGATACCCTGCATGATAAAACCGGCGCGCAGCTGCGCGAATAAGGCGGGGAGGATCAGGCAGATAACGATGGATTTATGCCGCTAAATGCAATAAAGTCGCATAAATACATTGAATATTCGTTTGTTTTGATGTATAAATATGCGTGTCTGGTAGCAATCTACTCCAGCGATGACTGCAGGTTGACAATCCTGCCACTGGTTAAGAAGCACCTGAACCAGAAACGAATCTTGAAAGATGGAGTGTGCATTATTGTGAAGAAGTGTTTTAAAACTGCCGCCGTAATCCTGGCAACAGTCACGATGCTGATGGCCGCCGGCTGCAGCGGAGCGGGTTCCGATTCGATTCAAATTGGTACGAAGGATGATCTGAAAGACAAAATCATCGGCGTTCAACTGGGAACGACCGGCGATGATCTGGCGTCAAAAGATACCGGCGCGAAAACCGTTGAACGTTACAGCCAGTATGTCGATGCGATCACATCTTTGAAGCAGAAAAAAATCGACTGCATCATCATGGATAAGGATACAGCCGATACTTATGTAAAAGCCAACACCGATCTGTCAGTCCTGGATGTCGGTTTCGAGCCGGAGCAATATGCCATGGCTGTTAAAAAAGGCGACAGTGAACTGCAGAAGGCCATCAATGATGTCATTGCCGAAATGAAAGCCGACGGTTCTCTGGCTCAATCGCTTGAATCCCATAAAGACCAAAAGGGCGTGGCGCCCGATTACAATACCGGCGCGACCGGCGGCAAACTGATTGTCGGCACGGAAGCCGGATTTCCGCCTTATGAATATCTGAGCGGCGATAATGTTATCGGCACCGATCCTGACGTCATGGCAAAAGTTGCCAAGAAGCTCGGTAAAGAACTGGTTTTTGAGAACATGGCTTTTGACGGTTTGATTCCGGCTCTGCAAAGCGGCAAGATCAATGCGATCGCCGCCGGCATGACCATCAACGACGAACGAAAAGTCAATGTTGATTTTTCCGATACCTATGTCGACGCTTCCCAGGTTGTCGTACTCCGGAAAACAAGCGTCAAGAAGTAATGTTGAATAGGCCCGCTTAACGGGACTGATTTCGAAATGCACATGTTGGCAGCTGATCATTCAGCTGCCAACATGTCTGTACAGCAAGAAAAATCCCGGCAATTCGGGATAAGAATTGTTTATACCGCACGCAGGGACAGAATTTTTATCGGGAATGGTCTGCGTGATCATCAGGAGGCTCCCATGATACCAATAAATTCCCGACGACAACAAAATTATGTTTCATATATACTGACGCTGGTCATCGTTCTGCTGGCTCTGGCATTCGGGCTGGTTGTAGCTTTTCAGGAACGTCTGGGCCTTAATGTTCTTTTTCTCAGTAATCTGAAGATAAATTTTATCAACAATTTTATTGTTGATTCCCGTTATCTCTGGCTAGTCAGAGGTTTGGGCCAAACGCTGATTATTACTTTGTTTTCAACGCTCCTGGGCATTATCATCGGTATGATTCTGGCGATTATCAAGGTTCTTCAGTATGCCGGCAAACGGATATTTTTTCTGACTCGCTTCGCCAATATTTACTTGACCGTTATCCGCGGTACGCCGGTCGTCGTTCAGTTGTTGATTATTTATTATGTTGTCTTCGGAAGTGTGCCGGTCAGCAAAACGATTGTGGCGATTATGGCCTTCGGCATCAACAGCGGCGCTTATGTGGCGGAAATCATCCGCGCCGGCATCATGGCTGTCGACCGCGGCCAGATGGAAGCCGGCCGCTCGCTCGGTCTGAATTATTCGACAACCATGCGTAAAATTATCATGCCGCAGGCTTTGAAAAATGTTCTGCCGGCACTTTTTAATGAATTGATTACTCTGCTCAAGGAAACGGCCGTCGCCGGCTATATTGCCATCGCGGACCTGACCCGAGCTGCCGATATGATCCGTTCACGCACCTTTGACGCTTTTATGCCCCTGCTGGTGGTTGCTCTCGTCTACCTCTTAATTGTAGTCGGCCTGACCCAGCTGATGGGCCGTCTGGAAAGGAGGATGCGCCGCAGTGATAATCGTTAAAAATCTTAATAAAAGTTTTGGTGATATTGAAGTCCTGCATGATATTTCCGTAAAAATCAATGAAGGTGAAAAAATTGTCGTTATCGGGCCCTCCGGTTCGGGGAAAAGCACATTTCTGCGTTGCCTGAATCTTCTGGATACGCCGACAACAGGCGATATCTGGATCGAAGGGCAGCTGGTTACCGATCCATCTTGCGATATTAATCAGGTCCGCCAGAAAATGGGGATGGTGTTTCAGCACTTCAATTTATTTCCGCATTTAACGGTTATGGAGAATATAACCCTGGCGCCGATTTCTTTGGGACTATATAACAGCGATGATGCGAAAACGCGCGCTATGGGCCTTCTGGAACGTGTAGGGCTGAGAGATAAAGCAAACGAATACCCGGTCAAGTTGTCCGGCGGTCAGAAGCAGCGGATAGCCATAGCCAGGGCTTTGGCCATGAACCCGAAGATCATGTTGTTTGACGAACCGACCTCGGCCCTGGATCCGGAAATGATCGGTGAAGTGCTTGATGTCATGAAAGAATTGGCGCAAGAGGGAATGACCATGCTGGTCGTCACGCACGAAATGGGTTTCGCCCGCAAGGTTGCCAGCCGGGTTCTCTTTATGGATGAAGGCCGGATCGCTGAAGAAGGCCGCCCGGACGAGCTGTTCGGCCAACCGAAGAATGCCCGCACCCGCGAGTTTTTGTCTAAAGTCTTGCCGCATTAAATTGTGTGTTTCCGACTTCTTTTATCCGGCTTCAAGCGTCGTTGTCAGTCAGGTTTTGCTGTATTTTGTCGGACGAACCGGTCTGTTGAAATAACCGCCTCCCGATTATCGTGATATCGGGAGGTGTTTTTTATGGCGTGGACTTTGGAAGCTGTTTTGGTTGTGCCGCTGGCCATCGGTCTGACCAGTCTGGGACTTGTGGCGGCAGGACCTTTATATGCCGACGTCCGCCGGGCCGGCCGGTTGGAAGTGCTGGCCGCAAATATGCGATTGACCGGCGACCGGATTTACGAAGCAGCCTGTTTATCGGTTGATTGTACCTGGACGACCGGACTGCGTACGTCGCCGCAAAAAATTCTGGAGGCTGCGGATCTGATCAAGGACGGTATCCGGCAGGTTAAAGACCTCCTGCCTGATAAAGATAAAGGATCATCGGCTGCAGCGATGCAAAAGGGTCAGGGAAGCGAGCTGATATCACCGTGAATAAACGGGGCAGTCTGGCCATATTCTTTTGTCTGGTATTCGCGGCTCTGGTAACGGTTTTTGGCGTTTGGCTGCAAGCGGTGACCCTTCGTGTTCATGAAACTGATATTGCCCGCGCCATGTCGGCTCAGATACAAACTCATCTTGCTTCGTATGATCGGAATTTGTATGAGGAATTCGGCTTGTTTGGCTTCAAACAAGATACAGCTGACTGCCAGGTTTTTAAAAGCTGCCTGCCGGATGCTCTGCAAAATCTGCCCCTGACGATCCAGGCACGGGATCCTGTTCTGGATCAGGATATTCTGCGTCTCCAGATCATCCGGCATATGAAAGCCCGCGTTCCGATGGTTTATCTGGACGATCTTGCCGGCCGCATACGCCAATTCAGCGCCGGTTTGCCTGATGTTCAATCCTCCGGCGCCATACAGCCGGCAAAAGTCCTGACGCATTATTCTGCCGGCAGCAGGACATACCGGCGCATGAATACCGTCCTTTTGAGCGAAAGCGATATAACCGGCAGCCTGGCCGGCATCCTGCAGGCCTATTTACAAGATGTGCCCGGGACTTCGGTTGAAAGCACGGCAAAGACCTTGTTTGGCAACATCATGGAAGATTTGCAGGAAAAAATCCTGTTTGAGTTAAAAAAACAATACCGCCAATATGCCTCGTCGATTGCGGGCGTTAGCTTAAGCGAGCCGGATTCAGCGCTGCTGGATCAGATGCCGGACTTCCTGGATCCGGGCAACTTAACCGCGGCCGCCGGAAAATTGGATAAACTCCTGTCCTTTGACACCTCGCCTGTCTATGAAAAACTGTGTCTGACCGAATATGTGATGGGTTATTTCCTGCCCCGGGTAACGGTAAAAACCGACCAGACGGGAACGACGCCTTTAAAGCTGCTTGACGGCCGCGATTGCAGCCGCCTGACCGGCCAGAGACCCGGCGAGATCGAACAGATCCTGACTGGCCTTGATAATCCGGAAACAGCCGGCTCCGTTATCCGTCTTTATCTGGTCGGCATTCGAAGCGTGATTCAACTGGCGGCTCTGCTGACCGACGAAAGCCGCATGACTTCGATTCGGGCAACCGCCGCGGCGATTTCCGCGGCGATAGCTGCCATAAGCGCAGGATCGGCTGTGATCGATCCGGAATTGCTGGCGTATCTGCTTGCGGGCGGGAAAGCCATTGCCGCCGGCTTTTCAGACTGCAGCCGTTTACTTGCCGGAAAGGGGGTCGCTCTGTGGCCGGGCAATAACAAGAGCAGTCTGCAAATCTGGTACCAGGATTTTTTGCGTCTCTTTTTATTATTGACGCCTCAAACAACGCTTCTGGAACGTTGCGGCGCCTTGGTGGCCAAAGTTTTGCCGGGTTCTTTCTATACCGGCATTCTGGTCGCAACGACTTACCGTGGCCGCAATTATCAACTGGAGGGAGGGTATTCATCATGAATATCGATCAATCCGGGCAGCGCCTGAGACACACGAAACAACAGCGCCATCCATATTCACGGCTTAACCGGCCCGGTTCGCGGCAGGGCAGCTTGAGTCTGGAAGCTGCTTTGATCATGCCGGGCGTCATCATGCTGATTTGGTTTTTTATCAGCCTGATGAACGGCGTTATGGCTGAAATAAAGCTGAAAGGCGCTATGGACCGTACTGCTTCAGAATTAAGCCTTTTGAGTCCTTTAATTCAAATCCTGGAGCAAGCAAATAATCAGCTGCAGCAGAACGAAGCGGGCGATGCCGCATCACAGCCGGCAGTTATGGAAGCTGCCGGAGATCAGCGCGCCGCCGTTTCGGATTTTAACGATCTTTTTTCAACGGTGCTGCCGGGATTCTCCTGGGAAGAATACGCCGGGGACCTGCTGCTGGACGGATCTTCTACGCTCCTGACCGGTCAGTTGGTTCTGCAAAGAATAGATTATTGGCTCGATGAAGCGGAGGCCGGTCAGGCCGGTCAATTAAGCGGACAAAACAGCTCCTGGCGCGCCTGTTTATCATCGGTTCGCCTGTATCTGGATTGGCAGCTGAACCAGCGGCAGCTCTGGATTTGTATGGCCTACAGTCTGAAAACACCCTTCGGCGCGCTGGAACGTCAGACTCAGAGCGTTGTTCCGCTCTGGCTTGGCTGTGATGATCGTCAGGTTAATGATGAACAATCGGAAAAAGACGCGGTCTGGCTTCTGGATCCATTAAACCGCGGTCAGCTTCTGAGACAGAAAATGGGCGGCGATCTGCCTTATGATTTTCCGGTGATCGCACAGTTTGATAACGGCGAGGCGGTTTCTATCAAAAGTATGGATCTGACGGCTCCCGGTTATCAAAGTGAAACGGCGGCGACCGCACAGTTGGCGGGACATCTGGATGTTCTCAGTCTTTTTCAGGGCACGCAATATCATAAGAACGGACAGAATCTGGTCATCACGGCAGATCAGATCAGAAGCCGGCGGTTGCTGTTGGTCATTCCGGAGAATTGCAGCCAGATGTGGCTTGATACAACCCTGACCGAATGGCAGAATACGGCCGGCGCAAGAGGCGTGACTTTGGAGATTATCCGTTACGGCCGCAGTTATCGTTACAAAGAAGCGGACGGATAGCTTGTATCTTGCCCGGCCTTGCGTTATCATTTTGTTGGTTGGCTTGATCGTCCGGCTGTATAAACCGGTTTTATGCCATAACGATCCAGGGAGGGAAACGAATTGAAAAAGAATTATCCTGATCATCCGGTTGAAAAAATTCAACAGCCGGTACGGGATTTTAAAGATTGGCTGCGGCATGATCAACCGCTGCCGGAGATTTTGAAAGATCAACAGCGTTGTCAGCAACGCAACAAAAGGACATGGTATGCCGTGACCGGCGGATTGGTTTTGATCCTGGTTACTTTGGCAATCTTCTTGTTCAGCCATTGATCATTGATGAAGATACCGGACGAGGTGACAAGCATGAATGACAAACTGAAAGATGAAACGACTGATCTTCTTTTTAAAGCTATTTTATCATTAAAAACTGTCGATGAGTGTTATGCCTTTTTTGAAGATATTTGCACCGTCGCTGAATTAAAATCACTGGCTCAGCGGCTGCATGTGGCCATGATGCTGCGGCAAGGCAAGACATATACGGAAATTTGCGACACTACCGGTGTCAGCACTGCAACGATCAGCCGGGTTAACCGGTCTTTGGAATATGGTGCGGACGGATACAAAACCGTGCTTGACCATCTGGCTGCGGCCGGCTGTATCCAGGCAGAACGTGATGATGATAGAAACGGAAAGGAATAGTCAATGGGGTTAATAAATAAAATATTCGGATCACATTCGGATCGGGAAATCAAGCGGATTATGCCGCTGGTCGAACAGATCGAAGCTTTGGCCGATACTTATGCGGCTATGGAAGAAAAAGAACTGAAAGATACGACCCGCAGACTGCGGGAAGATCTGGAACAGGGATCGGCTCTGGACGATCTGCTGCCGGAAGCTTTTGCCGCCGTCCGTGAAGCCTCGAAACGAGTTTTGGGTCTTTATCATTATCGCGTTCAATTGATCGGCGGCATTATTCTCCATCAGGGACGGATTGCCGAGATGAAAACCGGTGAAGGCAAAACTTTGGTTGCCACGCTGCCGGTTTATTTGAACGCTTTATCCGGCGAAGGCGTTCATGTTGTCACCGTCAATGATTATCTGGCCAAACGCGACAGCGAATGGATGGGGAAAGTATACCGCTATTTAGGTCTCAAAGTCGGCCTGATCGTTCACGGCATGAATAATGATGAACGCCGGGAAGCTTATGCTGCAGATGTGACTTACGGAACAAATAATGAACTGGGGTTCGACTATCTGCGGGACAATATGGTTACCTATAAACAGCAGATGGTGCAGCGGTCCCTGCATTTTGCGATTGTCGACGAAGTCGACAGTATTTTGATTGATGAAGCCAGGACCCCGTTGATCATATCCGGGATGGGCGATGAATCATCAGATCTATATGAGAAAGCGGACCGCTTTGTCCGCCGGCTGCAAAAATATGTGGTTGTCGAAACGGATGACAAACAGGATCTTGATCAGATTAAAGACGATGCCGATTATATCGTCGATGAGAAAGCGCATACGGCGGTTTTGACAACCCGCGGCATTCATAAAGCCGAGCAGTATTTTGGCGTGGAGAACCTCTCTGATCAGGAAAACTACCAATTAAATCATCATGTCAACAACGCCTTGAAAGCCCATGGGACCATGCATTGCGACCAGGAATACGTGGTTAAAGACGGCGAAGTCATTATCGTGGACGATTTTACCGGCAGACTGATGTTTGGACGGCGGTACAGCAACGGCCTGCATCAGGCTATTGAAGCGAAAGAAGGCGTTAAAGTCGAAAGGGAGAATAAAACCCTGGCGACGATTACGTTCCAGAATTACTTCCGTATGTACCATAAGTTGTCGGGTATGACCGGCACCGCTTTAACAGAAGAAGATGAATTCAGAACTATTTATCGTCTGGATGTTGTCTGTATTCCAACCAATCAGCCGATGATCCGCGACGATCAGCCGGATTCGGTTTATAAAACCCAACAGGGCAAATACAAATCCTTACTGAATGAAGTTGTTCGTGTCCATCAAACTGGTCAGCCGATTTTGATCGGTACGGTATCGGTTGAGAAATCGGAATTGCTGTCCGATATGTTCAAAAAAAATGGAATCAGCCACAATGTTCTGAATGCCAAGCAGCATGACCGTGAAGCTGAGATTATTGCCCAAGCCGGAAGATATGGCGCTGTAACCATAGCAACCAATATGGCCGGCCGCGGCACCGATATTGTACTGGGCGGCAACGCGGAATTTATGGCGAAAATGGAATTGCGAAAGCAGGGGTTCCCGGATGATTTGATCGAAGCTTCGGTCGCTTTGAATGAAACGGACGATGCAGTCATTCTGGACGCCCGGGCACGCTTTAAACAGTTTTATGGACAGTTCAAGACACAAACGGCAGCGGAAAAAGAAAAAGTAATCGCGGCCGGCGGCTTATACATTTTAGGAACCGAGCGGCATGAATCGCGGCGGATCGACAATCAGCTGCGCGGCCGTTCCGGCCGTCAGGGCGATCCTGGCCGCAGCAAGTTTTTCTTGTCTCTTGACGATGATCTCATGCGCCTATTTGGCGGCGAGAGAATGACGACAGTTTTTGCCGCTCTTGGTGTCGATGAAGATATGCAAATCGAACATCGGATGCTTTCCAATGCGATCGAGTCGGCACAAAAACGCGTTGAAGGGCGCAATTTCAGCATCAGAAAACATGTTCTGGAATACGACGATGTCATGAATACTCAAAGGGAAGTCATCTACGGCCAGCGCAAGCAAGTTTTAGAAGGCCAGGATTTACATGAATATTACCAGAAAATGATCAGTCAGGTCATGCGGGAAGCTATGCTGGACTTTTGCGCCGGTATGCCTAATTCCGCCGAGTGGGATATTGTGGCGATGCAAGCAAGGATTACTGATATTTTCGGTGAATTGCCGGCTCTGAAACAATTGGCGGCGGCCCGTACCGGGTTGGACGCGGAAAAATTGACAGCCGACTTGACCGAAGATGCCTTACAAAGATATGAAAAACGGCAGGATGAAATCGGTTCGGCAGAACTGATGCGGGAAGCTGAACGCTTTATTCTCCTGCGAACGGTCGACAGCAAGTGGATGGATCATATCGACACAATGGATGATTTACGGGATAGTATCGGCATGCGGGGATATGCTCAACATGATCCGGTTGTGGAGTACCGCAAAGAAGGTTATACCTTGTTCGAAGCGATGACTCAGGCTATCCAGGAAGATTCAGTCCGGCTGATGATGCGCGCCCGCTTCACCCAGGAAAATGTTCAAACGCGGCAAAGCGTCGCCCGCAATTTATCTGAAGGTCATGGATCTTCGGGCGAACCGGCCCCTGCGCCTGCTGCCCAGCCGCGTGTTCAGGCCGGCGGCGCCGGCCGTGGTCAGACTCGTCAGAACGTACCGGAAGCCCGGGCTGCATCGCAAGCAGCTGCTACGCCGTCCGCGCCGGTTCATCGGGACTCGGCCAAGGTTGGCCGCAACGATCCCTGCCCATGCGGGAGCGGGAAGAAATACAAAAATTGTCATGGCAAACAAGATAATGGAGTATAAATTCACTATTTCCATCCGGAAGTGAAACCAGGGAGATATTACCAGATATGTATGATCAACAAGGCGACAGGGAAAAAGACTGGGCTGAATACCAGAGCAGCATTGGTCAGGCTGCGGCTTATATCCGAAAGCAACGTGCCGAAACGCCGGAAATCCTGCTTGTTTTAGGATCCGGACTCGGGGATCTGGCCGATCAGGTCGAACAACCGGTCGTTTTACCTTATGCTGAAATTCCCGGCTTCCCCCGGACGACAGTACCCGGCCATTCGGGACATTTGCTGCTTGGAACTTGGCATGGGCGGTCTATCGCCGTTATGCAAGGGCGTTTCCATTTTTATGAAGGCCATGATATGAAAACAGTGGTCATGCCGATTCGTGTCATGCAGCAACTGGGCGTCCGCGGCCTGATCCTCACCAATGCGGCCGGCGGCGTCTGCCAGGATATGCGGCCGGGTGACCTGATGCTGATACGCGATCATATCAGTCTTTGGGCCGAATCCCCTCTGCGCGGCCCGAATCTGGATGAATATGGTTCCCGTTTTCCGGACCAGTCATCTGTATATGATCCTGCCTGGGCAGACCTGGCGGCAGCATGCGCAAAAGAATCGGGTTTGACATTGCACCAAGGTGTCTATGCGTACACGCGCGGCCCACAATTCGAAACGCCGGCCGAAATAAGGCTTCTCCGCTTGCTGGGCGCTTCGGCAGTCGGCATGTCGACGGTTCCTGAAGCGATTGCCGCTGTTCATGGCGGCATGCGGGTATTGGCTATCTCCTGTATCACTAATCTGGCAGCCGGAATACTCAACCGGCCGCTCAATCACCAGGAAGTAATCGCTGTGGGAAAACAAGCGGCCGCCGGCACGATCCGTTTGCTGACTGCGATATTGGAACGTTTGTCTTTATCATAAAAAGCAGCCGCTTCGGCGATCTGGGAGGACTTATGATTAATTCTGAAAAATATGACGTCAGAGATTTATCTTTGGCTCCGGAAGGCCATAGGAAAATCGCCTGGGCCTGGGCAAATATGCCGGTTTTACGTCAGATTGCCGCTGATTTTACCAAGAATAAGCCGCTGAAAGGATATCGCATTGCCGTCAGCGTTCATGTTGAAGCCAAGACGGCCTGTCTGGCAAAAACATTGGCGGCCGGCGGCGCGGAAGTAGCCTTGACCGGCTGCAATCCGTTATCGACACAGGATGATGTGGCGGCGGCGTTGGTGGAAGACGGTCTGCAAGTCTATTGCCGGCACGGCGTTGATATGGATGAATATCTGAATCATTTGAAAAGAGCCTTGGCAATCCGGCCGCATATTGTTATTGATGACGGCGGCGATTTTGCCTTGCTTTTGCATACCGAATGCCGTGATCTGGTAACAGATCTGATCGGCGGTTGTGAAGAAACAACAACCGGCGTCAAAAGACTGAAAATTCTGGAGAAGGACAAGCATCTTCTTTATCCGGTCATCGCGGTGAATGATGCCCGCTGCAAACATTTGTTCGATAATCGTTACGGCACCGGACAATCGGTCTGGACAGCTATTCTTGCGACAACTAATCTTCTGGTGTGCGGGAAAACGGTCGTTATTGCCGGATACGGCATGTGCGGCCGCGGCGTAGCCATGCGGGCCCGGGGTATGGGAGCCCGGGTTGTCATTACGGAAATCGATCCGGTTAAAGCCTGCGAGGCTTTGATGGAGGGGTATGATGTTATGTCCATGGACGAAGCGGCGCGCTGCGGTGATTTATTTATCACTGTAACCGGTTGCCGTGATGTCATAACCGGACGACATTATCCCTTGATGAAAGACGGCGCGATCCTTTGTAACGCCGGCCATTTTGATGTGGAAATCAATTTACCCGAGCTGGCGGCACAGGCTGTATCCATCAATGAAGTCCGCCGTAACATAACCGGTTATACTCTGGCGGACGGCCGAAGAATCCATATATTGGCTGAAGGAAGATTGGTCAATTTGGCTGCCGGCGACGGGCATCCGGTTGAAATCATGGACATGAGTTTTTCGCTGCAGGCTCAAAGTGTTCTTTATCTGGCGCAAAACGGCCGCTCCCTGCCGGTTGCTGTGCATCAACTGCCGTCTGATATTGACGATACTGTTGCTCAGCGCCTATTATGCCATCACCACAAACAGATCGACACGCTGACGATGGAACAGCAGGATTATCTGGAACACTGGGATCTATAACAGCCGGCTGCCGTGATTAACGTGAGGTGAAGTATGAAACCTTCAGTTTTATTTAAGAAGATAACCGTTGTCACACCTGATGAAAACCAGATTGTCAAAACAATGACCGAGGCTGCCGTATCCATTATAAATGGGAAAATCGCTTATTGCGGCCAGGATGAGGACGAAGCGATCAGAATTTTTGCGGGTTATCCTTATGAAATATGCAGCGGCCAGGATCGTATCCTGCTTCCTGCTTTTGCCAACACCCATGGGCATATGGCTATGACGCTTTTACGCAATCAAGCCGACGATTATGCCTTACAGCCCTGGTTGTTTCAGGTTATTTTTCCGCGTGAAAACCGGCTGACCCATGATATTGTCGCCTGCGGCAGCCGTCTGGCGTTGGCGGAAATGATCCGCAGCGGTACCGGAGCGGCAGCGGACATGTATTATTTCCAGGATGCAGCGGCAGAAGCTGCTTTGGATGCAGGTTTTCGCCTGAATTTCTGTGTGGATGTCAAACGTCAGGATCCGGATGGGGAAACGATTGTCGATGATCAAATCTTGTCGGATCAAATCCGGCAATATAGTCGTCATCCTTCCGGTTTGCTGCGGGTTTCCATGCTCATTCATTCGGTTTATTTATATGCGTCGGATCTTTATCCGATCCTGGCTTCTTTAGCCCGGCAAATGGATTGCCCGGTACAGGTTCATGTTTCTGAAACCGAGCAGGAAATAACGGATTGTCTGGCCAAGTATCATCAGAGACCGGCTTGTCAGCTGGAGAATTTTGGATTTTTCGCAACGCCGACTATTGCGGCGCATTGCGTTCATCTGGATGATGCGGAGAGAGCGGTATTGGCCCGGCATTCGGTTCTGGTGGCGCATTGCCCGGCCAGCAATTTGAAATTGGGCAGCGGAGTGGCTGATTTGCCGGCTATGATAAAAGCCGGTATCCGGTTGGGAATCGGTACGGACGGCGCGGCGAGCAACAATAATCTGGATCTTTATAAAGATATGCGGCTGGCTTCATTTTTAGCTAAGGGCGCGAATCGCGATGCGGCTGTCATGCCGGCAGCGGATTTGCTGACAATGGCCACCAGCCAGGGCATGTCCGGTTTGGGCTTCAGCCACAGCGGTCGTATCGCCGCCGGCATGGATGCCGATTTGCAGATTGTCCAGACCGACCGGCCGGAAATGGTACCGCAGGGCAATCCTGTTTCAGCTTTGGTTTACAGTGCCGATGGAGCAGCTGTAGAATCCCTGATGGTTGACGGGCGTTGGCTGATGTATAAACGCGAATTACAGACACTCGACGAAGAACGTCTGATCGCAGAAGCGCGTCAAGCCGCAAAGATTTTAAATCAATAATCGGGCCGGCCGAGTTGAACGCTCCTGAAAAGGCCGGATCAGGCTGCGGGAAAATGAAAAGAGGACCTTCTGTTATGAAAATCCTCTTCTCTGGAGCCGCTGGTGAGAATCGAACTCACGGCCTGCTCATTACGAGTGAGCGGCTCTACCGCTGAGCCACAGCGGCAACTAATTTTGCCTGTTACAGTTTATCATGTTCGACGATGAAGTCAAGATCTAGGATACATGAAAACCGATAAAGGCAGGCCAAGAGAAAAAACATGTCATATTGCACAATGAACAACAACAAAATTTGTAAAAATATCCATATTGACAGACGGATAATACTTGTATTTTCTGAATTAACAGGTATAATGAAACTAGAAATAAAAAAGTAAGAAGCAAACGCAAAAGAAATGAGATGCCTTGATCTTAAGGTATTGAGGAGGCGAAAATTATGAGTAAATCTTTTAGTATGCATGACATTGACGTCAAAGCTTTCATTCAAGCTCTCGACCAATGTAAAGGAAATGTTCTTCTGGTGACCAGTGAAAACGATCGGTTCAATTTGAAGAGCAAACTGAGCCAATTAGCTGGTATCGTCAACTTAATTGAAGGCGGCCGTCTGGTTGAGGCGAAGATTATTTGTGAAAATCCCGAAGATGAAACCCTGTTGTTCCGTTTGAACCTTTTCGGAAATAGTTCAAATACGTAAATTGTGGTTCATGACTGGCATTTTTACGATCTTCAAGTAAAATCAATCAAAAAGGTACCCGGCAGCGGGTGCCTTTTTCTGTACGCCAAAACAGAAAGTTTGATAATCGAAGAAAAATTAACCTGGCGGTCATTTATTTTTACACTATTCATGATAAAATTAGATTTTAGGTAAAAGATAACATGAGAATTGACAGGTGAGCCAATAGATGACGAACAAAAAATACCGTATGGGCCTGGATATTGGATCAACGACGATCAAGATCGTCCTGCTCCAGGGAGATGAAGTTGTATATCAGCAATACCGCCGCCATCATGCGGATATCGGCGGCGAGCTATGCCGTGCTTTTAACGAAGTAACTGATTTATATCCGGATGCCCAGGTTCAAATCAATATAACCGGTTCCGGCGGCGTCAGTGTGTCGCGGTGGCTTGATCTGCCTTTTGTTCAGGAGGTTATTGCTGAGACCGAGGCAATTCGCCATTTTTATCCAGATACGGATGTCATTATCGAACTTGGCGGCGAAGACGCAAAAATTACTTATATGAAACCGGTGCCGGAACAGCGGATGAATGGTACCTGTGCAGGCGGTACGGGCGCTTTTATTGATCAGATGGCTACGCTGCTTCAAACAGATGCCTCCGGCCTGAACGAAATGGCTTCCCGTTACCAGACGCTTTATCCGATTGCTTCACGCTGCGGCGTATTCGCTAAAAGCGATTTACAGCCGCTGATTAATGACGGCGCGGCCAAAGATGATCTGGCTGCTTCAGTCCTGCAGGCTGTTGTCAACCAGACGATCGCCGGTTTGGCTTGCGGCCGGCCTATTCGCGGCCAGGTCGTTTTTTTGGGCGGACCGCTGCATTTCTTGCCCACGTTGAGAGATGCTTTTACCCGTACGCTGGGCCAGGCTGTCAAATCATTTGTCACACCGCCGCAGGCACAGCTCTTTGTGGCGATCGGCGCCGCTTTATTATCAGATCAACAGTATATGCCGCTGGCGGAAATCAAATCTCGTTTTCAGACCTCGAAGAAGATGGAACTGGACATTACGCGAATACGTCCATTATTTGCCGATAGTGCGGAAAAAGAGGCATTTGATCGGCGCCATAGTCTGCATGCCGTTGATTTATGCGATATTGCCAGTCAGAGCGGGCCGTGCTATTTGGGTATCGATGCCGGCAGTACAACCACCAAAGCCGTTCTGATCAACCAGGCCGGCGAATTGATTTTTACTTATTATGCCGGTAATAAAGGTAACCCGATCAACAGTGCTGTTTCGATTCTGAAGCAACTTTACGAACAATTGCCGGCAGCTGCCTGGATCGCCAATTCATGCGTAACCGGCTATGGAGAACGTTTGATTCAAACCGCATTAAGCGTTGACGAGGGCGAAATCGAGACCATGGCTCATTATCGTTCCGCGGAGTTTTTCTGCCCGGGCGTCAATTTCATTATTGATATCGGCGGTCAGGATATGAAATGCCTGCGGATCAAAAACGGCGTGATCGACAGCATCATGATCAATGAAGCTTGTTCATCCGGTTGCGGATCCTTTATCCAGACTTTTGCTGAAACCTTGAATATGGATGCCCACGCCTTTTCTCTGGAAGCTCTGGCGGCCGAACACCCGGTGGATCTGGGAACCCGCTGTACAGTTTTTATGAATTCTCGCGTCAAACAGGCTCAGAAGGAAGGAGCAAGTATCGGTGATATTTCTGCCGGCCTTTCTTATTCTGTTGTGCGTAACGCCTTATATAAAGTCATTAAAATCAAGGATGCGTCGCAATTGGGCGAAAAGGTTGTTGTCCAGGGCGGAACCTTTCTAAACGACGCAATACTACGCTGTTTCGAACAGATAACCGGCAGGGAAGTCATCAGACCGAATATCGCCGGACTTATGGGCGCATTCGGCGCGGCTTTGCTGGCCCGCGAACGGAGTCGTGAAGATTCGGTAAGCCGTCTGCTTGATGCGGTTTCGCTGCAGAATTTTCATTATGATACGGAGAGGACCCACTGCAATCGCTGTACAAACCACTGCCAGCTGACGATTTCACATTTCAGCAACGGCGAACGATATGTGTCCGGCAACCGATGTGAACGCGGAGCCGGGGAAGAACGGGCCGACCATGATACCTTGCCCAATCTCTTTGATTATAAATACAAACGCCTGTTCCAATACAAACCATTGCCGGCAAACCAGGCGCCGCGCGGTGTGATCGGCATACCGCGGGCTTTGAACATATATGAAAACTATCCGTTATGGTTTACTATTTTGACGGAATTGGGTTTCAGCGTCGTTTTATCCGGACGGTCCGACCATAAGATATTCGAAAAGGGCATGGATTCTATTTCATCGGAAAGTGTTTGTTATCCGGCTAAAATGGTGCACGGCCATATTGTCGATTTGATTGACAAGGGTATTAAAACGATATTTTATCCGGACATCTCCTATGAACAAAAGGAGAGTCCGGATGCCAACAACCACTATAATTGTCCGATTGTCGTTTCATATCCGGAAGTCATTAAGAATAACGTCGAGCAGCTGCGTGAGCAGAACATCCGGTTCATAAATCCGTTTTATTCCCTGGAACACCGCGGGAAGCTGCCGCAAAGGATCGTTGAAACCTTCGCCGATTTCGGTGTGACACGGGCTGAAGCGAAAAAAGCGGTTGAGCATGGTTTTGCCGAATACGAGCGCTTCAAGAACGATATCCGGGACAAAGGCCGGGAAGCTTTGCTTTATCTGGAAAAAACGGGCAAGAAGGGGCTGGTGCTGGCCGGAAGGCCTTATCATCTGGATCCGGAAGTCAACCATGGGATTCCGCAGATGATCTTGTCGCTGGGACTGGCTGTTTTAACGGAGGACAGTGTGGCTATACCCGGTAAGCTGCAGAGACCGATCCGTGTTGTCGACCAGTGGGCTTATCATACGCGCCTTTATGAGGCCGCGGATTTTGTCACGACTCGCCGGGATCTGGAATTGGTTCAGTTGAATTCCTTCGGCTGCGGTTTGGACGCGGTGACAACCGATCAGGTCCAGGAAATCCTTGAGGCCAAGGGCAAGATCTTCACGGTCCTCAAAATCGATGAAGTCAGTAATCTGGGCGCGGCACGCATCCGCATCCGTTCCCTGAAAGTAGCGATGCAGGAACGGGCGCGCCGGCCGGCACATCTGGTGCAGACCGGGCCGTATACCTTGCAGCGCACGCCTTTTACCAAAGAAATGCGCCGGCGGCACACTATTCTGGCGCCGCAGATGTCGCCGATCCATTTTAGCCTGATCGAGAGTGTTTTATGTAGGGAAGGATACCGGACACATATCTTAACACATGCTTCAGCTGAGGATGTTGAGACCGGCTTGAAATATGTAAATAATGACGCCTGCTATCCGTCGATCATGGTAGTCGGCCAGTTGGTCAACGCCTTTTTGCGGGGCGGATATAATCCCGATGAGTGTTCGGTATTTATTACACAGACCGGCGGCGGCTGCAGGGCTACGAATTATGTTGCCTTTCTGCGCAAAGCTTTGCGTGAAGCAGGTTTTGCTCAAGTACCGGTTGTAGCGCTCAGCGCAACCGGCATCGAGAGCAACCCGGGGTTTTCAATTACGCTGCCTTTGCTGCATAAAGCCATGCAAGCCCTTGTTCTGGGCGATCTGCTCCAAACTTTATTGCTCCGGGTGCGTCCTTATGAACAGGAAGCCGGCAGCAGTCAGGCTTTGTATAAAACCTGGGACGATATCTGCCGGACTTATTTTCTGAAAGACGGCAAATGTCCGCAATTAGGCTGCAAACTGAGTTTTTCCGAGTTAATCGACGATATTGTCGATGCCTTTGAAAAACTGCCGCTGCGTTCGATCGCCCGTAAACCGCGGGTTGGTCTGGTCGGTGAAATTCTGGTTAAATTTCAACCGGACGCCAACAACAATGCGGTCGGCGTTATCGAGTCTGAAGGCTGCGAGGCGGTCATGCCGGGCCTTTTGGATTTCTTCCTCTATTGTTTCTACAACAGCCAGTGGAAGCACAAGAATCTCGGCACAAGCCGCCAGGCGGCCATTCTGGCTGACTTAACCGTCAAGATCATGGAACTGTACCGCAATCATATGATCAAACGTCTGGAAGCATGCCGCGGGAAATATACCGTACCGGAAAAAATCAGCCATTTGAGCGAACGGGCCGAGCAAATCCTCTCGCTGGGCAATGACAGCGGAGAAGGATGGTTTTTAACAGCTGAGATGCTGGAACTGATCAACAGCGGCGTGCCGAATATCATTTGCGCTCAGCCTTTTGCCTGCCTGCCTAATCATGTTACCGGCAAAGGGATGATCAAGGAATTGCGCCGGCTATATCCGGACACTAATATTGTCCCGATCGATTATGATCCAGGCGCCAGCGAGGTCAATCAGCTGAATCGGATCAAACTGATGATCGCTACAGCTTTCAGCCGCCATCAACCGGTCGCCTGCCAAGGTCAGACCGCATTATCCCAGTCTGGTCAGGAAAGCGAATATGCGCTACACTGAAGTCATAAGCCGAAACGTGAGCTTGCATCGCCGCAGCTGATCTGATGATAAACCTGAGCGGATTGAACGGGGGGTTAAATCATGTCGTTCTTTGATAATTTCGGCAAAAAAGTCGGTAAAGTGGCCAGCGACGCTGCGGTCAAGTCACGTGAACTGGCCGATATTGCCCGGTTCTCGGTGTCTATAGCCGATGAACGGGCCGCTATCCGTGTTCAATATCGCGACCTGGGCGAGTGTTATTATAAACAACTGCGGCAGCACGATCTGGCTGAGCTGCAGCTCTACTGTACGACCATCGACCAAGCTAATGCCCGCATCCAGGAGTTGGAGCATAAAATTCGTCAGGTTAAAGGAATTCAGCTTTGTCCGGCCTGCGGGGCCGAATCTGAGCGAAAAGCGCGCTTTTGCGCAGCCTGCGGCGCCATCTTGCCTCAAGAGCCGGATCAAACGGAGCAAAATGAAGCGGCGGCGCCCGTTAAACTGGGTTAATATAGAAAAATCCCCGGGAAATAATCATCTTCCGGGGACTGATCATCATTAGATCACAAATTTTATACAAGCTGGCATAAGCCGGAACCAGATCGGTCAGCCCGAAAGGCTAACCGATCATTTTTTCGAAACCGTCCAGCCATTTCGTATTGGTAATGCTGAATGCGTAATTGATGATCAAGACATCCTGGATGCCGTGGCTTTGGATAAAAGCGGGCAGGTCGGCTGTCAGGCTGCGCGGATCAATGACATAGACTTCCTGATAATGGTTGGTCAAATAGGGGACCAGGGCGTTGCCGAAGGACTCCTTGAGAACGACGATTTTCCGGCCGTTGGTCAGGCTTGTTTTAAATTGGACCAGAGGATTGTCGCCTTGAATGAAAGCCAGGTATTTATTGGTGCTGCTGATATCGGTCCGGACAGCCTGGACTTTATATCCTTCCGTCATGTCGGTGCTGGTGAAGGCAACGCCTTCACTGCTGACCAGAGGCATGAAGTACTCAACATGATCCGGATTGTCTTTCAGTTTGGTGCTCTTGGTATAGCGGTATAAACTGCCCAGGAAATCGCCGTCGATCGTGCCGGTCTGGAACTGGTCCATGGCAATCGACGTAAAGCCCGCTGATTCCGAGAAGGCCTGATAGGCATAATAAGCGCCGCGCGCCGTCCAATGGTGATCGGTCCGGAAATAGATGTATTCTTCCCAGTGCGGAACAATTTTACTGTAAGCATCAACTGTTTTGATGCCGTTGCCCATCTTGCTGTAAATGGTTTGAATGGCGTTCTTCTGCGAGCTGGACAGGGAATGGTACTTTTCCGGTGAATAAAATTCGACCGATGTCGGAGCCACCATGTCATAAACCTGTGAATTGGGCAATTTAGTCTGCAGCTTATTGACCAGGTCGACATAGCGCTGGCTGCGGCTCTCGCTGAAGCTGTAAAGCTCCATCGCCCGGTTGTCGACGATAATGACGCCGGAAACCTGTTCGACCGGCCCGTCGACCGATGGCGCGACCGCGGTTGTGGATTCAGGCGTCGGCGTTGCCGTTGCGTTCGTTTCGGCGGCTGTCGGCTGCGTATTTTCCGAAGCCGGGGAAGTCTGGCTGGAAGCAGGGTCGGTTTGCTGGGAAGACAAGGTGACCAGATCGCCTGGATCGTGTTCAAGGTGTTCGCCAACGCCGAGATCCTGCTCGTCACCGCCGGGATTTTGCACCAGATCGACGGAGTCGCCGATAGAGAGCTTAACCATTTCGTTCAGCCGTTGATTCGAGTTGATGAAAAAGTTACGCATAGGAAACTGGTCGGAGAAATAATTCTCAAATTCCTGGGTCCATTCGCCGCTGGCCAGTTTGGGCCAGGAGAAGGACGGCATTTGAGCCAGGGTTCTGTTTTCATCGGCCGATACCTGCTGGTTAGGCCAGAAGATGTTTAAAACAGTCAAAAGATAGAGTGGTATCAGGAAGAAGGCAATCATGGCCTGATGATCTTTTTTCACGATAAAACCTCCAGTAACAGGTAATGCCGGCAGCGATTAAAAACGAAAATAAAGGAATGGGTTGTAAGTCGATCCTACCAGAGCCGCAGTTGAATAAAACAGCAGCAGCATATTCATAGCCAGGACCAATGCCGTATAGACAGGCCGATGTTCGGTCGCCGGCCGCCTTTTTTGAATCAATTTGGCCAGGTTGGCAGCAAGCGGTGTCGATGCGAAGATGGCAATGGCATAGAAAAAAATGTTATTGCGCAAGAGCAGGTCGGCCTGGATGTTCCAGACCGCGTGGCCGGAAAAGCCAAACATCAGGCTGAGCATGTTCAGAAGGCTGCCCATATCGGTGAAATAGAAGAAAGCCCAGCCGACCAGCACGGCAAACATCGCATAAAAATGCCCGACAAAAGCCGGCGCTTTCTTTAAGAGTTTGCCAAGCACCTTTTTTTCCAGGAGCAGCAAAAGAAAGAAATAAAGGCCCCACAGGATAAAGTTCCAGCTGGCGCCGTGCCACAGACCGGTGAGACCCCAGACGATCAGCATGTTGCGTATCAGATGTTTGCGGTTTCCGCCAAGCGGGATGTAAACATAATCGCGGAAGAAGGTGCTCAGGGATATATGCCAGCGGCGCCAGAATTCGGTGATTGAATTTGATATATAAGGATAGTTGAAGTTTTCTTTAAACTCGAAGCCAAACATCCGGCCGAGGCCGATAGCCATGTCGGAATAGCCCGAAAAGTCGAAGTAAATCTGTAAAGCAAAGGCCAAAAGTCCCAGCCAGGCTTCACCGACGCTCAGTTTATCCAAACCGGCGCCCAAAGTACGCGTGACTAACTGGCCGGCGTAATTGGCGATCAGGACTTTTTTGCCGAGGCCGACCAGAAAACGGCTGATGCCGCGGGCAAAGCCGGTATAGGTTACCGTGCGGTTGTCGATCTGTTCGGCGACATCGGCGTAACGGACGATCGGCCCGGCGATCAGTTGTGGAAAAAGCGCCTCGTAAAGCAAGAAATTGGCCGCTGATTTTTGTAATTTGGTATCGCCGCGGTACAGATCGATGGCATAGGTCAATGTCTGGAAAGTGTAGAATGAAATGCCGATCGGCAAGCTGAAGCTCGGCACCGGAATTTTCAGCCCGGTTATCAGATTCAGGTTTTCCACCGTGAATCCCAGGTATTTAAAAATTGCCAGAGAAGATAGAGCGCCGATAATCGCCAGAATCAAATAGAAACGCGACTGAGGCCGGCCGCGGTACCGGTCGATTTTCAAGCCGGCCCAGTAAATAAAAAAGCCGGTGAGAATCATCAGGATAACCCAGAAAGGCTCGCCCCAGGCATAAAAAAAGAGGGAAAAGGCAAGCAGGATATAATTTTTGGTCTGGAGCTTGCTGGCTGCCATATTGCATAACAGGCAGGCGGGCAAGAAAGCATACAAAAATAGCAAGCTTGAAAAAACCATGAGTAGCCGGCTCCTTTAGTGGCGTTATTGATACATACCCATTACTATAAATGTTGTTGAAGCATTTGACAATGGTCCGGCAATTTCCTTACAGGAACCATAAAATGCTGCCATACTCAAGAAGATCATTTTATATTATAATGGATAATTGTTTCATGATTATCATTTAAGGAGGTTGCAGCATGCATCAGATTATTGAAACCAATCAAGCTCCGCTGCCGATCGGTCCATATTCCCAGGCTATTATGGCAGGCAAACTGCTTTTTATATCAGGTCAGATCCCGCTGTGTCCGGAAACCGGCGATTTGGCAGGCTCTGATTTAGCCGCCCAGACCGGACAGGTTCTGCGCAATTTACAGGCAGTTCTCGATGAGGCCGGCTGTACAGTCAGCCAAATTGTCAAAACGACGGTTTTTATGACAGATTTACGGGAATTTTCAGTATTTAATCAAATTTATGCCGCGTGGCTGGGCACGCATTGTCCCGCTCGTTCAACCATCCAGGTCTCTGCTCTGCCCAAGGATGCCAAAATCGAGATAGAAGCCATTGTAGTAAAGGAGAATTAACGTGAAATTAAATATTCGATCAGTAACCTATGGCGGCATAATGGCCGCTGTAATCCTTCTGGCAACATTTATTCTTAAATTCCCCATTCCAGGAGGATATGGTTATATTAATTTTGGCGATGGCGCTATTTTCGCAGCGGCCGCCATTCTTGGACCTTTCGCCGCGATCAGCGCGGCGCTCGGATCGACACTGGCGGATCTGATGGCCGGATTTCCCCACTATATGATTCCGACGTTCCTGATTAAAGGTGTGATGGGCCTTTTAGCCGGTTATGTCCTGAAAAGCAAACCGGCAATGACCTGGGTCGGACAGCTGATCCTTTTTACCGGTTGTGAAGTGATCATGGTCGGCGGTTATTTTCTGACAGAGATATTATTCTATGGCTTGGCTGCCGCTGTTGGAACCTTGTTTTTCAATACGCTGCAAGGTCTGGCCGGTATTGCGACCGGTCTGGCGATTGTTCCGCTGGCTAAAAAGATTAAACCATAGTCAACACAACCCATATCCTGCGTGATATAATAAACCAATTGATTCAGATCCGGAGCGCCGGCCTGAAAGCCGGTACCGGCCAGGGGGATTGACGTGACAGATGACCCGGAGCGCCAACAGCTGGAATTAGCCCGGAACGGTGATCCAGACGCTTTTTCTTATTTTGTAGAACGTTATTTATCCCGCATTTACGGGGTTTGTTTCAGTTTTCTTGGCAATCGGCAGGATGCCGAGGATTGCACCCAGGAAACCTTTATTAAAGCCTTCCGTTCTGTCAGGGATTATCACTCATTGGCCGCGTTTTATACCTGGATTTATCGCATAGCCGTCAATACTTGCCTGGATTATAAACGAAAAAACAACCGGGCATGGGTTTGTTCCCTCGATGAAACCCTGGAGACCGAAAATAATCCGGTTGTCATGCAAATTGCCGATCATGCGCCATTGCCGGATGATCTCGCGGAATCAGAAGAAACAAAACGCATGATCCGCGAAGAAATTGCCGCTTTGGCCCGGCCTTTACGCGAGATTATTGTCCTGCGCGACCTGGAAGGGCTCAGTTACCATGAACTGGCGGAAATTTTCCGCATATCGGAAGGTACGGTTAAATCGCGGTTGTCCCGCGCCCGGAATCAATTAATGATTCGTTTGCGTAAAAGGGAACAAACAGAAGAAAACCATCGTCTAAAAAGTAAAACGTAACATTGACAGAGAGGAGGCGCAAGCATGATAAATAAACAAGGTTCCCATATGGAAAAACACTTCATTGATTATCTGGACGGGAATCTGGATGAGTCAACTTGTTTTTCCCTGGAATTGCATCTGCGGCAATGTTCCGAATGCCGTGACAAGCTTGAACTCCAGCGTCAATGGCTGGAGATGCGGCAAAAGCATCTGCCCCCGGCCGGTTCTCTGGATGTTGAAGACCGTGAGCGTCTCTCTGCACTGGACAAACAAATCCGGCATCATCTGAAAAACGGGGAAGCAGCGGGTCAGTCTGTACCTGCTGCCCGGCCGGCTTTTTGGCGCCGCCCTGTTTTTTGGTACGAGTCCATAGGCGCCATTTGCTGCGTCGTCCTTCTGATTCTAAGTTTGCCGCTTTTTCAAGCTCATTTTGCTTCTAGTACCATGCAGGCCGGATTTTTAGCTGATCAAGCCGCCAATTCCATGTTGAATTCGACTAATGAACGGACATCCAAAGCAGCCGTTGATCAGAAAACAGCAGTAAGCGCCGGCGGCTGGCAGGTCTTTGCCGGCGCTCTGACCGATATTCCCGCTGTGGCTTGTTTTTATGAAGAAAATGAACCGGCCGCAGATACGGCTGGCGATCAAGCTTCGGCTATAGCGACGTCGGCCGGCATCGAAGAAATCATGACAGATGCGGCGAATGGGGCCGAAGTATCGACCGGCAGCCAAAATGAAATGGCTGTCGTCGAAAATATCACGACACGGGATTTTTTCGCCCCCGGTTCAAAAGTTCTCAGTCCGGAAGGCCGGGCCGCTTTCGACCTGTTGGAGAAAGCAGATTTGCTGCGTGTTCTGGTTTTTTCCGGAACCGACGACAAGGTGCTTATTCTGGCAGCGTATCCGGCCAACCTGACCCGGAATTATCTGGAACGGTTTCATCAAGCTCTGGATACTTGCCAAACACCCATCAAAATTGAGATAATCGAAACATCGGAATTACCCGGACTGCTGAATGGCCTTGAAGAAGGTCTGTATGGGAAAACTTTTACGACAGCGGCGACATCCGATGTATCCTGGATCTCACTTTTGATTGGAGCGTGATGATTTGTCTGAACAAAATCTGCTTCTTCTGGATGGCAACAGCCTGATCAACCGGGCTTTCTATGCAATATACGGCCGTCACAACCTAACAGCGCCCGACGGATTTCCCACCGGAGCGCTGTTTGTTTTCTGCAATATGTACTGGCGCTTTATCGATGAGCTGCATCCGACGCATATTGTTGCCGCTTTTGATCGTAGGGAACCGACTTTTCGGCATCAGGCTTATCCCTTGTACAAAGCGACCCGCAAGCCTATGCCGGATGATCTGGCAGTCCAGATTCCTGTTTTGAAAGATCTCCTGCGGGCGCTGGGTGTCTGCTGCTTGGAATGCCCAGGTTTTGAAGCAGATGATATTCTGGGCAGCCTGGCAGTTTGGGGAAGCAGTCATATGCCGGTTAATCTGGTGACCGGCGATAAAGACAGCTTTCAACTGGCCAGTAAACAAGTCACGATCCTTCAGCCGGTTACCCGTTCAGGCAAAACCGATATTGAACGATACGATCCGGCGGCCATTATGGACCGCTATCAACTGTCGCCGGCTCAGATCATCGATTTAAAGGCTTTAATGGGCGATCCGTCCGATAATATCCCTGGCGTCCATGGCGTCGGAGAAAAAGGCGCGATCGGGCTGCTTAGGCAATATGAAACGCTCGACGGCGTTTATGAGGCGCTGAACCAGATCAAGGGCAGTATCGGCCAGAAGTTAGCCGCCGGACGTGAAATGGCTTATATGTCCCGTGATCTGGCAACCATCTGCCTGACCGCTCCGATCGCCAAGAACCTGGATGATTATCGTGTCCAGGCGCCGGACGCTGCCGCTCTGATCGAATTATTTAACCGGCTTGGCTTTAGTAAATTTCTAACCCGCTTTAATTTTGCGGCTCCAGGAACAGATCAAGCTGATCATACCGCCTGGCTGACCTGTGAATCCGGCAATCTTGAACAACTGAGCCGTGATCTGGAATCTGCCCGCGACCAGTGGCCTGCTTTTTGGCTGGAAGAAGATCAGCCGGTTTTCTGGCTGACGGATCAGAACGGCGTCCGAAAACTCGAGAATATTACTTGGCCGGACTTTTGGCAGGTTGTCGAAAACTCCGGCTGCCGCCCGGTTTTTTATGATTACAAGCGCTTTTTACGTCAAACAGGTCTTACTGGACTCCGGTCTGGCGTTCATGATGTCCTGATATCAGCATATTTATTGAACCAATTGGACGGGAAGCCGGATCTGAACCGCCTTTATCAGCAGGCTACCGGTAAAACGATGCCGGAAGAAGCGGCCGCCGGAGCGAATAACAACAATGATTCCAGGAACGGAGCCGGTGAACAACAAGATTTATTTTCACTGGCCGGCGCGCCGGAGCAGGATCTGCCGGAAAAAACGGCCGACTGCGCTGAACAGGATCGGCAAATTGCAGTCCGCCTTCATGTTTTACGGGAAATCGCACTGAAACAACGGGAATTGCTGGTCGAGAGGCATCTGGAATATCTGGCCGATACTGTTGAATTTCCTTTGGCCGCGGTCCTGGCCGATATGGAACAATGCGGGTTTGCCCTTGATCTTTCGGTCCTGCAAAATCTGGCAGTGGAAATGTCCGCCCGTCAGGAGGTCCTGCAAACAGAAATCTATCAATTATGCGGCCTTACGTTCAATCTCAATTCGCCGAAACAACTGAGTGAAGTACTCTTCCAGAATATGGGCTTGACAACCGGGAAAAAACGTTCAGGCGGCACTTATTCAACCGATTCCGATGAACTGGAGCGCTTGGCCGGCGAACATCCGGCTGTACCGTTGATAATCGAGCACCGCCAGCTGGCCAAATTACGTTCGACTTATGTCGAAGGCCTGATGAAAGTCGTCGATCCGGCCGACGGCCGTGTGCATACGACTTTTAACCAAACTTTGACGACTACCGGACGGCTAAGCAGCTCCGAACCCAATTTGCAGAATATTCCCATTCGGATGGCGGCAGGTCAGCTGATCCGCCGGGCTTTCATTGCCGCGCCCGGCTGTCTTTTGCTGGATGCGGACTATTCGCAGATCGAGCTGCGTCTCCTGGCGCATTTATCCGGCGATCCGGCTATGACGGAAGCTTTTGTCCGGGCTGAAGATATCCATATGAATACGGCTTGCCGCATTTTTGATAAGCCGGCAGATGAGATCACCTCAGAAATGCGTTCTGTTGCCAAAACGATGAATTTCAGTATTGTTTATGGCATCAGCGATTTTGGTCTGGCCCGGGATCTGGGGGTTACCGTGCGCCAGGCTCATCATTACATTGTCGAATATGAGGAGCATTATCCCAATATCCGGCCCTATCTGAATAGTTTAATCGAACAGGCTTATAAAACCGGTTATGTGGAAACATTATTTGGCCGGCGGCGTTATCTGCCTGAGTTAAAAGCAGCGAACCGAAATATCCGCCAATTCGGCGAACGGGCAGCCATGAATACGCCGGTGCAGGGAACAGCGGCGGATCTGATAAAAATCGCCATGGTACGGGCGGCAGCGGCTTTAAAAGAGGCGAATTTAACCGCCCGTTTGATTTTACAGGTGCATGATGAACTGATCGTTGAATGTCCCGAAGGGGAAGCTGATCAGGCGGCTGATTTATTGCGTAATGAAATGGAGCATGCCATGGCGTTGTCCGTACCATTGCTGGCAGATGTCCGGCGGGGGGCCCGCTGGGCAGATTGTAAATAAGATACGGCCCTAATGGGATTTACTGGGAGGCTATGATGTTTGTTATTGGTATAACGGGGGGAATCGGCTGCGGCAAAAGTACCGCCGCCGATATTTGCCGGCAGGCCGGGCTGCCGGTGATCGACGCCGATGAATTGTCACGCGCGGTTACTGCCGAGAACGGCGCGGCTATACCGGAATTGATTGAACAATTTGGCTCTGCGGTGGTTAACAGCCAGGGTTCATTGGACAGACAAGCCATGGCGGCTTTGGTTTTTAAAAATCATCGGGCTTTGGATCAGCTCAGCGCTATTGTTCATCGTCACGTTCTGAGCCAGATGAAAGAACAAGTGGACAAATTGGCACAGAAAAAAGTCCGCGCGGTAGTCCTTGATGTACCGATCCCCGTAAAACACGGTTTCCTCGATATATGCGATCAGGTCTGGGTGGTGTGGGCTGATGACGCAAAACGCCTGGAGCGGCTGCGCGGCCGCGGTATGGATGAAAATGAAGCGCGCCGGCGCATGGCCATGCAGATGACGCGCGAAGAATACACCGGTCTGGCCGATCATGTGATTGAAAACAACCAGGGACTGGATGAACTGACCGGGCGGATCCGCGAGCTGTTGAACCAGGAACTTGGCCAGCGCGGTATCCGCTTGTCATAAAATATCTCAGACGTTAAAGCGGAAGAGGACAACATCGCCGTCCTGCATCACATATTCCTTGCCTTCGGAACGGATCAAGCCCTTTTCACGGGCTGCCGCGTGACTGCCGCAGGTTATAAGATCCTGGAAGGATACAACCTCCGCCCGGATAAAACCCCGTTCAAAATCTGAATGTATTTTACCGGCGGCCTGTGGGGCTTTTGTACCCATTTTAATGGTCCAGGCACGGACTTCCGGCTGGCCGGCGGTCAGGAAAGACATCAGACCGAGCAGTTTATAGCCGGCGTGGATAATTTTGTCCAGACCGGATTCTTCCAAGCCCAGATCCTGCAGGAAAAGGCGCCGTTCTTCTTCATCCAGCATGGCAATTTCCTCTTCGATCCGGGCGCTGATGAGAACGACTTCCGCCTGTTCGCCGGCTGCTATTGCCCGTACCGGCTTGACATACTCGGGGTCCGGACCGGATAAGGCATCTTCGGATATGTTCGCTACATAAAGAACCGGTTTTAAGGACAGCAAAGAGACATCATGAAGACAATTCCGTTCTTCTTCTGTTAATGATACCGTTCGGGCGGATTTACCTTCAGCGAGACTTTGATAAATACGTTCAAACACATCGAGTTCCAATAATAACTTCTTGTCGCCGCCTTTGACCATTTTACGGGCTTTGTCCAGACGGCGGTCCATGTATTCCAAATCAGAGAGGATCAATTCAAGATTGACCGTTTCCATGTCGCGTTCCGGATCGGTCCGCCCCTCGACATGGATGACATTGGGGTCGTCGAAGCATCGGACAACATGGACTATGGCGTCGACTTCACGAATATTGGCCAGAAATTTATTGCCCAGACCTTCGCCTTTGCTGGCGCCCTTAACCAAACCGGCAATATCAACAAACTCAATGACCGCGGGAGTAATTTTTTCAGGATGGAAGAGTTCGGCCAGCATATCCAGTCTTTTATCCGGCACCGCAACCGAACCGACATTTGGATCTATGGTGCAGAACGGGTAATTGGCCACCGCGGCGCCTGCCCGTGTTATCGCATTAAACAGAGTACTTTTGCCAACATTAGGCAACCCGACAATTCCCAAACGCATGATGAATCCCCCTTGATTATTATCGTCATTATCGCAGAAAATGCCGGCCGGCGCAATGCAAAACGGCCTGTGAACCAGGATAAAAGTCAAGCCAATTTGCCGGCAGGATTGTTTTATCGGGCAAGATGAAAAGTTCTGTCGTATTTTGTCGTTCTTTTATATACCCTTGGCCGCAAGGCAGCTGATAAGATTGTCATGCATAGCAGGGAGGTTTAACATGGAAACCAAACATTTCAGCCAAATCAAATCATGCGCGCTTTATGGTATTCAGGGCATTCTTGTCGATATCGAAGTTTCCATTCTGCCCGGACTGCCATCCTTTGAGATTGTCGGCCTGGGCGATTCCGCCGTGCGCGAATCGCGTAATCGTGTTCATGCTGCAATCAAAAATAACGGTTATGCCTTTCCGGCCGGAAGAGTCATCGCCAGTTATGCGCCTGCCTGGCTGCGCAAGGAAGGTACAGCTTATGACTTGCCTCTGGCGCTGGCTCTGCTGGCGGCATCCGGACAGATCGCGCAACCGGACCGGTTGATCTGTGTTTTCGGCGAGCTTAGCTTGAATGGCGCGATACGCGGGGTTCCCGGGGTTGTATGCCGGGCTTTAACCTGTAAGGACCAACATATAACCGCTCTTCTTGTTCCGGCTGCCAATTTTACCGAGGCAAATTCGGTCATGCGGCAAGCTGTTTTTCCGATTCGTCATCTTCAGGATGCGGTTCGTTTTCTCGGTAATCATGATGAAAAATCAAATCGGCCGGCACAACCGGCTAAACAGGAGGATGATCCCGGCAGCCGTGATAGCGCCGGGGAAGATACGGACGGTTTTCCCCGGACGGACATTTGTCAGATTATCGGGCAGGAGAAGGCCATTCGTGCCTTGCAGATTGCTGCCGCCGGCTGGCATAATCTCCTGCTGTTGGGATCGCCGGGCTGCGGCAAAACGTCGCTGGCATCAACGATACCCGGTTTACTTCCGGCGCTGAATGCAGCGGAATCCATGCAGGTAACCCGGATCTACAGTGCCTCCGGCCTGTTAAAAGACGGCCGGGGGCTGATCCGCCGGCGCCCTTTCAGGGCGCCGTATCATACGGCATCCAGAGCCGCTTTAATCGGCGGCGGTTCCATCCCTGTTCCGGGCGAAGTAACTTTGGCTCATCTGGGCATCTTGTTTCTGGATGAAATGACCGAGTTTCAGCCTGAAATGCTCGATCTCCTGCGTCAGCCGATGGAAAACCGAACCGTGCGTCTGGTTCGTCTCAGACACAGCATGGTTTATCCGGCTGACTTTTTGTTGGTCGGAGCCGCCAATCCCTGCCGCTGCGGCGAATATCTGGAGAATAACGCCGCCTGCCGCTGTACGCGCGAAAAAGTACTGGAACACCTAAACAGGATCAGCGGCCCGCTGTTGGACAGGATTGATTTAACCGTGGAAATGACCCGACTTCCGGCCGGACAGCTGGAAGCCAGCCTGCACGGCGGTCGTACAGACGGTCTGGACAGCGCCGGAATCGCGCGTCAGATCAGCCGGTGCTGGGAAATTCAATTTGAACGCTGCCGGCAGCAAGGCCGGGAACCCGATCTGAACGGCCGCTTGAAAAGCGACAATCTGAGCGATGATTTTTTTGTCAGTCCGTCAGCGGTTGCTTTTGCCGCCCGTTCGGCCGGCCGGTTGAATCTTTCTGTACGCAGTTGCAAAAAGACCATCCGGATCGCCCGGACTATTGCCGATCTTTCCGATTCGCCCGAGGTCAGGGAAGAACATGTGGCCGAAGCGCTGCAATTTCGGTTTCGCTGGCCTGAACCATGAAAAGTCATGATTTTGTATATATTTGTATAAATCAAATGGGGATAGAGGTCGGTCGAAATGAATCAGGAAACCGAAATCAAGAAATTACAGCAATGCCTGTGGCTGTCGTATACTCTGCGTCAGCCTGGCCTGGATCGTAAACAAATTCGCGCTTTCCTGATGGAAGGCAAACCACTTGACAGCTTGCTCCGCTTTATACCGGTCAGCTTAGGTGAATGGGAACAGATACAGGCGGCGAACGGCGCCAATCCTTCTGAATTTCAAGCCGGAACGGTCTTTCCGGCTGCCTGGGAGCCATATCGGCAGATGGCAGAGACTGCCTGGCAAAACGGCATCCGAGCCTGCCGCCTCGGTGATGATGATTATCCGGGTCGCCTGAGTCTGGCTGATTCATGCCCGCTAGTCCTGTATTATCGGGGAAAGGCTTATCAAAATCTGATCCGGCAATTGTTTTGCGTAACGGTGATCGGGACGCGCAACCCGACGCAATACGGAAAAATGGTCGCCGAACGGATCGTTATGGATCTGGTTGATGCCCATACGGTTATTATCAGCGGCCTGGCCCGGGGAATCGATGCTCTGGCCCATAAAACGGCGTTGTCACATCAGGGGATGACCTTGGCGGCAGTTGCTCATGGCGTCGATTTGGTTTATCCTCCTGAACACCGGCGGCTTATGGAGGATATTGCGGAAACCGGAGCGATTGTCAGTGAGCATCCGCCCGGTACCGGGCCGAGAAAACCTTATTTCCCAGCCAGAAACAGAATTCTCAGCGGATTATCCGATGCTGTGGCCATTATGGAGGCTTCCAGAACCAGCGGCACCATGATCACTGCGAGTTTCGCCGGGGATCAGGGCAGAACTGTTTTTGCTGTCCCGGGAAGCATTCTGTCGCCGCAAAGCCAGGGCTGCAATCAATTAATCCGGGAAGGTGCAGAAGTCCTTGAATCGGCAGATGATATCCTGCGTCTTCGTTCATCCGTGAGCCTTCCCCGGACGACCGCCCTTATTCCAAAGCAAAAATGCCGGCAGGCTGGCCGGCAAACCGGTGTTTCGTTATTATCTGATCAAGAAAAATCCTGGCTGCACCTGATGTCCGGCACGCCCTTAACTCTACCGGAAATAGCGGCAGCCGCCGGCAAAACAGTCAGCGAGGCAGCCGCCTGGCTGTCAATTCAGGAAGTCGACGGCCTGGTTTTCTGTGAAAGAGGTCGATATGCTTTGACAGAATCAGCCTTTTTCTGTATATAATGGTGGAGGTGCTAATTTATGATACAAGGATGTATGTGATGAGTAAAAATCTGGTTATTGTTGAATCGCCGGCCAAGGCTAAAACAATCGGGCGGTATTTAGGCAAAGATTATCGTATAGCCGCATCGGTCGGTCATATTCGCGATTTGCCCTCTTCGACTCTGGGCGTTGATGTCCAGGATCATTATAAACCGCGTTATATCAACATGAAGGGTAAAGAAAAAGTCATCCGTGAATTAAAAGATCTGGCGACCGAAGTCGATCGAGTTTATATCGCAACCGACCCTGATCGCGAAGGCGAGGCAATTGCCTGGCATTTATCGCAAATCCTGCATATTGACGAGAATAGTCCTTGCAGGATTTCATTCAATGAAATTACCGAACCGGCTGTAAAAAAGGCGATCGAAAATCCTCGCCCGATCGATATGAATCTGGTCGATTCACAACAGGCCCGCCGTATCCTTGATCGGCTGGTCGGTTATGAGCTAAGTCCTCTGCTCTGGAAAAAAATCAAGAAAGGCTTGTCGGCCGGCCGTGTGCAGTCAGTAGCAACCCGGATGATTGTTGAGCGGGAAAGGGAGATTCAGGCTTTTAAGCCGGAAGAGTATTGGCTTTTAACTGCCTGGCTGCACAAGAACCAAAATGAGCCTTTATTCCGGGCCCGTTACCATGGCGAGCGCGACGGCAGTAAAATCAATAAAGTAAAACTAACTAACCAGACTGATACCGACGCTGTTATGAATGATCTGACCGGCAGGGCATTTGAAGTCTGGCAGATAAAGCGCGGCAGCCGTCAGAGGCAGCCTGGACCGCCTTTTACAACCAGTACTCTGCAGCAGGAAGCTGCCCGGTTTTTAGGTTTTACATCCAAAAAAACCATGAGCATTGCCCAGCAATTATATGAAGGCGTCGATTTGCCAAATACCGGTTCAATCGCTCTGGTTACTTATATTCGTACAGATTCCGTACGAATTTCCACTGAAGCAGTTCAGGAAGCCCGGCAATATATCGACAGCCATTACGGTGAATCCTATTTGCCGAAGACATCACGGCAGTTTAAAAACCGCCATTCAGCCCAGGATGCTCACGAAGCGATCCGGCCGGCCCATTTTGACCTGATCCCGGAACAAATCAAGGAGCAATTGTCGTACGACCAATATCGCTTGTATAAATTGATCTGGGATAAGTTCATTGCATCGCAGATGGCTGCCGCAACGATTGATACAGTAACGGCTGATATAACCGCCGGCAGTCATGTTTTCCGGGTTCAGGGTGAAACAATCCGCTTTCCCGGCTTCTTAGCGCAATACGGCGTTCAGTTGGTTGATCAGGAAGCCGACAAAGAACAACAGGAAGAAGCGGAAAATAATAAAGAGAAACTGCCTGAGTTAAATGAAGGCGAAAATCTGCTTCTGGATCGCATACAACCGGAACAGAAGTTTACCCAGCCGCCTTCGCGGTATACGGAAGCAACCCTGATCAAGGCCATGGAGGAGAAGGGGATCGGCCGGCCATCCACGTATGCGCCGACCCTGTCGACTATTCAGGAGCGCCTTTATGTGGAAAAGGACCGGAAATTCCTTGTTCCGACTGAATTGGGCAAGGTTGTAACCGGTCTGCTGGAAGATAATTTCAACCGGATTGTCGATGTGACTTTTACAGCGCAAATGGAAGAAGATCTGGATACTGTCGAATCCGGCAATCAGGATTGGGTCAGTCTTCTGGATCAATTTTATCCGCCATTTCACCAGCAGGTTATTGATGCCGACAGCCTTGACCGCGTAAAGATTGCCGATGTGCCGACCGGTGATAAATGTCCGGAATGCCACGATGGCGATCTGGTTATTAAAGAAGGCCGTTATGGCAAGTTTATTGCCTGTTCCCGTTATCCGGATTGCAAATACACAAAGAATGTCGAGAATACCGTTAAAGGCAAATGCCCATTATGCGGATCCGGTTTGGTCAGCCGCGTATCCCGTAAATTCAAGGGCAGCCGATTCTATACCTGCGACAAGCAAGGCAGCGATCCCAATTGCCCTTTCATCAGCTGGGATTTACCCATAGAAGGCAAAACTTGCGCTACATGCGGAGCTTATATGGTCTGGAAACATTTCAAAGGCCGCTCATACCCCAAATGCAGCAGCAAAGACTGTCCGACCAATCAAAAAAAGGCCAAGCCGGAGAACAGTGAGGCGGCCGATACGGAAGAAAAGCCGGCACAAACTGCCCCGAATGCTCAGAATGCCGGATTGGACGGAACAAACGGAACTGTGCCGGCAGAGGGTAACCCTAATTAATGGCGGCAGCATTGAAACCTGTTTTGATTATCGGCGCCGGCCTGGCCGGATGTGAGGCCGCCTGGCAGCTGGCTGCCCGCGGGGTCCCTGTTAAGCTCTATGAAATGAAGCCGGCTCAAATGACACCGGCCCATCATCTGCCGAGTCTGGCTGAATTGGTATGCAGTAATTCCTTACGCTCAGCAAGATTGGTCAATGCAGTCGGTCTCTTAAAAGAAGAAATGCGCCGGCTGGGCTCGTTGATTATAGCTTGCGCCGACGCGACCGCCATCCCGGCCGGCGGAGCCCTGGCTGTTGACCGGGAGTCGTTCTCTTGTCTGGTTACCCGTTTTATTCAAGAAGAACCGCTCATTGAGCTGATTTCGAGAAGAATCGATTTTTTGCCGGCCGATGGCCTGGTCATCGCAGCCACAGGCCCTTTGACCGACGGACTGTTGTTTCAGGATATCAATCGGCAGCTCGAACTGGAAACCCTGCATTTTTTTGATGCCGCTGCGCCGATTGTCTGGGCCGATTCGCTGGATAATACAGTTGTTTTCCGTCAATCCCGATATGGGCACGGCGGCGATGATTATTTGAACTGCCCGATGAATGAAACAGAGTATCAGTGCTTCTGGCAGGAATTGGTTAACGCTGAAAAGGCTGCTGTCCATGATTTTGATCGGGAAACTGTATTTGAAGGCTGTATGCCCATTGAAACGATGGCCGGCAGGGGGCAGGACACTATGCGATTTGGCCCGCTTAAGCCGGTTGGACTGACTGATCCGCGTACCGGCAAAGAACCATATGCCTGTGTCCAATTACGGCAGGATAACCGGGCGGCAAGTCTTTATAACCTGGTTGGATTTCAGACTCGCTTGACTATAGCTGAACAAAAAAGGGTGTTCAGACTAATACCGGGGCTGCAGCAAGCCGAGTTTGCTCGATTTGGCGTTATGCACCGCAATACTTATCTTCAGTCGCCGCAGGTCCTTCAGCCCGATTATAGCGCGCGCTGTAGGCCGGAGCTGTATTTTGCAGGTCAAATGACCGGCGTCGAAGGTTATGTTGAATCGGCGTCTTCCGGCCTGATCGCCGGCTGGCAGGCCGCATGCCAGGCTTTGGGGCAAACGCCGGAACAACGCATGAACCAAGTGCCTTCGGATCAGACCGTAATCGGATCCCTGGCTCGTTATGTTTCTGACGCCAAGGTGAAGCATTTTCAACCGATGAACGCCAACTTCGGTCTGGTGGCCGACCTGGCAGAGAGATACCGGCGCAAAGAATTAAAACTGCAGGCGCTTGCCGATCGCTCATTGGCGGAAATTGACCGTTTAGCACAGACATCACCGGACATAACAGCAATTCGTTTGCAATTATTTCACAAAGCTGACCGGATTGATCTATCGCAGATCCCATAAAATGTCATATAATAGATAGCGATCAGCCGATTTGGTGAGCTTGTAGGCTGCAGAACGGTTTGATCGCTGGCTTGTATTAGATTGGAGGACAAAACATGGCAGGTTTTTTTGGGTTATTTGATTATTCGAAAGAAGGAAAAGGGGTATATCCTGATGATCCGCCCAAAGGTCCGATTCCAACTTTCTTTTCTATTTTAGGCCGTAAATTTTGGAAAATATGTACCATCAACCTGATGTATGTGCTTTTCAGCTTGCCGGCTCTGCTGATTGCCTTTTTTGGCGCTTCCTACGTTTTGCAGGCCTTTCTGCCGGGCTTGACGCCGGAAAGCCTGGCAGATGCCTTTGCAAAAGCGAATCTTTCCTTGCAGGAAGGCATTACTATGCTGGATTTTGCCAATATCCAAATCCTGCAGTTGTATTTTTTGCTTGCCATGCTTATTGTCGGCTTATCGCTGGTGGTTGTCGGACCTGTTCAGGCCGGCGTGACCTATGTGTTACGTAATTATTCTCGTGAGGAACACGCCTTCATCTGGATGGATTTCAAAGAACATGCCGGGAAAAATCTCAAGCAATCCTTGATCTGCAGTCTGATCAGCCTGGCGGTGACTTTCATATTCGTTATAAATTTTTCTTTCTACAGCAACAGCAGCTTTATCGGCAGCGGTTTGCTGCGGGTTTTCCTGCAGACGGTTATTGTCATCTTGTTCCTGTTGTGGTGCATGATGCAGATGTATATCTATCCGATGATGGTAACCTTCGAATTATCCATTAAGCAGATGATGAAGAACTGCCTGTTATTCTCGATCATGCGGCTTCCTTTGAATCTCCTGATCCTGATCCTGAGTGCTTTGATTCTGTTTGTCATTCCCGGCATCATGCTATTCATGGGATATGGCATATCCGTCTTGCTGGCTATTGTCTGGTATGTTTTCCTGGCTTTCGGACTTAACCTGCTGATGACGAATTTCTTTACTTATCGCGGCCTTGATAAATACATGATTTCACGGATCAAAGCGTCTGAGTCATTGAATGATGAATCAGAGGAAAACACCGAAGAAGCTGAAGAAGATACCGAAGAAGCGCAGGAAGATACCGGAGACGCCGGTTCAGATAAACAAGAAGACGGTCAAACTGCTTTGCCGCCTTCTGCTGAAGATCATCAGGGTGGAATGTTGAAATCGCCGACCGGCGCTCATACTTGATTGCTGCGGTCAGCGTAAGGTCTTTCTTCCGGGATATTACGTCCCGGACGCCAATAAGTCTTGCATATTATAGAGCCCGGCCGGTTTGTCCGCTAAAAAACGGGCGGCGGCCAGGGCTCCGCGGGCGAATACGGCGCGGGACTGGGCTTGATGCTTAATTTCCAGGGTTTCGTCAGGGCCGGCGAAGAGAACGGTGTGATCGCCGACAATGCTGCCGCCGCGAATGGCATGCAGGCCTAATTCATGACTGTCTCTTTTCTGACGGACTTGGCTGCGATCATAGACATAAATCAGCTGATGATCCAGCGCGTCATTGATTTGGTCGGCAATCATCAGGGCTGTGCCGGAAGGCGCATCCAACTTTTGATTATGATGCGCTTCAATCAGTTCCAGATCAAAATCGGGGTATAACAATTTGGCAGCCTGACGGACAAGACTGATCATCAGATTAATGCCCAGCGACATATTGGCAGAGATGAAAACCGGCGCGCCGGCCGATAAATCGATCAGACGCTGTTTGGTCGATTCCGATAAACCGGTCGTGCAGATAACCGAAGGGCAATGGCGCTGTTCAATCAGACTGCAAAGAGCGGGCACGGCTTCGGCATTGGAGAAATCGACCAGGACGTCGAACGCTTCGCGGCATTGACCAGGATCGGCATAAACGGGGAAAGCGGCCTGTGCATCTGGTTTTAAATCCGATCCGGCCACGACGGAAAGATCGGGAGAAGCTGCAACAATTGAGCGGATCATCTGACCCATTCGGCCGTTACAGCCGCTTAAGAATAATCGGATAGCCATCATTAGCAACCTCCCGGAAGACCGTACGCGGTCAAAGTTCTGCGAATCAATTCCAGACAGGATGCCGAAGGCTCGCATAAAGGCATCCGGCAGGGCCCCACGGCCAGGCCCATCAGGTTCATAGCGGTCTTAACCGGTATCGGATTGACATCGCAGAACATAGCTTTGATCAGGGGAACCAGTTCGATTTGAATTTTGGTTGCCAGCGACGGATTGCCATTTAAATAAGCCATGACCATGTCATGGGTTTTGGCCGGCACAATATTGGCAATGACCGAAATGACACCCCAGCCGCCCAGGGACAGGAGCGGCAGAACCATGCCGTCTTCGCCTGAATACAGATTCAAATTATCGCCGCAGAGATAGGCGATTTCACCGGCTTGTTCAGTCCGACATTCCTTGATGCCGTTGATGTTGGGCAATTCAGCAAGGCGGGCCGCCGTTTCCGGATTGATATTCAGATTGGTGCGGCTGGGCACATTATAAAGGATCATCGGCACGTCAACCGCGTCGGCGACAGCTTTAAAATGCAGATACAACCCTTGCTGGGATGTTTTGTTGTAATAGGGCGTTACACAGAGTAAAGCGTCGGCGCCGAGGGCGGCTGCTTTCTGGCTCAACTCCACAGCATGACGGGTATCGTTGCTGCCGGTTCCGGCGATAACCGGAATCCGCTTATTGACAGTTTCGACCACACAGCGGACTACAGAAAGATGTTCTTCATCCGGCATCGTTGAAGCTTCACCTGTTGTTCCGGCAACCACGATAGCGTCGGTATGTTGTTTTATATGGTATTCGCAAAGCTCGGACATTTTTTTATAATCAACACCGTTATGGGTGAAAGGTGTGACTATGGCTACGGCTGAACCCTTGAAAACAGGTCTTTTCATGGCAGAATCCTCCATGCTTATGATTTGGTCGGCAAACCGGCGGCCTGCAGACGGTTTCATCATAGCATTGTCTGTACTTTTTCGTCAAATATCGATATAATGTAGCGCTATGATTAGAAAACAAGATTTCTTTTTTGAATTACCGGAACATTTGATTGCCCAGCATCCTCTGGACAGGCGGGATCAATCGCGTTTGCTGCAGATGAACGGCAATACAGGCGCCGTGGAGCATCATTATTTCCACGAATTGCCGGACTTGCTTTGCCCGGGCGACTGTCTGGTTCTGAACAATTCCAAGGTTCTGCCTGCTCGGCTGCTCGGTGCACGCCGCGACAGCGGCACACCGGTGGAAATTCTCCTTTTACGCCGTTTGACCACAACAGACTGGGAAGTCATCGTTCACCCGGGCCGCCGCGTCCGGACCGGCCACTTGCTGGATTTTATCCCCGGCCGGCTTGGCGCCGAAGTAATTTCTGTTTTACCCGACGGCAATCGTATTGTCCGGTTTGAATTCCAGGGGGTCTGGGAAGAGATTTTAGCCGAAGCCGGCACCATGCCGCTGCCGCCGTATATTCATGAACGGTTGGCTGATCCCGGCCGCTATCAGACTGTCTATGCCAGCCAGGATGGTTCGGCGGCGGCTCCGACCGCCGGTCTGCATTTTACGCCGGATCTACTCGCCGATATCCGCAGCCGCGGCATCCGGATTGCCGAACTGACCTTGCATGTCGGTCTGGGAACCTTCCGGCCGGTCAAGGAAGATAATATACTCGATCATGCGATGCATGAGGAATATTATATTTTACCGGAAGAAGCGGTTCGGGAAATAGAAGCCAGCCGGCGGGAGGGCGGGCGGATTGTTTCAGTCGGCACGACCAGCTGCCGGGTCCTGGAAGCCGTCGCCACGGAAACCGGCCGTCTGCAGCCGCATAATGGGTGGACGAAAATATTCATCTACCCGGGTTATACGTTTAAAGTCGTCGACTTGTTGATCACCAATTTCCATTTGCCGGAATCAACCCTGATTATGCTGGTTTCAGCTTTCGCCGGCCGTGAGCATGTTCTTGCGGCATATCAGGAAGCCATCAAACAGAATTATCGTTTTTTCAGTTTTGGCGACGCCATGCTGATCAGTAAAAAAACTGAAGAAGGAGAATGATCTGCATGTCCGAAAAAACCAATTCAACTTTATCGGAACAATTTCCGGTTTGGTATGAACTTAAGCATGTTTGCCGGCAGACCGGCGCCCGTTTGGGCGTTGTCCATACGCCGCACGGCTCGATCCCTACGCCTGCTTTCATGCCGGTCGGCACTCAGGCTACCGTCAAAGGCATGTCGCCGGAAGAACTGAAGCTTTTGGGAGCGGGAATCATTTTATCCAATACTTATCATCTTTGGATGCGGCCGGGCTCGGATCTGATCCGGGAAGCGGGCGGACTGCACCGGTTCATGAACTGGGACCGGGCTATCCTGACCGACAGCGGCGGCTTCCAGGTTTTCAGCCTGAGCGACTTGCGGCATATTACCGAGGAGGGTGTCGGCTTCAAGTCGCATATTGACGGATCGAGGCACATTCTGACGCCTGAGCAATCGATTATCGTTCAAAATGATTTGGGCTCTGATATTATCATGGCCTTCGACGAATGTACGCCCTGGCCGGCCGAGCATGATTATGCTCAGCGTTCTTTGGAACGAACAACCCGCTGGCTGGAACGCTGCATCAAAACTCATGCGCGCCCGCATGACCAAGGCCTGTTTGGTATCGTTCAAGGTGGAACATACGCCGAGCTTCGCCGGCAAAGCGCACGGGAGATCACATCCTTCGATTTGCCGGGATATGCCATCGGCGGCCTCAGCGTCGGAGAACCGGGTGCCTTGATGTATGAAATGCTGGAGGAAACCGTTCCGCTGCTGCCGGCTAACCGGCCGCGTTATCTGATGGGAGTCGGCTCGCCCGATTATCTGATCGAAGGATCGGCCCGTGGAATTGACCTCTTCGATTGTGTCCTGCCGACCCGGATCGGCCGCAACGGCACGGTACTGACCAGCCGCGGCCGCCTGATTGTGCGCGATGCCGCCTGCGCCCGTGATTTTGGGCCGCTTGATCCCGATTGTTCCTGTTATGTCTGCCAGAATTACAGTCGCGCTTATATTCGCCATTTGATCAAAGCCGATGAGATGTTTGGCCTGCGTCTGACATCCTGGCATAATCTGCATTTCCTGCTGCACTTAATGGAAAATGTCCGTGCCGCCATCGCCGATGACCGGCTGCAAGATTTCCGTGACATTTTCTTTGAACGTTTTGGCTATACCGGCAAAATCTGACGGCGGATACAACCGGATACCTTCAGACGGGAAAAAACAGCGGTTTACCGCGAACAAGGCATCTTGCTAATCGCGCCCGTTTAATGCTATGATATTTCATGCTGTGAAACATATTGATTAGGAATTGAAATAATAGGAGGATAATACCATGTTTTTAACCGCTTTAACCAATACTACCACCACATCAGGGGGTGGATTGGAAGCTATTTTCGGTTTGGTCATACCTTTAGCCCTGATGTTCGGTTTGATGTACTTGTTTTTAATCAGACCCCAGAAGAAGAAAGAAAAGAAACTGCGTGATCAAATCAACGCTATGGTTGTCGGCGATAATGTTGTGACCATCGGCGGGGTTGTCGGACGCATCGTCAATATCAAGGATGATGAAGTAACGATATCGACAAGCGTTGCCAATACCTTGATCACTTTTAAGAAGAGTTCAATTAATAACGTCGTCAAGCCGATTACGGATTAAGACGGCAAACGGAGGGTATTATGGAACATATTCAAACCATTCAGAAAGCCTGTCAGATCAAGCCGGTTTCCGGCAAAGCCTGCGGGGAATGCCAGACATCCTGCCAGTCGGCCTGCAAGACCAGCTGCACCGTAGCAAACCAGAAATGCGAGAAAAAGTCCAACTAAGAAGATCCGGAGCCTGCGGCGGCCGCCTGACTGCGGTTCTGCCGCTTCGGCAGTTGAATTACAGGACGCATGAAATAGTGAAAAGCGTTGTCTTTTCACTATTTTTGCGAATTGCGCCAGGAGGCTTACTTGCTTCATCTTTTCACACTTAACCATACTCATTTAGCATTTGATACAGAAAGTTATGCGCTGCATATACCGGATGATCTTTCGTTCCGGGTTTTATCCGCTTATGTTGAAGCCGGCGGATGTAAACCGGATCAAGTCATCTTGAACCGTTTGGAACAGGAATTGGGCGGTGAAACCCAGGCTTGTATCCGGGAAATCGATACTTTAATCGCCGGCGGAGCACTATTTACCCCCGGAGAAACGGTATCACCGGAGCTTCTTTATCCGGACCAGCCCCGCATCAAATCCATGTGCCTGCATCTTTGCCATGACTGCAATATGCGCTGTCGTTATTGCTTTGCCGGCACCGGCGACTTTGGCACTGGAAAGCGGAGTATGCTCGATTACGAGACCGGCTGCCAGGCCGTGGAATTTTTGCTGGCGGCTTCAGGCGGCCGACACAATCTGGACATCGATTTTTTCGGCGGCGAACCGCTGATGAACTGGCCGGTTGTCGAGGCTTTGACGGCTTATTGTGAACGGCGGGCCGGCGAAACCGGGAAAAATATCCGTCTGACCATAACGACCAACGCCTTGTTGCTTGATGAGGCAAAAACGGCTTTTATTAACCAGCATTTTAAAAATTGTGTGCTCAGTATCGACGGCCGGCAGGATGTGCATGACTTTATGCGGCCGGATGCCGGCGGACACGGCACTTACAAACGGGTGGCGGATCATATCCGATCATTTGTCGCCGCCCGGGGGGAACGTGAATATTACCTGCGGGGCACTTTTACGCATCACAATCTGGATTTTTCCGCCGATGTCCTGCATCTGGCCAGCCTGGGAAGTCAGGTTTCGGTTGAACCGGTTGTGGCGCCGCCAGGCTGCGGCTATGAAATCAGGCCGGAAGATCTGCCGGCCATCGAACGGGAATATGAGAAGCTGGCTCAAGCCATGTTGGCTGCGGACAGCCGTGATGAACCGTTTAACTTTTTCCATTTCATGATCGATCTTGAGCAAGGGCCGTGCGCATACAAGCGTCTGAAAGGCTGCGGCGTCGGATTGGAGTACTGCGCGGTGACACCGGATGGCGAAATCTATCCCTGCCATCAGTTTGTCGGCTTGCCGCAATTCCTTATGGGCCATGTCCAGGATCAGCCGGTCCGGCTGGATGCGGCGGTCCAGGAGCAATTCCGCCATTTGCTGGTGCCGGACAAACCGGAATGCCAGACCTGCTGGGCCCGCTATTTTTGCAGCGGCGGTTGTGCCGCGAACGCTTATCACGCGTCAGGTTCAGTAAACGGACAGTATGAAATGGGCTGCCGGATGCAAAAAAAACGTCTGGAGTGCGCTTTATGGCTGATGAGCCAACGTCGGCTGCAAACTCAGGAAAACCGGCTTCAGGAAACCGGGCCGGTTGCAGAATCGGATTAACCGGAAAGGGATGACCGAGGATGATTTATGAATACGCCGGATATAAGCCGGTGATTGGGGAATCGGTTTTTATTGCCGGTTCGGCTGATGTCATCGGCGATGTTTCCATCGGCGATGAGTCTTCCGTCTGGTTTGGAACCGTCGTCAGGGCTGATGAAGGTCCTGTCCGGATCGGCAGTCGAACTAATATTCAGGATAATGCGACGATCCATGATCGGGTGACGATCGGAAATGGCGTAACAATCGGCCATAATGCCGTCGTTCATGCTTGTACGGTCGAGGATGATGTTCTGATCGGCATGGGCGCCGTGATTCTGGACAGCGCGTTAATCGGAGCGGGCAGCATAATCGCTGCCGGCGCTGTCGTGAAGTCCGGTACGATTGTTCCGCCGCGCACCTTGTTCGCCGGCAACCCGGCGGTTCAAAAAAAAGATCTGCCCGAAGAAACGATCCGGCATAATCAGGCACACGCTGCCCATTATGCCCATCTGGCAGCCGAGTATAGCGCTGCTCAGAAAAAGTAACGGAGATGATAAGCTGATGAGCGTTTTATCGATTAAAGATGTTCTGAAAGATTCAGAAGTAAAATTGCTGCTGGAAGCGTCAGCTCTGCAGATGACAACCCTGGGCTATACAGAACATTCATTTCGTCATTGCCGGTTGGTTTCCAACAAATGCGGCGATATTCTGACTCATTTGAAATATGAGGACCGGGTGATCGAATTGGGCCGGATCGCCGGTTATCTCCACGATATCGGCAATGCGGTCAACCGGACCAATCATGCCCAGACGGGAGCCGTGCTGGCTTATGATTTCCTCCGTCGCCACGATATGCCTTGTGATGAAGCCATTACCATCATGATGGCCATTGCCAATCATGATGAAGAAGTCGGAATACCTGTCAACCCGGTAGCGGCAGCGTTGATCCTGTCAGACAAAGCCGATGTTCATCGTTCCCGGGTAACCAACCGGGATCACAGTACTTTTGACATTCACGACCGCGTCAATTATGCCGCGACGCTTTCAACCTTAACGATTGATGCCGAAGCGAAAACAGCGCTTCTTAATATCGAGATCGACACACATATCAGCGCGGTTATGGATTATTTTGAGATCTTCCTGATTCGTATGAAGATGTGCCGGAAAGCGGCGGCTTTCCTTGGCTTGAGCTTCCAGCTGTTTATCAACGGCAACCAATTGCTTTAAGCCTGTCTACTCTTTGATTTTCCGCATTTCGGCTTCGGGAGCGGCATGATCTGGCGACCGGCTTGTTAAAAAACGCGAAATCATGTTATTTTTGCTTTTATTTTCAAGTTGAAGCAGGATTTGACTGTTTTTTGTCGAATATTGAGAATAGAGCATCATTTTTGTTTTGCAGAGAAAGAGGCGGGTCGGATCAACAACAGGATACCGGAACAAGTTATCGAAGAAATAAAGACACGCAGCGAGCTGGTTGCGGTCGTAGAGCAGTATGTCCATCTGGACAAACGCAGCGGCAGCAACTTTTTTGGCTTGTGCCCTTTTCACAGTGAGGATACGCCTTCTTTTAGTGTTTCGCCGGCCAAACAAATTTATTACTGTTTTGGGTGCCATAAAGGCGGCGATGTTATTCACTTTATTATGGATATCGAAAAATGCTCGTATATCCAGGCTATTCAGATTCTGGCCGAGCGATCGGGCGTTTCTCTGCCGGAGCCGGATGACGAGGGTTATCGCCAACGCAGCGAAATGAATAAAAATCTCCAGAATATTTGTCTGGAAGCCGCGCGATTTTTCTACCGCAATCTGATCGGCGATGCCGGAAAACCGGCTCAGGCCTATTTGTTGAAACGCGCTTTGACCAAGGCGACTTGCCGGCGTTTCGGGTTGGGTTATGCCGTTGATGAATGGGATGCTTTATACCGCCATTTAACGGCGCTCGGCTATACCGATCAGGAATTGCTCCTCAAGTCCGGTTTGTTTCGCCGCGGCAAATCCGGCGGTTTATATGATTTATTCCGGCATCGCCTGATGTTTCCGATTTTTGACGTCATGGGCCGGGTGGTTGCTTTCGGCGGCCGCGTTCTGGACGATGGACTGCCCAAGTATATCAATTCGCCTGAAACGCCGATTTATACGAAAGGGCGCCATTTGTACGCGCTTAATCTGGCTAAAAGCAGCCACCAAAAACATCTGGTCATTGTCGAAGGCTATATGGACGCCATCGCCATGCACCAGGCCGGCGTCGACCAGACTGTCGCTTCGTTGGGTACGGCGCTGACGGAAAATCAGGCTCAGCTGCTGCGCAAGTATACGGAGGATGTTATTGTCGCTTATGATGCAGATGCGGCCGGTCAGGCGGCAATTTTGCGAAGCCTTGACATTTTGCGCCAGAAGGGCTTGAAAGTAACGATCCTCATGATCCCCGACGGCAAAGATCCGGATGAATATATCCGGCGCAACGGATCGGAACGCTTTCACGCCTTGCTGGAGAAAGCGCTGCCGCTTTTGGACTATAAACTTTTAACCATCAGACTGGCGCATACGGAAGGTCAGAACCTGGATATTCTGGCTTACCAGGAAGATGCCTGCCGGTTATTGGCCCATGAAGAAAATGCGATTGTCCGCGAGTTATATGGCAAACGTTTATCGGAAGAACTGCATATGACGCCGGATACCGTCATGCGGGAGATCGAGCGGCGATACCGGCAGCCGGACAGCGAACCGGCCGCGGATCTTGTGCGCCGGAAAACGCCGGCGGTCAGTCTGCCGGCAGAAGGCTCGGCGGAAAGCCAGGATTCGACGGTCAGCCGCGAAGAAGTCTATCTGATTGGTTTGATGGCGGCCGATCCGGCGATTTACGGACAGCTGAAGCCGGCCGTTGAAGATTTTTCGCCGGGTGTCATGCAAGAATTTGCCGGCCGTGTTTTAAGCCGGGCTGAAGAACAGAAGCTGGATGCTTCCGCTCTGGTTGAGCTGAGCGGCGATCTGGTAGTACGGCGGCAGCCGCTGCATGAGCTGATGGTCCGGGTCAGCATGCGTCTGGAAGACACGTTTGGCCGGCAGGATCTGCTGAAGGCGGCAGCCGAACAACTATGGCGGCAAAGAAGGAAGCGCCTGCTCGATCAGAAGAATCAACTGCCGCGACTGATCGAAACAGCGGAGACGGAAGCGGAAAAAGAACGTTTACGGCAAAAACTGCGGGAGCTTGATCTGGAATTGACCCAGAAGTTCAAGCAATTTACCGGTTAATCATATTGGTATCAATTTATGGATGATATAAAAGTTTCTCATTAATGAAAGGAGAAAAATATGGCAACAGAAAAAAAGACCGGCCTGCTCAGCGAACTGGTCAGCAAGGCCAGAGCCGCAAATAACCAGATTTCCTACAAGGATGTCATGAGCGCCATCGAGTCGTCGGATATCGATCTCGAACAAGCCGAAAAAGTATTAGACCGCTTGGAGGCTATGGGTATTGAGGTCATACCGGATAATGTCGTCGAAGAAGATGTCCCGGTCGAGTCAGATATCGACTTAAACAATATCGAGGGCGTCGGCGTTGACGATCCAGTCCGGATGTATCTGAAGGAAATCGGCAAGGTCCCTCTTTTGACAGGTGATGAAGAAAAAGAATTGGCCCAGCGGATGCAGCAGGGCGATGAGGAAGCCAAACACCGTCTTTGTGAAGCCAACCTGCGTCTGGTTGTCAGCATCGCCAAACGTTATGTCGGCCGCGGCATGCAGTTTCTGGACCTGATCCAGGAAGGCAATCTGGGTCTGATCAAAGCTGTCGACAAGTTCGACTACACCAAAGGGTACAAATTCAGCACCTATGCCACCTGGTGGATTCGCCAGGCCATAACCCGGGCCATCGCCGATCAGGCGCGGACCATCCGTATTCCGGTGCATATGGTGGAGACCATTAATAAATTGATCCGGGTACAGCGCCAGTTGATCCAGGAGTTGGGCCGTGAGCCGGAAGCCGAGGAAATGGCCCAGGAAATGGGTATGACCGTGGAAAAGGTCCGCGAAATCATGAAGATTTCCCAGGAACCGGTTTCACTGGAAAAGCCGATCGGCGAAGAGGAAGACAGCCACCTCGGCGATTTCATTCCCGATGACGACGCGCCGTCGCCGGCCGACCAGGCGGCTTTCACCTTGTTGAAAGAGCAGCTGCTGGAAGTTCTGAAAGGCTTAACACCGCGTGAAGAAAAAGTTCTGCGCCTGCGTTTCGGTCTGGACGACGGCCGGACCCGCACGCTGGAAGAAGTTGGCAAGGAATTTAACGTGACCCGCGAACGGATTCGTCAGATTGAAGCCAAGGCGCTGCGGAAAATGCGTCATCCCAGCCGCAGTAAAAAACTGAAGGATTATCTGGACTAAAGACATGCCGATGCGCTCCGACATTCCGATGACAGCGGTTTTGTCCCCGCGGCTGAAGGCGGCGGCGGATCTGGTGCCGGCATGTGAATGCGTGTTTGACATTGGTACAGATCATGCCTGGCTGCCTATATGGCTGGTTCAGAACGGCCGCTGCCGCAGAGCTGTTGCGGCCGACTTGCGGACAGGCCCGCTGGAACGGGCTGCCCGTCATATCCATGATGCCGATCTGGACGAGCAAATCGAAGTTGCTCAGACCGACGGCCTTCAAGGCCTTGATTGCGGCAGTTCGGATGTGATTGTCCTGGCCGGTTTGGGCGGCAATGAAATCATGCGTATCCTGGAAAACCGAAACCCGGCCTGCCGGTCTCTGATCCTGCAGCCGATGAAATCCTTGCCGGAATTACGCGGCTGGCTTTATGGCCAGGGTTACAGAATCGAACGGGAATCCTTGCCATATGATCGCGGACGTTATTATCCGGTCATGTCCTGTGTCTATACGGGACAAAAAGAAGACCTTGCGTTGCTGGAAGCATGGGCCGGCCCGGTTTTACTGGCCGAACGGCCGCCGTCGCTGCAGCCGTATTTGCGTCTGCTTCAACTGCGTCTGTTGCGTCACGGCCGCCATAATCCGGACTTTTTAACGGTAGCCCGGCAAATCGGGCGCCTTTTGGAGGATCAGATATGAATCGGGTCAAAACTGCCGCCGAAGTCATGGCGATTATGGAAACGCTGGCGCCGGCTGCGCTGGCAGAATCCTGGGATCGGATCGGTCTTCAGATCGGCGACCCGGCCCAGCCGGTTAAGAGCGTTCTTTTGGTTCTGGATGTGACGCCCCAGGTCATCGCCAGAATGAATGAACTACCTTTCGATATGATTATTTGCCATCATCCGGCGATTTTCAACCCTCTGGAGCATTTGCGCCTGGATGATCCGCAGCAGAATCTGCTGATCGAATTGGCCGGCCGCAAAATCAGTGTCCTGGCGGCACATACCAACCTGGATGCCGCGCCGGGCGGTGTAGCCGACGTTCTTGCTGAACAGATCGCCCGGGCGGCAGTCGGGCTCATAAATCCGGCTGGCGAGAACGGCCTCGGGGAAAGCCTTTCCGATATCCATACGGAATATTTTCCGGTCACGGCTACTGACGAAGCCCGGAAATACGGCCGCTTAATCAATTTAGGCTGCCCGGTGTCTTTACAACAACTGACCGGCCGGATCAAACGGGATCTGAGGAGCGGCGCCTGCCGGCTCAATACGGATTGCGACCGTCCGGTTGCCCGGCTGGCCATTTTCCCGGGATCTTTTCCCGGAGAGGCGGCTGCGGACCTGATTCTGGCAAAAGCCGACTGCCTGATCTGCGGCGAATACAAGTATCATGACGGCCTGGCCATCGGTCTGTCCGGCGTCGCGGCTGTCGGAATCGGTCATGATTCGTCGGAACAGGTTGTACTTTTGCCGCTGGCCGAAAAGCTGGCTGGAAAATTACCAGAATTGACATTTGCCGTAAGCCCGGGCATGGATTATAATAAGATAGCTTTCTGAGCAAGCCGGACAGCCGCGGGCGTCAGACGAAAGAAGACGCGTGAGGAAAGTCCGGGCTCCATAGGGCAGGGTGCCGGGTAATGCCCGGTGAAGGCGACTTCAAGGATCGTGCAACAGAAATAAACCGCCGGCGGCGTGCCGCAGGCAAGGATGGAAAGGCGAGGTAAGAGCTCACCAGCGGGCTGGCGACAGTCCGGCTCTGTAAACCCCACCTGGAGCAACACCGTGGAGGGACATATTTGTGGCCCGCAAGTCCCGGGGAGGTGGCTGGAGCCGATTGGCAACAATCGGCCTAGATAGATGGTTGTTCAAGACAGGACCCGGCTTATAGGCTTGCTCAGAAGCAGCGTTACTTTATGGAGGTTACCATGAAAAACGATTCTTATCTTTCGAGAGGCGTTTCCGCGACCAAGGATGATGTCAAACGAGCTGTCATCGGCCAGTCGCGCGGCGTCTTCCCGGGTTCGTTCTGCAAGATCATCCCTGATCCGGCCGGCGATCCCGATTGGTGCGCCGCGATTCACGCCGACGGCGCCGGAACCAAATCCTCGGCTGCCTATTTAATGTATCGCGAAACGGGCGATACCGGCTGGTTTTCCGGAATAGCCCAGGATTCGCTGGTTATGAATACCGATGATCTGCTTTGTATCGGCGCAGTACAGGATTTTTACCTGTCCAATACAATCGGACGTAATGCCCACCGGATCGACGCAGCCTGCCTGTCGGCCCTGATCGGCGGATATGACCGGATTATCGGGCGATTGCAGGAAGCGGGAATCCGTTTGACAATGACCGGCGGCGAAACGGCCGATGTCGGAGATCTGGTCCGCACGGTTATCTGCGATTCCACGCTGTTTGTCCGCCTGCCGCGCCGGCAGGTGATCGACGCGTCGCATATCAGGCCGGGGCTGGCCATCATCGGACTGGCCTCATTCGGCCGCATGAAAGGCGAGACGCGCGAAAACTCCGGCATAGGATCAAACGGGTTGACCGCCGCGCGCCATCTTTTGCTGCATCCCTGCTATCGAGAGCGTTATCCGGAATCTTTTGCCGATACCATGCCGGCCGGTAAAGCGTATTGCGGCCGCTGGAAACTTGAGGACCCCTTGCCGGGAACCGGGCTTTCCATCGGCGAAGCTCTTCTATCGCCGACCAGGACTTATCTGCCGGTTATCAAGGATATTCTGGCGCTGCCGGACGAACCGGTCGCCGGCCTGATCCACTGTACCGGCGGCGGGCTGGCCAAATGCCGGGATTTCGGTCATGGCGTCCGCTATATCAAAGATAATCTCTTTCCGACGCCGCCCCTTTTCCAGGCATTGCGCGAATCCGGCCAAATGAGTGGGGAAGAACTGTACCAGGTCTTCAACATGGGCCATCGGCTGGAACTTTATTGTGAAGAAAACCGGATCGGCGAAATCATGGCCGTCTGTGCCAGACATGAACTGGCGGCCAGAATCATCGGCCATACCGAAGAATATGCCGGACCGACCGCCAACCAGGTGGTCATCCGCGACCAAGGACATGAATATCTTTACTTTGCCGCTGATTTATGATATTCTTTTAGATAGTCTGCCATGGTCAAGGTTCTTGGATTGTCCAACCATCTACTTTGCCATTGGTAAAATCAAGGAGGAAATAAGATGGACAAGGCACGTAAATCTGAACTGATCGCCACCTATGGATTGCATGAGGGCGACACCGGTTCACCTGAAGTACAGATCGCTATTTTAACCGAACGGATCAATCACCTGACCGAACATCTCAAGGTTCACGCGAATGATCACCATTCCCGCCGCGGCTTGTTGATGATGGTTGGCCAGCGCCGTGGTATTCTTGATTATTTGTCCAGCATCGATATCGAACGGTATCGTGTGATCATCAGCAAACTCAACATCAGAAAGTAAATCAAGGTAAGCAGTGGTGGGCGTCTTCCGCTCACCACTGTTCACATCTTGAACAGCCTGCGGGCTGTAGAAGGTAGGTTGCGCGGCTGGGCGAGAACGGCCCCGGACCCTACAGGCTACCGTCCCGCGGGTAAACGTAAGCCGCAAGGCTCATATCCCAAGGAGGTATGATATGGAAAAAATATTTCAGATGACTCTGGCCGGCAAACCGCTGGTTGTAGAAACCGGCAAGCTGGCCCAATTTGCCAATGGATCTTGTCTGATCCGTTATGGCGAAACCGTCATTCTGGCCACAGCGACAGCTTCGGCGGCTCCGCGCGCCGGAATCGACTATTTCCCGCTCAGCGTCGATTATGAAGAGAAACTCTACAGCGTCGGCAAGATCCCCGGCGGTTTCATTAAAAGGGAAGGCCGTCCGTCGGAAAAAGCCATTTTAACGTCCCGCGTCATTGACCGCCCGTTCCGGCCTTTGTTCCCGAAAGATCTGCGCAACGATGTTGCCGTCAATAACCTTGTCCTGTCTGTCGATCAGGATTGTTCGCCTGAGATTACAGCCATGCTCGGCAGCTCGATTGCCATCGCCATTTCCGATATTCCCTGGAACGGCCCGGTAGGCGGCGTCCAGATCGGCCTGGTCGACGGACAAGTGGTCATCAATCCTGATGAAAAACAACGCGCTGCCAGCCAAATGCAGGTTACCCTGGCCGGTACGGAAGAAAAAGTCTGCATGATTGAAGCCGGAGCTAACGAAGTTCCGGATGAGGTCATGCTGCAGGCCATTATCGACGGACATCAGGTCATTCGTGAAATATGCGCTTTCATCAAAGGCATTGCCGGCGAAATCGGCAAAGCGAAATTTACCTATGAGTCGATCGCGGTTCCCGAAGATGTTTTTGCCGAGGTCAAGGCATTTGCCTATGACCGGATGCGCGAGGCCGTTCTGGCCGCCGACAAGAGCATCCGCGACGTTCAGGTCGCCGAGCTGCAGGCTGCCACGGCCGAGCATCTGAAAGAAATTAATCCCGAATGGGGCGCTTTGACCGGCGAAGCTATTTATAAATTGGAAAAGAAAGTTGTTCGTGAATATCTCTTTAAAGAACATCGCCGTGTTGACAACCGCAATCTTGATGAAATTCGTCCGCTTTCTGCCGCTGTCGGGATTCTGCCGCGCGTTCACGGCACCGGACTGTTCCAGCGCGGCCAGACTCAGGTTTTGACAACCTGCACCCTGGGGCCTCTTTCCAAAGTCCAGATGCTGGACGGTTTGGACAACGAAGAAGAAAAACGGTATATGCATCATTACAACATGCCCGGTTACAGCACGGGCGAAGCTAAATCCACCCGTTCGCCCGGCCGTCGCGAAATCGGCCACGGCGCTCTGGCGGAGCGCTCACTGGTGCCGGTGCTGCCCAGCGAAGAAGAATTCCCTTATGCCATCCGCTGCGTTTCTGAAATCCTGATGTCCAACGGATCGACTTCACAAGGTTCCGTCTGCGCCAGCACCCTGGCTCTGATGGACGCCGGCGTGCCGATAAAACGGCCGGTCGCCGGTATTTCGTCCGGTTTGATTGTCAATGAAGAAAACGATCAGGATTATCTTGTTTTCATGGATATCCAAGGCATCGAAGACTTTTTTGGCGATATGGATTTTAAAGTTGCCGGCACAACGGAAGGTATTACATCGATCCAGGTGGACATTAAAGTCAGCGGCTTGTCGTATGATGTCATCCGCGACGCTTTTGCCATGACCAGAAAAGGCCGCCTGCAGATCATCAATGAAGTTCTGCTGCCATGCTTGCCCGAACCCCGCAAGGAACTGTCATCTTATGCGCCTAAAATCATTCAGACCGTTATACCCGTCGACAAGATCCGCGAAGTCATCGGAGCCGGCGGCAAAGTCATTAACCGGATCATTGAGGAAACCGGCGTGGAAATCGATATCGAAGATGACGGACGCGTTTTTGTCGCTTCACCGGATACTGTCGCCGCGAAAAAAGCTCTGGCTATTATTGAAGGCATTGCCAACGATCCGCTGCCCGGTCAGATTTTTGACGGCAAAGTCACCCGTTTGATGAACTTTGGCGCTTTCGTCGAGTTCCTCCCCGGCAAGGAAGGTCTGGTCCATATTTCAAAATTGGCCTGGCGTCGGGTTGAACGAGTCGAAGATGTCGTCAAGGAAGGCGACCCGGTCCGGGTTAAAGTCATGGAAATCGACAGCCAGGGCCGTATCAATCTGTCTATTCGCGACTGTGTCGAAAAGCCGGCCGATTATGTGGAGACCGACGCCGGCGAACGCCGTCCTGCCGGCCCGCGCGGCGGCGATCGGGGCGGAGACCGCCGGCATGACGACCGTGGTCCTCGCGGCGGCGATCGGGGTGGTGACCGCGGCCCGCGCGGCCGTGGCTTTGAGCGCTCTGACCGATCAGAGCGTCCGGATCGTCCGGAACGCCCGGATCGTTCCGAACAGACAGAGCGGACTGTAAAACCTGATATTACGGAAGCTGAACAAGAAGGCGGCACTACGGGACCGCAAAGACGCAAAGAACGCGATTTCTAATCTTGCCATAATGCCGGCCTGGTCAAAAAACCAGGCCGGTGCCCCTTGACAGGATCATCTTCTGACTTTAGAATTGTAGAAGTCCGTCGGGGTGTAGCTCAGGTGGCTAGAGTGCTTGCTTGGGGTGCAAGAGGTCGCAAGTTCAAGTCTTGTCACTCCGACCAAATTGAAAACTCTGAAGCTGTAAGGCTTCAGGGTTTTTTCCTATACCGGGTGGAGAGGAGCATTTATGCAGGCAAACATCTACCCCGGCCGCGTTGAACGGCCTGATTGGAATAATGCAGAGCTTATCCAGCGCGAAAGATTGCCGGCTCATGCGTATTTAGTTCCATTTCCCGACTTATCAGGCTGCCGCCACGCCTTATCGGATAATCGCCGTTTACTGTCGCCTTATCTGATCGATTTAAGCGGAGCTTGGGATTTCCGTTATTATCCGGATATTTTACAATTGCCGGAGAATATTCTGTCTTTCCGTTCCGGGTTTGAGCAACGCCAGATTCCTGAGGAACGTACCTCATTCATATCCGGCCAACCGACGCCCGAACAGCGCCAGAATGACTATCCGTTTCCGGTTATTCCGCCATGGGTGCCTTCAGAGCAGCCGGTTTTGGTTTACCGGCGGACCTGCAGGCTGCCGCTGGCCTGGAGCGGTTTACGCAAGCGTCTGGTGATCCACGGTTTACGTTCCGCAGGTCATATCTTTGTCAATGGCCGCCTTTACGGTTATACGCAGGGAAGCGGACTGCCTGCCGAATTCGATTTGTCGACAGCTTTTCACGATGGCGATAATGAACTGTTTGTTCTGGTCTATCCATTTTCTGCCGGAAGTTATTTCGAACAATCTGCCGGTCAGCCGGCAGGAATAATCCGGGACATCTATCTGGAAGCGGTGCCGGCGGTTTCTCTCTATGATGTCCGGCTGCAAACCATTCCTGGCCCCGAAGCGGACGCCTGGCAGCTGGATCTTGACTTGCAGTTGGTTTCCAGCCGCATAGCCCTGGATCAGCCGGTGGTCCGGGCGTCGCTATACCTGGGTGACGAGTGTCTGCAGGAAGGCTGCTGGGCGGTGGAATTGCGGCCGGCCGACAAAGCTGTCTATGCGCCGCCGATCCAGACTGCCGGTTCGCTGGCAGTCAATTTTCTGGTTTCCGGCATCATGCCCTGGAATGATGAGCAGCCCAATCTGTATGATCTCTATATCCATGTTGAAGACCGCAATGGCCGCGATCTGGTCTGCGTTCATCAAGCTGTCGGATTTCGGGCTCTGACCGGTTCCGGCCGGGATCTTCAGATCAACGGCAAGCCTCTTCAGATGCGTGCCGTCAGCTGGCGGACAGCACATGAACCGGAGTGGTCGCCGGCTAATCTGGGGCCGGTGATCCGCTACCTGCGCCTGTTGAAGCAATGCCATCTGAACACCCTTTATTTCCGGGATGAGCCGCCGGACCCGATCATGCTGGAATTATGTGATATTTACGGTTTTTATGTCATCGAATCCATACCGGTGGAGCATGTGGACGCCTCTGTGCTGGACGCCTTTGGCCAAAGCGGTCAGGAGCTTCCGGTCCGATTGGCCATGGATCGGATAGAGCGTCTCATCCGGCGGGATTTCAATCATGCCTGCCTGATCATGTGGTCGGCCGGCTTCCTCTTGCATGCTGATCTGGAAACAACAGCCTGGCAAAATACTTTGGCCGAACAGATCAGGCGCCTGGACAAGACACGCTGGCTGCAAGGCCGTGATTGCCCGGACTGTGCCGCCCGACTCGACCAATGGCTGCAGCCGGATCCGGAGCGTGAATTCTGGCGCGGTTCGGCAGCCTATCCTGAGCCGGAACAGCCCGGCGGCTGTTTGTATGACCTAAGCCAGGAGCCGTCGCTTTTAAAGGCTTTGAAACAGGTTTTACGGCCTTTGGACATCCAGCCGGTCGATATTCTGGCCGGTACGTTTCTCTTACGCAACCGGTTGTCCTGGACATCCGCAGCTTGTTATCAGATCAGCTGGCAGCTGATGCGGCAGGGAAAACCTATCCTGAGCGGCGAACTGGACGGCATCCGTGCTGATCCGGGAACAGACCAGATGATTGAATTGGTTTATGGAGAGCAGGATTTCCTTGATGGAGCCGATTATGTGCTTGGCTTTACCGTTGACCAAGCTGAACCGTCTCTTTGGGCTGACGAAGGCGACGAAATCTTCCGCCAGGAATTCCGGCTCGCCGCCGGCGATGTTCCTGAGGCATCATCCGGCGGTCATGGCGGCGGCCGCCTGCGTCTGGAGTCCGATCGCCATCATCTGATTATATCCGGTTCGCGATTCTGGCTGGTGTTCAACCGAGTCACCGGCGCCCTGGAAAGCTGGCGATCCGGCGAGAAAGAATTTGTCGCGCCTCTTTACAGCGGCCATCCCGGCGGAACGCAAGCCGGCAGGCCGGCTGGTTTTTACTGCAGCCTGCAGCGGTTGTATGAGCCGGCTGACCATTCTGATGTTCTCTATTGGCAGAAGAAGGGACTGGATCGTTTATGGACGCAGATCCGTTCCGTACAGGACGGCTGCGACGGTCAGAATGCAATTGTCGATTTTGAAGCGGATCTCGGCGCGGCCGGACTGCCGGCTTCCTGCCGGCTGGTTTTGCGTTATGAGATTCACGCCGCGGGCGATGTCCAGCTCTATGCCTGTCTGTCTCCGGTTGGTGAAGAAACTTTGTTTTTACCGTGTTTCAGCATGTGCCTGAATCTGAAAAAAACTTTCGGTTTGTTCAACTGGTACGGATCTGGCCCGGAACGCAATCAGATCCGGTTGGAGACAACCGGCAGGACCGGCCTTTATGAGATGCCGGCTGCCGATCTTTTGCGGACTGGCCGCGATCCGGGCTTGTTTACTCATTTACGATGGCTGACATTCAAAGATGAATCCGGTTTCGGCCTTTCCATCCGTTCCGATCAGTTGTTTGCCTTTAACCTGCGGCAGCCGGGTGTTCCCGGCCTCAGGGCCGCTTCCGCCGATCTCCCGTATGACATGCCGGCGCCGATCCTTCAGCTTTTCCATCAGCCCGGCGCGGACAGCCGGTCCGGCGTCGGAGGGATTATTCTGCGTGAACCGGTAAAAATGACCTTGATGATGCGTCCGATCGTATCCGGAGAGAGAATCTGAGCAGTAAAAATAAAGATCCCCGAAGAATAATCTTCAAGGATCCTTATGGCAGGGGAGACGCGATTCGAACACGCAACCGACGGTTTTGGAGACCGTTGCTCTACCGTTGAGCCACTCCCCTAAGTCGCAAGGCCAATAATATCATTCACCAAACAGCCTGTCAACGACCGATTTTCTTTTTGGGGATGAGCGTCCCAAATCAGTGAATACTGATCGGTATATTTTTTTCAGGCACCTTGTTGACATTGCTGCCGGTTGCTCTGCGGTTTGCATGTCGCCCGGCGTAATGTTATCATTTGACTGATATGAGAATAGCGCTCAATGCCGGTTTATTCAATGATCGGCAGTTGAGGGGATTTGGGATATCATGATGAAATATTGGAGGGATAAATACATGATTTTAGCGGTTATTGGCACCGGCAATATGGGTCAGGCCCTGGTTTCCGGTTTTATTCGGCAAGCTTTAATCCGGCCGGACGATTTACGGTTATTTGATCCTGATCAGGCAAAATTAACTAAGTTTGCCGAATCTCTGGGCGCCAGGGCTTGTGGGACTGCCGATGACGCCGTAAGCGAAGCGGATCTGGTCTTGCTGGCTGTCAAACCGCAGGTTATTGAGCCGGCGGTTAATGCTTTTGCCGGGAACTTGAAAGAAGGCGTGTTGATTTTATCCATCGCCGCCGGCGTAAGCCTGGCCAGGTTGCGTTCTTTGGCCGGTTCCGGGACCGCTTTGGCCCGAATCATGCCCAACACGCCGGCTATGGTTGGCAGCGGCGTCAGCGCCGTTTGCTTTGATCAGGCATCCAAGGATCAGCAGGAACTGACCAGGCGCTTACTGGAAAGCTGCGGACTGGTATTTATTTTGCCGGAAAAGCAGATGGACGCCGTAACCGGTTTGTCCGGCAGCGGACCCGCTTATGTTATGCTGATGATTGAAGCCATGGCCGACGCGGGAGTAAAACTCGGTCTGCCCCGGGATATCGCACTGAAAATGGCGGCCATGACCCTGATGGGTTCAGCCCGCATGGTTCTGGAAACCGGAATGCACCCGGCTGTTTTGAAGGATCAGGTCTGTTCGCCCGGCGGTACGACGATCGACGCTGTAGCCCGTCTCGAAAAAAATGGCCTGCGGGCAGCCTTGATCGACGCCGTATGCACCGCTGCGGATAAATCGCGGCAGATGCGCGAACAGGCCGGCGATCATGGCTGAAACGATCGAGATCTACACGGACGGCGCCTGTTCCGGCAATCCCGGCCCCGGCGGCTGGGCGGCAATATTATCTGCGCACGGTGTAGAAAAAATAATCAGCGGCGGCGTTTTATCGACGACCAACAACCGGATGGAGCTGACCGCGGCCCTGGAAGCGTTAAAATGCCTGAAAAGGCCTTGCGGTATCCGCCTTTACAGCGACAGCGCCTATCTGGTATCTGCTTTCGTTAAGGGCTGGCTGGCACATTGGCAGAAGAACGGCTGGCGCAATTCAGCCGGGGATCCGGTCAGCAATCCCGATCTCTGGCAGGCGCTCCTTCAAATGGCGGCGCCGCATACGATCGAGTGGATCAAGGTTAAAGGGCATGCCGACCACGCTTATAACAACCGCTGCGACCAACTGGCCGTTGCAGAAATTAAAAAAATCAGATTGCAGACCGAGAAAAAGCCGCCGGCGTCAGAAGCCGGTAAACCGGAAACAACGGCAGCTGCAGAAGAGAAAGGGTGAATGACTTGTTCCAGGAAACAAGCATTAAAACAGATCAGGCCTTTGTCGGCCGCGTTTTTCAAGTCGAAGTGCAAACGGTTTCTTTGCCGGACGGCCGCCCGGCAAGGCGGGAAATTGTCCGTCATAGCGGCGGCGCTTGTGTTTTGGCACTGGATGATCAGCATCAGGTCTATATGGTGCGGCAATTCCGCAAGCCGTTTGACCGCGAATTGCTGGAGATACCGGCCGGAAAACTGGAACCGGGTGAAGATCCGCTTGATTGCGCCCGCCGGGAATTATCGGAGGAAACCGGCCTGACCGCTGAAAACATGGTTCTTTTAACCAGGCTGTATCCTTCGCCGGGTTATTGCAGTGAAGTCCTTTCGATTTATCTGGCAACCGGCCTGACCGCCGGCCAAGCCCACCTGGACGACGGCGAACATCTGTCCTGCCAGCCTTTTCCGCTGACCCAGCTGTTGGATTGGGCCGACAAGGGAGAAATTCACGATGCAAAAACGCTGGCCGCCCTGCTGCTGGTCAGCCGCCGCATAACCGCCAATCCCGGACCGGCCGGAAATTCCGGTGAATCCTGATATGGCTGCCGCGCCTATCGATCACAAAAAGGAAATCAACGGCGTGCTCTATCTGGCGGCAGCCGTTATTCTGGCGGTTGCTTATTACTGGCCGGACAGCGGCAGCGGCTGGCTGGGTAAATTCCTGCTCGATACCGGCCGCGGCTTTTTCGGCGCGGCTGCTCTGGCGCTGCCGGTTGTTTTTCTTTACATGGCCGTCGATTATTTATTGGAACAACACTTGAAGATCACGCGTTTGCGTTTTACTTATGTTTTTTTACTGCTGATTTCGGCTGCCGCTCTGATGCATATGATTACAGTCGATCCGGCTTCATTCCGCCTGCTTTGCCAGAATGAAGGCAATAAGCCTGAAGCCTGGCAGGCTTTGCTGAAATTATGGCAAACCGGTATCCGGCCCGATTTACTGGAGAACAGCAAAACGATTTTAACCGGCGGCCTTTTAGGCGGCTGCCTTGCCGCGGCTCTGCAGGCGATAGCCGGTACGGTCGGTTCTTTGGTTTTACTGGGCGCTTTGATCCTGTCGCTGGTCATTCTGCTGTTCAACGTTTCTTTATCCGGCGCTTTTGGAAGGACGGCCCGGGCGATCAGCCATACGCGCGAGCGAGTGGACCAGGCGGTTCGCAGCGGTGTGACGCAGATCCAGCAAAATCACGCTGAACAAGCCGCCGACCGGAAAAGTTATGATCTGCTGCTCGATGAAAAAGCAGAAAAGGACGTAAAAACTTCGGCTGCCGACAATCATGAACCGGCATCATCGGACGCCGCGGCGTCGGGCGCGGAGAGCCGGCCGGAAATCCGTAAACCGACACTGCTGGAGAATTTAAAACGACTTTTCCAGCCTAATGAAGAAGAAGATGGCGTTCGCGGCCTGTCCGCCGAGGATCTGACTGTGCCGGAATTCCTGCAGGACGGCAGGCCGGCCGGAACCGCATCGGCGGCAGACCGTTCAAATCCGCCAACCGGGCAGGAAGAACCGGGCTTACGTCAGCAATCGGCGTTTGATTTACGAATCAAAGGTCCGGATTGGGTACTCTCGCCAGCGGAAACCTCGGGTTCTCAGCAAAAAGGCCTGGATTATTCAATGGACCTGAATCCGGCTTCAGCCGATAGCAAACGCCAGCCTTATCCTGCTGTCAGCGCGGAGCAGCCAAGCGTAGCTTCAGCCGGCGCATCGCCTGACGAACACCATGAGAATCCCGCCGCTGAACCTGCGGGATCAGACCGGTCCGGCTGGACCGACCGGACAGAACCTGTTGCCGGCGTCGTTCAGCCGATGATCTTAAAAACACCTCATGCTGAATCCGGCATGCAGATCGGCCTTGAAATACCTTATCAGGCTCCGTCGCTGCAGCTTCTGCGCGATGACCCCGCTCCGACGGTCAACCGGAGCAACAGCCAATCGGTGCAGGCTTTAGGGCAGAAACTGGAACATACGCTGCAGAGTTTTGGCATCCAGGCAACCGTTGTCCATGTGACAACAGGCCCGACGATTACGCGTTTTGAACTAAGTCCCGGTCCGGGTGTAAAGGTCAGCCGTATTGTCAGCCTGGCTGACGATATCGCTTTGAATCTGGCGGCTTTAGGCGTGCGGATCGAAGCGCCGATACCGGGGAAATCGGCGATCGGCATCGAGATCCCGAATAAAGAAACCTCGCCGGTTTTACTGCGCAGCCTTTTGGAATCACCAGAATTTCAACGCAGTCATTCTCCTTTGACTGCCGCTTTGGGAAGAGATATCCAGGGCAGCCCGGTTTTGTGTGATCTGGCAAAAATGCCGCATCTGCTGATTGCCGGCGCAACCGGTTCCGGTAAATCCGTTTGCATCAATGCCATCCTGATGAGTATTTTATACCGTTCAAGTCCGGAAGACGTCCGTTTGCTGATGATCGATCCTAAAGTCGTCGAACTCAGTGTTTATAATGGAATTCCGCATCTTTTGGCTCCTGTGGTTACCGATCCCAAAAAAGCCGCCAATACATTGCTTTGGGCCGTCAACGAGATGGTCCGCCGTTACGGCTTGTTTGCTGAAAAGACCGTACGCGATATCAATTCATATAATGCTGCCGCGGCAAGGGGAGAGGGCGAATATGAGAAGCTGCCCCTGATTCTTTTGGTTATTGACGAATTATCCGACCTGATGGCGACTACGCCGACCGAGGTTGAGGATGCCATCGCCCGCCTGACCGCCATGGCCCGGGCGGCTGGCATCCATTTGATTATTGCAACGCAGCGGCCGTCTGTAGACGTCATTACGGGCGTCATTAAAGCTAATATTCCTTCGCGGATCGCCTTCGCCGTCGCGTCGCAGGTCGATTCACGCACTATTCTGGATATGGCCGGAGCAGAAAAACTCCTTGGCAAAGGCGATATGCTTTATTATCCGCAGAGTTCGGCTAAACCGATCCGCGGCCAGGGCGCCTTTGTCACCGACTCCGAAGTCGAGCGTGTTTTAACCGCGATCAAAGCCCAGCACACAGCCGAATATGATCAGGCGATCACCGATGCCATTATGACCGCGCCGCCGTCCGGCAGCAGGGAAAAAGACAGCAGCGAACAACAAGATGAATTGCTGCCGCAAGCTCTGGGGATTGTTGTCGAAGCAGGTTATGCTTCCGTTTCGCTTTTACAGCGGCGCATGAATGTCGGTTATCCGCGCGCGGCGCGACTGATCGACCGGATGCAGGAAATGGGATATGTCGGCCCCTTTGAAGGAAGCAAGCCGCGCAAGGTCCTGATTACGGCGGCTCAATTTTTAGAACTGAAAGCCAAGGAGGATCATTAAGGATGCCGCATTTACCCATGGACCGTAATGAAATGGCCGCTTATGGCTGGGATGAACTGGATTTTCTTTTTATCAGCGGCGACGCTTATGTCGATCACCCCAGCTTTGGCGCGGCGTTATTGACGCGGTTGCTTGAAGATGCCGGTTATCGCGTCGGCTTGATTGCCCAGCCTTCTTTAACCGATAAGACAAGTCTGCGGGTTATGGGAAAACCACGCCTGGCGGTTCTTGTTTCTTCAGGCGTTGTTGATTCAATGGTGAATCATTACACCGCAGCAAAAAAACCGCGATCGGAAGATTGCTATTCGCCGGGCGGCCAGAGCGGTAAAAGGCCGGATCGTGCATTAATCCGTTATGGTCAGATGGTTCGTGAGCAGCTCGGGGATATTCCGCTGGTTATCGGCGGCATCGAGGCAAGTCTACGGCGGTTTGCCCATTATGATTACTGGAGCGGCCAGGTCCGGCGCAGTATTCTGCAGGACAGTCAGGCCGATCTGCTGATTTATGGCATGGGTGAAGCGACGCTCTTAGAGTTGGCCGCTTTACTGGCCAGAGGCGTTCCCATCCAGAAACTGAACGCTTTGCGCGGTACGGCCGTACTGGCTAAAATAGACCAACTGCCGCGGCAAACGGCGGCTTTTATCGAACAACACGGCAGTTTTACTCTGAACAGCAGAAACCGGACGCCCGATGATCTGGCAAAACCGGTATTGCCTGAAGATGGCCAGCACATTATGCTGCCGGATTATCAGGAATCGGCAGCCGACCGGCTTGCGTATGCCGTGGCCTTTCGCTATCAGTACCGGGAACAGGATCCGGGATCCGGAAAAACTTTAATCCAGCGGCATGGCGAACGATATCTGGTGCAAAATCCGCCGCGGATGCCCATGACGACCGGCGAACTGGACCGGATTTATCGCTTGCCTTATATGCGCACGGCGCATCCCCGATACGATCAGGCCGGCGGCGTTCCGGCCTTGGCGGAAGTCAGTTTCAGCATCAACAGCCATCGCGGCTGTTTCGGCGGCTGTAATTTTTGCGCCATTACCTATCACCAAGGCCGGATTGTCCAAAGCCGCAGCCCGCAGTCCATTTTGGAAGAAGCAAAAAGCTTGGCCTGCCAGCAGGGTTTTAAGGGCTATATTCATGATGTCGGCGGTCCGACGGCAAATTTTTATCAACAGGCTTGCAGCCGCCAGCGTCAAGGTTCTTTCTGCAAAAACAGGTCTTGTCTGTTTCCCCAGCCTTGTCCGGAACTGAAACCGGATCATGGGCCTTATATGGATCTTTTACGTCAGATACGCGGCATACCCGGCATAAAGAAAGTATTTGTCCGTTCGGGAATCCGCTTTGACTATCTGCAGCTGGATCAAAAACATGATTTTCTCAGGGCACTTTGCCGTGATCACGTAAGCGGCCAGCTCAAAGTGGCGCCGGAACACACCTGTCCGGGTGTTCTGGCGGCGATGGGGAAGCCAGGTCCGGAATATTACCAGGCCTTTCGTCAGCGTTATGAAGAGATCAATAAACAATTAGGCTTACATCAATATCTGGTTCCTTACCTGATGTCAGGCCACCCCGGTTGTTCTTTGTCGGATGCTGTCGATCTGGCGCTGGAAATCAGGGAAAGCCGGGTAATGCCGGAACAAGTGCAAGACTTTTATCCGACGCCGGGTACGGTGTCGACGACCATGTATTATACTGGATTTGATCCGTTTACCCTGCAGCCGGTTCATGTTCCCACCGGAGAAGAAAAAATCCTCCAGCGAGCACTATTACAGCCCGGGAAGCCTGAGAACCGGTTTAAAGTCATTAAAGCTCTGCAGCTGACCGGCCGCATGGAACTGATCGGATACGGTCCCGGGAAATTGCTGCCGCCAGCGAAATGGCGGCATAAAAAAACCGGCCAAACCGACGGTTCCGATTGTGAAATACTGCCGAACCAGGAAAAGGCGGCTAAATTACTGATTAATGATGACAAACCGCTTGTCAAGGAAAGCAAGCAGCCTGTCAGAGAAGAAAAGCCGTCCCGGAACAGGGATGAGAAAATGCACCGTAATAACAGGAGGCACTAAATCATGAGCATCACAATCCGCGGAAAAGAACTGGCTGCCGATATCAGGAGCCAAATTGCCGGACAGGTCGGCAAAATTCACAGCCAAACCGGCAAAAGGCCCGGACTGGCTGTCATACAAGTCGGTGATGATCCCGCTTCTTTAATTTATGTCAATAATAAAAAGAGAGCGTGTGAAGAAGCCGGTATCCGTTCTTTTGGCTATCAACTGCCCAACGAAGTGTCGCAGCTGGAATTATTGACCTTGATCGACACTTTGAACCGCGACCGCCAGATTCATGGCATCCTTTGCCAGCTGCCCCTGCCTTCGCACATTGACGCATTTACTATCTTATGTGCCATTGTCCCGGAGAAAGATGTCGACGGCTTTCATCCGGTTAATGTCGGCCTGCTTTCGCTGGGCCGCGATTGTCTGGTTCCCTGCACGCCGTCCGGCGTCCTGGCGATGCTGAAGGCTTATGACCGGCCGATCAACGGCCAGCACTGCGTGATCATCGGCCGCAGCAATATCGTCGGTAAACCGGCCGCCCAGCTGATGCTTAAAGAACACGCGACAGTCACCATAGCCCATTCCAGAACCCGTGACCTGCCGGCATTATGCCGGGAAGCCGATATCTTGATCGCCGCGGTCGGCCGGCCTAAAATGATCACCGCCGATTACATCAAACCAGGCGCTACCGTTATTGATGTCGGCATCAACCGGGACGAAAACGGCAAAGTTGTCGGCGACGTCGATTTTGCCGGCGTTTCCGAGATTGCCGGCGCAATTACGCCGGTGCCCAACGGCGTCGGCCCCATGACTATAGCCATGTTGCTGCAAAATACACTGAAAGCTTTTCGCCGGCTGGAAAATCTGGGGGATTAAACAACCGGCTTCAGGAGGATAAAATCCATGAGCCCGATAAAAAATGCCGAAATCTTATGTGTCGGAACAGAATTGCTGCTGGGACAAATTACGAACACCAACGCCGCCTGGCTGGCGCGCGAACTCAGCCTGACCGGCATCCATTCCTATTATCAGACTGTAGTCGGGGACAATCCGGAACGCCTTTCAGCCATGCTGGAACTGGCTGCCGGACGGTCGGACCTGATTATTCTGACCGGCGGCCTGGGCCCGACGCAAGATGATCTGACTATGGCGGTGGCCGCGCAGGTTGCCGGCCTGCCTTTAAAGCTTCACGAACCGAGCCGCGCGGCCATTGAGCATTATTTTACCCAGACCGGCCGCCGCCAGATAACGGATAATAACTGGAAACAGGCCTTGATGCCGGATCCGTCGATTGTCCTGCCCAATCATAACGGCACGGCTCCCGGCGCCATCTTTGAGATGCGGCGCGGAGAAAAGGTGTGTACTCTGGTTTTACTGCCCGGTCCGCCTTCGGAGATGCAGCTTATGTTCCGTGAATCAGTTGCGCCCTACCTGGAGCAGCATACGGCCACACGGCTGCGGCATTGCTTTGTCCGTCTGATCGGTATCGGAGAATCGGCAGCTGAAACCCGGCTGCTGGACTTGATCAACGGCCAAGGCAATCCAACCCTGGCATCTTATGCCTCTGAAGGCGAGGTCATGTTCCGCATCACGCAATCGGTTGTTCATGATGATGATCCCGATTTGACCGCGGCTATGCTTACTGAAGTCAAGAAAAGAGTCGGCGAATTCATCTATGAAATCGGGCCGCGGACGATGCCGGAAGTTGTGTATGATCTGCTGCTGCAGCGACAGGAAACAATTGGATTTGCCGAATCCTGCACCGGCGGCCTCATTTCCGCACAATTAACAGATTTAGCCGGAGTTTCGGCGGTTTTTCGCGGCAGTGTGGTTGCTTATAATAATCAGGTCAAAACTCGGATCCTGCATGTATCCCCGGATATTCTAGCCCAATATGGCGCGGTCAGCGCCGAATGCGCGGAAGCCATGGCGATAGGATGTCGTGATGTCCTGGGCAGCGACTGGGCTGTTTCCGTAACCGGCATTGCAGGTCCGGATGGCGGCAGCGCCGAAAAACCGATCGGCCTTGTTTTCCTGGCGGTCGCCGGCCCGAATGGCACGATGACAAAGCGGCTGCAATTGACCGGCAATCGGCTGCGTATCCGTAAAGTATCCGCTTTGAACGCGTTTGATCTGCTCAGAAGGCAATTGATTCCATGAACGCCCCGGAAGAGCAGACCAATCTTGAGCCGGCCGGCAAGAAAGCCGGTAAATCGGCTAGTCTTTCTTTAGCCGCCATATTGATGATGGCCGGACTTTTATTCAGTAAGATTACCGGTCAGCTGCGGGAAATCCTGGTTGTTCCGATCCTGGGCCTGGGCACAGGATCAGATGCTTTTTTTCTGGGCTTTCAGATACCGGACCTTTTTTACCAACTACTGGTCGGCGGCGCGATTCAAGCAGCCATAACGCCGTCTTTAGCTGCCTCCCTGGAAAAAAAGCAGGAAAAGAAGGGCTGGCGGAGTCTGAGCATCTTCATCAACCTGGCGGCGATCGTTATGCTTATTGCGGTTGCAGCAGGGGAGCTTTTGGCGCCGCAGCTGATCCAGATGTATAACAGTAAAAAAGAACCGGCTGTTATCGCTTTGGCGATTGAAGTAACACGAGCGTTGTTTCCGCAGGTTTTTTTCATGATGCTGGCTGCTCTTTGCATCGGCATCCTCAACGCCTATAAGAAATTTTCTTCCACAGCCTTCGGCCCTTCGGTTTATAACATCTGCGTTATTCTGGCGATGATCATCCTCGGCCGCTCCGGTGCGGTCGGCGCCGCGACCGGCGTCATGCTGTCGGCTTTTGTTTATTTCGTCATGCAATTTATCCTGGCCAGACGGGAATTCCGGAATTATACGTTCTCGCTGGACTATCATGACAGCGGTTTCCGCCGTCTTTTGCACCTGGCGGTTCCGACGTTGATCTCCGGCTCGATCGTTCAAGTTAACATGATTATCCTGACTGCTTTTGCCAACGAAAACCCGGGCGATGTCACCTTGCTGCGTAATGCTTCGACGACCTGGCAGCTGCCTTACGGCGTGTTTGCCGTGGCGCTCGGCAATGTCATGCTGCCTTCGCTGGCCGGATATCATGCCAGACAGGATGTTACCGCCGGCCGCCGGATTTATACACGCAGCTTGCGCAGCGCGCTGTTTTTAATTTTCCCTTCAGCCGCGCTGTTTCTGGTCATGCAGCAGGATACGATCCGGGCTATATTCCAATGGAGTAAAGACTACTCGGACCGCAGCATTGCTGTCGCAGCCTCGATCCTCGGCTGGTATTGCCTGGCCATGGTTGCCCAGACCGTTATTTTCATCACCAACCAGGCTTTTTATGCTCGCAAGGTAACACGCGTCGCCCTTTACAACGGTATTCTGACCTTAATTTTAAATGCTTTGTTCAGTTGGCTGCTGACCCGTTTTACGCCTTTAGGCGTCAGCAGTTTATCCCTCTCGTACGCAATGACCAGCCTGATCAGCGCCGTCCTTTTGTATTTGATATACAGCCGCGGCTTTCCGGGAGCCGCGCCCAAACGGTTGTGGCCGTTCATCATGCGCTGCTGCCTGTGTGCCTCCGTCTTGATTTTAACCGTTTTAGCCTTGAATACTTTACCCATCGCACCGGCAGGCAAGATTGCCCAGCTGATCTGGTTTGCCGTTCGCGCTGCAATCGGCCTGGCTATTTATCTGACGGCGGCTTATGCCTTGCAGATGCCGGAGTCGGCGCAAACGCTGGAAAAGATCGGCCGAATCTGGAAAAAATTAACTGGCGGCAAGTCTGTCCAATCCTGACAAACGGAAAGGCCTTGCCCGGATGTATTTTTGTTGTTTTATTATCTTTTGTCGCCTTTTGTCGGTCTTGTTTCCTTGACTTGACCCTGGCGGATCTTTATAATGTTGTTTAAAGGAACGATTGTTCTATTATGGAGGTAGTTATGGCACGAGGAGATAAAGCCCCCGGCAAATCCAGTCAAGAAGTGAATCAGAAGGTTTCATCGGATCGCGCTCGCGCCCTTGATGCGGCTTTGAGCCAGATCGAAAAGCAATTTGGCAAAGGAGCGGTGATGAAATTGGGCGAAAGGGCAAACATACAGGTTGAAGTCATCCCTACAGGTGCCTTATCGCTGGATATTGCGCTGGGCGTCGGCGGCGTGCCGCGCGGCCGCGTCGTTGAGATTTTTGGGCCTGAATCATCCGGTAAAACCACCGTTGCATTGCATATAATCGCCGAAGCCCAGCGTCAAGGCGGCACGGCGGCTTTTATCGATGCCGAGCATGCCCTGGACCCGACCTATGCGTCTCATCTGGGCGTTGATATTGACAATCTGATCATATCCCAGCCTGATACCGGCGAACAGGCGTTGGAAATAACCGAAGCGCTGGTTCGCAGCGGGGCGATCGATATTATTGTCATCGACTCGGTTGCCGCGTTGGTTCCTAAGGCGGAAATCGACGGCGAGATGGGCGACGCCCATGTCGGCCTGCAGGCCAGGCTGATGTCCCAGGCTTTGCGTAAACTGGCCGGCGTCATCAGTAAATCAAGCACTGTAGCGGTCTTTATCAATCAATTGCGTGAAAAGGTCGGTATTATGTTTGGCAATCCGGAAACGACCCCCGGCGGCCGCGCCTTGAAATTTTACGCTTCAGTCAGGCTGGATGTCCGTAAAATAGAAACTCTGCGTAACGGCAACGACATTATCGGCAGCCGGACCCGGGTTAAAGTTGTTAAAAACAAGGTTGCTCCTCCTTTTAAAGAAGCGGAATTCGACATTATTTATGGGGAGGGCATATCCCGCGAAGGTTGTATCCTGGATATCGCGGTCAATATGGAAATCGTCGAAAAAAGCGGCTCCTGGTTTTCTTATAAAGGACAGCGTATCGGCCAGGGACGTGACAATGCCAAAGCATATTTAAAAGAGAACATCGCAATTCGTGATGAAATAGAGCAAACCGTCAAGTCCGGTATCGTACCGGTTCCGGCAGCTGTTGAAGTATCGGTTGATGAAGAAAATGAAGAAGATATCCTTGGCCTTAACGGCTGAACCGCTGTCTGAAGAAGAACGAGCCTGGAATCGCTGCCTGCAGGAAGCCCGATCTAAAGCGATTGCTTTTCTTGGCTTGTCTAAAAAACCTTCCGGCCAGGTTGCTGCCCGTTTACAGGCGCAGTCATTCAGCCGGGAGGTTATTCAGGCGGTCTTAGCGGAATTGCAGGCTGACGGTTATCTGGATGATTATGCGCTGGCTAAGCGGATAATCGGACAACGTCAGGGACGTCAGGCTGAAGCGAAAAGCGCTTTGCGCCGGCGGCTGATGACAAAAGGTTTAGCTGCCGAATCAGTTGAGCTGGCATTGCAAGAAGCATCTGACGATCGGGAATCAGCCAACGCTTTGCTGGACCAGCGCTTTGGCGCTGAGTTATCGGGTATGACCGGTGAAACGGTCTTTCAGGACAGCACCCTGCAGAAGATGGCCCGCTTTTTAATGAGCCGCGGTTACAACCCGGAATTAGTTGAACAAATTTTGATACGTCGTTTCAGGCATTGACAGCATAACCTGTTTTCAGGCATGATAGAAAGCGTGCATGTCCACGGTATACACCGCAGTCTGACATGTGAAAGGTGAGATGTCTTCTGTCCGGCCTGATGATCGGAACATCCGATATTCCAAATAAATCCTTTTATCTCTTGTCGCTGGGCTGTGCTAAAAATCTTGTGGATGCTGAATGCATGAGTCAAATGCTTCGAAACGCAGGGCTTTTATCAGTTGACCAACCTGGCAACGCTGATTTTTTAATTGTTAATACTTGCGGTTTTATTGCCAGTGCAAAACAAGAAGCGATTAACGCCATTTTAAATCTGGCTGATTTTAAAGCGCCGCAAGGGCATGCTAAAGCGCTTATTGTGACGGGTTGTCTGGCACAGCGATATGCTGAAAAAATAAGACAGCAACTACCGGAAGTCGATGCTGTATTAGGTACGGCCGAATATGCGAAGATCGTCGAAGTCGTCAGACAATTGGACGCCGGCTGCGGCAAATCAGATCATAAACCAGGAAAGCCAGGCAGCCTGGATCATCTTAAAATTGACCGCAACCCGTCGACACCAGGTACTTACGCTTACATTAAAATAGCAGAAGGATGCTCCAATCATTGCACCTATTGCGCCATACCGGGGATTCGAGGCGAATTGTGTTCCCGCCCCGAGGAAGATATCGTTGCCGAAGCCGACCGATTAAGCCGGGAAGGGTATCAGGAACTGATTCTGATCGCCCAGGACAGCGGACGATATGGCCTTGATCTTTACGGTGAACGTCATCTGACATCTTTGCTGAAAAAATTATGTGCGTTGCGGCAGGTGCGCCTGATTCGCATTCTTTATATTTACTCTGACGGTTTGACAGATGATTTGATCCATCTGCTGGTGCAGGAGAAAAAAATCGCACACTATCTGGATATGCCGATTCAACACGCATCGAACCGCCTTTTGCGTTCGATGAACCGGCGGGATACTCAGGAGAGCATTCGCGAAGCCATCCAAAAGATACGGGCAGCTATACCTGATTTAATTTTAAGAACAACAGTTATGGTCGGTTTTCCAGGCGAAACAGAAGATGATTTCCAAATTTTGCTTGGATTTCTTAATGAAATCCGATTTGATCGTCTGGGCTGCTTTATTTTCTCTCCGGAAGAAGGAACGGCAGCGTTTACCATGAAGCCGCGAGTCAGAAAGCAAACAGCAGAACGGCGTTACCGTCAGCTGATGAAACTGCAGCAAGATATTTCCTGTGTCCGTGTAAAGAATCGTCTGGGAACTGTTTTGCCGGTGACACTTGAAAGTCTTGATGATCGTGGTATATTTTACGTAGGCCGTAGCTATGGTGAAGCGCCTGATGTGGATCCTGTCATTTATGTAGCCGGGACAACTGATCAAGAACTGCTTGGCCAGACAGTTCCAGTCCGACTGGTAGATGGTGATGATTATGATATGACTGGAGTGACTGTTTTGTGAATCTGCCAAATCGGTTAACAGTTGTGCGAATCTTGATGATCCCGTTGATTCTGGTCTTCTTGCTGCCCTTGCCGGAAGCTGCCTGGTCTGCGGACTGGAATGCGTTTATTCTCAGCAACGGCCGTATTGTAGCCTTGTTCCTGTTTGTTCTGGCTTCGATAACCGACCTGATCGACGGCCGGATTGCCCGTAAATACAATTTGATTACTAATTTTGGCAAGTTCATGGATCCGATTGCCGACAAAATGCTGATCATATCCGTTCTGATCGCTTTTGTTCAAACAGGCCGCATCAGCGCCTTGGTGGCAATCATCGTGATCATCCGCGAATTCATGATAACCGGAATCCGTCTTGTCGCCGCCGACAAGGGTGTTGTGATTGCCGCCGGCCAGCTGGGCAAAGCTAAAACCGTGTCCCAGATCGTCGCCATCATTATCATACTGGCCGAACCGTTACTGATTTGGCTGACTTCATCGCTCATCCCGGCAGCCTGGATTACGGTGGTCGGCGATGGATCGATGATTGTCGCTGTTGCATTAACGCTTATATCCGGTTACAATTATCTGCGCAATAGCCAATCTTTCCTGAAAGATTAGAAAAGTCGGTTTTATGCAAACGGGATCTTGACAATTCCTTGATTATCAAATAAAACTATGATATGCCCAAAGCCAGCTTGGGAAATCCTTGCATGGCGACAATACAGGAGGTAATTTTCATGTCAGCAGATAGTGTTTTTGAAAGTGTCCGCAACATTCTTGTTGATCAACTCGGCGTTGACGGTGATATAGTCACCATGGAATCGAATTTCATTGATGACCTCAATGCCGATTCACTCGATATTGTTGAATTGGTCATGGCCATGGAGCAGGAATTCGGCATTTCCATACCAGATGAAGAAGCAGAGCGAATTAAAACCGTCGGAGACGCCGTGGATTTCATCAAAGCCAATGTCTGATAGGAAGCCCCGCAAGGGGCTTTTTTTCAAGGCGGATTCTCAGGCATCCGCATCGGATTCGCTTGAGCAGGTTTTCAATCTGGAAAATCTGGCCGGTTTGCAACAACAAGTCGGCTATTTTTTTCATGATCTTCATTTCATTTACCAAGCCTTGACCCATTCGACTTATGCTTATGAGCACCGTCAGAACCATCTGCAAGATAATGAGCGACTGGAATTTCTTGGCGATGCTGTTCTTGATCTGGTCATCAGCGACGCGCTTTTTCGCCAAGTGGAGTGTTATGCGGAAGGATTTATGACCAAAACTCGGGCTTTAGTTGTTTGTGAAAATACCTTGGCACAAATAGCGCAAGCCTTGAATTTAGGTCAATTGCTGTTATTAGGCAGAGGAGAAACTTTAACCGGCGGCGGCGACAAGCCTTCCAATCTGGCCAATGCCATGGAAGCAGTTTTTGGCGCCATCTATCTGGACGGCGGTTATGAAGCCGCTTATCAAACGATCTATCGTCTTCTGGAGGAACCTTTGAATCAAGCTCGCTCCGGTGGACTGGTCTATGACTATAAAAGCCGTTTGCTGGAGCTGGTCCAGTCAACCCGCGGCGCCAGTACCGTTCATTTTCAAATTTTAGAAGAATCGGGTCCGGTCCACGAACGAGTCTTTTCAGCTGGCGTTTTTCTTGATGATCAAATGATCGCATCAGGCAGCGGCTGCAGCAAGAAGGACGCTGAACAACAGGCGGCAAAAACGGCCCTGGAGCATCTTCACTGCAACAAACAAGGCTGTCTGTCTCATTCGGACGAAGACACCGGGGGTTAAGACATGTTTCTAAAAGCACTGGAAATACAAGGTTTCAAATCTTTCCCCGAGCGAACTTTGATCGAATTTCACGAAGGCGTAACGGCGATTATCGGTCCGAACGGCAGCGGGAAATCCAATGTCACCGATGCGATCCGTTGGGTTTTGGGCGAACAAAGCGTCCGTACTTTACGCGGCTCGCGTATGGAGGATGTTATTTTTACGGGAACGCAATCCCGCCGGCCGATGAGTTTTGCCGAAGTAACCATGATCATCGACAACACAGATCAAAAACTACCGCTCGAGTATTCTGAAATCCAGGTTACCCGCCGGCTGTACCGCTCTGGAGAGAGCGAATATTTATTGAATAAAACAAGCTGCCGGCTGAAAGATATTGCCCAGCTTTTTATGGATACCGGACTTGGCCGCGACGGTTATTCGATTGTCGGGCAAGGCCGCGTTGATGATATTCTCAGTCATCGGTCGGAAGACCGGCGGCGTATTTTCGAAGAAGCATCCGGCATTGTCAAGTTCAAGATGCGTAAAGAGGAAGCGGAGCGAAAACTCGAGGGTACTGAACAAAATCTTCTGCGTATCAATGACATTGTCCAGGAACTGGAAAGCAGGCTGGAGCCGTTATCTGAACAGGCAGCTGCCGCAAAAAGGTATCTCAGCCTGCGCGATGAACTGAAGAGGCTGGAAGTTGCTCAGATTCTGGACACTATTGAACAACATCAACTAAAATTGCAGGAGTCGGAGCAGGAGAAGACGCTGCTTTATGCTGATATTGCCGAAAATAACCGGCGCCTGGTGGACATAAAAAACCAGAACCGTTTATCAACCGAGCATATTCACGAACTCGACCAGACTCTGGATCTTAAACAACAGGCCTTCAGCCAGATCAGCGCGCATATCGGCGAATTAAACAGTCAGATCAGTTTTCATGACGAACGGATCGTTAACCTGGAACAGCGGATTAACGCTGCTGCTACAGAAGAACAGGAATTAGCCGGCAGCCTGGGTCATTTGGACACTGAGTTGGCAGGCCGCCGGAAAAAGGCGGAAACCCTGCAAAAACAACAAGTCCATTATCGCAGCCAGCTGGCAGACGCCGAAATTGACATGCAGAAAATATTGCAGGATCTGGATCAGGCAGAAAAATCGGTTGAAGGCCTGAAAGTCCGTCAGGATCAACTGCAGGAAAAACTCTATGATCATCGGGGCCTTTTGACTCAGACGAAAAATCAGACCGCAATGATTGAAAACCGCCGCCGGACTATTGAACAAGATTTACGCGAACTGCAAAGCGATTTGAACCGTTTGAGCTTTCTCAATGAAGAAGTGCAAACAGAATTAAATCGAATAACACGGGAAAAGCAACAGACTGAAACGCAGAAACAGACCCTGCAAACTAAATTGGAGCAAGACCGTCTGGCCTGCAACCAGCTTAGCCGGCAATCAGAACAGGATCAACAGAATCTGCACAACCGCCAGTATCGGCAGCAGACATTACGTGAGCTGGAACGCAGCCATGAAGGGTATGGCGAGGCTGTTAAGCGGCTGCTGCAATATCTGGAACAGAATCCGGCCATGAATCAAGGTGTTCAGGGAACGCTGGGCAGCCTGATCCGAGTCGGAAAAGATTATGAATGTGCGATCGAAACAGCGTTGGGACCGGCAATTCAAAATATCGTAACCGACACCGAGCAGACAGCCGCGCGTCTGATTGACTATTTAAAAACCAGCCGGGCCGGCCGGGCGACTTTTTTACCTAAAGCTTCAATCCGGGCCAAAGAACTGGAGCCGCACCTGATCCGTCAGTTGGCTAATATGCCGGGTTATATCGGACCAGCCAGCCAGCTGGTCCAGACGACGGCAGATTTACATGAGATCGTCGCTTTCCTGCTCGGCCGGGTGATTATCGCCGGAACAATGGATCAGGCGATCCAGATGGCCCGTAAAATCCAGTATGCCTGCCGTATTGTCACCTTGGAGGGTGATGTGTTGAATCCCGGCGGATCGATGACCGGCGGTTATAACCGTCAGCTAAACGCCGGCGTTCTCGGCCGCAGCCGTGAGATCGAGCAGTTGCAGCAGGACATTGAAAATCTGTTGCAGAACATCCAGAATCGCAGCCGTCAGATCAGCGAAGCAGAAACTTCACTCAAAGAACAGGCCCGTCAAATCGCCGAGCTGGAACAAAAATCCACCGAGCAGTCGCATCTTTATATCCGCGAAGAGGCAAGGCAAGCTTCTTTCCAGCAGGAACAGGCAAAAATCGCCGGCCGGAAGCAGCTGCTGCAGGCCGAGGATGATCAGCTCAAGCAGCAAAACGGGCAAATTGATCAGGAAATCAGCAGGCTGGCCGGCCAGATCAAAGACATGGAAGAGGAATCAGCCGGGATCAAGGAGCGTATCGGAGAACAGGAAGGCGCCAATAAGGAGGAACAAGAAAAGCGCGACGACTTACGTGAGCAGATCACCGAACTGCGGGTTTCGTTACAGTCCATCGATGAAAGCTGGCAGGCTGCCCAGGAAATGATCAGCCGCATTGAGCAGGATCGTTCGGGTCAAAAAAACCGCATCGCCAGACATCAACGGGAGCAAGCGGACGGCCGTGCCGAAATCGCCAGGCTGCAAGCCGAACGGATTGCCATTATCGGACAGATCGAAACAGAAAAGGCCTCCGGTTCATCATTGGCCGAAGAAGTCAGTCGCATCGGCGCGGAAAAAATGCGGTTGGAATCGGATCAGGCTTCGTTTTTTGACCAGTTGGAAACTGCAACCGGCCAATTATCTGCATTACAGAGTGAAATGAGTAAAATTGAAGCTAAAGCCAGCCGATTTGAAAGTTTGGTTGACGATGCTAAAAACCGGCTCTGGGAAGAATATGAAATGACATCCGATCAAGCTCAAGCCTGGAGCCAACCGCCGGACAACCGGGCGGAAGCGGCCCGGCGAATCGGCGCCCTGAAAAATGAACTGAAAACACTGGGTTCAGTCAACCTGGCGGCGGTCGAAGAATTCACAGCAGTTGATGAACGTTGGCGTTTCATGGTCGGCCAACGGGACGATATTGAAGCGTCAAAGGATAAGCTGACGGGTGTCATCGATGAATTGACAGCGGCGATGAAAAAGCAATTCCTCGAGCATTTCCAGTTGATCAATGATAATTTTAAAACAGTTTTCGCCGAACTGTTTGGCGGCGGCATGGCTGAAATCAACCTGGAAGATGAACAGGATGTCCTGGCCTGCGGTATTGAAATCAAAGCGCAGCCACCGGGTAAAAAGCTGCAGAATCTGATGCTGTTATCGGGCGGTGAGCGCTGCCTGACGGCTATCGCGTTATTGTTTGCCATTTTGAAGCTCAGACCGACGCCATTTTGCGTTTTAGATGAAGTCGAAGCAGCTCTTGACGATGCCAATGTTATCCGCTTTACTGAGTATATCAGACGGTATGCCGCCCAGTCTCAGTTCATTCTGGTAACTCACCGCAAGGGAACCATGGAAGCTGCCGACCGTTTATATGGTGTGACGATGCAGGAACGCGGCATATCGCGCGTGTTGTCCATGCAGCTTGCCGAATAAAAAGGGAGAGAAGACCATGGGGATTTTTGATCGTTTTAAAGCGGGCCTGAAAAAGACCCGGGATTTTGTTGCCGGCGGTTTCAGCCGTATTGCCGCCAATATGGGCTATTTTGACGAAGATATGCTGGATGATCTGGAAGTTTTGCTGGTTCAGGCCGATGTTGGCGCCGGAGCGGCCGGCGACATAATACGGCAGATTAAAGAAAAAATCCGGTTGGACGGCGACGCTTCACGGGCGGCGGTTCTGCGGTCATTGCGGCAAATCCTTCTAGGTATTCTCGGCCAGCCGGGTCAGCTGCATCTGGAAGAAGGCCAGCTGAATATTCTTTTGATGGTCGGTGTCAACGGGACCGGTAAAACAACAACCGCGGGAAAATTATGCAGTCGTTTTCAGAATGACGGCTTAAAAGTATTATTGGGCGCCGCCGATACTTTTCGTGCGGCGGCGATCGAGCAGCTGACTCATTGGGGCGATCTGACGCAAACCCCGGTGATTGCCCATCAGGAGGGATCGGATCCGGCCGCGGTTGTCTATGATGCCATACATGCTGCTCAGGCCCGTAAAAGTGACGTATTGATCCTCGATACTGCCGGCAGACTGCATAACAAACAGAATTTGATGGACGAACTGGGAAAAATCCGCCGGATTATCCAGCGGGAAGCACCCGGCGTCCATTGCGAAACCTTATTGGTTATCGATGCTACCACCGGACAAAATGCGGTCCAGCAGGCTAAAGTTTTTCGCGAGGTTTCCGATGTGACCGGCCTGGTCATCACAAAACTGGACGGCAATGCCAAAGGCGGCGTTGCTGTCGCCGTCGCTTATGAAACACAGACGCCGATTGTCCTGGCCGGTTTGGGCGAAGGGCTGCAGGATCTGATGGATTTCGATCCGCAGGCATTTGTGCAAGCTCTGCTGCCTGATAGTGACCTGCAGCCTTAATGAATTCCTTTTATAAAATCGAGGTAAACCGAAGCGGTAAATCGAATCGGTCTGTCAAGTTTAAAAGCTTGACAGATAATCGGGTGTTCTGTTAAGATAACTGCATGGATGAACCGTTGATGACCCGACAATCGCCTGTTGATGTTTGTCTGCTGCTTGATTTTTATGGGCAGCTGCTGACTGAACGCGTCCGGGCAACGTTGGAATGGTATTTTGGCAACGATCTTTCGTTAGCGGAAATAGCCGAACAGCAGCAGGTCTCCAGACAGGCCGTCCATGACCGAATCAAGCAGGGCCTGCGCAGTTTGGACCGGTACGAAGCGAAGCTGGGCCTGATAGCCCGCTTTCGGCAGCAAAAAACATGTATCGAAGAAGCAATACGGGATATTGAAGCAGGTCATGATGAGATAGCCCGTGAAAAATTGCTTCAATTAAACGGATTATTATGACGGAGGACTGAGATGGCGGTATTTGACGGATTGACCGGAAAGCTGTCGGCAATCGCCGCCCGCATGCGCGGAAAAACCAGAATCAGTGAACAGGACCTCAAAGACATGATGCGGGAGATCCGCCTCGCTCTCCTGGAAGCTGATGTCCATTATCAGGTTGTTAAGGATCTGATCGCTGAAATATCGGAGAAGAGCAAGGGCAGCGAGGTAATGGAAAGCCTGACGCCCGGCCAGCAGATTGTCAAAATCGTTCATGAATCGCTGATTGACATTCTGGGGCAGACCGCCAGCAAACTGGCGGTTTCGCCGACCGGTTTTACCGTCATTATGCTTTATGGCCTGCAGGGCGCCGGCAAGACGACCACAGCAGCCAAACTGGCGCTGATGTTAAAAAAGAAGGGTAAAAAGCCACTTCTGGTTTCGGTTGACGTCCATCGTCCGGCTGCCGCCAGACAACTCGATATACTGGCGCATCAAATCGCCGTGCCTTGTTTCATCCAGCCGGAAGAATCCGACGCCGTCAAAATTGCCGAACAAGCTGTCTCCAGAGCACGTTATCTGATGTGCGACACCCTGATTGTCGATACTGCCGGCCGCATGTCGATCGACCAAGCCATGATGGACGAACTAAAAGCGATCGCCCGGGTTGTCAACCCGACCGAAAAGCTGCTGATCGTGGACGCCATGATCGGCCAGGAAGCTGTCTCTGTGGCGCTCAGTTTCGATCAGCAAATCGGTCTGGACGGATTCATCATGACCAAGCTGGACGGCGACGCCCGCGGCGGCGCAGCCTTGTCGATCCGGCGCATGACCGGTAAGCCGATCAAATTGCTGTGCGTCGGCGAAAAAGTTGAGGATATCGAGGAATTTCATCCCGATCGCCTGGCTTCGCGTATTCTTGGCATGGGCGACGTCCTGACCCTGATAGAAAAAGCGACGGCGACCCTGGACGAAAAGAAGGCTCAGGATTCTTATAACAAACTGCTCAATAACCAGTTTACCCTGGAGGATATGCTCGCCCAGTTCTCTGAAGTTAAAAAGATGGGATCCTTAAAGGACGTTCTCGGGATGCTGCCCGGCATGGGCGCCAAGAAGATCGACGAAAGTCAGATCGATGATAAGGCGATCGACCGCAGCGCGGCAATCATTCGCTCCATGACCCGTAAAGAACGGATCAATCCCAATTTATTAAATGCCAGCCGCCGGAAAAGAATTGCCGCCGGTTCAGGAACAACCGTACAGGATGTCAATCGCCTGATCCGCCAATTTGAGGAAACCCAGAAAATGATGAAGCAATTCAGCGGCATGGCTAAGGGCAAAGGCCGCGGCTTAGGCCTGGGCCGCCGGGGATTTCCGTTTTAACCGGGCCGGCCGTAAAAAAGATATTCCCAGCCATCCGGCTTGGAAATAGAGTTAATTATTTTGGAGGAAAAACACATGGCTGTTAAAATCAGACTCAAAAGAATCGGAGCCAAAAAGGCGCCCTATTATCGCGTTGTTGTTGCAGATTCCCGTTATCCGCGCGACGGCCGTTTTATCGAAGAAATCGGCACCTATAATCCGCTTTTAAATCCTGCCGAAATCAAAATCGACGCCGAAGCCGCCCGCAAATGGATTACCAACGGCGCTCAGCCTACCGATACAGTCCGCGCCCTGCTGAAAAAATCCGGAGCGATTGAATGAGCCGGGAGGACATGGCGATGAAGGAACTGCTCAATACGATTGTCCGGCCTCTGGTCAGTAATCCTGACGCTGTCGTGATCAATCAGTTTGATCAGGGCCACACAGTTGTCCTGGAATTGAAGGTCGCTCAGGAAGATATGGGCAAAGTCATCGGCAAGCAGGGGCGCAGAGCCCAGGCTATCCGTGCTATTGTCAAAGCCCGGGCCACTTTGCAGGGCAAACGCGTGGTTGTGGATATTGTTTGAAAGGTTAAACGGCATGAGTGCACCGGAACAATTGGAGTATTTATTGGCCGGTCGGATTACGGCCGCCCACGGTCTCGATGGCGAGGTGCGTGTCCAGTCGTTGACCACAGATCCGAATCGCTTTAATGAGTTAAAAGATTGCTTTTTGGTAAGCGCCGATGAAAAACAACGTCAGGCTGTTTCAATAGAATCCGTGCGGCTGACTCCGGATCGCATTCTGATTAAATTAGCCCATATTGATGATCGCACTGCCGCGGAACGTCTGCGGGGTTGTTTTATAGCTGTCAACAGGCGGCAGGCCGTAGCTTTGCCGCCTGACAGCTGGTTTATCTGCGATTTGATCGGCTGCGGCGTTTATGACATGAAACGCGGCTATCTGGGCGTGTTATCTGATGTTCTGCAGCCTTCGGCTCAGGACATTTATGTTGTCCGCCTCGACGGCGTACCGGATCTATTGTTTCCAGCTCTGAAATCGATACTGATCCGGGTTGATATCGCAGAGAAGCGTATCGATATCAACCTTCCGGAAGGCTTATACGAGGTCTACCGCGAGGAGATGGCTTGAGTGAAGCTGACGGTTCTGACTTTATTCCCGGAACTGATCGAACAGATCATCGGCAGCAGTATTACCGGCCGTGCGCGCGACGCCGGCTTATTTACATTGGAGACCGTCCAGATCCGTGATTTTGCCGTTAACCGATATGGTAAAGTTGATGATTATTGTTTTGGCGGCGGTACCGGGATGCTGATGATGGCAGAACCCATCTATCAAGCCTGGCGTTCCGTTCAAAATAAAACAGCGGCCGCTGCAGACCCGGACCCGGATGCCGGTCAGTCGCCGCAGATGGCGGCCTGCCGGAGCCGGACCATCTATCTGTCGCCGCGCGGCGCCGTTTTTACCCAGGCTCATGCGGCAAAACTGGCGCAATATGACCAGCTCATTTTTTTATGCGGTCATTACGAAGGCGTTGACCAGCGTGTATTGGATGAAATTGTCGATGAAGAAATATCGATTGGCGATTATGTCTTAACCGGCGGCGAACTGGCTGCCTGTGTTGTCATCGATGCTCTTCTGCGCCTAGTACCGGGCGTTTTGCCGGATGAGTCGGCTTATACGCGCGAATCTCACACGGCTGGTTTATTGGAATATCCACAATATACGCGGCCTGCAGAGTGGCATGGCCATGTCGTTCCTGATGTTCTGCTGTCAGGACATCAGGCCAATATTGAACGCTGGCAATTGACGATGGCCAGGCTGGAAACCATGTGCCGGCGGCCGGATTTATTTAACCGGATTCAGATGGACGCTGAAGCATGGCAGCAGCTGATCGACGCCGTTCAAAGAGAAAAATAACTTGCATTGACCGGATCGTTTTGATATAATCAACAAGCTATTACGGATGGTCCGCTGCCAGTTGCGTGCATGAACATCCTGCAAGAAGGGAGGAACGCAATATGGACTTAGTTAAAGTTGTTGAGAGTGAACAACTGCGTCAGGCCTATGATAATGTTGAAGTTGGCGATTACGTCAAGATTCACCTCAAGATCAAAGAAGGCAACCGCGAACGGATTCAGGTTTTCGAAGGAACTGTTATTGCCCGAAAAGGCGGCGGTTTGTCAGAAACCATGACAGTCAGACGTCTGTCTTACGGCGTCGGCGTCGAACGTATTCTGCCAGTCCATTCACCCAAGATCGACAAGATCGAAATTGTCCGCAAGGGTCGTGTCAGAAGAGCTAAATTGTATTATCTGCGGGCTCGGGTCGGCAAAGCTGCCAAAATCAAAGAGAAATTGGCACATGCCCAGAAATAATTTGTACTCCACGAAGGGACCTGAAAGGGTCCCTTTTCTGGTGGTTTGATCATTCATCTTTTAGATATCAAACAGGGGAGGCTGCAAGTGGCAGTTAATTGGTTTCCCGGCCACATGGCCAGGGCGTTGCGTGAAATCAAGGAGCATCTGAGTATGGTCGATGTAGTCCTGGAAACTTGCGATGCCCGGATTCCTGAAAGCAGCCGCAATCCTGAGCTGAATCACCTGATCGGCGCCAAACCGCGCATTCTTGTCCTGACTAAAACAGATCTGGCCGATCCGGCCGTAACAGAAGAATGGATTTTGCTCAGCCGCAGGAAAAACCTGATGGCTTTGGCCTGTGACAGTACCCGACGCAGCAGTCTGACCTTGCTGATTAAAACGATAACCGACCTTAGCCAGGAAAAGACAGATCGGGCTTTAGCGCGCGGCCGTATATTCAGGCCGGTCCGCGTTATGGTTACCGGTATTCCCAATACCGGTAAATCGACCCTGATCAACACTTTGTGCGGCCGCAAGCTGGTTCAGACCGCCGATAAACCCGGTGTTACCAAACAGCTCAGCTGGGCCCGGTCCGGCGGCCGGCTGGAACTTCTCGATTCGCCGGGCGTGCTCTGGCCGCAATTAGGCCAGCGGTCAAATCAGCTGCATTTGGCGGCTACCGGTGCGATCCGCGACGATATTCTGCCTTTGGATGAAATCGCCGGCGAAACCCTGAAAGAAATAATGCAGCTTTATCCCGGTTTTGTTCAAGCCCGTTATGGTCAATTGGACGGAACGATGCTGCCGGGTGATTTGCTGGCAGCTGCAGCTGCTAAACGCGGCTGCTTCATGTCCGGCGGCCGGGTGGACACCGCCCGTTTTTCCGCTCTTTTCCTTGATGAATTCCGATCAGGACGCATTGGCCGCATCAGTTTAGAACGGCCGGCAAAATAAGAAGTCAGGAAATTCAACTCTTTCTACACATTTGATTTATCTTGCGATATAATAAAACTTGTTTCAGTTTTGGCAATCGTGGCGAGCGGCGCTTAGCAGCATGTAAATGTGAAGAGGAATTATGAAAGCCGACAGGATGCACAAAGAACAAGAAAGATATCAGCAGATGCTGGCCTATGAACAGCAAGGATTACAGCAAGGCTTTATCTGTCTTGCCGGCATTGATGAAGCCGGACGAGGTCCTTTGGCCGGCCCTGTCGCCGCGGCAGCCTGCATCCTGGATCCCAGGCAGCCGATTTATGGGCTTAATGACTCGAAAAAGCTGACTCCGGCCAGCCGGAAACGGTTATACCAGCAGATCATCCGGCAGTCGATCGCCTGGAATGTATCGATGATCGGGCCGGAAGTAATCGATCGCATCAACATTCTGCAGGCGACCTGCGAAGCTATGCGGCAAGCGGTGAACGGCTTGTCTGTCCGGCCTGATCTTTTGCTGATCGATGCCATCCGCCTGGAAGATGTCGATCAGGAAGTCTGACCGATTATCCGGGGCGACGCCCTGTCGGTATCTATTGCCGCGGCATCGATTCTGGCTAAAGTATCCCGGGATCAGCTCATGGATGAGTATGACCAGATATATCCCGGATATGGCTTTTCACAACATAAAGGTTATGGAACGCCGGCCCACTATGACGCCTTGATCAAACTCGGTCCCAGTCCGATTCACCGGCAAACTTTCCTGCGTACTTTAAATGATCATATTCAAGCCAGAAAGTCAGATTCTTGTGAATGACCGGCTTCAGAACGGCATCTGATCGCGGCAGAATTGCTGAAGATGCTGTAGCCGCCCGGTTTGCCCAAGCTGGTTATCGGATTTTGGCCAGGAATTATGCTGTTCATGCGATGGGCGAACTGGATCTGGTTGTCCAGCTTGGCACCTGTTTATCGGTTGTTGAAGTCAAAGCTCGATATCGGGCTCAGGCTTTTGGCGGAGCAGCGGCGGCGCTTACGCCGGCTAAAATGAAGCGTATCCGGAAGGCAACGCTTCATTTTCAACAAAATCACCAGTATATGAATAATGAACTTCGACTACTTGCAGCATTAGTTGAATTAGATTCAACAGGAGCAGTTGTTTCTATCCAAATTGTCCCGATCGAGTGGCGATAATCGCCATGTTTTCAGCATTATATAGCTTGTTAGACACATTCACATATACTATAATGATTGTAGTTTTGACGAAGTAATTGGTCAATTGTGCAGGGAGGATACACCATGCCGTCATATTCAACATTATCACCGAAACAGATCCGACATGAAATCGAAGTTCTGGAGCAACGTTATCAGACCTATGCCGACCAGAAATTAAACTTAAATATGACACGCGGCAAACCATGCCAGACTCAGTTAAATTTATCGGCCGGACTATCCACCTGCCTTGATGAATCGGATTTTCGCGCTTCCGATGGTATGGATTGCCGGAATTACGGCGGCCTGGAAGGACTGCCGGAAGCGCGCAGCCTTTTTGCCGAACTCTTGAATATCCAGGCAAGCCAAGTCATGGTTTTAGGGAATTCGAGCCTGAACCTGATGTACGACATGCTTGTACGGGCCATGTTGTTTCCGGTTCCGGGCGCCGTGCGGCCATGGTCGGCGGAGGAAAAAATACGTTTCATCTGCCCGGTCCCTGGTTATGATCGTCATTTCTTTGTTACGCAATCTCTGGGGGTCGATATGATTACGGTCCCGATGACGCCGAGCGGACCGGATATGGATCAGGTTGAACGTTTAGTCGCGTCCGATCCGATGATCAAAGGCATGTGGTCGGTGCCGGTCTACAGCAATCCGGACGGCATAACCTATTCGGCGGAAACATGCCGGCGGTTAGCCGCCATGCCGACGGCAGCGCCGGATTTCCGGATATTCTGGGATAATGCCTATGTGATTCACCATCTTGATCCTTCACAGCCGGAAGGTACGCCGGAAATGTTATCACTTTGCGCCGAAGCAGGGCACCCGGACCGCGTTTTTGAATTTGCTTCAACCTCGAAAATAACCTGGGCCGGATCCGGCATGGCTTGCCTGGCCGCCAGTCCGGCTAACCTGGCGTATATCCGCAAACAAATGTCGGCTCAGACGATTGGCCCGGATAAAATGGCTCAGCTGCGGCATGTCCGCTTTTTAAAGGATAAAGCCGGCGTCATGGCGTTGATGGCCCGTCATGCCGCTATTTTGAAACCTAAATTCGACCTCGTCCAAGAGATTTTGGCTGCGGAACTGACCGATACGGGTATTTGTCATTGGAAAAATCCGCACGGCGGTTATTTCTTCAGTCTTTTTGTCCTGCCGGGAACAGCGGCGGAAACCGTCCGGCTGGCCAAAGCCTGCGGCGTTGAAGTGACGCCTGCCGGCAGCACCTGGCCTTATGGCAGAGATCCGCAGGATGCCAACATCCGCCTGGCGCCTTCTTTTCCGCCGACTCAGGAACTTGAGGCAGCGGTTCGCGTTTTATGCGTATGCATCCGTCTGGCTGCTTTGCATCGGCTTTTAGGCCAGTAATAAAATTGCAGGATGTTTCAGGAAGTCATACCGGGAGGTTATCACGATGAACGATACTTATCAAAACCCGCTCAACAGCCGTTACGCCAGCCGCGACATGCAGCAGCTTTTTTCGCCGGACCGGAAATTCCGCACCTGGCGCCGCTTATGGATTGCTTTGGCCGAGGCTGAACAAGAGCTGGGCTTGCCGATAACCGCCGAGCAAATTGACGAATTGAAAACGCATGCCGATGACATCAATTATGATGTTGCGGCGCGTGAAGAAGCGCTGGTCCGCCATGATGTCATGGCCCATGTTCATGCCTATGGCGAACAATGTCCCAAAGCCAGAGGCATTATCCATTTAGGCGCCACTTCCTGCTATGTCGGCGATAATACCGATCTGATCCTGATGACCGAAGGACTCCGGCTGATCCGCCGCCGCATCTTGGCCGTCATGCGCTGCCTGTCCGTTTTCGCGCGGCAGTACAAGAATCTTCCGACATTGGGTTTTACGCATTTTCAGCCGGCTCAGCCGGTAACGGTTGGGAAACGCGCTACGCTCTGGCTGCAGGATCTGCTGATGGATCTGGAGGATCTGGATTATGTTCTAGGCAGCCTTCGCTTTCTGGGCAGCAAAGGAACGACCGGAACTCAAGCCAGTTTTCTGGCCTTGTTCAACGGCGATTATGATAAGGTGCATGAACTGGATCGCCGGGTTGCTGAAAAAATGGGATTTAAATCTTTGTATCCTGTTTCCGGTCAGACTTATTCCCGTAAGGTTGACAGCCGGGTCCTCAATGTCCTCGCCGGTCTGGCTCAGAGCGCGCATAAATTCAGCAATGACATCCGCTTGCTGCAACATTTAAAAGAAGTTGAAGAACCCTTTGAAAAAGATCAGATCGGGTCGTCGGCCATGGCTTACAAACGTAATCCGATGCGCAGCGAACGTATGGCTTCTTTATCCCGCTATCTTCTGAGCGCAGCCGCTAATCCGGCCATGACCGCCGCCGAACAGTGGTTCGAACGGACGCTCGATGATTCGGCCAATAAGAGAATTGCCGTGCCGGAAGCATTTCTGGCGGCTGACGCCGTTCTGCTTTTGTATCAGAATATTGCCGGCGGTCTGGTTGTCTATCCGAAAGTTATCGCCCGTCATCTTCAGGATGAGCTGCCCTTTATGGCAACCGAGAATATCTTGATGGCTGCTGTCAAAAAGGGAGGTGACCGGCAGGAACTGCATGAGAAAATCCGCCGTTACAGCATGGCTGCCGGGCAGCGGGTCAAGGCCGACGGTTTATCGAATGATTTGCTTGAACAGATCGCCGCCGATCCCGCATTTTCCTTAAGCAGCGATGATTTGGCCGGTCTGCTCGATCCGGCCGGTTATATTGGCTGTGCGCCGGAACAAGTCGACGCGTTCTTGCAAACCCATATTGATCCGATTCTGCCCAAGGATGATCAGGCTGATCTGACCGCATCCGTTACGGTATAAATGCGTCTGTTTTAAGCTCCGGAACTGATCTTGAATCCACATGGAACATTCTCTGGCCGGCTGCGTCTAAGAACCAGAAAGCAATGAATTTTTCGGTTAATAGACGGGAGGATTTACCATGAAACGTTTAGCGGTTTTTCTAATTGCCATCACATTCTTCTTGTCAGCCTGCAGTGGTCCCGCGGGACAATCGTCGCCTTCCGTTTCTTTCCGGGATTCAGAAGGGACTGTTTCGGGTGTCGGCCGGTCCGAGAATTACGCCGGTCTGCTGGAACTGATCCGGCAGGCGCAGAATAAATCTGCCTCCGGCAAGAATTACTTTACAACAAACGAGCTTTCGGATCAGTCGGCAACCGGAGCTATAGCCGCCGAAAAGGACGCCGCTCAATCTGCCGGCGGCGCCAGGGACGGTACGGATTACTCCTCAACGAATGTGCAAGTAGCCGGCGTCGATGAAGCCGACATCATCAAGACCGACGGCCGTTATTTATACCTGGTGGCCAATAACCGCCTTTATGTTGTCGATGCCCAGGATCCGGCGCAGATGAAGCTGGTTTCGACGCAAACTTTTAAAGTCAGCACAGAAAACGATAAAACATTGGCTTATGAATCGCCGGTGGAGCTGTACCTGGACACGGAACATCAACGCCTGGTTTTGCTTGTCACCGGATCCATCGCCACCGAAACCGCCGGTCAGCGTACAGAGACAACAGACAGCGCCGGCATAGCGCCGCTTGAGGCTTCCGTCGCAAGTGGAGCCGCGGCGCCCGACAGTCAAGGCACAGCAGCCGGAAATACGGAAGATGCAGCTGATGCTGAAAAGGAAAAAATAGCAGCCGACGCCGGGATCGCGATGCCTTATTATCAATATCGGCAATATACGACCGTCCGCGTTTATGATATTCAGGACAAAGCAGCTCCGGTCATTGTCCGCCAGTTCACTCTGGACGGTTATTATATGACATCCAGAAAAATCGATTCGGCGCTTTATCTGGTTACCAATCAATATAGCTACAATCTGATGGATCCTTCCGTGACAGCCAAGGATGCCGAGTCCGGATATGGTTTCCCCGCCACAAGCGAAGATGCCGATCTAGCCGACTGGACGACTTTGCCGGCGGATAAAATCACCGTTCTGCCGGAAGGCGATATGAACTGCCAGGTCATTCTGGCCGGCATCGATACCCTGGAGGACAGCCGCGCGCCCGATGTTCGCTCGATTATCGGTTCTTCCGGCACAGTTTATGCCTCGACAGGCTATCTGTATATCGGCGCCTGGAAAAGCGATTGGGACGGCCAATCAAACAGCGTGCCGGTTTATTCAACGGAGATCTATCGTTTCAAGCTGGCCGGCGCCGCGCTGACTGAAGCCGGCAAGGGGACGGTGCCCGGCTCGATCATCAACCAGTTCAGCATGGACGAGTATGACGGTTATTTCCGGATCGCTACGACAACCGGCGAAGCCTGGACGAAAGATGAAGCTACGACATCAAAGAATAATCTCTATATTCTGGACGGCAGCTTGAACATTGCCGGACAGATTACCGGACTGGCGCCCGGCGAAACCATCAAATCGGTCCGTTTCATGGGGCAGCAGGCCTACGTTGTCACGTTCCGCAATGTCGATCCGCTCTTTGTTATGGATTTAAGCAATCCAAAGGCTCCGGTCGTGCGCGGCCAGTTGAAAATCCCCGGCTATAGCAGTTATCTGCATCCTTACGACGACAACCTGCTCCTGGGTTTCGGCTATGATGTCAAAACCGAAGGGGAGAATGCCTACAATATGGGCTTGAAGGTTTCATTGTTCGATATCAGCAATTTCGATAGCCCCAAGGAATTATCGACAATCGTCCTGGGTGGCCGCGGATCATACGCCGATATCCTGTACAACCATAAATCTCTATTGTTTTCACGCAGCAAAAACCTGATCGCTTTCCCGGTAACTCTGACCGGAAAAGCAGGTAAAAATGAGATGGATTATACCAATCCGACCTATCAAGGTCTGTTGATTCTGTCGGTCGGAGCAGATAACCAGCTCAGTCTGCGCGGATCGGTTACCCACTTTGATAAACTGAGCGATCCCCTTGGCCAGGGACAGACCCTGACAGAGAAGGAAACCCAGGCATTTTATGGTTATGACGCCATCACCCGGGGCGCTTATATCGACGATGTCCTTTATACCTTCTCAGCCCGCCAGATCCGGGCGACCGGATTAACCGATCTCCAGGCGATCGGCGCGGTCGAACTGCCGGGTTATGACGACGCTTATCAATCCGGTTATTATTATGGACGGTCCGGCGGTATCGCCATCGATTGAGAGCCGGTATCGGCGTTCAGACCTAAAAGATGTAACAACCGGGCATCCAGAATCCGGTCAGCGAAAAGAGGAGATAAGCTCCTCTTTTCTATTGGCATGAAAATATAAAACGGACTTAAAAAAAACGCGTCTTCATGCTATGATGTTATGATGGGTGAGAATAAAAGGGGAGCGTCATAAGTCTCATCTCGCGTGCTTCACTGAAAGGTGGTTTATATGAAACTGGATAAACGGAGTACTTTACCGTTATATGCCCAATTAAAAGGACTGCTTGTCGAAAGAATTCAACAAAATGAATATCAGCCTGGTCAGCAGATTCCCTCGGAACTGGCTTTGTGCGGTGAATTGTCGCTCAGTCGCCCAACAGTCAGACAGGCCATTGCCGAATTAGTCGCCGAAGGGGTGCTGGTTATCGTCAAAGGGAAAGGGACTTTTGTCGCCGCGGAACCTGAGCGGATCGAAATCAAGAGTTTCGGCCCGTTTACCTTTTCACTGCTGGCCGCCCGGACATTGGATATCCAACAACAGCGGCATATCGAAACGCTGACGGAGAACGATGAGATCGACCGGATTTTTGGCGTACCCAACGGAACAGAACACGCCGGTTATTGGTCGATTACCTGGCAGCAGGAAGAAGCAGGCCAGTGTTATGCTTATTGCCAGTCTTTGATTCCGGTTTATATGTTCCCGGAATTAGGTCAGGACCTGGATCAAGGCCGGCGTATGATCGACATTATGGCCAATAAGTACGCTTATCTGCCGCAAAAAGCGACCGGACGTTCCTTTGTCCGCCAGGCCCGGATTGAAGAAGCCCAGATTCTGGATATTTCCCGCAGCGCGCCGGTTCTGGTTTCAACCAGCCGATTGATTTCCCGCAGCGGGAATATCTGTGAAATCAGCACCGCGGTCATGCGGTCCGACTTGGTTGCCCTTGGGCTGGACGCCGGAAGGAGTTGAGCCCGACTTTGCCTATTTATTTGGATCACAGCGCGACAACCCGCCCTAAGCCGGCTGTCATCGCCTGCCTGGCCGCCCAACTGGCGGATCATTATGCCAATCCCGCTTCTCTGCACCGGTTGGGCCAGGCGGAAGAAAAGAACTTGAAAACCAGTAAACAAACCATAGCCGGTTTATTGGACTGCCGGCCGGAGCAGCTCTATCTGACATCGGGCGGTTCCGAATCGATTAACTGGGCAATAAAAGGCACCCTGTGGGGGAATCGGCGGCGCGGCGGCCGCCTGATTATCAGCGGCGGCGAGCATGCCGCCGTCAGAGAAACGGCCGCCAGTTTTGAAACGCAAGGCAGCCCGGTTGTACGGCTGCCGCTGACATCCGCCGGCACGGTCGACCTGGACAGTCTGGAACAGGCTTTACAAGAACCTGCCGCCTTGATCAGTTTGATTCTGGTCAGCAACGAAACAGGAGCGGTCAATCCGGTTTCTGAAATTGTCCGTCTGCGCGACCGCCTGCAGCCTGACACACCGATTCATCTCGACGCGGTGCAGACTTTCGGCAAACTGCCGTTCTCTTTCAGCCAGTCCGGCGTGGACCTGATGTCGGGCAGCGGTCATAAAGTCGGCGCTCCGAAAGGCATCGGCTGGTTGGTCAAGAAAGAAAAATGCCTTCTGCAGCCGTTGATTCATGGCGGCGGTCAGCAGGGCGGCCTGCGTTCGGGAACGGAAAATCCGCCTTTTGCCGCCGCTCTGGCTTTGGCAATGACCTTGACAGCCGATCATTTGCCTGAAAAAATCGAACATGTTGCTTTTCTTCGTCAGATCCTGCTTAAAGAATTGGCTGCTGAACAAACCGAGCCCCTGATCCTATCACCGGCCGGCAGCGTTCCCCATATCCTGGCCGCAGCTTTTCCCGGTCTGCGCGGCGAAACCTTGCTGCATGCCCTGGAAGCCCGGGAGATTTATCTGTCAACCGGCGCGGCCTGTTCGTCACGCCGCAGCAAGGGCAACACGGTTCTGAAGGCCATGGGCGTTTCCGACGCCGACGCGCTATGCGCTGTCCGCATCAGCATTTCGCCAGACAACACCGAAGCGGAGATGCTGGAAACGGCCCGGGCGATCGCTGAAAGCTGTCGTAAATTTCGGCGTTGACCCTTTGATAGAAGGATCGGTAAAACGGGAGGAGAAATACCTATGCCAGATGATCTATTACCGGAATTGACTCATGATGAGATCGTTCTCGCCAGAATCGGCGAAATCACTTTAAAGGGATTAAACCGCGGCAAATTTGAACATAAGCTTTTGGAAAACATAAAGCGGCGCCTGAAGATCCTGGGGCATTATACAATCAGCCAGACTCAGTCCCGCTTCTGGATTGAAACGTCTGATCAGCCTGCGGATCTGCCTGCTGTTATGCGGACGGTATCCGATGTGTTCGGCATTGTTTCCGTCAGCCCGGTCTGGCGTTTTTCCGGCGGCATGCCGGAATTGCTGCGTCAGGCTGTCGCTTATGCCGCAACACAATTGTCGCCGGGTCAGGTCCGGTCTTTTAAAATCGAAAGCCGGCGCGGCAACAAGAAGTTTCCGCAAACATCGCCGGAAATCAGCAGCCAGGTCGGCGAAACCATACTGGAAGCATTTCCGGGCCGGCTGCGCGTCGATGTCCACCGGCCGGACTTTACCATCTATGTCGAAGTCCGGGATTTTATTTATCTTTATTCGCAAATTATCCAGGGTCATAAAGGATTGCCGGTCGGCACCGGCGGCCGCGGCATGCTCCTTTTGTCCGGCGGTATCGACAGCCCGGTGGCCGGCTATATGATGGCGTCCCGCGGGATGGAGCTTGAAGCCGTCTACTTTCACGCCTTTCCTTTTACCAGCGACCAGGCTAAAGAAAAGGTCCTGGATCTGGGACGTATCCTGACCACCTATACCGGCCGGCTGACGGTTCATGTCGTTGATTTTACAGATATCCAGCTGACCTTGCGCGACCATTGCCCGCACGACATGATGACGTTGGTCATGCGGCGCATGATGATGCGTATTGCCGAGCGTCTGGCTCTGAGCAGAGACTGCAAAGCCTTGATTACCGGCGAGAGCCTCGGGCAGGTGGCCAGCCAGACGCTTGAAGCGCTGACAGTAACCGGCCAGGTTGTGACTTTGCCTGTTTTCCAGCCGCTGATCGGCATCAATAAAGACGATACCATCACACTGGCCCGGCGTATCGGCACCTTTGAGACCTCCATTCTGCCTTTTGAGGATTGCTGCACGGTTTTTGTCGCCAAACATCCCAAGACCCATCCCAAGCTGGATGACGTGATTAAGGCCGAACAGGATCTGGATATCGAAAGCCTGGTCAATCAGGGACTTCTGCATATCGAGGAGGTCAATCTATGAAAATCGGTAAATTAAGCAACGAGGATCTGCAGCATCTGGTGCTGGACCGGCTGCCCGGGCAGGCAAATACGGTTTCCTACGGACCATCTATCGGTTTGGATTGCGCGGCCGTACGTTTCGGCGACGGCCAGGTCATCCTGTCCTGCGACCCGATAACCGGCGCCGCTGCCGATATCGGTTATCTGGCCGTGCATATTTCCTGTAATGACATCGCGGCTTGCGGTATCCGGCCCAGTGTCCTGATGCTGGTCATCATCGCGCCGCCGCAATGTACGCCCGATGAAATCCGCCTGGTCGCTGATCAAGCTTCCGCTGCGGCCAAAGCGTTGAATGTCAGCATCGTCGGCGGCCATACGGAAATCAGCGATGCCGTTACGCGGTTTGTGATCACAACGACAGCGTTGGGATTTACTTACGGCGGCGGTATTATCCAAGCCAACGGCGGCCAGGCCGGCGATTATTTATTGATGACTAAAACAGCCGGGCTCGAAGGCACAGCGATTTTCGCCGCCGATCAGACCGATAAACTGAGTGGCTTGCTGACCGCCGACGAACTGGCAACCGCAGCAGCGATGATCGGCCAGATCAGCGTCGTCGAAGAAGGCGCCTGCGGCGGCAATTTTGGCGTTCATGCCATGCATGACGCAACTGAAGGCGGCATTCTGGGCGCCTGCTGGGAATTAGCCGAAGCCAGTAAACGCGGTTGTATTGTCGAAAAGGAACTGATCCCCATCGATCCTTTGACCCGCAGGATTTGTTCCTGCCTGAATGTTAATCCATTGCGCCTGATCTCCAGCGGCAGCCTGATCATGGCCACCGCCGATCCCGAGCCGCTGATCGCCGAACTAAACCGCAAAGGCATCCGCTGCTCGATAATCGGTCGTTTGACGGAAGAACCGGCGCGTCTTTTAAAAACCGGCACCGTCTTGAGCGAGCTGCGGCCGCCGGAACCGGATGAACTTTACAAAATCCACTGATCCGTTAAAATAGGAAATAATAGTCTGATTTTGTTAAGCAGGAAAGCCTGCATAAGGAGGAACTTTTTCCATGAGTTATGAAATGATCGCCCGTACCGACCCGGAAGTCTACGCTGCCATTCAACAAGAGATCAGCCGCCAGCGTGAAAAAATCGAACTGATCGCTTCGGAAAACTTTGTCAGCGAGGCTGTTCTGGAAGCTGTCGGTTCGCCGCTGACCAATAAATACGCCGAAGGTTACCCTGGAAAACGCTATTACGGCGGCTGCGAGTATGTCGACATTGTCGAGCAGCTGGCTATCGACCGGGCCAAAGAACTATTTGGCGCCGAGCATGTCAATGTACAGCCCCATTCCGGAGCTCAGGCCAATACGGCCGTCTATTATGCCAATCTTGAACCGGGAGATAAAATTATGGGGCTTGATCTGGCCCATGGCGGCCATCTGACCCACGGTATGGCGAAAAATGTTTCCGGCCATACATACCAGGCCGTTTCCTATCAGGTTGAACCGGAAACCTGCGTCCTGGATTATGATCATATTCTCGCCATCGCCAAAGCTGAAAAACCGAAAATGATCGTCGCCGGCGCCAGCGCGTATCCGCGGCTGATCGATTTTGCCCGGTTCCGCGCCATTGCCGATGAAGTCGGCGCTCTGCTGATGGTCGACATGGCTCATATTGCCGGCCTGGTTGCCACCGGTCTGCACCCGAGTCCGATTCCTTATGCCGACTTTGTCACCACGACAACCCATAAAACTTTACGCGGTCCGCGCGGCGGCATGATTCTTTGTAAAGCGCAGTATGCCAAGCAGATCGATTCCGCGGTTTTCCCCGGTCAGCAGGGCGGCCCGCTGATGCATGTCATCGCCGGCAAGGCAGTCGCCTTAAAGGAAGCTCTTGATCCTTCGTTCAAAGGTTATCAGCAACAGATCCTGAACAATGCGCAGGCGCTGGCTAAAGGCTTGCTCCAGCGCGGCCTGAAGCTGGTTTCCGGTGGCACCGATACCCATCTGATGCTGGTGGACCTGCGCGATACCGGCGTAACCGGCAAAACGCTGCAGCTTCGGCTGGACGATGTCAATATCACCTGCAACAAGAACGGCATTCCTTATGATCCTGAGAAACCCTTTGTCACCAGCGGCATCCGCCTGGGAACGCCGGCGGTTACCAGCCGCGGCATGACACCTGCAGACATGGACGAAATTGCCGACTTGATCAACCTGGCGCTCAAGGATTATGACCGGCAGAAAGACGCGATCAAGACCCGTGTCGCCGCAATTTGCAGCCGATACCCCCTGTATCCGTCTTTGTGAGGAAATAAATTGGATAAAACCGATTCAAAAAGTCAGCCGCTGGCCTATCGGATGGCGCCGCGATCGCTCGATGAATTTATCGGACAGGAACACATTCTGGGTTCCGGCAAGATGCTGCGCCGCATGATCGAAGCCGACCGGCTCAGTTCGATTATCCTGTTCGGGCCTCCGGGCACGGGCAAAACTTCGCTGGCTAGAGTTGTCGCCGCCACGACCAAAGCCGGTTTTCAAAAATTGAATGCCGTTACGGCCGGCGTCGCCGATATTAAACGGATCATAGCCGATACGCAGAACCCCTTGCTCAACCCGTCCGGCCGGACCCTTCTTTTTATTGATGAAATCCACCGATTCAACAAGGCGCAGCAGGATGCCCTGCTGCCCCAGGTTGAAGACGGAACGTTGATTTTGATCGGCGCGACAACGGAAAACCCGTTTTTTGAAGTCAATAAAGCCTTGATCTCCCGTTCGACGGTCTTTCAATTGCAGCCGCTGACAGAAAACCACATTCGGACGATCCTGAATATGGCGCTCAATGACCGGGAAAGAGGATTAGGGCAGTTTCCGATCGATCTGGAGCCGCAAGCTCTGGAACGGATCAGCAATATGGCTAACGGCGACGCCCGCATCGCGCTGAACGCTCTGGAACTGGCGGTCATGACCACCCGGCCCGGCAGCGGCGGCGTGATTGTTATCGACCGCGAAGTTATTGAAGATTGCATGCAAAAACGCAGTATTGCTTTTGATCATGACGGAGAAAGTCATTATGACAACATCAGCGCATTCATCAAATCCATGCGCGGCAGCGATCCCGACGCGGCTGTTTTCTATCTGGCCAGAGCTTTGCACGGCGGGGAAGACATTGAATTTCTTGCGCGCCGGATCCTGATCTGCGCCGCTGAAGACGTCGGTCTGGCCAATCCGCAGATGCTGCCCCTGGCCATGGCTGCCTATCAGGGCATCATGGCGGTCGGCATGCCGGAAGCGCGGATTATACTCAGCGAAGCTGCCCTGGCGGTTGCGACCAGTCCCAAATCAAACGCCACCATCGTCGCGATCGACAAAGCCATGCAGGATGTCGCCAACCGCCGGACAGGCGAAGTGCCGATGCACCTGCGCAACGCGCCGGCCGAGGGCATGGCCGCTCTGGGTTATGGCCAGGGCTACCAATACGCCCACGATTATCCGGGGAATATTGTCGATCAGGAATACCTGCCTGAAGCGATACGCGGCACAACATATTATGAACCGTACAGCAACGGTTACGAAGCCAGAATCAAGGACTGGCTCGACAAGAGGAGGAAAAAAACATGACCCGCAAAGCTTATACCATCGGCTATGGCCAGGGCACCCGGTCTTTCTGGCTGGATGATGATCGCCTGCTGCTGGAAATGAAAGCCGCGGAGCCGGATAACGAACCGGATCAGACCGAAGAAGTCATTTCAGCCATTAAAAATCCGATCGGCAAGCCGCCCCTTAAGGAATGGCTGCTGCCAGGCGACCGGGTTTGCATTGTCACCAGTGATATAACCAGACCCTGTCCTTCATCCATTATCCTGCCGCCCCTGATCGATGAACTGGAAGATGCCGGCGTCAGAGCTGAAGACATTACAATCGTTTTCGCCCTGGGCAGCCACCGCCGTCACACTGAAGAAGAAAAACGCCGTCTGGTCGGGGACAGGGTATATAATCGGGTCCATACGGTTGACAGTGACCCCGATGATACGGTTTATCTCGGTATGACTTCTTTCGGAACGCCGGTCAATATCACCGAATCTGTCGCGCAGGCCGATCGCCGCATCTGCGTCGGCAATATCGAATACCATTACTTCGCCGGTTACAGCGGCGGCGCCAAAGCCTTGATGCCGGGCGTATCCAACCGCGAATCAATCCAGGCCAACCATAGCCGGATGATCGAACCGACATCGCGGGCCGGAGCCATCGAAGGCAACCGTCTGCGGATGGACCTGGAAGAAGCCGCCGATATATGCGGCTGCGATTTTATTGTGAATGTCATTCTTAATGAGGAAAAACGTATTGTAAAGGCCGTAGCCGGCGACCATCGCCTGGCTCACCGGGTCGGCTGCGCTTTTCTGGACAGTTTGTACAAAATACCGATCGACCGCCAGGCCGACCTGGTTATCGCCACGCCGGGCGGACTGCCCAAAGACATCAACCTGTATCAGACACAAAAAGCGCTTGACAACGCCCAACATGCTGTCCGTCCCGGCGGCATCATCGTTCTGGCCGGGCAATGCGCCGAAGGCTATGGAGAAGCTGTTTTTGAAGAATGGCTTCTGGCGGCGGCAAAGCCGATGGATCTGATCGAACGGGTAAAACGTGAATTCCGGCTGGGCGGTCATAAAGCCGTAGCCATCGCCATGGTTCTGGCTAAAGCCGATGTCTATTTTGTTTCCGATATGCCGGCCGAGCAAGTCGCTCATACTTTTATGCGCCCTTATGACGATCTTGGCCAGGCTGTCGACGATGCATTATTGAAACTGGGCCCCGAAGCCAAAGTCATCATCATGCCGCATGCCGGTTCGACTTTACCGGAATATAAACCGGCGTTTCATCAGAACGAAAGATAGAAGGTTTTATTAAATAGACCAATTCATAGAGGAATAATAAGTATTTGTTTTCGAGGTAACCCAGGTTACCACGGTTCTTTTTTTGAAAGATTAGAGTATCCATGTAATTCGCGCAAAGGGGATGACATCATGAGTGAGGTCAAACGCATCTATCTTGATCATGCGGCAACAACTCCGGTCCGGCCGGAAGTGCTGGAAGTCATGCTGCCGGTATTCAGCCAGACCTTTGGCAATCCATCATCGTTTTATAAAACCGGACGCGACGCCAGGCATGCTCTGGAAGACGCCCGCAATACAATCGCCCGCTGCATCCACGCCGATCCGGCCGAAATTTATTTTACGTCCTGCGGCACCGAATCCGACAACTGGGCCATCAAAGGCGCAGCCCGGGCTCTGCAGAATAAGGGCCGGCATATCATTACCAGCAAAATTGAGCATCATGCCGTTCTCCACAGCTGCGAAGCCCTGGCCGGCCAGGGCTATGACATTACTTACCTGGATGTCGACGCCGGCGGTCTGGTCGATCCTGAGGCGGTGCGCGCCGCTATCCGTCCGGATACCATCCTGGTGTCGATCATGATGGCCAATAACGAAATCGGTACCCTGGAACCGATCGGGGCGATCGCCGAAATATGCCGGGAAAAGAAGGTCCTTTTCCATTCTGACGCCGTACAGGCGGCGGGAGCCATTCCCATCGACGTACGGCAGCCTTGTGCCGATATGCTTTCCTTCTCCGGTCATAAACTCTACGCGCCGAAAGGCGTAGGGGCACTTTATATCCGGCGCGGCGTCCGCCTGGCCAATTTTATGGACGGTGGAGCTCAGGAGCGCAACCGCCGCGGCGGCACGGAAAATGTCGCCTCAATTGTCGGCTTTGCCCGGGCTTTCGAACTGGCTGCCGCCGAAATGGATGAGAACCGCCGCAGGTTGACCGGCCTGCGCGACCCTTTCATCAAAGCAGTTCTGGAACGGATACCCCATACCCGGCTGAACGGACATCCCAGCATCCGGCTGCCCAACAATATCAATTTGTCGTTTGAATTTATCGAAGGAGAATCGATCCTGCTTTTGTTGGATCATTATGGATATGAGTGCTCCAGCGGCTCAGCCTGCACATCCGGATCCCTTGATCCGTCGCATGTGCTGCTGGCGATCGGTCTGCCTCATGAAATAGCCCACGGTTCGCTGCGCGTCACCCTCGGCAAGTCGACAACCAAAGAGGATCTGGATGCTTTAGTTGAAGATCTCGCGGTTATTGTTCAGCGCCTGCGTGATATGTCGCCGCTTTATGATGACTTTATAAAAAACAGGCAATCCCTGGTGACTAACGGCGCCAGTTGTGAAAGGTGAGTCGGTATTATGGAATATAGTGAAAAAGTAATGGATCATTTCATGCATCCGCGCAATGTCGGAGAAATTGAAGACGCCGATGCCGTCGGTCTGGTTGGCAATCCCAAATGCGGCGATATCATGAAAGTATTCCTTAAAATTGAAAACGGCATCATTGTCGACGCCAAATTCAAGACTTTCGGCTGCGGTTCGGCTATTGCCACCAGCAGCATGGCGACTGAAATGATCAAAGGCAAATCGCTCGACGAGGCGCTTTCCCTGACCAATAAGGCGGTGGCTGAAGCGCTGGACGGATTGCCGCCGATTAAAATGCACTGCTCTCTGCTCGCCGAACAGGCGGTTAAAGCCGCCCTAAAGGAGTATTACGAGAAGAACGGGCTCATGAACGATCAGAACCGGCATATGTTTGACAAGCTGGACGAAGACGCCCATGACGCCTGCTGATATAACAGGAACATCCTGCAGCCGCGCCCTTGATTCTGACTGCGGGGCAGGCGTAGGGAAGAGCGTGCTTTTAGGCATGAGCGGCGGAGTGGACAGCTCCGTCGCTTCTTTGTTGCTGCGCCGGCAGGGTTGGCAGGTCCGGGGACTGACCATGATCACGCACGACGGCGGTTTTGCGGCGGCCGAAGATGCCCGCGCCGTGTGTGACACCCTGAGTATTCCACTGCTCGTTGTCGATGTGCGCGAAGCGTTTCGCCGATTGGTTGTCGATGATTTTATTTCAGCCTATTTAATGGGGTTGACGCCCAATCCCTGTATCCGCTGTAACCCGGCCGTCAAGTTCTCGCTCTTGATTCGCGAAGCGGACCGGCTGGGCTGTTCGGCCATAGCCACCGGCCATTATGCCGGTATCCGGCGTAATCCTGCAACCGGGCGGCTGGCGCTGCTCAAGACGCCTTCCGGCCGCAAAGACCAAACCTATTTTCTTCATCGGCTGGACCAAAGCCAGCTGAATCGACTGACATTTCCTCTGGAAGGACTGCAGAAGCCGGCGGTTCGCCAAATAGCCGCCGAATATGGTTTATCCGGTCAGGACGGCAGTTCGCTGGCGGTAAAACCGGACAGCCAGGATATCTGCTTTATTCCCGATGGCAATTATACCGATTTTATCCGCCGTGAATTGTTGCGGCATGGACCCTCTGACGCTTTAAAATTGACCGAACCAGGCAAAACCGTCGACATAAACGGCAAAACGATCGGCAGCCACCAGGGCCTGATTCATTATACCGTCGGCCAGCGTAAAGGATTTCAAGTCCGGACAACCGACCGCCTGTTTGTCATCGGCATGGAATTATCCAGCAATACCTTGATCGTCGGTCCCTATGAACAAGTTTTGAAAAAACAAATCCGAGTGGGCGAGATTGTTTATTCCGGCGCCGAGTCCTTTAAGGCCGGTGATCGCCTTTTAGCGCGTATCCGCAGCTCCGCCCGCGAAATGCCCTGTCAAGTCGAGCCGGAACCCGACGGCGATCTTGCCGTAACCTTTGAACAGCCGGTTTCAGCGCCTTCACCGGGACAATCCTGCGTTTTTTACGATCGTGATTTGATCATGGCCGGCGGCATCATAAGGATGTCATAACCGCCTGTCGTCCTATGTAGTAAACCAGCTGCCGGCAACCCAAATCTCGCAGCCAATCTGCCGTTTCATGAAAAAGGCCGCCTGGTTCGCCGGGCTGATGGGCATCGCTGCCCAGAGAAATGCGCCGGCCGCCCAACTGTTTGTAGCGGGTGATGATTTCCGGGTCCGGCCAGGCATCCTCGCCGGCATAACCGGCTTTCTGCAATTTTATGATGGTCCGGGTATTGATTTCCAAAGTCTTGCCGGTATCGATTAAAATCCGGAACAAGGCGTCAAAAGCCTCCGGTGTTTCGCGATAACGCATTTTGGGGTCGTCATAAGTCGCATAACGGGTTATGTAGTCATAATGGCCCAGAATGTCGAAATCCGGGCAATGAACCATCATTTCACACATCCGCTCCAGATAGCGGGTATAAAGGGGCGCCTTGCCGTGACGGTATATTTTTTCGTCCACATAAGGGTCTTCGCCGTCCAGAATATGCAGGGACAGAATAACCGCGTCAAAGGGGTATTCCGCTGCAATCTGGCCATAATACCGGTTCAGATGCGGCAAATAACCCAGTTCGACACCGATAAGCAGCAAAGGCTGCGCGCCGGCCTGGATTTGTCTGTATGGCTGCAGGTGTTTGAAATATTCATCCAGTGAAAAGACATCTTCGCGCCCGGCGATATAATAAATGTCCTTTTCGTAATGATCGGTGATACATACGCCATCCAGACCGTTTTGCGATACGGCGGTTCGAAGGTCAGACAGGGTTTGCCGTGCGTCCGAAGAATATGGAACAATATGCGTATGATGATCGATCAACATGATATGGCCTCTGTCCCGCAGCAATGGTCAGCGCTGCTAAAATTCCCTTTTCTGACCCAGAAATGTATTATAATACAGAAAGATCATGCCCGTCCAATACCCGACGGTTTAGGAGGTCAAAATGAAAGAGAAAAAACAATTGGTCGAAAAAGACAAACAAACGTCTCAAGCATCAGAAGCCGGCAAAAATCTGAAAAAGAAATTGCAGGCGGATTTCCCGAATCTCTGGGACAAGGCCGCCGCGGCCGATCGTGAGCTGGTGATGTCTTTTGCCGAGGAATACAAACAATTCATCACTCTGGCCAAGACAGAACGCGAGTTTGTGACGGTTGCTGTTGAAACCCTGGAAAACATGGGATTTGTCACGCTGGAATCTTTGGACGCCCTGCCGGCCGGCAGCAAAGTGTATACGTCGATTCGCGGCAAAGGCCTGGTTGCAGCTGTCATCGGCAGTAAACCGGCTGCCGGGGGATTCAATCTGGTCGGCGCGCATATCGACGCGCCCCGGCTTGATCTCAAGCCTTTGCCGGTCTATGAGGATAATGAACTGGTTTATGCCAAAACCCATTATTATGGCGGCATCAAAAAATATCAATGGCCGGCGGTGCCTCTTGCTTTGCACGGCATTATTTTTAAAGCCGACGGTTCGCCGCTGACGGTCAATATCGGCGAGTCGCCGGATGACCCGGTTCTGACCATCACCGATCTGCTGCCGCATCTGGGAACCGAGCAGATGGGACGGAACGCGCGCGAGGTCATCCGCGGTGAAGAAATGAACATTCTCCTCGGCGGCATGCCTTACCCGGACGCCGAGTTATCCGGCCGCTTCAAATTGGGAATTCTCCAATGGCTGCAGGAGCATTACGGCCTGGCCGAAAAAGATTTTGTCAGCGCGGAGCTGGAAGTCGTCCCGGCCGGGCCGGCGCGCGATGTCGGACTGGACGGCAGCATGATCGGAGCTTATGGCCAGGATGACCGGGTGTGCGCTTTCCCGGCGCTTGTGGCGCTGACCAGTATTGAAAAACCGGAGCGGACGGTCGCCTGCCTGCTGTTCGACAAAGAAGAAACCGGCAGCGAAGGCAATACGGGCGCTCAGTCCAGGGCTTATGAATATGCGCTGCAGGAAATATTCGAACGCAGCAGCGAACCGGGGCAGTCCAATCTGGCTTTTGCCCGCATGTTATCCCGCTGCCAGATGCTTTCAGCCGATGTCAGCGCCGCTTTCGACCCGACTTTCGCTTCGGTTTACGACGCCCGCAACAGCAGCTTTCTGGGACATGGCCTCAGTATGCTGAAATATGTCGGTTCCCGCGGCAAAAGCGGAACCAGCGACGCCAACGGCGAATTCTTCTCCCGGATTATCCGGCTGTTCCAGGCGGAACAGATACCCTGGCAAACCGGGGAACTGGGGAAAGTCGACGCCGGCGGCGGCGGAACCATCGCCATGTATCTGGCCAACCTGGGCATGGAAGTCATCGACTGCGGCGTACCGGTTCTATCCATGCATTCGCCATTTGAGATAACCAGCAAGATTGATCTGTATTATACTTATCTGGCTTATCGGGCTTTTCTGGAGCATTTGTCTTAAATATGACGGCTCAGACCGTTTTTCCGGACAACGCATCCGGCATGTTGCCGGATGCGGCAGCTTGCCGCTTGTGCCCCCGCCGCTGCGGCGCCGGCCGCACCGTCTCCCAACCGGGCTGGTGCGGCGCCAGGGAAGACCCGGGTGATTTTCGGATCGCCCGATTAATGGTCCACCATTGGGAAGAACCGTTCATCAGCGGCAGCAGGGGGTCGGGAGCGGTTTTTTTCAGCGGCTGCAATCTAGGCTGCTGTTTTTGCCAGAACAATTCGATCAGCCGGCAATTCCAGGGAAAAATGATCCATGGCGCCGATTTGCTCCAGGCAGTGCTCCGGCTGCATCAGGCCGGGGTCCATAATCTCAATCTGGTTACACCCAGCCATTATGTCCGTGATCTGCCGGCCTGGCTGGCCGTCTTGTTCCGGGAACCGGACTGGGCTGCCAGACCCCTGCCGGTCGTCTGGAACAGCAGCGCTTATGAAACAACAGCCGCGCTGCGTTGCCTCGACGGTCTGATCGACATTTATCTGCCTGATCTGAAATACCACGAGAGCGCCCTTTCGGCTGAATTAGCCGGAGCGCCGGATTATTTTGCCGCAGCGTCGGCGGCGGTCCTGGAAATGTTCCGCCAGCAGCCGCATCCTGTCTGGGACGACGAAGGCCTGATGCTAAGGGGCATGGCGGTCCGGCATCTTGTTTTGCCCGGACATTGGCAGGATTCCTGCCGGATTATTGATTTTCTGGCGGTCAATCTGCCGCCGGATCTGCCGCTGTCCTTAATGAGCCAGTATACGCCGCAGCCGCATCGAAATCGCCAGTGTCTGGCCGGCTGTCCTCAGGGACCGGAAGAATTGCTCTGGCCGGACGGCCATCCGGAACTGGACCGCCGGCTGACCACCTATGAATACCGCAAGGTAACCGATTATGCGCTGAAAAAAGGATTTACCCATATTCTTGGACAGGACCGCTCATCGGCCAGCAGCTTTTATACGCCTGATTTTTTTTGACGTCCAGGCCGCACCTGATTCAGAGGATTTTGTTCAATCGCCTGATGCAATGCATCGGAATTGACATGAGTATAAATCTCGGTCGTCGCAATGCTGGCATGGCCTAAAATCATCTGCAGGGACCGGATGTCAACTTTACCATATTGGTACATGAGCGTAGCCGCCGTATGGCGAAGCTTGTGCACCGAGTAACGCCGCGGATCAAGGCCGGCGGCCAGCAGGTATTTCTTCAGGATAACCTCCACCATCCGCGGGCTGATACGGCGTCCCAGCCGGCTGATGAACAAGGCATCCGGTTCTTTTAGGCCGGCAGACGGCCGTTCTGAACGATAATCATTCAAAACTGCCAGACAAGCGCCGTTTAAATAAATCGTTCTTTCTTTGCCGCCCTTGCCCATGATGACCACGGTGTCTTCGCGGATATCGGCTATATTGATCGAGCAAAGCTCAGTCAGGCGCATGCCGCAGTTCAAAAAGAGCGTCAGTATACATAAATTGCGGGCAGTCCATTCATTTTCCTGAGCAGCGGTCGTTTCCAGAAGCTGACGGCTTTCATCCAGGGATAAATACCGGGGCAGACGTTTCAATTGTTTTGGGCTTTCCAGTTCTGCGGCCGGATTAGTCTGAATAACATAGGCCTTATTTTTTAAATAAGCAAAAAAAGCTCTCAGCGCGGCAGTTTTACGGGCTCGCGCCGCCGGTCCGCAGTGGCGTTCCCGGCTAAGCCAGGTCATATAGGCATAGAAATCAGGCAGCTTGACCGATTGCAGGAAAGCATCGTCAATGCCAAGCAGTTCTATTTGTTCCAGAGGCTGGTCTGCCGGTACTAAATGACGCTGCCGCAGCATAAAGCGAAAAAAGAGCACAAGATCGTAACGATATTCTCTAATCGTTTTCGGTGATCTTTCTCTGATTGCCTGGAAATATCCAAGGAATGCTTCAAGGCGTTCAAACGGCGTTGTATCCTGCATGATGGCCTCCAGCGGCTGTAAATCGTTTTCTCTATTATAGTCTAACCATAAAAAAATGGCAGGACTAGTGTATAATAAGATCAATAAAATTATTTCCTGTTGTCAGCCCGCGGAGTTTGTGTTAAAATTCTCCGTACAAATACATTTGTCCACAACGCATGGACAGGGAGGACTGAGTTTAATGAATAAAATTCTCAAGGTTGGCGTCATTGGCGCCACCGGTTATGTCGGACAGCGTTTTGTTACGTTACTGGCCGATCATCCTTGGTTTCAGGTTACCACAGTGGCCGCTTCGCCGCGTTCGGCCGGCAAATCCTATGAAGAAGCTGTTGCCGGGCGATGGAAAATCGAACAACCGGTCCCGGATGCCATCCGTCATTTGACTGTCGTTTCCACGAATGATCTGGAACGCTGGTGCCCGGATGTTGATTTTGTTTTTTGTGCCGTTGATATGAAAAAGGATGAAATCCGCGCGCTGGAAGAGCGGATCGCAAAATTGGAAACACCGGTTATATCCAATAATTCCGCCCATCGCTGGACAGTCGACGTACCGGTTGTCATTCCGGAGATCAATCCTGACCATACCGCTTTGATTGAATTTCAGCGCCGCCGCCTGGGCACCAAACGCGGATTCATCATCGCCAAGCCGAATTGTTCCATTCAAAGCTATGTGCCGGCCTTGACTCCTTTACTGGATTTTGGGCTGGAACAAATCAGCGTCTGCACCTATCAGGCGATATCCGGCGCCGGTAAAACTTTCGCCGACTGGCCGGAAATGCAGAATAATCTGATCCCGTATATTGGCGGCGAAGAAGAAAAAAGCGAGCAGGAGCCTTTAAAAATCTGGGGCACGATCAGCAGCCAGGGCATTGTGAAAGCAGCCAGGCCGGTGATTTCCGCTCAATGCTATCGGGTCGCCGTTCAGGAAGGCCATACTGCCGCCGTATCGGTCCGCTTTAAGCAAAAGCCGTCATCGGACGAAATGATTGCCCGCTGGCGTGATTATCGCGGCCTTCCGCAAATAGCGAAGCTGCCTTCTGCTCCGCAGCCTTTTTTAATCTCCCTGCAGGAAGACAATCGACCGCAGCCGCTTCTGGACAGCATGGCCGGCCGGGGCATGGCCGTAACGATCGGCCGGCTGCGTGAGGATCCGATTTTTGATTATAAATTTGCTTGCCTTTCTCATAACACGATTCGCGGCGCTGCGGGCGGCGCGATCCTGACTGCTGAATTACTGGTTCATCAAGGGTATCTTGGCGCCCGCTGAGCCAGGATAATGCGGGCACATCGGGTGCATAAAGAGGATGAAACCAATGGATAAACCGTGTTTTCAAGCTTATTCGTTCTCCTCGCATACCGGCGAAGGCATAGTCCAAAGCCGTTTATACCAACCTTTGCCCGATGATTCCGCCGGGGCGGCAGCCGCCGGGCAACCGCCCCGGTTGCTGATCCAGATTATTCACGGCATGTGCGAGCATATGGCTCGTTATGACGCATTTTGTACCTTTTTAGCTCGACAAGGGTTCGCGGTCTGTATCCATGACCTGGCCGGACACGGCCAAACGGCGCCCTCTCCAGAGAAGCTGGGATATTTCGGTCCGCAGAACGGCTGCCGGACGGTGCTGGATGATGTCCAGGAGGCAGCCGACCGGGCTTTAGCGCTCCTGCGGGCCAGCTTTCCCGGGCAGCCGGAACCCGGCCGCGTGATTTTCGGCCACAGCATGGGCGCCTTCATCGGCCAGATGTACTGCATACGGCCGGGAGTCCAGTTAGCCGGCGCCATTTTTTCCGGAACCTCAGGCCCCAACAAGTCTGTCTACCTGGGTCTTTATCTGGCCCGTCGTTCGATCCGCCGTTATGGCCCGCTGTATCGCGACGAGCACATGGCCCGTAAAATAGCCGCTGTGATGCTGAAAAAGATCACGCCGGTCCGCACGCCCTGGGATTGGCTGAGCCGCGATGAAGCGGTTGTTGACGCTTATATCGCCGATCCCCGGTGCGGTTTTACGTTTACCGCCGCCGGCTACCGAGACATGTACACCTGGCTGCGCCTGATATCCCGCCCGGACTGGGCCGGAAAAGTACCGGCCGGCCTGCCGATTCTGCTGGTATCCGGCGATCAGGATCCGCTGGGCAAATATGGCAACGGCCCTCGCGTCATCCGGCAGCGTCTGCTGCTGACCGGGCATCATGTCATGATGAAACTCTACGCCGGCAGCCGCCATGAAATATTGAACGATATCAACCGACAGGAAGTTTGGCAGGATTTGGCGATATGGATGGCCAATCTGGCTCAAACAAGAGAAAGGGAACAGCAGTCATGATCACCATCAAGGATATAGCCGAAAAGGCCGGTGTTTCCTACGCCACAGTATCCAGGGCTTTGAACGGCCGCAGCGATGTCAGCGAGGTCACACGCAGCCGCATCTTTGAATTGGCCCGTGAAATGGGTTATCAGCCCAATGCCATCGCCCGCAGTCTGGTTAAACAGAAATCCCAGATCATCGCTCTGATCGTCCCGGATGTCTCCAATCCTTTTTTTGCCGATATCACGATGGCAGTCAATGCCGCCGCCGACCGGGCCGGTTATACGACCATGGTCTGCAATACCGGCTGGGACCCGATCAAAGAACAGGAAAAACTGCGCATCATGGTTGAACAGCGCGTAGACGGCATTATTTTGAAACCGACGGCTTTCATCCGGCCCGGCGCCCTGGAAGCTCTGAATGTGCCGGTTGTTCTCTTCTGGCATGCCGCGCCCGACGAGCTCAGCTATATCGAAGTCGATCATGAGGCCGGCAGCCGTCTGGCCGTACGGCACCTCATCGAAAGAGGCTATCGCCGCATCGCTTTCTTCGGCGGACAAGAAGCTTCGCCATCCAACCAAATCCGCCTGTCGGCCTATCAGCAAACCCTGGAGGAAAGCGGTCTGACGGTTGATCCTTATCTGATCAGCTACGGCAATTTCCGCATTGAAAGCGGCTATCAGCGCATCGCCGCCCTGATGGCCCTGTCCAATCCGCCGGACGCGGTATTTTGCGGCAACGACATTATTGCTCTCGGCGTCCTGCAGTACGCCCGTGACAAAGGCCTGTCCATACCCCGGGATTTAGGCATCATGGGTTTTGACGACATATCGTATGCTTCGCTGCCGCTGATCAATCTCAGTACCGTTTCACAGCCGAGGAATAAACTGGGCGAGCAGGCTTTCAAAGCCCTGCTGAGGGAAATCGACGCCTATCCGGTCAGAACACATCAACGAATCCTGATTGAACCCGAATTGAAAATCAGATCAACCACCTGAAAGAAGCAATTCTGCCGGGCTGCGGCCTGATGCCGCCGATGGCTTGACGGGCAGTCCGCTTTATGATAAATTACTTTCAATGAACTTGGAAAATTACATATTTGAACATGTTGAAGGGGATCAGTAGGTTGCCGGCGTTTTTCAGAGAGCCGTTGTCAGGTGTGAAACGGTAAACCCAGGCCATTGAACTCGCCCCGGAGTGTATGACGCTGAACCCATAAGTAAGCGCGATCGGCAGCCAGCCGTTATAATGGCAGGATATCGGCGCAAGCCCGTATCTGTTGAGCGCATTCCCGGAAGGGAATGAAGTGGAGTGGTACCGCGGAAGTTTGACCTTTCGTCTCTGATCAAGGAGATGGAAGGTCTTTTTGTCGTATTGGCATCGAAAGAACGTTCCGGCGGTTTCATAAAGGAGGCAAATTATGGAGCACTATCAGAAATATAAATCCTATCCCAATATCGATCTGGCGGACCGGCAATGGCCGAACCGAAAGATAGTCAAAGCTCCGGCCTGGTGCAGCGTTGACTTGCGCGACGGCAACCAGGCTCTGGAAGTCCCGATGAATCTGGAGCAGAAACTGCGTTTCTTCCAGCAATTGACAGATATGGGATTCAAAACGATTGAAATCGGATTTCCGGCTGCTTCCGATACAGAATATGCCTTTACACGCTATCTGATTGACCATCAATTGATCCCGGATGATGTGACCATCCAAGTCCTGACTCAATCACGCCAGCCGATCATTGATAAAACCTTCGCAGCGCTGCATGGTTGTAAAAAGGCTGTTGTCCACCTCTACAACTCGACTTCAACCCTGCAAAGGGAAGTCGTTTTCCAGATGGACCGCCGGCAATGCCGCGATCTGGCGGTTTACGGCGCCAGATTGATACTGGATCTGGCCGCCCGCGATACCGGCGGCACAGATTTTACCTTTGAATACTCGCCTGAGAGCTTCACCGGCACGGAACTGGATTTTGCCGTCGAAATCTGCGACGCGGTTTGTGATGTCTGGCAGCCAACGCCAGAAAAAAAGGCGATCATCAATCTGCCGGCTACTGTTGAAATGTCAACGCCGAATATTTATGCCGATCAGATTGAATTCTTCTGCCGGCATACCCGTTATCGCCAGTCGATTATCCTCAGCCTGCATCCGCATAATGACCGGGGGACCGCGGTTGCCGCCACAGAACTAGGCTTGATGGCCGGCGCGGACCGGGTCGAGGGGACATTATTCGGCAATGGCGAGCGAACAGGCAATGCCGACCTGGTTGCCCTGGCGCTCAATCTGTATTCCCAAGGCATTGATCCCGGTCTGGATTTCTCTCATATCAACCAACTGATCGATATTTATGAGGAAACAACCCGGATGAATGTTCCGCCCCGCCATCCATATGCCGGAAAACTCGTTTATACCGCTTTTTCAGGTTCTCATCAGGACGCTATCAACAAAGGTCTGGCCGCCATGAAAAAGTCGCAGGCCGACTGCTGGGCCGTTCCCTATCTGCCGATTGATCCGCGTGATGTCGGCCGCAGTTATGAACCGATCATCCGTATCAACAGCCAGTCCGGCAAGGGCGGGATTGCCTATATCATGGAACAGCATTTTGGTCTCTATCTGCCCAAACCGGTTCAGCAAGCTTTCAGTCAGGTCGTCACCAAGGTTTCCGACCAAAATCAACGGGAAATGCTGCCGGAAGAAATCCATCAACTGTTTATCGATACTTATGTCAACCTGACACAACCGTTGGCGCTAAAGAGCTATAAAGAAGAGATGATCGATGATCAGCATGTTTCTGTATCCGCCCTGTTAACGCATCAAGGCAGGGAAGTGACGGTTGAAGGTCTGGGCAACGGTCTGCTCGATGCTTTCTGTCAAGCACTGCGAAGCTATCTGAACAGCCGGATAGAGATCACCGCTTACCACGAACATGCCCTGGAACGCGGCTCGACGTCAAAAGCCATAACCTACGTCCAGGTGCAGAATGGCGGAGACCGGCTTTACATCGGCGCCGGCGTCAGCAGCAGCATCAGCAAATCCTCATTGCGCGCCGTTATCAGCGCGGTCAATCAAATGCCCTGCTGTAAATAAACGGCCGCCTCGCCTTTAATTTTATGATATAATTAAAGATCAGAAGATACCGGCGAGGTGGTTTATGCCCATTTTGGATCAGATACTTTTACGTTATCTTTTACTGACAATCATCAGCGGTTTTTGTTTCGGCTTATTCCGGATCGGCTGTAAAGTGCTGCCGCGCTGGTTTAGCGGCCGGCTGCGCCGGGCGGTCTGGCTGATGATCTTGCTCCTGCCTGTGTTATCGCTGCCCTGGCCCCGGCCGATCATCATTCCCAACGACACGCCGGAATGGGTTTATCACTGGCGTTTGCCTGACCCGGCGGCGGATTATCTGTCGGAGCAAAAAATCGTCGCTGCCAATCAACTCTACTGGGGGAGCGAAACCAGCGACGGCTTATATCATGGGATTGTGATCGAAACCCAAGAACCGGACAACCCGATGATTGATGTCGATCCCGCCGATGATTCTGATAAGACGCCGGTCCAGACTGACGGGACTTCGCCGCAATCAGTCCGGCTGCCCTCAGAGATTCTCCGGGATGTTATACCCGGTTACCCGATCTTGAATCATTTATCTTTACTTCACTGGATTTTCTTCAGCGGATTTTTAGTCAATATTCTGATTCGTCTGCTATGGCGTTTTCGGTCGTTCAAAAAGCAGGGCAGACGGCAGCAGCCGCTGATCGTCGATGATCCTTCCTGGCTGCGCGACCTCGCTCAAGCCCGTGACCGGTCCGGCTTTTACCAACGCGGTTTACTGGTCGGCATTCAAGATCGCCCGAAAACTCTGCTGCCGTTCTGTCAGCTTTGGCGCCGGCATGCGATTGCCCTTGAAGACAAACAACTGACCTTGACCGATCCCGAACTTCGGCAAGAATGTCTCATTCTGGCTTTAGACGCAAACAGACATCCGGACATCCTGCTGTACGTACTTTATTTTGCCAATCGTTATTTGGCCTGGTTTTCGCCCGATTCCTGGCTGCCTGTTCATGTTCTGACGGATGATCAAATGATTTGGCGGCAGCAGCGGCTGAAAAGGACATCCTGTCCGGGCCAGCCGGTCCGGCCGGCGGAAAGAAAGCCGGGAGATCGTATAGGCCGGTTAGTAACATCAACCTTAACCGTTTTATTCGCCGGACTGGCCCTGGCCGGAGCAGTATGGCAAAATCCGATAACCGTGCTGCCAGATATCCGGCAGGCCGCAGAATACCAAAAGCAATTGATGGCATCCTATAATCTTCAGATCAGTGAACCGGAACGGACAACAGAAAAAGAACAATATCCTTGGATGACCTTATATGGCACATTAGTCGGTTCCGGAAGCATTCAATATTATTATGAAGAAAATGATCAAGGATTTTATGATTCCGGCATCATGATGCTTGACGACCAGGGCGGCGTCCGGTGGAAACTGGCAATAAATCAGGTGATTCCGCCGGCAGATAAGGACGGTTCCTACGACGCGCCCGATTCGTCCGAAGAACCGGCTCTTGACGCGAACATTCCTTTGCCGTCCAGGGCTCAGATCGTTTTTCAACAGGATTGCTGTTATGTTCAGCCCGACGGGCTGATTGATCTGGCCGGCACGATTTACAGTGAAGAAAATAACGCAACGCGGAAAATATCAGCCCAAATATCATCCGATGGCCGGTTGTTGTCCTGGATCACCATTGAGCAAATCATTCCGGATGATTATGATTATACCGACCTTGAAAAGGATTACTTTTTGGCAGACGGCAGTTTACTGATCATTCAGCCAAAGACTGTGCCCAGCCCCAATCCGATATCGCCGTTAGCCAGTTCCTACAGCGCTGCCGTACCCGAAAGCAAAACCCTTTACAATCTGGAACGCCGCTCAGCCGACGGAATGACATCCAATCTGTTTTCCAGCGACAGCCCGCTGATGCGTCAGCTTAATCTCGGCATCTGGCAAACCGGCATCATCAGCTGCAGCCGCGTCATAAAGGATGTCCTGCCGTCGCCGGACGGCGGTTTTTATCTGATCATTCAAGAAAACGCCGATAAAATAAACTCCAGGAATCCTGTTATCGGCATGCTGGCCAGGAATATTACCGTTTGGCCATTATCGTTGTCCTCGACCTATTCATCTTACTATTCATCATCCGATCATTTTGAGTCCGGCGATCAGATTGCCCGCATATCTGCCGACAACCAGCTGATCTGGCTGCATCGCCTGGGCAGCGGAGAGAACCTTGTCAGCGTGAATAAGGGGATCGTTACCACCGACAATCGATTGTTGCTGGCCGCAACAGTGTCCTTTCGTCAAGCCGGGATTCTGCTGCCGTCTTATTACAATGTATTTAATCAATATGGAACGTCTGAGGCTGAAAATCTCTACGACGATAAAAATATATATGCCGATCTTGATTTCAGCGGGCCGTTATATCCCATATCCGAAGCTTATCAATACGCGTCATTGATAGCCCTGGATGCCGGCGGCCAATTGATATGGCACAATGATATTTATGATGAATATGATGTTCAGGGAGCCGATTTGCTGCTGCAGAACAATTGTCTGACCTTTTTGGTGACGAATAACCCTTATATTCCATATATCGATACGATATATGCGCTGAGTCAGTCGTCAGGCCAATCCGCTGCCGAAAAAGTGCCGGACAATATGTCTTGCGAATCGATCTGGCAATACAATCCGGATGGTTTACTGTTGAATTGCGGCCGATTGCCGAAAGCCGGAACAAATTTGGAGCATTCCTGGATTTTTGTACAACCCGGGTCGGTAACGCTGCCCGGACTTGCTGAGTTCATTGAATAGGATAATCAGAACTTTTGTTCGCCGAAGGGGAGTCGATTATGGATTTACAACGAGCGATTTGCATCCGCAAGGCAGTCATCGAGGATAACACCGGCATCGGCCGGATCATGGCCTGGTTTATCGCCAATACGCAAAGCAGCTGGCGTTATCAGGCTTTGGATAAAAAGGAAGTCGAGCGTTGGCTGGGTGAACATCTGGCTCATCCGGTCCATCAGGTTTGGGTTGCTGAAATTGAAGATCGAATTATCGGTTATAGTTGTTTGTCTGATTTTCGTTCCGGCGAAGGCTATTGGCCTTGTGCGGAGGATTCCATTTATGTATTGCCTGATTACGCCGGTCAAGGCATCGGTACCATGCTGATGAATTGTATTTTGAGACAAGCAGGCGTCAGTCATCTTAAAACGGTTGTGGCAGCCATAGACAGCGAAAATCAAAACAGCATCCGGTTTCATCAGCGGTTCGGTTTCAGACGCAGCGGCTATTTGCAAAATGTCGGATGGAAAAACAATCATTGCCTTGATCTGGTCTTGATGGTTTATGCTGTTCCTGAATAGCTATAGAATCCAATCCATAATTGAGATCAACCGGTTGAATCGGATTAAAAGCAGAAATGATGCGTTTGGCCTCTCTCCAATTGCGCAAAACTTTTCTTTTGCGCAATTATATATCTCGCTTCAATCCAATCTGTTGTTCTTTGGCAGCTATCCCCTTACGGCGATGTTGAAGATTCGGATGAGGCCGAAGTCGTCGACGCTGTTGTATGACTGGCGTCCTGATCTGTTGCCGCGGTTGGATCCAGGGTTGATGTTATACTGGGATTTAAATCATATAGATCTTTAACGCCGATAATCCGGTAGAGTTCTGTCAGATCTTTAACCGGTTTGTACAGATAAAATAAGAGCATAACCAATAAAACTGTGATAAATACGATCAGAAGATGCCGTAAAAGGCGCTGCTGGCGTTCCGACTGGCGCTTGTGATTAATTTTGGCAACCGTTGTATAGCCCTTCAGGCGATAAACCCGTTGACGGCTCAAACGCTTAATCGGTTTAAATTTCTTATGAGGTTTACGTGTTGCCTGGTTTATGCCCGATGTATATTCAACGGGCTTTATATCGCCTGTCAAACCATCCAGGCCAATGCGCTCAGGTTTGGCCGGCAAAGGCTTCTTCATGATATGGACTTGTGTCCATTGCCCGACGGATTGAACGATTTGCCGCAGCGAATCACCGATATGACGGATAATCTGGCTGATGGTTTTGTTTTGGCTATTGCTCACAATATAACGGTTCCTTTCCTGTTCAAGAAAAATAGTCACTAGTGATTATAGCCTATACCGTCAATAATTTCATCATGAAAATGGCGAACAAAAGTTTGACAATCAACTTTTGTTCTGCTAAACTGAGGACAGTCGTATGATTCTGGAGGTGCAAGAATGTCGACATATCGTTTTACTCGTTCCAATGTCGATGACACCATCAATCAAGTCTATGATTTCATTGTTGAATATATTCGTCATGAAGGTTATCCGCCCGCTGTCCGTGATATATGCGCAGGCGTTGGCATTCGTTCAACCTCAACGATTCACGGTCACTTGAAAAGGTTGCAGCAATCCGGCCGGATTGAGTATTCGTCAGGTAAAAGGCGCGCTATAACCATACCGGATCAGTCCGAGGAACGGGTTGTCTATTTGCCGGTTGTCGGACAGGTCACAGCCGGCGTCCCTATTTTGGCTGAACAGAATATTGAGCGTTCCCTGCCCTTCCCGGCTGATTTTTTCTCTAATGACGGCGATGTTTTCGCTTTGCGCGTCAAGGGCGACAGTATGATCGGCGCCGCTATTCTGGATGGTGATTATGTTGTTGTACGCCGGCAGAGTTCGGCTTCGCTGGGTGATGTTATTGTTGCTTTGGTTGGCGATGAAGCTACGGTTAAGACCCTGGCCAACATCGACGGCAAGGTCGTTCTCCGCCCGGAGAATCCTGCATTCAGACCCATTCCCTTCGATCGGCCGGATTGCCAGGTTTTAGGAAAAGTCTGTGGTGTATTCCGAATAGCCCTTTAGCGGCGCGTTTCGATAAGCTTCGTTAAAGATGTAATTGACTTGTTCCTGTGGATTGATCGCAACAATGGCATTTTTATAAAGAAGATGCTGACGGCCTTCATCGTCAATGATAATCGATTGATTGTCAAATCCGATGATTTGGCCGTTTTTCATACTTTGGTCCATTAATTGAATGGTAACCATAATTTTATCGCGACGGCAATGATTGAGAAAAACATCCTGAAGTTTCATATCATGTCCTTCGCGATCCCGTTCATAATGATGATTTTTGTCATTGTTCATCGTGTTATTCATTGATCTGACCTCCTAAAAAATAAATGATGTCATTAGGATAATGGATCAATGCGTATAAAACAAATGGTTATAAGCGTAATTTTACCTTATTTTGTATATGATTTAAAATTATTTCTGTTGCCGCTGCCGGTTCCAGGTCATTAAGCCAACTTAATTCAACCATTTTCCGAAACCAGGTCAACTGGCGTTTGGCATATCGCCGGGTCGCCTGCTGAATATTGGCTTGTGCTTCATCCAGAGGCATTTTACCCTGCAGATAACCGATCAGTTCCTTATAGCCGATGGCTTGCAGACATGTGCTGCCTGCCGGCAAGTTAAGCGCCAGCAGAGCGCGGGTTTCTTCTATTAAACCTGATTCAATCATTTTGACAACGCGCCGGTCAATGCGCCGATAAAGCTCGGCTCTTTCATGATTGAGGCAAAATCCCAGATAAGGATAAGCCGGGCCTTTCTGTTTGGATTTAGCGTTATACCAACTGATGGTTTTGCCGGTTTGCCGATAGACTTCCAGAGCCCGAATAATCCGTTTTCGATCTGTGCCGGAAATTTTAGTAGCCGTTTCCGGATCACACGATTGCAATTCCTGCCATAATGCAGACAGGCCAGATTGTTCTGCTTCAGCATTCAAAGTCCGCCTTAATTCAGGATCGACCGTAACCGGGGAAAATTCGATGCCGTCTGTCAGAGCCGCCAGATACTGGCCGGTGCCGCCGCACAGAATCGGCTGATGGCCGCGGCCTTTGATTTGCCTGATCTTGTCCAGGGCCAGGGCCTGGTATTCGGCTACACTGAACGGTTCGCCCGGATTCAGGATATCGATGATGTGATGCGGCACGCGTTTTTGTTCAGCTATCGTGGCCTTTGCGGTGCCAATATCCATACCCCGGTAGATCTGCATGGAATCAGCCGATATGATCTCCCCGTCCAGCGCTTCGGCTAAGCGTATTGCGGTCTCGGTTTTCCCGCTGGCGGTCGGTCCGGCAACAACCAGCACCGGCTGCTCCGACCGATCAGTATCTGTTTTTCCTATCCGGTCATTCATCATTTTCACCTATACAATCCGTTTAAACCGTTTTTCCAACTCATAACGGGACATCCTGATGATCACCGGACGGCCATGCGGACACTGGTATGGTTGTTCCAGCTGCTGCAGATCGGTCAACAATTGCCGGCATTCGAGATCGTCCAGCCGGTCGTGTGCTTTGATTGCCGCCTTGCAGGCCAGGCTATAATATAATTCCTTAATGCCATCGTCTGACGTTAAATCCATTTGCGGCAATAGAGCCAAAGCCTGGCGCAGTGCTTTTTCCGGCTGCAGATTGGCATCGCCGGCATCAGGCAAGGCGCGGATCGCCACAGCCGTCGGCCCAAAAACGCTATATTCAAAACCCAGATGATTCATGGTCTCCTGCTCGCTTTGCAGAAGCTGGATTTCACTTCGGCTGACTTCCACGATCGCCGGCGCCAATAAAGCCTGACGCAGGATTTCTCCATCGGTTTCCGCCTGCCGGCGGCGCGCAACCAGGCGCTCAAACAGAATTTTTTCGTGCGCGGCGTGTTGATCGATCAAAATGAGATCATCGTCCAGTTCGAGAAGCAAATAAGTCTGGAAAAGCTGTCCGATATAGCGGGCTCGCGTGAGATCATTGACTGTGATCAAAACAGACGGCTGTAACGGCTGATCCCGAAACACAAGCGGAGCCGGTTGTTCTGTCGTTTTCGCAACCTGACGGACAATAACAGGCTTATCCGTTGATCGGCTGTCGGCTGACGGTTCGTCATTTCGGTTTATAGCAGCTTTTTCCGTCTCTGAGCCAACGGCGGATCGTATTGGTTCAGGTTCTGCCGCAGCGGCAGGCGGCAGTTCAAGCTGCCGTCCGTCATTCGATTCGTTATTCGAGTCGCCATTCGGTTCGTCGTCAGGGACGTCGGCCGCCAGGACGCCGGCATCTTTGACCAAAGCGTTTCTAACGGCATGGTAAACGCAGCGAAAGATTTCCTGATCATTCCAAAAACGGACTTCCATCTTTTGCGGATGAACATTGACATCGACCAGATGCGGCGGAATTTCCATAAACAGAATGGCAAAAGCATATTTGTTTTTCATCAGGAATGTTTTATAAGCTTCATCGAGAGCGGCTGTCACCGCTTTAGCCCGCACCAGGCGGCCGTTGACATAAAAATTCTGCTGAGCGCGGTTGTTGCGCGCCAGATCGGGACGGCCGATCAAACCGCTTATTTTCAGCAGCGGCGGCTGATCGGCAACCGTCAGGCAGGCGGCGGCGGTTTGTTTGCCATAAATGGCATAAACCGTGCTGATCAGATCGTTATTGCCCGGCGTATGGAGTATTTCTTGCTTATTATTGATCAGGCGAAAAGAAATATCCGGTCTGGCCAACGCCAGACGTTCGATCAGTTCGGTTATCTGGCCGGCTTCCGTAGTATCCTTGCGCAGGAATTTAAACCGCGCCGGTACATTGAAAAATAAATTTTCCACGGTAATCGCCGTACCTTCGGCGCATCCTGACGGAACATGCTCCAGCAGATCGCCGCCGGTGATCCGGACCCGGGCGCCTGCGGCAGCTCCCGGCTGGCATGTTTCCAGGGATACCTTGGCTACGGCGGCGATGCTGGCCAGGGCTTCACCGCGGAAACCCATCGTCCGCAATTGGTCCAGATCGCCGATCTGCTGCAGTTTGCTGGTTGCATGGCGGCCAAAGGCCAGAAGCGCATCATCAGGATCCATGCCGCAGCCATTATCAACCACCCGGATAAATTCGACGCCGCCCCGGCGTATTTCTATGGTTATAACTGAGGCATCGGCGTCGAGGGCGTTTTCAACCAGTTCCTTGACAACGGAAGCCGGACGCTCAACCACTTCACCGGCAGCAATGCTGTTGGCGGTTTGCTGATCCAGGACATGAATCCGGGTCATGAGGGATCCCTCCTTGTCTTGACGGCTTTTTGATGCAGATCGTATAAAATGTTCATGGCATCCAGCGGCGTGAGCTGCTGGATATCGAGACTGCTGAGTTTATCAAGAATGCCGTCGGTGTTCTTTAAAGCCTGGCTGGCGGTAAATAGATCCAGTTGACCGTCCATCGGCCGGGCATTGCGGCGGATCTTCAATTTCTGGCGATCGACATTTTCTTCTTCGAGGCGCAGAAGGATCTCATGGGCCCTCTGGACAACGGGATCCGGCACGCCGGCCAGGCGAGCCACTTCAATGCCATAGCTGTCGTCCGAACCGCCCGGTTTGATATGATGCAGAAAAACAACCGTGCCGTTTTCTTCACGCACCGCGACATGACAATTAAAAACGCCCGGCAAGCTGGGTTCAAGATCGGTTAATTCATGATAATGGGTTGCAAAAAGCGTCCGGCAGCCGAGATTTTGCCGATCCGCTATGAATTCAATCACCGACCAGGCGATACTCAGGCCGTCATAAGTACTGGTTCCCCGGCCGATTTCATCCAGGATCAACAGGCTGCGCGGACTGGCATGCTGCAGGATCTGGGCTACTTCGTTCATCTCGACCATAAAGGTCGATTGCCCGGCAGAAAGATCATCACTAGCGCCAACCCGGGTGAATATCCGGTCGACCAGGCCAATATGAGCCGCAGCGGCCGGAACATAGCTGCCGATCTGAGCCAGAAGCACAATTTGCGCGATCTGACGCATATAAGTCGATTTGCCGGCCATATTGGGACCGGTTAAAATCATCAGCCGGGAGTTCTGGCTGTTCATCGCAAGATCATTGGGAATAAACCGGCCCGGCCCCAGAACTTTCTCGACAACCGGATGCCGGCCCTGGCTGATGCTCAATTGGTCTGATAAATCGACCTGCGGCCGGCAGTAATTCTCCCGTTCGGCCAATTCGGCCAGGCCTGCCAGCACATCGAGCGCGGCCAGAGCATGCGCGGTTTGCTGCAGACTCCGGATCTGCCCGGCGACTTGTTCGCGGATTTGGCAAAAGACCTCATACTCCAGGGCGATTAATTTCTGTTCTGCGCCCAAAATCGTGTCTTCCATCTCTTTCAGCTCAGTCGTTACATAACGTTCGCCATTGGCAAGAGTCTGCTTGCGGATAAAATAATCGGGCACCTGGGCCAGATTGCTTTTCGTCACTTCCAGATAGAAGCCAAAAACACGGTTGTAGCCGATTTTCAGGTTACGGATGCCGGTTTTTTCTTTTTCGGACGCTTCCAGATCAAGGATCCACTGCTTGCCGTCCGTTGCCGCCCGGCGCAGATGGTCGACATCCTCATGGTAACCGTCCCGGATCAGATTTCCTTCTTTCAGTCCGACCGGAGGATCATCTTGAATCGCATGTTCCAAAAGATCGTTCAGTTCCGGTAATGGATCGATCTGGCCGGTCAGATTAAGCAGGGCTGGATCCTGAATGCCGGCCATGATCTGACGGATAGCCGGCAATTTTGCCAACGTGTTTTTCAAAGCAACCAGATCCCGCGCATTGACTGAAGCAAGAGCAACTTTGCCGGCCAGGCGCTCCAGATCATAAAGCCCATTCAGGCATTCGCGTAATTCCTGCCGGCGCATGAACTGTTCTTTTAAATCGGTTACCGCCGATAAGCGTTGTTCAATATCCGATACATTCAAAAGCGGCTGCTCCAGCCAACGGCGCAGCAATCGTCCGCCTACCGATGTCACGGTCCGGTCAATAGCCCAGAGCAGACTGCCGCGCCGGCCTTTATCGCGGATTGTTTCAGTGATTTCCAGATTGCGCCGGGCTACCGGATCCAGATTCATAAATTCATCGACCGTATAAACCTGGACCGGTTTAATGTGTCCGGGCTCCGTACGCTGTGTCTCCGCCAGATAAATCAAGACGGCGACGGCCGCCTGAGCCCAAAGCGGCTGTTGACCCTGCGGCTGGGGCATTAAGCGATCGACTTCCTCTAAAGAGAAATCATTATCAGGTCGTGTTGTCAGGACGATATTATATTTCTCGCGCAGCACCTGGTTCAGTTCATTTTCGGCAAAAAGCGGATTGACGAGGATTTCCGAAGGTTCGTAACGGGCAATCTCATTGAGTAATTTTGCCGAAGTCGCGCCGGTTATCAAGGCAGTCGCTTCAAAAGCGCCGGTTGTTAAGTCACAGGCCGCGAGGCCGTAGTACTGGCTCAGTTGGTAGATTGCCAGAATATAATGATTACGCCGCTCGTCAAGCATGGTTGAATCGGTAACCGTACCGGGGGTAATAACGCGTATAACATCCCTTTTGACAATACCTTTGGCCAATGCCGGATCTTCAACCTGGTCGCAGATCGCAATTTTATAGCCGCGGCTGATCATACGGTTGATATAATGGTCAACGGCATGGTAAGGGACGCCGCACATCGGCGCACGCTCATCCTGGCCGCAATCCCGCCCGGTCAGGGTGAGTTCCAGTTCGCGGGCGGCAATGACCGCGTCTTCGAAGAACAATTCATAAAAATCGCCCAGCCGAAAAAAGAGGATGCAATCCGGCCAGAGTTTTTTCTGGTCCAGATACTGCTGCATCATCGGCGTGATTTTATCCTGATCCAGCGTCGTTGTCGTTAAGCTCATGCGTGCCAAGCCTCCAGATATCCTTCCAGTGAAAAGGATTTGGCAAGAGTCAGCCGCACTTGAGCCAGACTGCCTTCCATGGCGGCTCCGTCGATGCTGCCGTCCGGACGCCGGCAGGAAGCCGGCAGCATCGACGGATCGGGCACTGAGAAATTAACCAGATGATTTTGTGCCGTACGGCCGCTCAGAATTTGATCGGCCGTGCCGCTGCGTCCTTCGATCAGGACCTCGGCCGACCGGCCGACCCAGCGTTGGTTGGAAGCCAGAGAATGGCTGTTTTGCAGGGCAGTCAGCCGTCCGAAACGTTCGGATACAACATCGGCCGGTATTTGGCCGGCCATTGCGGCTGCCGGCGTTCCGGCGCGTTTGGAATATTGGAATGTAAAAGCGCTGTCAAACTGCACTTGCTCCATCAGGTCCAGCGTATCCTGAAAATCTGCTTCCGTTTCGCCGGGGAAGCCGACAATGATATCGGTGGAAAGCGCTAAATCCGGGATCAGGCTCCGCGCTTCCCGGATAATATCCAGATAGCGTTCACGCGTGTAATGGCGGTTCATCTGCTCGAGGATATGATTGCTGCCGGATTGCATTGGCAGATGCAGATGGGGTTCGATAACCGGATATCGGGACATGGTCTTTAATAATTCGGATGATATGTCTTTCGGATGTGACGTCATGAAACGGATGCGGTATAAACCGCCGATCCGGGCGGCGTCAGCCAGGAGCGCGGCAAAATCATACGGCCGGCCGGATCCTTTTGCGTCGGCGCCAGCCTGATCCTCAACCGGAGTCCCGGTCCAGTCATGTCCGTAGGAATTAACATTCTGGCCCAAAAGCATGACTTCGCGATATCCTGCAGCGGCCAGCTGACGTAATTCAGCCAGAATGTCCTCCGGTCTTCTGCTGCGTTCGCGCCCGCGGGCATAAGGAACAATACAATAGGTACAGAAATTGTTGCAGCCATACATAATCGAGCAAAGCGCCCTGAATTTCCGCGCGCGATGAATAGGCAGACCTTCGGCCATGCTGTCTTCCCGGCCGACTCCATAAGGCTTTTGGTTCTGGAAAATACGCTGGTATAGCAGTTCAGGCAAACGATGAAGATCCTGAGGACCAAAAATAAGGTCGACAAAACCATAACTGCGCCGGATCTTGGCAACATGTTCTTCCTGTTTCATCATGCAGCCGCAAACGGCGACAATCATATCCGGGCGGTCGCGCCGCAGGTTTTTGATCATGCCGAGATTGCCGTAAAGCTTGTCGTTAGCATTTTCACGAATACTGCAGGTGTTCAAAACGATCAGATCGGCGTCCCGGCTCTCCACTGCAGGATTGAAACCCATTTCATCCAACAAGCCGGCTATTTTCTCTCCATCGTTTTCGTTTAGCTGGCAGCCGTAGGTATGGATCCAATATTTCCGGGAAACGCCGTTCCGGCGTTGGTATTCAGCCTGATACAAGCCGATTTGCGTTATATAATTTTGCTGCCGGCTCATTTCTCCGGCATCGACGGATAACACAGTTTAAATTCACCTCATTCGATTGTTCTGTCATTTAAATAATCTGTTGATATCATAGCATAAAACGCCCCTTTTGTCCGTGGCGGCGCGGCATCAGAATTCGCTTGATGAAATAGCGCGGCCAGAAACTGTTCTGTTTCAACGTTTTCTCTAAAACATCATATATGCCGGCCATAGCGGCTATTTCGCCCGGTTCGGGCGTCTGTCTGCCATAAAGCAGTTTTTCCAGGGCGCCGGTTACCAAGGCCAGCGTTTCATTACGTCCGGTCAGCCAGGAACCGATTTCACACTGGCGCCGGACAAAAGCGCTGGGGGTTTCACCCGGCCGTCTGACCGTGCCTAAAGCTGCCAGCAAGTCTTTGCACTCGGACCAATAGAAAGCGGCTGCCTGTCTTCTGTCCGGCCAACGCCGGTTTACTTGGGCCGGATCATGCTGGCGCTTTAGCCGGCGGGCCGAACGGATACTATAGATCATGGGCAGCAAAAGCAGTAAAAGCAGCCACCAGGGCGATATCAGGCTCTGTAGAATGGCAGCGAAACTGCCGGGCGCCGGAGTCGGTCTGGGCGTCGCCCGGGGCGCGGCAGTCGGCGTCGCAGCCGATGTCGGACCGGATGTCGGCTTGGCGGTCGGTTTCGGCTTAGGCGTCGCGTTGGGATCCGGATCAGGCTGGGTAATCTCTGTTCCCGGTGTCGCGTCGACCGCCAGCCAGCCTACTCCGGCCAGATATATTTCGGTCCAGGCATGGGCTTGTTTGCCGGTGACGACTCTGATATCCAGCGCTTCCTCTGCGCCGGGAACAAAATATCCTTCAATATATCGCGCCGGAACACCTGCCAGACGGCACATCATGGCTAACGCCGTGGCAAAATAGACACAATACCCTTCTTTCGTCTGAATAAACCAGGTAACAAAGTCGACATCCGCCGGCGGTATCGATACGGATAAATTATAGGTGCAGGTTTGGTTCAAATAACGGCGCAGGATCAGCACTTTCTGATAAGGATCCTGCTCTTCGCCGACAAGGGATTCGACCAGATCATAGACCTGCCCGCCGGGCATATAGTCCGGCAGCGCCGGAATTTGCAGGCAGTCGATCTGGATCTGACCGGGAATGCTCTCCTCCCCGGCAGGCAGTTTGGCCTGAATCTGCCGGACGGCATCGGAAAAATCCGTTTGCTGGGTTTGCAGCAGATCGACTTTCTGGCGGACAACCTGACGGGGCTGCAGCCAGTATTTACTGAAAAGTTGGCCTGAAGACCGGAAATAAACCAAAAAAGGATCGTCTTCTTCCAAGTCGATGCTGATCGGCCGGCCGGCCAGAAAAACGATCCGGGTCGGCGTATTCAGCGGCGACCAGCGTACGGTCTCGGTTTTAACAAGCTGTTCCTTGGCTAAACCGGCGGCTGCATAATCCGGCAAATCCAGATTGAAGATGTCTGTTTGTTCATTCGGCCAGAGTTGACTGCCATATCGGTAGTAGGTATCATCTTGATCGGCTATCCAACGATGGCCGTCGTAAGTCTGGCTGATCGATCCGCGCAGCAAGAGAGCTTCGGTTGTGCCGTTCACTTCCAGCACAGCCTGGTCGGAAAGGACAGCCGGCCCGCCCAGACGGTCGATCAGCGGATAATAACCGGATTGTGCCAGATTAAAGTCGGGGATGTTTTGCTGATCCCAGGTCATGCCGTTTCGCATGCTGGTCAGATCGTCAACCAGACCTTCCAGGTCGCGTGAATGAATCAGGTTAGCCGGAATCAGCGGGGTCATCAAAAGCGCCAGAATCAGGGCGGTCACGGCTGCGGGAATCGCCTGCAGCATAAATCTGGTTTGCGCTTCCTGCTTCAGGCTCCGCAAGAAACGATATGTTTTATGTTGTTTACGCCCCCAGGAAGCAATGGCAACCACGCCGGCCGGGAAAATCCAGCCGTATAGTGTGGCCGCCGGCAAATCCCGGGCGAGTATAAATACAGTGACGACAGCTGTTGTTGTCAGCAGCGGGATATTGAAGCGGGCGATCAAAAGGTAGGCCGCCGCTGCCGCCAAAAGACAAATTGCCAGAGCCAGAGCCGATAATTGGGCCGGCGTCCCGCCGGTATAACCTTGCAAAAAATCCCAGGCCCAAGAACCGCTGTCCTGAATCTGACTGATCAAAACGCTCCAGCCGCGCCTCGGCAGCCATTGCCGCTGAGTCAGCCATAAAGTCGCGGCGGTGAGCAAAAGTAAAACCAGGCCGGCGAGCAGATTATAACGCCCCCAGGTCAGCGAAGCCAGAACAAGAATAAAAACAAGCATGATCGACATCTGGAAAAGCCAGCCGGCCGGCAAGTTCAAGAGCGGCAGAATAAGCTGTGTCAGGCAGGCGCTGCAGATCCAGGCAAAAAACAGTTTCCACAGAATGTCGGGCAGCCGGGCCATTTTCATGAAGCCTCGCCCGCCTTTCTGTTTTTTGCCGGAATTGCCGGTATTGAAGCGAAATCCGCAGTATAAACGGTAACGCCCGCGGCAGCCAGTTGTTCCAGCCATTCCAGCCATAAGGGATTTTTAAAGGCGCCGGGGCTGATTAACACCAGCCATACTTCCCGCTTTAAATGACGCAGATTCATGAGCTGATGGACGACGGACAAACTTAGGCGATTGGTCACAGAAACCAGCAGCTGGGCCGATCGGAACCGGTCCGCTTCTTCAGCCAGGATCTTGTCGGGCGGCCAGCTTTGTGTGGTCTGCAGGGCGGCTAAAAAAAGCTGGATGTTTTGCATTTCAGCTATTTTTCCGGCCAGGACTTCGCTGCGGCCATGCTCCTGGTAAGCAACAATCCGCACGCCGCTGCCCGCCGTAAGAATCTGCCGGGCCAGATAGGCGGTGCAGTCGGTAAAGAAATCGCTATATTCCAGCCAGGAATCAACCGTTCCGGCCGCATGTTCCCAGTCCGCCAGCAACAGACTCTCGAGCTGCTGCGGATTCTCGAATTCCTTGATCATGATTTCATTCAAACGGGCGCTGAGTTTCCAGTGGGCTCTTTTCAAAGAATCTCCCGGCTGCTGGGAACGGATATTGGCAATGGTATCCAGATCACTGCCGATCTGCCAGGCATGTTGCTGAGCCTGCCGGTTCAAGGCGGCCGACAGATTCGCCAAAGGATCAAAGGCATAAGGATTAGGCAAGACCGTAAAGGTCAGCAGTTTTTTCATCATGAACCGCCGTGAATACAACGGCAGACGAAAAAGACCGAATAAATCCCGGCAAACCACCCGCGTAGGGCCTACGCGAAAGCTGCCGCGATGCCGGCCTTGCAGCTGAACGCTCAGTTCTCCCGCCGACTGGGGCATAATCGCCATTTGCCGATTCTCAACGGCCGGTTTACTTTTTACGCCGGGTTTGCGGACCGATACTTCCAGCAAGCCGATCATCTGGCGGCCGGTCAGTTCGAGATGAATCTGCAGATCCGTTTCTTCCTGACGCTGGATCATCGGCCGGCCGATGTCCGAACGGATGTTTATATGGCGTTTCAGGATGAGCAGCTGGATCATGGACAGAACAGGCAGAAAAATTAAAGTCAGCAGAATAGGAATCAACTGGCTGATGCCGCTGTAGGCCAAACCCAGATAGAGTAAAACCAGCAGCAGCAGATAAACGATGCCGCGGCCGGTAATCATGCTTCCGGAATAACGATTTGCTGCAAAATGCCGCTCAGAATATCCGGTATCGTTGCCTGCCTCAGACGGGCTTCCGGCCGCAGCAGCAACCGGTGTCCCATGACCGGCAAAGCCATGGCCTGGACATCTTCAGGCAGGACATAATCGCGGTCCAGGAGCAGCGCCCTGCCGCGGGCTGCCAGAATCAGCATCAGCGCGCCGCGCGGACTGGCGCCCAGCAGCAGATCGGGATGTTCGCGGGTCGCCTTGGCGATCATGGCGACATAACGGCGGATCGCTTCGGCGCAATAGAGATTGTCCGCCGTCTTTTGCAACTCGAACAATTCGTCGGCGTCGACGACCGCTTCAAGTTCGGACAAAGGCGACCGGGCGGCAAAGCGCTCGTAAATGGCCATCTCTTCTTCCAGCGTCGGATATCCCAGCGAAACTTTCAGCATAAAGCGGTCCAGCTGCGCTTCCGGCAACGGATAAGTCCCGACCTGCTCGATCGGATTTTGCGTAGCCAACACCATAAAAGGCTGAGGCAGCGCATAAGTGACGCCGTCGACCGTCACCTGGTTTTCCTGCATCGCCTCCAATAAGCTGGATTGCGTTTTCGGCGATGTCCGGTTGATCTCATCGGCCAGCAGCAGCTGGCTCATGATTGCGCCCTGATGAAATTCAAATTGATTGTTTCTTTGATTGAACAGATTGAATCCGGTAATATCCGAAGGCATGACATCCGGCGTAAATTGAATGCGATGGAACGTCAGGCCGAGAGAACGGGCTAAAGCGGAAACCAGCGTGGTTTTGCCGATACCGGGGATATCTTCAAGCAATACATGGCCGCGGCTGATAAAAGCGATCAGGATCAGATCCAGTGCATCCTGTTTGCCGATCATGACTTTACCGATGTTCTCGCGAATGCGCTGAATCATATCCAGCGTTTTCTGATCACCCATATCGATTTACCGCCTCCTGTGGATTAAACCTGATCGGCTATGCTGAGGACCAGATCCCGCGATGCCGGCCAGCCCAGGCAGGCATCTGTTATGGAACGCCCGTAGACATGTTCCCCGACCGCCTGATTTCCTTCTTCCAGATAACTTTCGATCATAAATCCCTTGACCATCTGCCGGATATCCGGCGACAGCCGGCGGCTGTGCAGCACTTCCTGAACAATACGCGGCTGTTCGGCAAATTGTTTGTCGGAATTAGCGTGATTGGTATCTATCAGGCAGGCGGGATTTGATAATTCTCGTTTCTGATAGAACTGAATCAGCAATTTTAAGTCTTCATAATGGTAATTGGGCTGTGATTGGCCGAATTTGTTGACGGCGCCGCGCAGGATGGCATGAGCCAGAGGATTCCCGCTGGTCCGGACTTCCCAGCCTTGATAACTGAATGTATGCGCGTGCTGGGCGGCAAAAATGGCGTTCAGCATGACATTAAGGTCGCCGCTGGTCGGATTTTTCATACCGGCCGGCTGTTCGATGCCGCTGACAGTCAGGCGGTGCTGCTGGTTTTCCACGGAACGGGCGCCGATAGCCACATAGCTGAGCATATCGGCCAGATAAGTATGGTTTTCCGGATACAGCATTTCGTCGGCCGCCGTTAGTCCGGATTCGCTTAAGGAACGGATGTGCATTTTACGTAAAGCTATCAGCCCGCCGACCAGATCCGGAGCTTTCTCGGGATCCGGCTGATGAAGAATGCCCTTATACCCTTGGCCGGTTGTCCGCGGTTTATTGGTATAGATACGGGGTATCAGGATCAAGCGATCGGCTACTTCTTCCTGCAGGCGGCCTAGTCTGGCCGTATATTCACAAACCGAATCTTCATGGTCGGCCGAGCAAGGCCCGATAATAACCAGAAAACGATCGGATTCACCGGTCAGAACCTTTCGGATCTGCTGATCCCGTTCGGCTTTCAAATCAGCCAGTTCCGGCGACAGCGGATACTGGGCAATGATTTCTTCCGTTGTCGGTATTCGGCATAAATAATTAAAACTCATTCATCAACCTCAATAATATAGGCTTTACGGCCTGACAGTATTTTAATCAAACCACTTTTTTTATTATATCACATTAACTTGCTGTCCATGAAGCCTGACGCTGACTTTATCCGCCAGTCCGTTTGTTTTCAGTAAGGATGTGACTTTTTGCGGATATACGGCGGAGGCAAGAACCAGCAGACTCGTATCACTGGCTTCAGGCTGATAGGTAATCAGGAGTATGGATGAATGATGAAGGGCGCTGTCGTGATGACGGATTTTCTCCCGCAAAGCGGCCAGGGTTCGCGAACTGCCGGCCAGAAGGAGATTGCAGAGCTGCCGGTCATCGACTTTGTAAATCTGATCGGAGGTCATCAGAAGAATTTTACGTAAGTCCTCCAATTTGAACGTCCACAAATCGTGTTCGGTTTCCAGGATCAGCCGGTCGCCGAGGAAAAACAGGCTGCCCAGCGTGTCGACCGGCAGAGGCAAACCGCCGAGATGCTTGACCTGCAGTCCCCATTTTGCCTGCAAGGCCACCCGGCGGCGATTAAGCTGCTGACGCATGATATGTTTTTGCCGGACCTGCAGAACCATGCCCGCCAGGCAGCAGACACTGATGAAAAAGGCGGCGCCGGCATTCAGCGAACCGATCATGGACAATACGCAAACACCAAAGATTAAAACAAACAACAATAACAGCACATGACTACCTTCTGTCTTTTCATTGGGCGTACATCCGGTATAGGATGCAGTTGATGAATTTCATCGGTAAAAAACGGCGGGCAAAAGCGGCTGCTTTAAACGTCAAACCAGGCGTATAAAAAAGCGGCGGGCGGCGTTTGTTGATTTGCCGGATAATCAGCCGGGCTATCCGTTCCGGAGCCATGCCGTTTTGCTCGTCGTCGGCCATTTTCTCAATTGAACGTCCGCAGCGGTTTGTATAGACGGACTGGGCAGACAACCGGCTCATGATCCGCGATTGGGTGAATCCGGTTTTAGTGTCCCCGGGCTGGACAATCAGACAACGGATGCCGTAAGGCCGGACTTCATTGGCCATAGCCTGAAACAAAGCGGCAATCGCCGCTTTACTGGCTGAATAAAAGGCCTGAAAAGGAATCGGCAGAAATCCGGCCACAGAACCGATCTGGACGACCAAACCGGCGTGCTGCCGGCGCATTTGCGCCAGGACCGGCGCCAAGGGGAAAACGGAGCCGAGAAAATTTGTCATCATCTGGGCCTGCGCCTCATCCGGCGAGGTATCTTCAACGGCGCCGGCTAATCCGTATCCGGCAGCTTGAACGAATAAATCGATGCGGTTTTCTGTTTGAATGATCTTTTCGATAACCGTTTTAACGGCTTCGGCGTCGGTAACATCCAGACAAACCGGTCGCCGGCAGCCTTGCTGTTCCGTTACACATTCCTGTGCCGGATCGGAAAAATAATCCGGCAAGCTGCGTGCCAATTCGTATATCCGGCCTCCCGACCGGCTCATTTGTTCGGCCAGGGCCTTGCCGATGCCCGAACTGGCTCCGGTTATAAGAACGACCTTATTTTTCATTTCAAGTTTCGTTCTGTCGGTTTTATTCTGTATACCAGTCAAATTGTTTTGCCTCCGTCTGTTGGTTATTCCATTTTGCCGCCGGTTTAATCCCGGCTGGTTTACACAGCCGGTAACCGGCCAAGGCTCGCCGCCGATTGCGGGCATCCGGCAGATAACCGGTCAACAACTTCCAAAATTCCGTACTATGATTCATGTAGACCAGATGGCAGAATTCATGCAGAATCACATAATCGATCAATGCGGGGGGTAAAATGCCGCAGCATCGGTTGATCGCAATCGTCCGCTTGCTGCTGCAGCTGCCCCAGCGGCTGACTTGATTTCTGATCATGATCCTGCCGGGTTTTTCAACCGGATATTGCCGGATAACAACGGCCAGCCGTTGCTTTATTTTCAGGTCCCAAGCCTCCGCCTGATTGCCCGTGGGCGGGCAGACCGGTATGATCGCCTGGCTTTCTTTTTGTTTACGGGCAATCCAATCGGCTTTTTCCCGGACAAAATGATCGATCCGGCTGCGCGGATAATTTAATGGGCAGCGGACTTCTACATCGCCATCCGTTCCGACCATTAAAGATACGGTTCGCCGCTGCGACCGGACGAGCCGGTATGCGGGGACTGCGGCCGCCGGATAATCGGTTTTACCGGACGCTGCCATAACCACGATCCAGGCATCGCTGTGCCCGCTCACGATTTTTGCCGCCTAAAGCCAGCTGTTCCTTCAGAAAATTCGGATGCTCCGCTAAAAATGTCCGCTCGTAAAGCTCCGGATTCTCGATAAATTGTTTAATCTGAGTATCCTGCTCCGAGCTGATCAATCCTGATTGGCAGGCGCAGTCAAAGAACGCCGGACTAACCAAAACCAGGGATAAAAGCTCGGTCCCGAGTTCGGCCAGCTTCTCACGGCCACCCTGGTCGCGGTCGATAATGACCAGCGTTGACGGCATGACAGCGCCGAGGCGATGAATTGCCGGCAGCCAGGCCCGGGTATAACTGGAGGCTTCTGTAACCAGATCCGCCAGATGCGTTGCCGTCTGTCCTACCAGTTCACGGTCAGACAAAAGGTAATGAGCGGAGAATCCGGCGGTACTGTATATCGCGGTACCATCCTTCATGATGCTGACATGCGGTTTATCGAGTAAAAGCGCGGCAGGTACGGAAAAGAAAAAATCTCTTCTTTCACCGCCGGAAATAAAGTCGCCGGTTCCTTCAGACAGACGGCCGACAACCTGATCCATCAGCCGGTGATAAATGGGATTGGTCAGATACTGACGCCAGACCGCTTTCGCCAGTTGTCCCGGCAAGGCCAGAGGATTCGGAGAAAGCTCATCGATCAAAGACAGTAAAACCTGCGCTTCCTGTTCGCCGCCATAAAGAAAATGCGTATTGATATAATAAGGGCCCAGAGCGCCTGATGTATACCAAAAAGGCTGGTCAGCCGGAGCAACCCGGATGGCCCGGGTCGTAAAGAGATTTTGAACAAGCTCATCCTGAAGCATGAAGCATTCTTCCTTTCAAACAAGCCTTGATCAGAAAAGTCAAGACCTGTTTTCAGTTTATCAGATAAGACAAAGCCTGTAAAATCGAATGATCACCATAAATTCAAGGTTCCGGTATAGTCTGAAAACGCCGTTACATGATCTTCCTCAGCTAAATCCGTCATTTGTTTAAGGATGTCCTGACAGGCTGTCGGGCTGATCAGGTTGGCAGAACCGATTTCCACCGCACTGGCGCCCGCAATCAAGAATTCCAGAGCATCACTGCCGTTCATGATTCCTCCGACACCAATAACGGGGATTTTAACGGCTTGATAAACTTCCGACACCATCCGCAAGGCAACCGGCTTAATCGCCGGACCTGAAAGGCCGCCGGTATTATTACGCAAGACAGGACGGCGCGTACGCCGGTCGATGACCATGCCCAGAAGCGTATTGATTAAAACAACGGCGTCGGCGCCGCCTGCTTCAGCAGCGCGGGCCATATCGCCGATGCTGGTGACATTGGGTGTCAATTTTGCCCATAATGGCTTTTTCGTCATTTGCCTGGCTTGCGATACCAAGCGTTCGATTTGTTTTCCATCGCTGCCGATCGACATGCAACCCTCGCGGACATTGGGGCAAGACAGATTCAACTCGATGGCGTCGACAGCCGTTCGATCCAGCTGCCGGCAAAGCTCCAGATAATCCTCGGCATGATGACCGGCTACATTGACAATGACCGAACAGCCCAACCGGGTCATAAAGGGCAGCTCGTCAGCTAAAAATACCGCCAGGCCAGGATTTTGCAAGCCGACACTGTTTAACAGGCCGCTTGCCGTTTCAGCGACACGCGGCGTTTGATTGCCCAGACGCGGTTTCAGGGTCAGCCCTTTAGAACAAATGCCGCCCAGGAGGGACAAGTCCTGCCAGGCGGCCATTTCACGGCCGAAACCGAACGTTCCTGACGCGGCGACGACCGGATTTTTCAATTTCAGGGGTCCTATTTGCACATCCTGTTTCACCAGACAACCTCCTCGGCTTGAAAAACCGGGCCTTCGACACAGCAGCGCAGATGGCGCACGTCCCTGCCCTCCTGCTCTGCTTTTATCCGGCAGACACAGACCAGACAGACGCCGACACCGCAGGCCATGCGTTCTTCCAGGGACACCTGGCACGGCAGTTTGTGAGCCCCGGCCAGCTCCGCCACGGCCTGCATCATTGGTTTAGGGCCGCACGCGAGAACGACTGTGCCGTCAACAGGCGGCAAAGTCTGCAGCAATTGACGCAATGCCTGCGCCGCGTTGCCGGGAATGTCCATGTCCCCCAGATCGGAAGCAAATAGCGTTTTGCAGCCGAGGCGAGAATAATCTTCCGTAATGACACTCTCGTCCAGCGACCGATAACCGCAAACCGCATATGATTCGATCGCCTGCTCCCGGCATGCCTGCTGGACAAAATGCAGGGGGAAAACGCCGCTGCCGCCGCCTACCGTGATGACCCGGCGATATCCATCCAATGAAAAGCCATGGCCAAGCGGACCGAGGACCGACAGACAGCTGCCGGCTTGGCATTCGGACAGCCAGCGGCTGCCGTCGCCCTGGATGCGGATGCCCAGGCTGATCAGCCCGGCCGATCGCTCGACCGACATGATTCCGAAAGGGCGGCGCAGAAAATGATTGCAGCTGAGATGGACAAACTGGCCCGGCTGAGCCTGGACGCAGATTTCCGGCGCTGCCAGCGTCAGGACAAAAGCCTGGCTGTTCAGCCGCCGGTTGCTCTCGATCCGGGCTTGATATTCAATCCTCTGATGTTCCAAACCTCGGCCGCCTTTCATCACTTTTTCAGCATATCGTTCTGCATAGGCATTTCATTCATCGGCAGATGATTCTGACGCGTTTTCCGGACTATTTCCGCAAAAACGCTGATTTCATAAGGATGCAGATCAGCCGGTTTCAGATCGCGAACCAGACATTCGACGACGGCCACCAGGGTATCCAAAGCAGTCAGGGTGGCAATGCCATGCTCGATGGCCCGCCGGCGCAGCTTGAAACCATTGGCGCCGGTTATCCGGCCGCTGGGGGTTTCGGTGTTGATGAGCAGGCTGATTTTACCGGAATCAATCAGATCAATGACCTGCGGATGGCCTTCTTCCACTTTCCGCACCGCGTTGCAGGGTATCCCGTGTTTGATGAGGTAGTTGGCCGTACCGCCGGTTCCGAATAATTCGAAGCCCAGGCTGAACAATTTGGAAGCCAGAGGTACCAGATCCGGTTTATCGCTGTCTCTGACCGTCATCAAAATGCCGCTGCCCTTTTGGGGAAATTTGAAACCGGAGGCCAGGATTGCCTTGTACATGGCTTCTCCGTATTGGGTAGACAAGCCCAGAACTTCGCCGGTGCTCTTCATTTCCGGTCCCAGGCTGGTGTCGACATCATGCAGTTTTTCAAAGGAGAAAACCGGCGCCTTGATGGCATACACGGCCGGATAACGGGCATAGAGCCCCGTACCATATGGGAAATCGCTTAATTTGGCGCCCAGCATGATCCGAGTCGCCAGATTGACGATCGGTATGCCGGTTACTTTGCTGATATAAGGGACGGTACGCGAGGAACGTGGATTGACCTCGATGACATAGATCTCATCATTAAACAAGATAAACTGGATGTTGATCAGTCCGATCACCTGGAGCGAACGGGCCAGTTTTATCGTATGGTCGATAATAATCTCCCGGATCCGGTCAGGAATGTAGGCCGGAAAAATCGAGATAGAATCGCCGGAATGGATGCCGGCCCGCTCCAGATGCTCCATGATGCCGGGGATCAGTACCTGTTCGCCGTCGGAAACGGCGTCAACTTCAAGTTCGACGCCCATCAGGTATTTGTCGACCAATATCGGATGCTCCTGTTCGACCAGATTGATAATCCGCATATATTCGACCATTTCTTCATCGCCGTAAACGATAGCCATGCCCTGGCCGCCTAAAACATACGAAGGCCGGACCAGGACGGGATAACCCAGCGCAGCGGCTGCCTCCAGGGCTTGTTCGGCAGTGAACACCGTTGTTCCTTTCGGCCGTTTGATGTGGCATTGTTCGAGAATCGCGTCGAAACGCTGCCGGTCTTCGGCCTCGTCAACATGATCGGCGGAAGTACCGAAAATGGGCAGCCCCATGTCGGATACCGCCTTGATCAGCTTGATTGCAGTCTGGCCGCCGAATTGGCAGATCGCGCCGGCCGGTTTTTCCAGCTCGATAATGGCGCGGACATCATCGGCAGTCAGCGGTTCGAAATACAGACGGTCGGAGGTGTCAAAATCGGTTGAGACGGTTTCCGGGTTATTGTTGGCGATAATCGCTTCATATCCCATCTCGCGCAGCGCCCAAACCGAATGAACTGAACAATAATCAAATTCGATACCCTGTCCGATCCGGATCGGTCCGGAGCCTAATACCAGAACTTTTGGCCGGTTGCTGGGTATCGCTTCATTATCCATATCGAAGGTTGAATAAAAATAAGGCGTTACCGCTTTGTATTCTCCAGCGCAGGTATCAACCATTTTATAGGTATGCCGTAAACCCAGACGGCGGCGGGCTTCGTAAACCGTTTCCCGCGGCATCCCGCTAAGACGGGAAATCCAGGTGTCGGTGAATCCCTGATGCACGGCCCGGGTCAGGAGAACATCGTCCGGCGCCGGATTCCTGGCCAGAGCCTCTTCTGTCTGCACCAGATGCAGGATCTTTTCCAGAAAATACTTATCGATCATGGTTTCTCGGTAAATTTCATCCAGGGCGAAACCGCGGCGCAAGGCTTCAGCCAGGGCAAACAACCGCATATCGTCGGCCTGGCGGATCCGCGGCCAAAGCTGTTCATCGCTCAAGGCCTGAATAGACGGCACTTTCAAGCCAAGAAGGCCCAATTCCAGAGAACGGATGGCTTTCATCAGCGACGCTTCGAAAGTATTGGCAATCGCCATGACTTCGCCGGTTGCTTTCATCTGGGTACCGAGCGTCCGTTTGGCCTGGACGAATTTGTCAAAGGGCCATTTCGGGATCTTGGTTACGATATAGTCGACCGCCGGTTCAAAACAGGCGCTGGTGGTGCCGGTTACCGCATTGGGAATTTCATCCAGGCTGTAGCCGACGGCAATCCGGGCCGCAACTTTGGCGATGGGATAACCGGTCGCTTTCGAAGCCAGGGCCGATGAGCGCGACAAACGCGGGTTAACTTCGATCACCGCGTATTCGGCGCTGGTCGGATGTTGGGCGAACTGCACATTGCAGCCGCCGACAATGCCCAGCTCAGCAACGATCTTCAGCGCCGCGCTGCGCATCTTCTGGTACTCCAGATCAGTCAGCGTCTGCGCCGGCGCGACAACGATCGAATCGCCGGTATGAACGCCGACCGGATCCAGGTTTTCCATACTGCAGATCGTTATGGCGTTGCCTTTAGCATCGCGGACCGCCTCGAATTCGATTTCCTTCCAACCCGCAATACTGCGCTCGATCAGAACCTGATGAACCCGGCTTACCGCCAGGCCGTTGGCTGCGATTTCACTCAGCGCCTCACGGTCTGCCGCAATGCCGCCGCCGGTGCCGCCGAGGGTAAAGGCCGGCCGGACAATGACCGGATATCCGATCTCATCGGCCAGCTGGAGACATTCGTCCAGGTTGTTGGCCGTCCCGGAAGGGATGCAGGGTTCATTGATGCGCATCATCGCAGCCCTGAATTCTTCCCGGTCCTCGCCCATCTTAATACCCGATGCCGGCGTACCTAAAAGCTGGATTCCCTGTTTTTCCAAAAAACCGTTTTCCGATAACTCCATGGCAAAGTTGAGGCCGGTTTGCCCACCCAGTGTAGCCAGCAGTCCGTCGATTTTCTCTTCCAGCAGCAGATTCTGTATGACATCCAGCTGGAGGGGTTCCAGGTAAACTTTGTCAGCCATATTGGAATCGGTCATGATTGTCGCCGGATTGCTGTTAACCAGGATCACCTCATAGCCATCGGCTTTCAGGGCACGGCAGGCTTGCGTTCCTGCATAGTCAAATTCAGCGGCCTGGCCGATGATAATGGGCCCGGATCCAATGACCATGACTTTCCTGATATCCGTTCTTCTTGGCATATTTGTGCTCCTTTTGTATATTTATACATTGTTGTAAATATTTATGCATTTTAGCCATCATTATACACTAGATGCCGCTCTTCTTTCAAGAGCTTGCCGCAGATCATTTTTCATGCTGATCGCCTCTTGGCGGGCAGCCAAATCAAACTGCTCGATCGGCAGGTTATGTTTTTTCCAGGCGTTCATCATACTTCGTGAGGCATTAACCAGCGCACCGCCGCCGTCCGGACCAAAGCTGCAGACCGCGTCGTCGGCCGACGCGCCCTGAGCGCCGTATCCCGGCACCAAAATCAAGGTCTGCGGCATAAGCCGGCGCAGCCGGGCCGCTTGCAAAGGCCAGGTCGCTCCGACGACGGCGCCGACCGACGAATATCCACTTTCGCCGATATAGGGCTTTCCCCAGGCAGCGACGTGATCGGCCATGGCTTCAAAAACCGTACGGCCATCGGACAGGATTAAATCCTGCAGATCGCCGGCCGATGGATTCGAGGTCCGAACCAGGATGAACACGCCTTTGCCGGCCTCGCCGCAAAAATCCAGAAAAGGCCGGACACCGTCAAGGCCAAGATAGGCATTAACCGTGATCGCGTCGGCATCAAAAGCAGCTTGTTCCGTACCGTCGATCAATCTGGCGCTGCCCAGATAGGCTTTGGCATACGCGCCGGCCGTGCTGCCGATGTCGTTGCGTTTGGCGTCGGCAATAACCAGCATATCTTTTTTATGAGCGTACTGAATCGTTTGGCGCAGCGCTTCCAGGCCATGCGGGCCATATTGCTCATAATAGGCCAATTGAAGCTTGACCGCCGGAATCAAATCAGCCGTGCTGTCAATCAGGCGGCGGTTGAATTCATAAAGCGCCAGGCCGGATGCCAGGCCGGCGTCGCCGCACTGGTCTTTAAAATAATCGATTATACTGTCCGGAATATACTCCAGAACCGGATCCAGGCCCAGGACGGTCGGGTTGCCGGTTTGGCAGACTTTATCCGCCAGATGGTCAGCAAAATGTGTCATAGGTCATCCTCCCTGCGCAAAATGTCCCCCGGACTTTCCCATATAATTCCCAATCCTGATAAGGCGTATTGCGGGAACGTGACGCCATCTGATTCTTGTCGAACCGGAACAGATGATCCAGATCAACTAAAACAAGGTCAGCCGGCCGGCCCGGCTGCAAAGTCCCGGTCGGCTGCCGCAGCAAGCGGGCCGGATTGGTCGTCATGGTCCGCAGCCAGGCAGTCAGGCTGAGCTTGCCTGGACGGACCAGAAAAGTATAGCCAAGCGGCAGGGCTGTTTCAAAACCGACGATGCCATTGTTAGCCAGGGCAAATTCCAATTCCTTTTCATCCTGGTGATGCGGCGCGTGATCGGTGGCGATCAAGTCGATTGTTCCGTCGGCCAATCCTTCGATAATGGCAGCGACGTCATCAGCGGTTCGCAAAGGCGGATTCATTTTGGCCTGTGTATTAAAGCCACGGCAATCGGCCTCGGTCAAGGTGAAATAATGCGGGCAAGTCTCCGCCGTGACCTTGACGCCGCGCGCTTTAGCCTCGCGGATGATCCGCACGGACCGGCGGCAGCTGATATGCGCCAGATGAACCGGTATCTGCAGGTATTCTGCCAGCAGGCAGTCCCGGGCCGCCATCACGGATTCGGCAAGGTCCGGTATACCGCGCAGGCCGAGCATCGTCGACCAGGCACCTTCGTTCATCTGGCCGTCGGCAGCCAGACTGAGATCTTCACAATGGGATATGACCGTCAGGCCAAATTGGCTGGCGTAAAGCATGGCTTTGCGCATCAGATCGGCTTCGGCAACCGGATGGCCGTCATCAGATATCGCCACGGCGCCGGCTTCAGCCATCAGGCCGATCTCCGCCAGTTCTTTACCCTGCTGCCCTTTACTGACGGCGCCGATCGGCAAAACCCTGGCGAAACCGGAACGTTCGGCTTTCTCAAGGATATAGCGGACTAATGCGGCATGATCGCATACCGGTTTGGTATTAGGCATGCAGGCGACTGTGCTGAAGCCGCCGTGCGCCGCGCTCAGCGTACCGCTGATGATATCTTCTTTATATTCATAGCCCGGATCGCGCAGATGACAATGCGCATCAATCAAACCGGGAAAAACATAGAGTCCGCCGGCGTCAATGATCCGGTCCGGCGTCGCGCCGCCCCAGGTTTCCGGGTCGGCAAAAACGCCGTTCTCGATGATTAGCGGCCGTTTCTCCGGCTCCATGCCTGGTTCGGCGGACGGATCGACAACCAGGCCGTTCTCAATCAATATCTTCATGGATTGTTCCTCCTTGATGCCAGCAGATAGAGGACCGCCATCCGGATGGCGACGCCATTGGTGACCTGCTCTTGAATAGCCGACTGATCGCTGTCATAGACGATCGTCGGCATCTCGACGCCGTGATTGCAGGGTCCCGGATGCATAATGATGGCGTCCGGCCGGGCCAATGCCAACGTCTTCTGATCAATGCTGAAAAAGCGGGCATATTCGCTGACCGAGGGAAACAAGGCTTTCTGCATCCGCTCAAGCTGGATGCGCAGTCCCATGACCACATCGGCGTCGCGGACGGCATCTTGCACCGTCGGGCAGACCAGCCCGCCCATTTGCTCAAGACCGCGCGGCAGCAAAGTCGGCGGCGCGGCCAAACGAACTTCCGCGCCAACTTTGTTCAAGGCCCATAAATTGCTGCGGGCTACCCGGCTGTGCAGAATATCCCCGACAATCGCGACTTTCAAGCCCCGCAGGCGGCCTTTCTTCTCCCGCATGGTGAAAAGGTCCAGCAGCGCCTGGGTCGGATGCTCGTTCATGCCGTCGCCGGCATTGATGACCGATGCCCGGATCAGCGGGGCAACCTTGTGCGGAGCGCCGGATTGCGGATGGCGGATAACCAGAATATCGGTCGCCATCTGATCGATCGTCCGGGCGGTATCGATCAAAGATTCGCCTTTATTGACGCTGCTGCCGGATGATGAAACATTGGCAGCCGACGCGCCCATATATTTGGCAGCCATTTCAAAGGACAACCGGGTGCGGGTGCTGTTTTCATAAAAAAGCGTAATGACCGATTTACCCTGCAGATGGGCTGTTTTTTTACTGTTGGCAGTCAGAACATGCTTCATGGTTTCCGCCGTATCCAGGATTAACATGATTTCATCAGCCCTTAAATCCTGAATGCCTAAAAGATCTTTCCTGTCCAGTTGCATAGGTTCAGCCTTTCTGTTCAATTTCGCTTAATAAAACGCCATCCCGGCCATCGACTTCCGTCAGCTGGACCTGGACGACCTCATTGCGCGCCGTCGGGACATTTTTTCCGGTATAATCGGCCCGGATCGGCAATTCCCGATGTCCGCGGTCAATCAGGATAGCCAGTTGGATCTGGCGCGGCCGGCCTAAGTCAAAGAGGGCTTCAATAGCCGCACGGCAGGTCCGTCCTGTAAACAAAACATCATCCACCAGAACCAGCTTCTTGTCCTGCACCGCAAAAGGCAGCGAGGTGCCGTTGATAACCGGATGCTCCGCAAGCATGCTGAGATCGTCCCGATAGAAGGTAATGTCCAGAATGCCGACCTCGGGGCTGTGCCCTTCGATCGCGCCTATTTTGGCGGCTATTCTGTGCGCCAGCGGAACACCGCGCCGCTGGATGCCGATCAGATAAAGATCATCCAGGCCTTTGTTCTTCTCCAGGATTTCATGGGCAATGCGGGTCAAAGCCCGGTCGATCATGATTTCATCCATCAAAATGGCTTTGGGATTCATCTGCTGTTCTCCTCTCCGATATCAAAAAAGCCTTCCGCGTCGGCGGAAGGCTCATAAGCTCTGCATGAAGAACCGGCCGGTTCAACCGGCGCAGTCAGCATCGTTTATCACCCTTCCAGCCTCACAGGACTCGTTAAAAGGTTTATTGGATTAAGCATAAACGAATAATTGACAGATTGCAAGATCATTGCTAATATATTTTGTAGCCGCCAAAAAAACATCTGGGGATGTGGCGGAACTGGCAGACGCAACAGACTCAAAATCTGTCGATTGCAAGATCGTAAGGGTTCGAGTCCCTTCATCCCCACCAGAACAAAGCCAGTCGGTTGAAAAACCGGCTGGCATTTGCTTTTTTATCCGGAAAAGTAAGCCTCGGCAAATCAAGTCAGCCACGGCAAACCGGTTAGCAACAGGAGGAATCATGATCGATAAAATTGTATCGGTTGCCTTTGAAAGCGCTTATACCGCCATTTTTGAAGTCGGTTCAGTGATGGCGGTTTTAATGCTGCTGTTTGGCATGTTGGATTTTCGTTATGGCGATAAGCTGCGGCAAATTATTGAGAAAAGACGTCTGGATAAACCCTGGGTCATGACAGGTTTGTCCCTGATTCCGGTTGACGGAACACTTTTGTTTCAATACAGCATCTATCGCCGGAAAAGCATCCGCTTCGGGTCTCTTCTGTCTGGCATCATCGGTATTGGTGAAGAAGCGACCTATTTGATTTTATCTTATCAGCCGCTGGCCTGGCTGACTATCGCAGGCATAAAGCTGCTGCTCTCCGCTGTTTTCGGCAGCATATGCAATAAAATACCGGCGCTCAACCAGGCGGCCGAACGCTGGCGTCAGGATGATCTGATCAAAAGCGACAGTCCCGAAGCCAAAGAAGCCGACGTTAATTTTCATGAACTGCCTGATAAATTCCGCCACAAAATGCACCACTTCCGATATCATCAGCTCGGGAAGGCTTTCTGGATCTTTTTTGCCGTGGCTTTTATCCTGCAAATGGTTTTGCTGGTTTTCGATAATATCGGCTGGTTTGATCCGGCCGATCTGGAAGCGCTTGGCATCCCCTTTGTATCCTGGCTGTCGATGCTGGCCTTGTTTATTGTGGTGATCTATCGTCTGATTGTCCGGCTTACCACGCGCGAATTCGGCAAGATCTTCGAACACGAGTTCGAGGATACCGGCGACGCGGTGGGCGATCTGGCCGAAACCTGCGCCAGCGTTATCCTCTTGATTTTTCTCTTGACTTTTGTGGTCCAGTCATTTCTCAGCGTCATCGGCTCTGAAGCGCTGACCCGTTTTTTTGCCGGCCGCGGCCTGCTCGCCGTTCTGATCGGCGCCCTGGTCGGCCTCATTCCAGGGACCGGAGCGTCTCTGGCCTTTACGACGCTGTATTTTGGTTTGGCCGGCACCAGCGGCGCCATGCCGTTCGCTGCCCTGGCGGCTTGTTCGATCGCCCTGATCGGCGATTCACAATTTATCGGACGTAAACAATTGCCTAAAAGCCAGTTTGTCGCTCACGCCATCGCTTTCGTCATTGCTCTGCTGACCGGCCTTGCCATTTTGGGCATCGAACAGCTGATTTGAAAATGTCCGTTCAGGCTTTTGCTTCACAGAAGGCAAACCAATTATCCAGTTTATCCATAACCGAAGCAATGACCTGGTCCATATTATAATAACGGTATTCAGCCAGACGGCCGACAAACAGATGACGGCCGGCCGTTTCCAGTTCGGATACGTGATCCAGATAAGCCTGCCGCTTGCCCAGATTTTCCGGCGTCAGGACTACATAGGACGGCACGCCGTTCTTGGCCGGATACTCGCAGCAGATCACCGTCGAATCGCCCGTTTCACCGGTCATATGCTTGAATTCGGTAATCCGTGTGAAATCGTAGTCATTAGGATAATTGACCACCGCCGCCGGTTGGTATTGATTAATCGGAAAGACGCGGAATTCGAAATCTACCGAACGATAAGTCAGACGTCCATAATCAAACTGGAAATATGTATCCAGCTGGCCGGTATAAACCGTTAAATCATAATCCGCCTGGTCCCAGCTTGTACGGTCGTCAAAATAGTCGGTTGACAGGTGGAGATTGATCGCCGGATGATCAAGCATATTGAGGATCATGCGGGTATATCCCTGTTCCGGCAGGCCTTGATAACGATCGGTGAAATAGCGTGTGTCCCGGTTCTGCCGCACCGGGATCCGGCCGGCCACTTCGGCCGAAAGCTCACGCGGATCTGTTTCCCATTGCTTCAGGGTGTAATTATGGAAAAATTTCTCATATAAGAATTCACCGACCTGGCTGACTACAACATCGCGAAAATTCTTCGGCGGCGTGTTGAAGGATGAACGCGCGACTTCCCGTTCCAGGAATTCGCCGATATCGCGTATGGAGAGATTCTCTCCGTAAAGTTGGCATAATGTGTCACGATTGATCGGAAAAGGAATCATCTGACCGTCGACATAAGATAAAACACGATGCTGGTAAAAGCGAAACGAGCTGAAACGGTTGCAGAATAGCCACACCGCCTGATTATTGGTATGAAAAATGTGAGGTCCATAACGATGAATGGTCAAGCCGCAATCCGGCATCGGTTCATCATAACAATTGCCGCCAACCTGCGGCCTCTGCTCCAGAATATCAACCGCAAAATCCCGTTCAGCCAGCAATCGGGCCGCTGTCGCGCCAGCCAATCCCGCTCCGATAATCAAAACCTTTTTTGTCATGCCATTTACCATCCTATCTGCAGTTTTCATATTCAAGCGGCGAGGGGTTCGACTCCCCTCCCCTTAAAACCATGTTTCGCCATACGAAACAAATCTGTCCAGATTTTTATTATAGCATATCCTCATGAAACAAAAGAATCCTCTCGGGAATGCCTTCTTAACAAGGGCCTGAAGAAACAGGCGCCGGCCTTAGCGGCGGATTGCGCGTTGTTTTGTACAGGTATCATGCACCGTCTGCTTTATGATACAAAACAAATGCTCATCGTCATTTGCCGGATCGTTCTGAGGCGGCAAATAAGTGTTTTTCATGATATTTTTCTTGAAGATCGTTTCATACCATGTTGCCGCCGCCGCATATCGTCCATAGATCATATGCATATGATATCCATCGCGGCATAATGACCGGCCGCCCGCGGCAACATCAAATTCCGGCAGACGCCTCAGATTCTGAATAACCTCCCCGCAGGGGATGATCGCAAGATTCAGCGTGTCTGCCGCTTTTTCATAAGCCGCTTTCAACGAGCGGTACATTTGATCCTGATTCTTGTCATAGCGCTGAAACGCCTCATGGCTGCTGTTTATCTCATAAGCCCAGGTCTCATGGATCATCTGACTGGCCGCCGGAGCATATTTCTTGATATAGGCGGAAAGATTGATGATATAGGGATAGTATGTTCTTTCTAATCCGCTGTCATGACTGGCCTGCTGCAGGGTAACGATATCCCAGTCGTCCTCTGTCAGCGCTTCCTTGACAGATACAGGCCGGTCCGTTGCGCTTCCGTTGAGATCATAGCGATAAACGCGCGCGTCATGGGTTATGTTCTCGTCGTGCTGCTGCAACGAGCAGCCGCCGATGTATAGATTCACGACTTGTGTTTCCACGCCGTCCTGCTGAGCAATGTCATGCAGATATGCGGCGGCGTCTTCAGAAAAACTATTCCCTATAGCAAGTATCTTTCTCATATCAGCCTCGCGTAAAATACGATTCATGATGATAGCCGGAGCATTTTGCATGCGGCGGTTCACGGCAAAGGTTTAAAAAGACTGCCGATATAAAATCGACAGTCTTTTGGTGGGAGGAGGTGGATTCGGACCACCGAAGTCTGAGACAACAGATTTACAGTCTGCCCCCTTTGGCCGCTCGGGAATCCTCCCATATATGAAGTTATGGTGGGCCTTCAGGGACTTGAACCCCGGACCGACCGGTTATGAGCCGGTTGCTCTAACCAACTGAGCTAAAGGCCCACAGCATGCCGCCCATATGATTGAAGCGACAAAGGGAATTATATAGAATGACTCGACCGATTGTCAAGGGTTTTTCGTTTTAATTTTCATCATCCTCCTGACGGCGATCAACCTCATTGAAAAATCTAAGATAATCAGCCGGATTTTACCGGCTTTCCCATTTACCTCAGTTGGTTCACCAACTGTTTATAGAGATTGCCCCGTTCTTCAAAGTGCCGAAATTTGTCGTAACTGGTTCCGGCCGGCGACAGCACAACGACCTCGCCCGGCGCGGCAACCGCTCTGGCAGCCTGCACAGCCTGCTCGTAGGAATCGCAGCGGGTAATTTGCAGGCTTTCATAAGGAACGCCGGCATAGACCGCCTCGCGTTTCAGACAGGCATCGATGAGATCGCTGTTGGCGCCGCAATAGATAATTTTCCGGGAAATCGATACGATCGCTTCGCCCAATCCGGTATAATCGCATTTTTTGTCCTGTCCGCCGGTAATCAAGACAACGCGCTCCTGCCGGTCGGCCAGAGCGCGCAAAGCCGCCTTGGTCCGCGACGGGCTGGTATCGATTGAGCTGTTGTAATAACGCACGCCATCCAATTCGCGAACCAGTTCCAGCCGGTGTTCGACGCCGCCGAAAGACCGGGCGACGGCAGCGATATGCTCCGGCCGGACAAAAGGCCAGACGGCGGCGGCGGCGGCCAGGTAATTCTCGACATTATGATTGCCCGGAATCCGGATCTCCCCGGCCGGTACGATCGGAACAATCTGATTCTGATCCCGGTAAACGAGCCGGCCGTCCATCATCAGGAAGCCTTCGCTTAGATCCGGGCTGGTGCGGCTGAAAAAGACGGTTTTGCCGCGTGCGTCCGATGACAGCGATCGGGTCTCATAATTATCGGCATTTAAGACCAGCCGGCCGTAAAAGGGCTGATACATCAGGATGTTGCGCTTCGCATCGATATATTCCTGATAATCTTTATGGACATCCAGATGATTGGGTGAAATATTGGTCACAACAGCGATATCCGGGCTTTTGCGCATGCTCATCAGTTGAAAGCTGGACAGTTCGAGCACCACCATGTCGTCGGCTTTGATGGTTTCAATCCGATCCAAAAGCGGCGTCCCGATGTTGCCGCCTAAATGAACCGTATAGCCGGCTTCCTGCAGGATCAGGCTGATCAGGGTTGTCGTCGTTGTCTTGCCATCGCTGCCGGTTATGCCGAACTGCCGGGCCGGACACAGCTCCATGAAGACTTCCATCTCCGAAGTGATGATGGCGCCGCGCTCACGCTCGGCACGTAATTCAGGCAGATCCCAGCGCATCTTGGGCGTGCGGAAGATCACGTCAAAGCCCTTGAGCTGACTTAAATAATCCGGCCCGACACACCAGTCCAAAGCGATCTGCTCATCCGCGAAAGCTTTTCTGGTCCGGCTCAGAACCGGATCATCAGCGGCCAATTTATCAAATGCGGTTATTGAAGCGCCAAGATTGGCTATATATCGAATTAAAGGCCGATTGCTGATGCCGACGCCTAAAACGGCAATCCGCTTGCCCTTTAAAAATGCTTTGAACTCATCTATCTTGTTGATCATGGATCCATTCTCCTTTAAATGCAATTTTTATGTCCTTCAGAATTATAAAATAGATCTTGCATTTTTACCAACATTATTGTAAGATAAACTTCGTCCCGCGGGAATGGCGGAATTGGCAGACGCGCTAGTTTCAGGTACTAGTGATCGTAAGGTCATGCAGGTTCAAGTCCTGTTTCCCGCACCAGATGAGGATCCGCGCAAGCGGATCCTTTTTGTTGTCTGTCCGGGCAGGTTTTCAGTAGGCAAGGAGTATCATGGCAACGATTCAGCAGCGCGACTTTACGTCAAATTCGGATAAACCGGAGCGGCCGGTCGTCCGTATCGCCGTGCGTTCTTTAGCTGAAACAGTCCATCGTCACGGCGGATTGTCCGGTCCCGCATACGGCGGTGTTGCCGCGGTGGACGGCATAAGACTGCATCAGCGGTTTGCCGCCTCCCTGACCGACCGTCATGCTGATGCTGCGGTACATATCGAACTGGCTTTACTGTGTGATTTTGAAGCAGATGCGCTTCATCTTCAGGTCAGCGGCCGCTGCGACGCCTTGGTTGCCAATCCTGAGTCCGGTTTCTATCAATTGATTGAAGCCAAATCCTTCAGCGGTTCGCCGGACCGGCTGCCGCCGCAAGGCGAAAGTGTTCATTGGGCTCAGGCGGAATTATATGGCTGGCTTTTTCTCAAAGAGCATCCTGATCTGGATCAATTATCGGTCGGTCTGGTTTATGTCGGTCTCGATTCGCCGGAATGGCTGGAATTGCATAAGACTTTTTCACGGGGTGAACTGGCTGCTTTTTTTCAAGATACCTGCCGTCATTATGCCGATTTCACTGCCAATCTTCTGCACAGCAAAAAACTGCGCGACCAAAGCGGCCTGGAATGCCGTTTCCCCTACCCGGCGCTGCGCAGCGGCCAGAAACGTTTTATGCAGGAAGTCGTCGGTACGGCCAGACAAAAAAGTTGTCTTTTTATTCAGGCGCCGACCGGCATCGGCAAAACCATGGCCGCACTTTATCCGGCGGTAAAAATTCTGGCCAATCATTGGGTCGATCATGTTTTTTACTTGACCCACATGACCTCTGCCCGTCTGGTCGCCGCCCGGGCTCTGGAAGATTTGCGGCGGTCCGGACTGCTGATGAAAGGCATCATTTTATACGCTAAGGAAAAAATGTGCCTGATGCCCGATCTATATTGTGACAGCCGCCAGTGCCCTTATGCGTTGTCCTATTATGACCATCTCCCTGCCGCGCTTCGCCGTCTGTTCCTCTTGGAGCAGATCGGCCGGGAGGAAATCATCGCCTGCGCCCGGGAACATGAAGTCTGCCCCTTCGAACTGTCTCTGGATATGGCCGTTTATTGTGAAATTATTGTCTGTGATTACAATTACGCATTTGATCCCCGGGTTCGGCTGGACCGCTTTTTCAACCAGGAGCTGCAGACCCATCTGCTATTGGTCGACGAAGCACATAATCTTCCGGCACGTTCCCGCGGTATGTACAGCGCCGCCCTGAACAGCCTGGAACTGGCGGACACCCGCAAAGCCATCCAGGGGCAGGCGCCGCAGCTGGAACAACAGCTGGATAAAATTCTCCTTTATTTTGATAAAATCAACCATGCTTTGGAGGGTCAGGACGCCGTGTTCGATCAACTCGAGCGGCTGGTTCGTCCCGATGATGTCATGAAAGCGGAACAATTCCGGGCGATGCGCAATCTGCCGGCCGATCTGATCGCCCTGAGCGCTCGCTTCAGCTTTTTTTGTCATGAATTTCTTGAAGAACATCCCGATTTTCCCGGCCGTCAGTCCTTATTGAAGGGCTTGTTCAAGCTCTTGTTTTTTAATCGGGTAGCAGAAGAGTTTTTCGGCGCCGATTATGTTACGGTGGCCAGAAAAACCGCGGATGGCGCGGCCGAGGTCGAATTGATGTGCCTGGACGCCGCGGATAAGCTGGCGGCTTGTTACCTGAAGAAGCACCCGACGGTCTTTTTTTCGGCTACCCTTTCACCGCTGGAATACTATATGGGTCTGCTGCAAGGGCGTCCGGTCTCCGAATCAACGGAAAAGCTGCTCCTGGGTTCGCCTTTCCCGCCTGAAAACCTGCTGGTGATGATCTGCAGCCAATTATCCACCCGTTACCGTCAGCGCCAGGATACAATCCAGGCTATCCTGCGTTTGATATTAGCGGCTGTTGGACAGCGTACCGGCAATTACCTGGTTTTTGTTCCTTCATTTGCCTACTTGAGCTTGCTGCGCAGTTTATTGCGAAACTGCCCGGAAAGCCGCAATATCGATTGTTTATTTCAGATTCCCGAGATGAATGAGCGCCTGCGGCAGAAATTTCTCAATCGTTTTGAGCAATTCGGCCGTAAAACCTTGTTGGCGGTCGCCGTCATCGGCGGTGTTTTTTCCGAAGGCATTGATTTAACCGGCGAGAAGCTGACCGGCGTCGTGATTGTCGGCGTAGGCCTGCCTCAGATCTGCCCGGAACGAGAGATTATGCGGCAGTATTACGGTCAGGCTTTAGGCAGCGGATATGAATATGCCTATTTATATCCAGGCTTTAATAAAGTTCAGCAAGGCGCCGGACGGGTTATCCGCAGCGAAGAAGATCGTGGTTTTGTCTTGTTGATCGATGATCGTTACGATACAGAAGTCTACCGTTCGCTGTTCCCGGCCGAATGGCATCCGGTTCCCGTGACTCAGGAATCTGAAGTAAGCTCGGTTTTGCAGGTTTTCTGGGGTGAAGGCAAGCCGGTGTCCGGTTGACCGGTATGATTGTCCGGACAGCTTAATGTCTGCAACATCTGCAAACGGGTATATTCTTTTTCCATTTGAAAGGAAAGATAGGCGTCCGACAAAGCTATAAACGCCTGCCGAACAGTATCATCAAGCTGGAAATGAAATAGTTTTCCGATCGGTACGTCCTGTATATGACGCATACAGGCCAGACAGCCGGCGCTGACCGGCCGGGCATCGGCTGCCTGGCCAAGACAGCTTGATTTGCCGCAAACCACGCCGCAGGCCTTGATGCTGAAATAATCATTTCCGGATCGGTCGCCGCAGATCACACAGCCATCCAGACGGGGCGCTAAACCGATTTCCGCCAGGATCCGCCACTGGGCGGTATGGACGGTCAGAAGCGGATCCGCCTGTTCCTGCAAAGCCTGAAGACTATAAGCCCAGAAGCGGTATAAAGCGGGCTGAGCGACGTCGTCACGCAGGCAGTCAACCAATACCTCGGCCAGATGAGCTGCGCATACCAGACGATCGATATCCTTCTGCAGAGCCATAAAGGGCTCGATCAACTCGGAAGCGTTCAAAGAATAATGCCCGCGATTTTGAAACAGCTCGTACCGGCCGAATGAAAAAATCTGGGTCGTCAGCAAGTGGGGGCTGCGCGTCCGTCTGGCGCCCTGAACAGACACGCTGATTAAACCCAACTCTTCAGTCAGCAGGCTGATGATCCGGTCGCTTTCCCCGACAGGAACCACCCGGACAACAAAACCGCGTGTCTTGACATGAGGCATTTCGCCTGGCTCCTTTACGGCTTGATTTCGTAGCCGAGGTCACGGAGGATATTCTGGCGGTTGCGCCAGTCTTCGCGGACTTTTATAAAAAGTTTCAGATAACAAGGGCAGCCTGTCATCTGCTCGATCCTCAGTCTGGCCTGGGTGCCGATTCTCTTCAGCATACTCCCCTGCCGTCCGATCAGGATGCCCTTGTGGGAATCCTTCTCACAATAAAGAACCGCGCTGATCCGGATAAGCCCCCGTTCTTCTTCAGCCAAATCCGCGGTTTCACCCGTTGTTTCATGAATATCGCCATCTTGATCATCTGTAAAATCGGCGTCGTCCTCATCAACCCGGATTGCCGTTCCGCCGGCCGGCAGTTCTTCGAAGGTTTCGATCTCGACAGCCACGCCATGCGGAATTTCATCGCTGGTCAAAAGCAGGATCTGTTCACGGATCAATTCAGCCGCCATCGAACGTTCTGTCTGGTCGGTCAGGCTGTCTGCCGGATAATACCGCGGTCCGGCCGGCAATAACCGGCGTATTTCGTCCAGCAGCTGCTCCAGGCCGTCGCCGGTGCGGGCAGATACAGGTATGATCGCCCGGAAGGGGTAAACCGCGGCATAGGCGGCTATAACCGGCAAGAGTCGTTCTTTTTCCAGGCAATCGATTTTATTCAGAGCTAAAATAATCGGCTTATGCCATTCTCCCGCTTTTTTCAGCCAATTGAGTTCAAATACCGGCACCGGAAGAGAACGCCCTTCACCGACTGCCATGGCGGTCACATCGGTCATCAGGACAAGGACATCGGCGTCGGACTGCGCGGCATTCGTGCTGTTCATCATGTATTGTCCCAGGCGAGAGCGGGGTTTATGCAGACCTGGCGTATCTAAAAAGATGATCTGGCTGTCCGGCTCATCCAGGATTGCCCGGATCACCTGCCGGGTTGTCTGCGGTTTCGGCGAGGTGATCGCCAGATGCATGCCGGCGATCCGGTTCAGCAGTGTTGATTTGCCGGAATTCGGTTTGCCGGTCAGACAAACGAGTCCGGAATGAAGTAAATTTTCAACCATGAATATCCTCCAGTTTGCGCATCAACCCGGCTTGACGTAATATCCGGCGTTGCTTGCGCAGCATTTTTTGTTCGCGTTCGGGCTGATCATGATCATAGCCCAGCAGATGCAAAAGGCCATGGATACCGAGGAAAGCGACCTCACGTTCCGGTCCGTGCCGATACTCAACCGCCTGTTCGAAAGCCCGGTCCAGCGAAATCAGGATTTCCCCCAGGGGAATATGCGGCTGTCCGTCTTTTCCCCACTCCAGGTCTTCAGGGCGCAGCGGCCTGCCAAGCCGGCCGTCCGCAAGTTCCAGGAGCGGAAAGGAAAGAACGTCTGTCGTTCGATCGACGGCTCTGGTTTCCCGGTTGATGCGGCGCATGACGCGCGGACCAACAAAGATGACCGTTACCGAAGCATCCTGATGGCGGCCGGACAGGCCGCGGCCCCAGACGGTCTCGTTCAGGGCTTCGGGCAGAACTCCGGCCAGAAGCTCCTGCCAGGTTTTAATGGCATATTTACTCTGCTGATTGACGAATTGGACGATCATCCGGATACTTCACCCTTTCATGGAAATGGCCGGTATAAACCTGCAAGAAGGCTTGAATTAGAATTTCGACATCCCGGAACGACAAACCGGAATTAACCAGTTGGTCTTGCTCGTTTTTTGATTTGATGATGCGCCTGATCAACCGCTCGGCGTCATCAAGATTGTTCGTGCCGGTCGATTTCATAGCGGCCTCGACCGAATCGGCCAGCATGACGATGGCCGATTCACGGCTGGACGGGATAGGACAGCGATATTTGAACTGTGTGGGATCCGGCTCGGCCAGATCGCCGGTTTCGGCCAATTTCTGGGCTTTGCGATAAAAATAGTACTGTGATGTTGATCCGTGATGTTCATGGATCATCCGCAGAATTGCCGGCGGCAGGCGATAGCGCCGGCCGATCCTGACTCCGGCGTCCGGATGCCCGAGAATGATCTCCGCGCTTTGAGTCGGCGATAAATAATCGTGCGGATTCTCACCCTCCTGATTCTCAGTAAACATCAGAGGATTCTCCAGTTTTCCGATATCGTGGTAATAAGCGCCGACTCTGGCCAGCAAGGCATTGGCGCCGATCGCCGCCGCGGCTGAATCGGCCAGGTTGGCAACCATCATACTATGCTGCGAACTGCCGGGCGCTTCGACAAAAAGCCGGCGCAGCAAAGGATGTCCCGGCTGCGACAGTTCGATCAGGCGTAAGGGCGAGACCGCGTTGAACATCATTTCAAAAAGCGGCATGATACCGATGGCGGCTATGACCGACAAAGAACCGCTGATCGCCGTATAGGCGCAGTTGATGGTGATATCGCTCCAGCTGTCCTTTTGCAGCAGGCTATACGACAGAGCTGTCAGAATATTCGCCCCGGCCGTAGCCAGAATGATGAATGCATAATTGTCTTTGCGAATGATGCCTCTGGCGAATAACGCGGCAACCAGGCTGCCGATCATCGCCACAGCCAGAAACATCGGGTTAAAATTAGTCATCGGCAGAATCAGGGCGCTCAGGCACAAGGACAGGATGACGGCGGCCCGGAAACCGAAATAGGCGGCGATCAAAACAGCCGCGAAATAGACCGGCGGCGCCAGCGGCGCCTGCCGCGTGATATAAGCCGAAACCAGCAGCGGAATCAACATGATCATGACCAGGGCGATCCGGTCGCTGTAAGTATTGATGGTCTCTTTTTCATAATGACTGATATAAAAAATGGTAATGATCAGGAGCAAGACCATGAGCAAGGCTATGCCGGCCAGATGGGTATAATCGAAATTTCCGCTGTCGATCAGGGACAAATCCTGCAGCAGCGTATAGGTATCATCCGTAATAATATCGCCCAGAGAAACAATACGCGTGCCTTTGTCGATCATGACCGGATTGTTTTGGACCTTATCGTAAGCTGCCTGGCGGGCGCTGTCGGTGGCAACCTGATCGAAAACGACATTAGGTTCGAGCAGAAAGCCCAGAGTTCTTTCGATCAGGCCGCTGTCTTCTTTGAAGAAAGCCAGTGAATTGTTTAATTCGGCCATTTTTTCGGCCAAAACTGTTTTCAGAGCAGCGCTGTCTACCGTATCAGCCATGACCAGGCTGGCTATCGACCGGACATGGCCGGAAACACTGTTGTAGCGGCTGTCTTCCATTGTGGCGTAACTCATGGCGTCGTCCTGGCTGATGACGATTTCCATATTCTGATTCAGATGCAGCATGATCTGTTCAGCCAGTTTGGCCGTGTCGACCACACTGGCCGCCTCGCTGGCTTGAGTTGTCTGCCCGGTTTCTGTTCCGGCTGTCTGCGAGGCTTCCGGCGTCGGCGCGGCCGCCGGTGTGATCATCGGCGGATTGGCCCGGTCGGCATCAACGATTGTATAGAATTGTTCGACTTTGGTTTTCACCTCGGTCGCAATTTGCTCCGAACGCAGCATGACATCAGCAACGCCGGCCGATGCTTCGGCAGCCCGGAGGTTGGTAACCGTTTTGTTGCGGATGCTGCGCGGCGCCGTTATATCATAGGGACTGGCGTCACCAGGCATTAAACGGTATTTCTCCGGTATGGATCCGGTATAGACAATTAAAAGAACAACCAGAATCAAAGCTGCTGAAGTCAGGATCCCCAGGAATTTTCTGACCCGCGACGATACCTTCATCATTGTCCTCCTCGCTGCCCGTTTTTTTCATATGCGCGGATAATCCTCTGCACCAGGGCGTTGCGCACAACATCCCGCTGTGTCAATTCGACAAAAGCCAAGCCCTCAACATCCTGGAGAATATGCCGCGCTTCTTTCAAGCCGGACTTTTTATCGGCCGGCAGATCTGTCTGGGTAATGTCTCCGGTAACCACTGCCTTTGCGTTGAAACCGAGACGGGTCAGGAACATTTTCATTTGTTCCGGTGTCGTGTTCTGCGCCTCGTCCAGGATAATGAACGCTTCATCCAGGGTCCGGCCCCGCATATAAGCCAGCGGCGAAACCTCGATCAAGCCTTTTTCCAGATTTTTCAGATAATGGTCGACGCCCATCAGCTCGTTAAGCGCATCATAAAGCGGCCGCATATAGGGATCGACCTTTGTTTGCAGGTCGCCGGGCAGAAAGCCAAGCTTTTCACCCGCTTCGACAGCCGGACGGGTCAGAATGATGCGGCTGACTTCGCGGGCCTGGAACGCGTTGACAGCCATGGCTACTGCCAGAAAGGTCTTGCCGGTGCCGGCCGGACCGATGGCGAACGTGATGTCATGCTGGCGAATGGCCTGGACATATTCCTTCTGCCCCAGGGTTTTGCTGCGGATAGGCCGGCCTTTGGCCGTGACGCAAATACAATCGGGCGTGTAGCCGAAAACTTGCTCCAGATTACCTTCTTTGGCCGTATCGGCCAGATAGGTTACGAGCTGCATATTGATCGGATGTCCCTGCCGGTTGATTTCCAGCAGCTGCTCGCAAACCGCCGCTGCTTTGGCCAGGTTTTCTTCATCGCCTTGAATTCGCAAGCCCTGGTCGGTTATTTCTATGGCTACATCCAGAATTTGGCCGATCATGTTGAGATGATCGTTGCAGCTGCCGAAGACAGCCAAAGCTGCCTGAGTATGATCAACGCTGATTTTACGTTCCAAAATCCACTTCTCCTCCCTATCGGGGCATGATTACTGTTCCGGCATCAGTAAGTCGATTCTGAAGGCCATGCTGTCTTCGCTTAAAGCCGGAATTGTAATTTCCGGCAGAGCTTCGAAATGGATGTCATATTGGTCATTGGTTACCGTTGCATCCTCTTGAATCTGTGTTTTGACGGTTTCCAGATAATTCATGATCGATTCTTCATCCTGGGGTTTCGTGATCGCTTTAATGGTAAATTTGCCGCTTCGGTCATAGGCATTGCCGTTGATGATGATCGACGAGCCGCTGGCCCGGATTTCTGATGTAGCGACAAGCCGCTCATCATTAATCGCCAGGGCCTGAGCGCCTAAAGCCCGCAGTTCATTGACAAACTGGCGCAAGACGCTGTCCCGGATTTCCGTTGCGCAGCTGACCGTGATGACCAGACCATAGGCTTTGACCTCCCGCAGGCCGGCAAACATGGCGGCGCGTTCTTTTTCCTTGACGATCGAATCAATCTGTTCATTGCCGGATGACATATCATCATCCAGAATGCGGATGTATTCGTTCAGTTTCGCGTTCCGGTTGGATAATTCCTCGTTTTTATTGTAATACTCCAGCAATTTGTTTTGCAAATCCGTCAGGTTGTTGGCGGTTACATTGCTGTTATTGACATTTTTCATCTGCAGGGCAATCAGAATGCCCAGGATGATGCAAACCACCGTAAAAGCAATAGTCCGAAGTAAATTTTGTTTCATGGCGCAGCATCCTCCAATAAACTGATATAGCTGTAAAAATCATCAGCTTCCGCAAACGCAGGAATGGTAACTTCCTGTTCTTGCTGAACTTTAACCACCAAATCTATGCCGGCGGTTTGCCGTGTGTTGAATTCCTGATCGGTTGTTATGGCTTCGGCGAGGACCGCCGGATCGCCAATGGCCGTGATCACATAGGGCGGCAGCATGCGTTGATTATTGCAGCGGATGATTGGCCCGATGCAAAGCACAAAGGATGCATTGGTGATCCGCAGGCCATTAACCGAGAATGCTCCCGCGCCGGCATTTCTTAAAAGATCGATCACTCGCCTGATGTCGCTGTCATGGACCAGTGAATATTTCGAATCGACCAGAATATCATAACCGGGTTTATCATTTAAAGTAATGATAACGCCGGGGCCTTTCACTTCAGTAAATCCGGCCAGAATCTTTATTTTCTGTAATTCATCCAGAAGGTTCTCGTTTCCCTGACGGTTCAGCAGGTTGGCAATAGCCGCCTCCTTCTGGGCATTCAATTGATCGTTTTCGGCTAAAAGCTTTTTATATTGTTCTTCATACTGTTTCAATTGTTCCTGCCGCTCTTTATAAAGAATAACCATGTTGCTGGTTTTATCGGCAGCCCGCACCGACTGGATATGGTTCATGACGATAAAGCCAAAAAGGAGCATGATGACAAACATCAACAAATGATGCCGCAGCTGGTTCGATAAGTTGAATTTTTTTCTCCAAAACAGGGGCTTCATGGCAATTGCTCCAAAAGGGCTTGAAAATAGCCGGGCAGCGGGCAGGTCAGACTAAGAAGCCGGCCGGTTGCCGGGTGGACAAACTCAAGGGCTCCGGCATGCAGAGCCTGGCCGGCTAACGCATAATCAGGCCGGCGGCCGGCATAAACCGGATCACCGAGCAGCGGATGGCCGATATACTGCATGTGAACGCGAATCTGGTGCGTGCGTCCGGATTCCAGGCAGGCTTCCAGCCAGGTGGCGCCGGAATAGCGTTTGATCACCCGGAAATGGGTGACCGAAGGCTTCCCTTCGCCGACGACAGCCATGCGCTGCCGGTTACGCGGATCCCGGCCGATCGGAGCATTGATGGTTCCCTGGTCGGCTTCGACCCGGCCGTGAACAACAGCCTGGTAAACTCTTTTAATTTCATGATTCCTGATTTTCTCGGCCATGTCGGCATGAATGCGGTTATCTTTGACAACCAGCAATAAGCCTGAAGTGTCCTTGTCGATCCGATGAACGATGCCCGGACGGATAATGCCGTTCAAATCTGAGAGCTGGCCGGCGCAGTGTTTTAACAAAGCATTGACCAAAGTTCCGTCATGATGGCCGACCGCCGGATGGACAACCATGCCCTGTGGCTTGTTGACAACCAGCAGCCATTGATCTTCATAGACAATATCAAGCGGAATGTCCTCCGGTTCGATCCGCGAAAGCTCGGGTTCCGGCCGATCAACCTGCACATCAACACCAGCCAGCGTCTTCCAGGAAGACTTCAGCGGTTTGCCGTTTAGCGTGACACAGCCGTCGGTCAACAGCTTTTGCACATAAGAACGGGAACAATCGGCTAGTTGTCCAGTCAGATATCGGTCAAGCCGTTCGCCGGATTCATTGATCCGGATGATTTGCAGCATGCTTCTCCTCCTCTTTCTCTTTTTCACCGTCCGGCGTCTCTTTTTTCCATGGCCATCCGATTTTACCGATAACGCCCGGATCGATCAGAATAAGCAGGCATAAAAGGATGGTGCCGCAGACGATCAACATATCCGCCAGATTAAAGGTTGGAAATATATAACTGCCAAAGTGGAAGTCCAGGAAATCCGTCACGGCGCCGTCGCGGACACGATCGATAAAATTGCCGAGGCTTCCGGCGCAGATTAACGTCAGGCAAGCCTGAAGTTTGGCATTTCGTGTTCGATATAGAATCGCCAGCAGGACCAGCGTTACAACGAAGGATACGCCGGCCAATAAATAAAGGCCCCAATTCTGTTCCGCCAGAAAGCTCCAGGCGGCGCCGCGGTTTTTACGTATAATGATGTAGAAAAAATTATCGATAACCGTAATTCTGTCCATTATCGATGTCAGATTGCGGTTGACAACCGCTTTCAGCAGCTGGTCCGCCGCAGTCAAGAGAATGATGATGATTGTCCAGACCATACCCACAACTCCTCAATATTTTGATAGGGATGATAACGATCAGGCCGACATTGGCCGCTGACCCGATCCCCGTATGCCAGGCCTTCCGACATAAGCATCAGGCAGCACCAGGGTGAGCGGGCGGCTGTTTCCAGGATTGCCTGCGTCAGGTCCGCGCCTGCCGCCGACATCCCGGATGCCGCTTCGGAGGAAACCGGCAGCAGCTGGCTTAATTTCGTCTGCCAGGCCGCGTAATCTGCCAGGCCGCTTCCCTGGCTGTTAATCGAATCCAACGCGGAAAACAACGGCGCGCGAGGGCTTTTATAAAGCCAGTCCGGAACAGGCGCAGCAGGCAGCGACGCAGACAGGATAGCCAGATCATATTCTCCGGCCGTTACCGTCTGCCAGAAAACATCGGCCGCTAAAGTCTGCTGTTCATAAGCAATTCCGGCGTTTTCAAGCAGAGATCCAATGATTCCTGCCAGTTTCAGCCGCCATTCGTCATCAGCCGGAACCAGAAGACTCAGCGGCTTCGATGATGCGTTCCAGGCCGGCGTTCCCAGTTGATCCAGCACAGGCGTATCGTCGGGGCTGATTTTGTTCATAAGCCAGCTGGCCGCCGGAAGACCCACATCAGTCGCTTCGCCCCAACCTGCTGCTTCTGTTTTTGACAAAGCCGCCGCGTTGATGAGCTTCTTGATGAATAACAACCGGTCGCCGGAAGCCAGAGGGCGGCTGCTTTGCGTATTGCAAGACAAGAAGACCGCCTTGTTTCCGGTATAATAATCCAGACGCAGACTGCTGCGCAAGGTATAACGGCCGTATTCCTGATCATCAAGCATAACCAGATCCAGTTCATCCCTTTCAAAAGCGCCCATTGCTTCGGACTCGTTCCGATATGCCTTGACCTGTATTTTCTTTAATTCAGAAGGGTCGCCGGATACGGCCAATTCCAGCTCAAGGCCACTCTGACCGTCATATGAGAGCATTTTATAGGAACCGGTGCCGGGCACCAGATCGAAAGGCCCGGCAGTCAGACTGGCGGCCGGAATAATCGGAAAAGTCAGCGCGTATGACAGCCAGGGATCCGGTTGATTCAGGAGCAATTCCAGGTTCTGGCTGTCAACCATATTGACCGCGCCGACCGCGGATAGTCCGGAAGCATAAATCGAGTGATTCTCCGGATTGATGACATATTGCAGGCAGGCGGCGACATCAGCGGCGGTCAGCGGCTGGCCGTCATGGAATACCAAACCGGGCTTCAGCGTGATGATCGCCTGCAGACCATCTTCCCTGACCTTCAGGCCGGCCGCCAATTCGGCTTCGACAGATTGATTTTCATTGATCCGGAAAAGGCCCTGGAATATCAGATCATTGACCGCCTGGCCGGAACGGCTGGTTTCCAGCAGCGGATTCAAGGTCGTCCGGGTCTTCCACCAAATCCGCAATGTTCCGCTCGCTGCCTGGGGCCGCCGGTCGATCGCCTGGCTGGATTCACCTTCAGATCCTGCTGTCGCTGTTTCAGCCGTTACGGATGGATCAGCCGTTGAAGCCGCCGTTGCCGCAGACTCCGTACCGGTCCGGGGACCGGATGCCATACAGGCGCCCGACTGTAAAATAAGCAAAGCAGCGCATAGAAGGCACGCCAGCCGGGCAGCGCGCGGACGATATCCAATTAGCCGATCGAGTCGTGCAGCCATTTTATTCCTCGATCCTGATCCGTTCGATTTTTTTAGCCTGTCCGGTAACCGGATCCGCATCGATATAGACGGCGCACAGCGCCGACGGGCCATAAGCCGGTTCATACCGGGCAGGCAGGCGGCTGACAAACCGCCGCAGGGATGTTTCTTTCTCCATGCCGATCACGCCGTCCGTTGGCCCGGTCATGCCGACATCTGTTATGAAAGCTGTACCGCGTTCTAAAATGCGTTCATCCGCCGTCTGTACGTGGGTATGGGTACCCGCAACCAAGGTGACGCGGCCGTCCAGATAGCAAGCCATAGCATTCTTTTCCGATGTTGCCTCAGCATGAAAATCGACGATGATGATCTTCGCTTGATTCTGCGCCGCGTTTTCGGCCAATAACCGCTCGGCGGCAGCAAAGGGATCATCAACCGGATCCATGAAAACTCGTCCCAGCAAATTGATAACCAGAACCGGACAAGCGGTGCGACGCCAGACCAGATGGCCTTTGCCCGGCCAGGCTGCCGGGCCGTTGGCCGGCCTGATGAGATTGTCGATTCGGTCTATGGAATCCAGCAGGTCTTGTCTGGCCCAGCTGTGGTTGCCTAATGTCATGACATCAACGCCGGCTGATTGAATATCTTTAGCCAGCGTGGCGGTTAATCCCAGTCCGGCAGCTGCATTTTCCGCATTAGCGATGCAGAGATCGATTTGATACCGTTTCTTTAAATCCGGCAATTTCGCTTTCAATAATTTGCGGCCGCCTGATCCGACCAGGTCTCCAATAAAGAGGATATGCAAATTCTCTCCCCCTATTCATTTATTAACCTATATTCTATCATACATTGCCCCGATGGCGAAATAGAAAACGCAACCGCTCCCAGAAGAAGCGGCTGCGTTCCTTAACATGCTATTCCGTCGTACAGGTGATGCTATTTGGCAAACTCGGTAACACGGGTTTCCCGGATGATATGGACTTTGATCTGTCCGGGGTAGTCCAGTTCATCTTCGATTTTTTTGCATATCTCCCTGGCTTTTAAAATCATCTCATCATCATGGACATTCTCCGGTTTTACCATAACCCGGATTTCCCGTCCAGCTTGAATCGCATAGGATTTCTCAACCCCTTCAAACGAATTGGCGATTTCTTCAAGCTTTTGAATCCGTTTGATGTAGGTCTCCAGATTCTCACGTCTGGCGCCAGGCCGTGCGGCAGATATGGCATCGGCGGCAGCTACCAGAATGGAAACCAATGAATCCGGCTCCACATCACCGTGATGCGATTGGATCGCATTGATCACTTCAGGGCCTTCTTTATACTTGCGGGCAATTTCCGCCCCCAAAGTAATATGCGACCCCTCCATTTCAAAATCGGCCGCTTTGCCGATATCATGCAATAACCCGGCCCGCTTGGCCATCATGACATCCAAGCCAAGTTCGGCGGCCATCATGCCGGCCAGCCAGCAAACTTCGATGGAGTGCTGCAGGACATTCTGTCCATAGCTGGTGCGATACCGCAGCCGTCCCAGGAGTTTGATGATTTCCGGATGCAGTCCCATGATGCCTGTTTCGAAAACGGCACGGTCGCCTTCCTGCTTGATGGTAGCCTCAACTTCTTTGCGGGCTTTCTCAACCATCTCCTCAATGCGGGCAGGATGGATTCGACCGTCAATGATCAATTTGTCGATCGTAATACGGGCAATTTCACGCCGGATCGGATCAAAGCTCGACAAGATCACCGCTTCAGGTGTATCGTCGATAATCAAGTCGACGCCGGTCAAGGTTTCGATCGTCCGGATATTGCGGCCTTCGCGGCCGATAATCCGCCCTTTCATCTCGTCGTTCGGCAGCGTAACCACCGATACGGTCGATTCGGATACATAGTCGGCAGCATAACGCTGAATCGATCCGACAATGATCTCTTTGGCTTTGCGATCAGCTTCTTCTTTTGTTTCTTCTTCCATTTGCCGGAGCATAACAGCCATGTCGTGGCGGTATTCAATTCTGGCTTCATCAAGAACCTGCTTTTTCGCATCCTCAATGGACAGATTGGATATCCGCTCCAATTCGATCACTTTCTGTTTTTCCAGCTCTTTGGTTTTTTCTTCCAGGACCAGGACGTCGCTGACCCGATTGTCCAGAGCCTCTTCTTTTTGCTCCAGAACTTCCAGCTTGCGCTCCAGAGCTTCTTCTTTCTGCTCCAGACGGTTGCGCTCACGCTGCAACTCGGTTTTCTTCTCGCGCACATCCTTTTCAAATTCAATTCTGGCTTTATGGACTTCCTCTTTTGCCTGGAGCAAGAATTCACGTTTCCTGCTCTCGCCCGTCTTCTGGGCTTCGCCGATCAGTTTATCTGCTTCGACTTCAGCAACAGCGGCAGCTTCTTTCATCGCCTTGACCTTTTTGCTGAAACCAAGCTGATAATAAGCAACAGTGGCGGCACAGGCGATAATCAGTCCAACAACCAATCCGATTATTAAAGATAGCCAGTCTATAATGGCAATCACCCCCAATATTCATTTATCAAGATTCATTAAAGTCCCTGTATTTATGGAATAATAAGCATCTCTAATATTCTATAGAACTTTATGGGTCAATGTCAATAAAGCAAATGGCCCTTCCCAGGAAAAGGATGGGCCATTTGCCAAAAAATGTTCTTAAATGGACCTTATTGCTCCAGAACGCTGTCCGGATAAATCTCACGGCGATGATAATGGGTATGCAGCAATTCATGTGACATATGCCCATTGGGTTCGCCCAGAAAGTTTTTATAAAGAGCGTCCACATCGGAATTCTTGTAGGATTTACGTTCAGGCATCAGGACATCCTCTTCATAGAGCGCTTTTGCCCTCAAGGTGCGCAGATCGATATCCATCAGATCCTGAGCGTGAACTTGCGGTTGTCCGCCGCCGCAGACACAGCCGCCGGAGCAGCCCATGATTTCGATGAAGTGGTACTGGGGCGCGGTGCCGGCGCGGATGGCGTCGAGCAGTTTGCGGGCTGCCGCCGTGCTGTGGGCAACCGCTACGCGCAGCTTCATGCCGGCAATTTCCAGTTCAGCTTCCTTGATGCCGGAATCGGCGCCGCGGACAGCCTGATATTCGAAAGCGGGCAGATCTTTATGTTCGAGGACATCAGCCACAGTACGCAACGCAGCCTCCATAACGCCGCCGGTGGCGCCGAAAATGACGGCAGCGCCGGTATACTCGCCAAAAAGATCCATGTCCGGGCCTTCATCAGGCAGTTTGTTGAAATCCAAACCGGTTTGCTTGATCATCCGGGCAATCTCACGGGTCGTCAACACAGCGTCGACATCCCGCAGTCCGGTGGAAGGATTAACCATTTCATCACGCGACGCTTCGGTTTTTTTCGAGGTGCAGGGCATGACGGAAACGACAAAGATATCTTTAGGATCAATATTCTTGCGTTTGGCATAATAAGTCTTGATGATTGCGCCTTCCATCTGGTGCGGCGATTTGCAGGTTGAAAGGTTATCCAGGAATTCCGGATAATAGAATTCGGCAAAACGGATCCACCCCGGCGAACAGGAAGTGATCATCGGGAGTTTGCCGCCGTTTTGCAGGCGGTTGATCAATTCGGTGCCCTCTTCCATGATGGTCAGGTCGGCGCCGAAATTGGTGTCGTAGATTTTGTCAAAGCCCATGCGGCGCAGCGCGGCAAATAATTTGCCGGTAACCCGGGTGCCAAACGGCAGGCCGAATTCTTCACCCAATGCGGCGCGAACAGCCGGAGCGACCTGGACGACTACGTGTTTTTTCGGATCTTGAATCGCCGCCCAGACGCGTTCGTCATCTTCTTTTTCATGCAGAGCGCCAACCGGGCAGGCTACGATACACTGACCGCAATAAATGCAGGGCGCGTCGGCCATGCTGATGTTATAAGCCGGGCCGATCGCCGTCTGAAAGCCACGGTTGAGGAAAGACAGGACATTGATATCCTGTTTCTGGCAAGCGGCGACACAGCGGCCACAGAGAATGCACTTGCTGGAATCGCGAACGATAGAATAGGATTTGCTGTCGATTTTGCTGGGACTCTTCTCACCTTTGTAGCTGACGCCGCGGATGCCGTACAGTTCGCAAAGCGCCTGCAGTTCGCAGTTGCCGTTCCTGATGCAGGACAGGCAATCTTGATTATGATCGGACAAAATCAGTTCCAGAGTCGATTTGCGCGTAGCGCGGACACGCGGCGAATTGGTTTTAACAACCATGCCTTCGCTGACCGGCGTAACGCAGGCAGCAGATAAACTGCGGCCGCCGACGACCTCGACCAGGCAAATACGGCAGGCGCCGACCTCGTTGACACCCTTCAGATAACACAGAGTGGGCACCTTTATGCCGGCAGCTCTGGCCGCTTCAAGGATTGTATAGCTGGATGGCACACTGACTTGAACGCCATCGATGGTAACATTGACCATGTTCACTTGTTTCACGCTCCTTCTGACGCCTTTACCGCTTGACAACGGCCTTAAATTTGCAGGCCTGCTCGCAGGCGCCGCATTTGATGCACTTGGTCGTGTCAATCACAAAGGGTTCTTTACCAAGAACGCCTGTGATACAGCCGACCGGACAACGTTTTGCGCAAAGTCCGCATTTCTTGCAGAGATCGGGCAATATGGTATAGTGCGTCAGTCCCTTGCAAACGCCGCAGCGGCATTTCTTTTCTACGACGTGTTCTTCATATTCTTTCCGGAAATGCTTCAATGTCGAAAGCACCGGGTTCGGCGCGGTCTGGCCCAACGCGCAGAGCGAGCCGGCCTTGATTGCCGTCGCCATGCGTTCCAGTTCGTTCAGATCATCCAGCGTGCCCGTGCCGTCTGTTATTTTTTCGAGGATTTCCAGCATACGGCGGGTGCCGATCCGGCAGGGCGCGCATTTGCCGCAGGATTCGTCGACTGTAAACCGCAGGAAGAATTTGGCGATATCCACCATGCAGGTGTCTTCATCCATGACAATCATGCCGCCTGAACCCATCATGGATCCGGCTGCGATCAGATTCTCATAATCGATCGGCGTATCGAGCAGGCTGGCAGGAATGCAGCCGCCTGAAGGGCCGCCGGTCTGAACGGATTTGAAAGCTTTATTGTTGGGGATGCCGCCGCCGATGTCGAAGACGATCTCCCGGACTGTGGTTCCCATCGGGATTTCGACCAGACCAACATTGTTGACCTTGCCGCCCAAAGCAAAAACCTTCGTGCCTTTGCTCTTCTCGGTACCCATGGAGGCAAACCATTCGGCGCCTTTCTGGAAAATAACCGGCACATTGGCAAAAGTCTCAACATTATTCAGAATGGTCGGTTTGCCAAAGAGGCCCTTGACAGCCGGGAACGGCGGCCGAGGTGTCGGATTGCCGCGTTTTCCTTCGATCGAACGCATCAAGGCTGTTTCCTCGCCGCAAACAAAAGCGCCGGCGCCAAGACGAATCTCAATATCGAAATTGAAGCCGCTGTCGAAAATATTCTCGCCCAGCAAGCCGTATTCTTTGGCTTGCTTGATGGCAATTTTCAAACGCTGCACAGCGATCGGGTATTCGGCGCGGACATAGATATAGCCCTGGCTGGAACCGATCGCATAACCGGCAATAACCATGGCTTCAATAACACTGTGCGGATCGCCTTCCAAGATCGAGCGGTCCATGAAAGCTCCGGGATCGCCTTCATCAGCGTTGCAGCAAACATACTTTTGATCGTTTTGCTGTTTGGCTGCGAATTCCCATTTCATGCCGGTCGGGAAACCGCCGCCGCCACGCCCTCTGAGTCCGGCTTTCTTGATTTCGTTGATGACATCCATCGGAGCAACTTTTTCGGTTAATATTTTACCCAGCGCCTGATAGCCATCATGAGCGATATATTCATCAATCAGCTCAGGATTGATGACGCCGCAATTGCGCAAGGCTATTCTTTTCTGTTTTTTAAAGAAAGAAGACTCCTCGACATTGCGGGCCTGATCAAGCGGAAGAGCGGTCTGAAGCGTCATCAGGCGCTTTACATAGCGGCCTTTGAGCAGGTGTTCGGAAACGATTTCAGCCACGTCATCAGGAGTAACCCGATAGTACATGACGCCTTCCGGATAGATAACCATGATCGGGCCTTCAGCGCATAAACCGAAGCAGCCGGTTTTGACAACCTTGACTTCTTTAGACAAGCCATTGGCCGCCAATTCTTTTTCCATGTTTTCAATGATCCTGGGTGATTGGGATGAGGTACAGCCAGTTCCGCAACAAACCAGGACATGGGCTCGGTAAAGATCCATGAACTTAAGCCTCCTTGTATTTGGCCAGAATTGCCGGAATTTCGTCTGCAGTCAGACGTCCGTAAACGTCTTCGTTGATCATAATAACGGGCGCCAGGCCACAAGCACCGATACAACGGCAGGCATTGATTGAAAATTTCATATCCTTTGTGCATTCGCCGGCTTTGATGCCCAGTTCACTCTCCACTTTATCCAGAATGGACTGCGCGCCTTTGACATAACATGCCGTTCCCAAACAACAACTGATCTCATATTTGCCCTTCGGGGTAAGTGAAAAAAATGAATAAAATGATACTACGCCATACACTTCGGCAACAGACACACCCATGCCCAAAGCGACTTCGCGCTGAACTTCCAAAGGCAGATAACCGTAAATATTCTGCGCTTCTTGCAAGACCTGCATCAAAGACTTCCGGCCGTTGCCCTTATATTGGTCAATGACCTGTCTTAGTTTCTTAATTTTCTCGTCATGAGTCAAGGTATTTATAGCTCCCATGGTTTGACTCACCTCCCAAGAGTATACAATATCATTATTCAAGCCTTTCAGCAATTCTTTTCACTAAAATTTTCTCAAGAAAACCAGCTTTTCTTTACCATCTTGACAGCCAGGCGCTATAATGGGAAAAAACCGGACGTTGTTTTCCGGCAGAATAGGAATGTTTTGCAAAACAACTGCAAAGGACTCAGATAAACAGGAGAAAAACATGGAAATTCAATACCAGGCCACACCGGCCGATCACGGTCAGCGTGCTGTTGATATTCTGGTCAGGCGGACCGGCATGTCGCGCCTTTTATGTAAAAAAATCCGTTTGTACGGCCGTCTGCTTTGCAACGGCCGGCCTCACCGCATGATCGACCCGGTGGCAACCGGCGATTTTCTCACGGCCAGCTATACGCCCGACAATCGGACATCTGACAAACTCAAGACGGTTCCGGGAGTCGATATCCGATATCTGGACGAATGGCTGCTGGTAGCCGCTAAACCGGCCGGTATGGTAACCCATCCGACCTATTTGCATGAAAAAGGTTCGCTTACCGATTCGCTGGCCGATTATCCTCTGCATCCGGTATGCCGGCTGGATCGCGATACTTCGGGTCTGGTTTTAATTGCCCGCAACGGCCATGCCCATCATGTAATCAGCAGCCATCCGATGCGTAAACGTTATCTGGCGCTGCTGCATGGGCGTTTCCCGGCGCCGGCCGGTTTGATCCAGGCGTCGGTCAGACGTTCCCAAACCAGCATCATGCTGCGCGAAATCCACCCGGACGGAGCGGAAGCCCGGACGATATGGCAGGAACTGCGCTACTATCCGACCAGTGATATTTCTCTTGTCCGCTTCGAATTGCTTACCGGCAGAACCCATCAGCTTCGCCTGCATAGCCAGGCTTGCGGCTGTCCGATGGTTGGAGACAGCCTATATGGCAAATCAGATAACAGCGCCGATGTCTGGGATCGGTTGATCGGACGCCAGGCCTTACATTCGGCCAGTCTGCAATTTATCCATCCCCTGACCGGCCGGCCGGTTCTGGTTACGGCTCCGCTGCCCGATGATTTCCGGACTTTGCTGACAGCGATCCGTAAAGCCGAACACAAAACCGGTATCTGAACAATTTGCCCGAACCGGAATTTTTCTGTTTAAGTTGCTGTCTTCAATTGCGCGGCTTGGCTTAAAAGCTGATCGGCCAACTGCCGGGCAGTGCCGTCGCCGATACCGCCGGATAAAAGCCGCGCCAATTCGCTTTCCCGCTGTTCTCGGTTCAGCTCATGCAGCAGGGTTCTGGTGCGGCCGCCGTCGCTGTTTTTCTCGATCAGCCAGTGCTCGTCGGCCATGGCGGCAATTTGCGCCATATGTGTGATGCAGAAAACCTGATGTCCCTGCGAAATCTGCAGCAGTTTTTCACCGACTTTTCCTGCTGTCCTGCCGCTGATGCCGGTATCGATTTCGTCAAAAATCAAAACGGGTATCCGGTCCGCCCGGGCTAAAATTGTTTTAATGGCCAGCATGATCCGCGAGGCCTCGCCGCCGGAAGCAATACGCGCCAGCGGGCGTAAAGGCTCACCCGGATTGGCCGACAAGAGGAATTCCACCTGATCCAGGCCCGACCGGGAAAAATGTTCCGGATTTTCCGGCAATTCGGCAAAATGCACGCTGAAGCAGACGCCCTTCATGCCCAAATCGGCCAGTTCAGCACTGATCAAGGCTTCCATCCGGTTCGCGGCTTTTCGCCGCGCGGCACTCAAAAGGCCGGCCAGATGGATCAGCTGCCCGCGTATCTTTTCCTTTTGGGCAGTCAGTTGATCATAGCGCGCTTCCCCATCGCTGAGGAGCCGGCGCTTGGCATCGGCTTTTTTTTGAAAATCCAGCACCGTCTCAATGGATCCGCCGTATTTTTTCTTCAGCCGGTACAGGACATCCAGGCGGTCATCCAGGCGCTCCAGTTCACCGGGATCAGCTTCGCTGGTTTCAAGGAAATTCCGGATCTCCGCGGCAGTATCCTGAATCTTGTCGAGCGATACCGCAATATTTTCGCCGGATGAATCCAGCGCCTGGGTATGGCGGGCAACAAGCTCCAGCTTGGCCGCGACTTGCCCCATTTCCGCCATAATACTTCTGGAGTCGTCGCCTTCCAGAAGTTCATAAGCTTCGGATAATGCCGTCCGGATTTTCTCGCTGTTGGCGACAATTTTCCGTCTCTGGTTCAAACGGTCGTCTTCACCGGGTAGTAAAGCGGCGGCTTCGATTTCCTGAACTTGATAGGCTAACAAATCCAATTGTCTGGCTCTTTCGGCCGGATCGGCGCCCAGGGCCGCCATTTCACGCAAACAATTCTGATATTGCTGTAATTGAGCCAGATAAGTTTTCTGCGCCAATACCACCGGTTCGCCGGCGAACCGGTCGAGAAGCGGCAAATGGTTGTCGACCTGAAAAATGACTTGCTGGTCATGCTGACCGTGGATATCGATCAGATACTGGGATAAATCCCGCAAGAGGCTCAGCGGCGCCAGACGTCCGTTAATCCGGCAGGTCGATTTGCCGGAAGCCGACAATTCACGGGATAAAATCAATTCCATATTATCAGATCCGCCGGCGGCAGGCGTTTCGGAAGAATCCGGACTATCTTTGCTTTCACGGCGGTTTACGGTTTCGTCCAGACCCAATTGCTCAAGCAATTCAGGCGGCAGCAAAGCGCGGCCGACGTTAAAAACAGCTTCGACAGAGGCTTGTGTTTCGCCATGCCGAATCATGTCGCGCGACAAACGGCCGCCGGATAATGCGCCGATGGCATCGATCAGAATGGATTTTCCGGCGCCTGTTTCACCGGTCAGAATGAGCAAGCCCCGGTCGGGCTCCAGAGTCATCTGCTCTATCAAAGCAAAATCCCTGATTTCAATTCTGGTCAGCATGCTTTACTCCTTGAAGCCGCCGTTAACTCTTACCGTTGCTCTGCAAGGCGATTTGGTTCAAGAGGTGGCTTAGATAATCCGCTTGTTCGATGGAACGTGTTGCGACAAAAACAGTGTCGTCGCCGGCAATGCTGCCGACAATTTCCGACAGTCTCATGGAGTCCAGCGCTGAAGCGCCGGCCTGAGCCATGCCCGGCAGGGTTTTGATCACGACCAGATTCATAGCGGCGTCGACATGAACCACCGCTTCGGCAAAAACCTTCATGAGCCGTCCCGAAGCGACCTCGCCGCTGCGTTCCATGGGGACATATTTCTGGAACCCGCTGCCGGTGGTCACCTTAATAATGCCCAATTCCTTGATATCCCGGGATATGGTTGCCTGAGTAACCTCCATGCCGGCCCCGTTCAAACCGGCAACCAGATCTTCCTGCGTGCCGATTTCTTTTTCGCGGATGACCTGCAATAACCGGGCTTGCCGTTCACTCTTTGATGGTTTCATAGCGTCTTCCCCCTGGCATGGATTTTTTGCGGCAAGGTAGCATAAAAATGATCATGGCCCAGACGAATCAGCTTAAGCGTCCGCTCGGATTTCGTAATCACCACCGACCAGCCGCTGCAGATATCGATCTCCTGGCGGCCGTCGATGGCCAGCAAAGCCTGGTAGGGATAATCGCCGATGCGAACGACGACCCGGCTGCTGTCTGTTGCGATATAACTGCGATTATGCAAGGTATGCGGACAGATCGGGGTTATCAGCAGAAGCTGCAATTCCGGATGGATGATCGGCCCGCCGGCCGATAATGAATAAGCTGTGGAACCGGTCGGCGTGGAAACAATCACCCCGTCGCCGGGTATGCGATCGACCCTTTCCTGATTGATCATCAGATCCAGCGTCAGGATACGGGACTTGCCGCCGCGTGAAATGACGGCGTCATTCAAAGCAAATCCGGATTCGATTAAATTCTGTTCCGTATCATAGCAGGCTACTTCCAGCATCATCCGCTGCTCCAGGTTATATGAACCGTTGATCAGTTGATCCAGAGCTTCTTCCAGATGTTCCGGCATAATCTCATGAAGAAAGCCGACACTGCCCAGATTGACGCCGATAATGGGGATGTCTTCACAGCCGGGCAGATGAACGGCCGATAAAAAAGTACCGTCGCCGCCCAGGCAGATCAACCGGTCGCAGCTGCCATATTCACCTAATTCGACACCCGGCACAGCCGCCAGCGGCGTATCCTGATATTGATATCCGATGACGCCGACGGCCCCCATCCTGTGAATCAGGGCAGCCGCATGGCTGGTTATCTGATAAGCCCGGTCCTTGTCTGGATTGGCATATAGGCCGATTCGCATATTGCCTCCTGCTGTCTGGATGATTTGTTTGACATCACAACTCTGATTATATCGTATTGTGAATGCAACTTCATTAGGATTGAGCAGAAATTTCACCGCATATAGATGACTTTTTTATTAAATCCCGGGCTGCCTTGGCAATAGATGGCGGATCCAGATGTTCCAGACTTAATAAATGGTTTCTGTTGCCCTGGCATAGCGGCTGGTCTTCAATACTCAAAAAAGAAAAACAGGCGTGCGGCAAAGCCATCAGCAAATCCGGCAGGGTCGCCTGGCCAAAACCGCCGCAGCGCAGAACTTCTTCCAGAAAAAGAACATGGCCGGTTCGCTTAACGGACCGGATCAAGGTATGGATATCCAGCGGCTTAACGCAGGTAACCGAAAGAACTTCAGCCTGGATCGCTTCTTCGGCCAGCATCGCTGCCGCCTGCAGCGCCGGCCCGGTCAAGGTCCCCAGCGCGGCTATGGTAACATGATCGCCGCGGCGCAGGCAGTGAATCCGACGCACCGGCGGGATTGCATCATCTGCCGGCACATCAGGCCCGTCTGGCAATGCTTCGGGTAAAGGGTCCGGCCATTCTCTGCCGCGCGGATAACGGATAGCGACCGGACAGCCGGCAGACAAGGCATAGGGCAGTATTCTCTGCAGGTCGATATAATCGGCCGGGCAGAAAATTTCCAGATTAGGCAAGGGCAGCAGAATGCTCAGATCATAGATACCCTGGTGCGTTTCTCCGTCTTCGCCTACGATCCCAGCCCGGTCCACAACCAGAACCACCGGCAGATTCTGCAGGCAGACATCATGCAGCAACTGATCATAAGCCCGCTGGAAGAAAGTCGAATACAAGGCGACAACCGGCTGCATGCCCCCGGCGGCCAGACCGGCGGCCAGCGTCATCGCATGCTGCTCGGCTATGCCGACGTCATAAAAGCGCGCCGGGAAGGATTGGGAAAATTCATTCAACCCGGTCCCGGCTGTCATAGCGGCCGAAATCGCACAGATGCGGGGATTTCGGCGTGCAAGCTCCACCATGGCGCGGCCGAACGCTTCCGAAAAAGAATGGATGGCATCGCCGGGCATGCCGTCATGATTCAAGCCGTTTTCAATAACGAAGGGCGCCACACCGTGGTAGAGATCGGGCGCTTCTTCCGCGTAACGGTATCCTCTGCCCTTTTGAGTAAGCACATGCAAGAGAACCGGACCATGCATCGTGGAAATCATCCGCAAGTGATGCAGCAAGCCGGGCAGGTCATGACCGTCGATCGGTCCATAATAGCGAAAACCCAATTGTTCGAAATAAACGCCCTGGTGCTGCATAGCCAGCCGTGTCAGGCGTTTGAAACGGTGGATCAGATGCAGCAGCGGCCGGCCGACAACCGGAATTCGCTGCAGCAGAGCGTCCATGCGGGTTTTTATCCGTATGTAGCTGGTAGAAACGCGCAGATTTTCCAAATGATGCGACAAGCCGCCCACATTGCGGCCGATCGACATCTGATTGTCATTCAGGATGACTATCAGGTCCTCGCCGGATTGGCCGGCGTCGTTTAAAGCCTCGAAAGCCATACCGCCGGTCAGAGCTCCGTCGCCGATGACCGCCAGCGTGTGTCCGACCCGTCCATCATGGGACAATGCCCGGCTTAAGCCCAGCGCTGCGGAAATCGAAGTGCTGCTGTGTCCTGTATTAAAAAAATCGAAACAGCTCTCGCTCGTTTTCGGGAATCCGGATAAACCGCCATATTGTCGTAAGGTATCGAACTGATTTTTACGTCCGGTAAGGATCTTCCAGGCATAGACCTGATGACCGACATCAAAAACGATTTGGTCCCGCCGGAAATCAAATTCAATAAGCAAGGCGATTGTTAATTCTACAACGCCCAGATTGGAGGCTAAATGGCCGCCATTATGAGCGACAGTTTTAATAATCAGGCTGCGGATTTCAGCAGCCAGTTGTTCCAGCTCATTGGTATTCAATTGCCGGAGATCACCAGGTCCCTGGATCTGATCCAACAAATGGCCCATCGAATTCTCCCTGCCTTTTTAATGATTTCTGGTTTGGAGAAAATCGATGAATCCTGTCAAAAAACCGGTTTCCAAACCATATGGCGCCAAATCGGCTACGGCTTGCCGCGCCTGGGCCAAAGTCGACACCAAATGCCGCCGTGCTTCGGCAAGCCCATAAATACTGACATAAGTCGCTTTGTTATCGCGGCTGTCCTTGCCGGCTGTCTTGCCTAAGGTCCGGGCATCGGCGACAGCATCGAGAATATCGTCCTGGATCTGAAAAGCCAGACCGGCAGATTGGCCATATTCATGAAGCAGATGAACCACATCCGGAGGGGCCTTTGCCAGATCGGCGGCCGCCAGAATGGGCGCCAGTAATAAAGCGCCGGTTTTCTGCCGATGCATCTGCTTCAATTCACCGGCCGACAGACAGCGGCCTTCGGCGGCAAGGTCCAGAGTCTGGCCGCCAATCATACCCTGTCCGCCGGCGGCCCGGCAAATGTCCCTGGCTGCCGCCAGGGTTCCCGGGCAGGCCGGATCAACCGCATCCAACAGGATCTCGTAAGCCCGGTTCAACAGCAGATCGCCGGCCAGAACCGCCATGGCTTCTCCGAAAACTTTATGGCAGGTCGGACGCCCGCGGCGAAGATCATCATTATCCATACAAGGCAAATCATCATGAATCAAGGAATAAGTATGAATCATTTCCAAAGCGCAGGCAAAAGGCAGCGCTCTAGATAGATCAACGCCCAGCATGTCGGAAACAGCCATCAATAAAACAGGCCGCAGGCGTTTGCCGCCGGCCATCAGACTATAGCGCGCGGCTTCATCGGACTGCCCGCCTTCTTCCGCCGGACGTTCCGGCAGCATGCCGGGTAAGGTGCGTTCCACCCAATCCAGATATTTTTGATATTGTTCCTGATAAGTCATCATCAAAGTTCCTCGCTAAAAGGTTTTTCTTCGATCTGACCGTCGGTTTTTTCAATCAATTGGGTAATTTCTTTCTCAATTGCGGAAAGTTTAGCCGCGCATATTTTCGAGAGGGTCATGCCCTTTTGGAAGAGGCTCATCGATTCATCCAGATTCGCGTCGCCGGATTCCAGCTGAGCAACAATCTGCTCCAAAGCAGCCAGGGCTTCTTCATAACTCAACCCGGAAAATTCATCGTTGCCCAGGTTATCTTTGACAGCCGGCTGGCCTTCCGGATCGGTATTGACACTATTATTCATATTTCCATCCTCCAGTCTTTGATTCTCTGCACTTCACATTGCAGAATGCCATCACTTAACCGGACATCCACGATATCCCCGCGATTTACCAGTGCTGTCGACAGTAATGTCCTGCCGGTAGCGGCCGAGCTGACTACGCCATATCCTCTGGCCAGAACGCTCAAGGGACTCAGGGCGTCCAGTTTGCCGGTCATGATGGAAAATGACCTTTCAGCGCGATTGAGCCTGATTCGCATGGATTGCCGCAGCGCCAGATCGAACCGGTCCAGATCCAGACGGCGACGATCCACCAGATCCAGAGGCTGCCGCATGACTTTGTTTTGCAGGCAATGCCGCAAACGCAGGCGCTGCCGTTCCAATTGCTGGCCCAATGACCTGGTCAGCCGGTTTTCCAGTTGATATAGTTTTAATTCCTGTTCACGGCGGACCGGAATCGCCAGCTCCGCAGCGGCTGACGGCGTCGGAGCCCGCATGTCGGCTACAAAATCGCAGATGGTGAAATCCGTCTCATGACCGACAGCGGAGATAACCGGTATTTTCGACTCATAGACGGCCCGGGCGACAATTTCCTCATTAAAAGCCCACAAATCTTCTATCGATCCGCCGCCCCGGCCGACAATCAGAACATCGACGGTCCGCAACTGGTTAAAGCGCCGGATAGCGGCCGCTATGGCGGCTGCAGCGCCTTCACCCTGAACGGCTACCGGTATCAGCTGCAAGCGGAAATTCGGGAAGCGGCGGGACAGAACCTGAATGATATCCCGGATAACGGCGCCCGCCGGCGATGTTACGACGCCGATCGCCCGCGGCAGCAGCGGAATTTTTTTCTTGTGGTCCGGAGCAAACAAGCCCTCGTCCGACAAGCGTTTCTTCATCTGTTCATAAGCCAGATACAGATCGCCGATACCGTCGGCGGTCATCTCGCTGACCATCAGTTGAAAACGGCCGTCCCGGTCATATAAGGCCGCTCTGGCGGTTAAAATGACTTTCAGGCCGTTTGCCGGGCGAAACTTCAGCCGGGCAGCCTGTCCTTTAAACATGACGCAGCTTACCGCCGCCTCTTCATCTTTAAGGGTAAAATAAAGATGTCCGGACGGATAAGCCTTAAAACCGGATATCTCTCCTTTGACCAGAACCGGGTTCAGGTTGTTGTCCCGTTCCAGCAAAGCGTTGACATAACGGTTCAGCTGAGCAACCGTGATTGGCTGGTTCATGAAGGTTCACCTTTGCAGAGACGGCCCAGTACGGCATTAATATAAGATCTCGATTCCTCGCTGCTGTATTTTTTACAGAGCAGGACGGCTTCGGAAATGGCGACATTATTCGGTACTTCTTCGACAAAGAATATTTCATAAACAGCCATTCTTAAAATTGTTAAATCGACTTTGGGTAAACGATCCTTGGTCCAGCGTTTCAGCAGAGGCGTGAAGCGCAAATCGAGATCATCTAAATGTTCCCGCACACCGTTAACCAAACTGACCATATAATCCAATTCGTTTTCACCGACTTCGCGTTCTTTGATAAAAGACGCCATCTGAGCCTCTTCATCACCCTTTTGTATTTCCAGCTGGTAAAGCAGCATAAATGCCTTTTCCCTAGCTTCACGTCGACTCATGATCGGCCCCCTTACCGGAACATCCCCGGTGGTAAAATTTTATCCAGTAGATTGCGGAAAGCTTCCCGGTCGCTGAAGTAACGGACACCCAGGAAATAACCCAGTAAAGTCATGCCAATTAAAAACAAAGTCTTGAGCAACCCGAAAATAACCAGCGACAAAGCCAGGCACAAACCGATTACAGCGCCCACTGTGCCTGGGTTTCTGCCTTTTAAACTGTCCAGAAGCTGCTGCCAGATAGCTTTCATCGCTGTTTACCGTTCAACGCGTGTAGAAACCGGTTCAACGCGGCTGACCCGAACCTGAACCTGGGCTACCGGTATGCCGGTATAACGTTCGATATCCTTTTTTATCCGATCCTGAACCTTGGCCATCATCGCCGGCACTTCAACATCGGAATATAAAACCGTGCTGAGCTGTATGATGATTTTATCGCCCTTGGACGGCGCGACCTTGGCTTTAGCCGTCTTGATGCCGCACTGGGCTGATTTGGCCGAATTCAGAGCAATGCTCTCGATAGCGTCAACCCCGATATCAATGCTGCCGATATCAGTGCTGCGAATGCGCGTGCGGCGCAGCCGGCCGCTCATGACGCTGTAGACCATGGCCAGCACGCAGAATCCCAAAACAACCAGCCAGAAAATAATGGCCATCAGGCGATAGGAGGTCTGGTCATTCATTAAGACAACCCAGGTTATGACATCGCTCAAGATCGTTTCATTGATCAGCATTAAGAGAAAGACAAACGAAAAAACGGCAAGAAAAAATGAAAAAACAATAAAGGCAAAACGGACGAATGTATTCATTTCCGACCATCCTCCTTGGTGACGACACCTTTGACATGCACGTTGACTGCTTCAACAACCAATCCGGTGAATTTCTCGACATCAGACTTAACGCGCTCTTGGATGTTCCAGGCCACTTCCGGTATGATATTGCCAAAATAGACGATCGGATAGACCGTTATGGTAACAACTTCGTCATTATCTTCGTGGAAAATAACCTTGACGCCTTTCCCTTCGTGCTCCACACCGATTGCTTCTTTCAAAGTGATGACGGCGCTGCTGTCCAAACAGGCCACACCGGGCGCCTGCATGGCGGCTTCCGCTGCATACTGGGCGACAAAACCCTGAGACATGGTCCGTTCGCCTTTGATCGAAGATTGTGGATTAGAATCGGCCATATCCGCGGTCAAGCGCGTTCCATATATTCGCCTGTCCGGGTGTCAATGCGGATACGATCGCCCTGATTGACGAATAACGGGACTTTGATGACCGCGCCGGTTTCAACCACAGCGTTTTTCGTGGCATTCTGGGCTGTGTCGCCTTTTACGCCCGGCTCGCAATCCGTAATTTCCAATTCTACGAAAATCGGCGGTTCGACGCCGAAGATCTGCCCTTTATAGGACAAAACCTTGCAAACCATGTTCTCTTTAAGGAATTTCAAAGCATCCCCAAGCGCCTGGGCGCTGAACGGGACTTGCTCATAGGTATTGACATCCATAAAATAGTGGAGGTCGCCATCCTTATAAAGGTAGGTCATATCAGCGCGATCCAGTTGAGCCCGCTCAAATTTTTCGTTAGGATTAAAACTGCGTTCGACCACGCCGCCCGTTTTTACATTGCGATATTTCGTCCGGACAAATGCGGATCCTTTACCGGGTTTAACATGTTGAAACTCGACAACCTGAAAAACTTGCCCATCCATCTCAAAGGTGACACCGTTGCGAAATTCACCTGCACTGATCATGAAAGAATACCTCCGTTTATTGCCATATCAAATATGAATTCTAGTCAAATTCTACCCCATTTTAGTCTATCTGGGCCAGACCTGCAAGGGGCTATCGACAGGATGGGTTACTAAGATTCGCCGGAAGCCCCTTGGTCTGCGGTTTACAGCATACTACAACCAGTCCTTTTACCGCAAGGAAAATGGTTTCATCGGCATGACGGCGATCAGAACGAGCTGATTGCATGGAAATCAAAGGCTGGCTCCATGAAAAGGATTGCAGAAAAAAACGACGGACGCGACGCCGAAAGATAAACCGATCCACTGCTTGAGCGTCAGGCGTTCCCGGAATAAGATCACTGCGGCCACAGTTGTCAGTACGAGACCGCCGCCGTTGACTATCGGAAAAAAAACGGCGCTCTCCATGACGCCGGATAGAAAAAGGTTGAGCTTATTATTGACCGCCATACACACGCCGCCGCCGATCAACAGAACAACAGTCGGCCAACTGCCGGAGCTTTGTCCGTTTTTTTTACTGTTCCTGCGGCGCGGCAACGCATATGACACAGCAGAATATATAAATGATATAAAGAAAGCGACGATCAAAAAAGCATTCAGCTCCGATTTTGAATCCGAATTCTGATGCCATTTTTGCATCACGCCGACCAGACCTGTGCAGACAAAAGTTATGAAACAATAAAAGAGCCATTGAAAAGACAGCTTTTTCCGATCTGCCCTGTAATCTGCAGACAGGATCAGGCAACCCGCCATCATGGCCAGTCCGGCGATCTGCGGCCAGGATATCCGTTCGTTCCAGAACAGCATGCCGGATAGTGCCGGGATCAGCGTAGAAAGCGAGATGATCACCGATGTGTAAGCCCAAGATCCGCGCTCCATAGCCTTCAAACATGAAATTTGCTGCAGCGCCGTCACAATACCGAAGGCAATCCCCAAGACCACGGTAAACGATGATACCGACGAAATGCCGCCCCATAACAGAAGAATCACGGCCGCGGACAGACTGGTTGCGCCGTTATACACCTGCCGGTCATCAGAGCCGCCGGATATCCTGTTACAGAAATAATTTTTAATAATCCCCCCGCTTAAAGCGACTGCCATGGATGCGGCCAGCAACAGGACAACCGGAATACGATCCAGACTCATTTCCGTATTCCGATCCAGACCAGAAGCGCTGTTCTGCATTCGGGCAGTATAAAAGTACAGCCTGTTTTTTTCAGCGCGGAACCGGATTGGGTAAACGATTCCCCGCTGTCCTCGTCTGTCAGCGTGTAGACGCCATTGTCCTCCGCGTAGGGCAGCGCCACAGTCAGTCTGTCTTCGGGACAGTCTTCCATCCGGAACAAGAGCAGTGCGCCCTGCTCGGTATCGCTGTCAAAGAAGCTGTACGCGGTAAACCCGCTTTTATCTTCCTGGCTGTGCCAGGGAGTCAGGACATAAAAATCCTTCAGCAGATACGGACTGAGCTTTTTCCACTCTTGCAGGCCGAACCGCAGCATATCGAAGTTTTGGCCCGGATCCTGCACAAACTGCGCGTCCACGTTCAGCGCAGGCAGATAGGAGGCGCGCCAGGTATATACGTCGCTGCGGCCGATAGCTGCCAATTGTGACTCCTTTTCTTTGGTGTTGGCTCCGCAGAACGGGATCCACTTATTGAACGCCGTGGTCATGGACAGTCTCAGCGCCGCCGTCGTCCGGTCATAGTCGCTGCGCAGCAGCGGAATGCCTCGCCTAAGGGACTCCAAATCGTTCCGCCCGCCGCCGCTGGCGCAGGAATCGACAAAGCCGCAGCCGCCAAAGCTCAGAGTGCAGACGATAATGTCATCCCACATCTTATAATGTCCGATCACAAATTTACACTCGGTGATTCCCGTCCGGTTCTCTCCTTCCCGTGTGTCCAGATAACGCCAAAGCATGCCGGGATCGCTGTTATTGTCTTCCCGGTACATTTCCACTTTATTTTCTCGCAAAACCTTGCAGATCCGTTCTGTTGTCCATTCCAGACACGCAGGGATACCGATGTTATTGGAGATAGCTGGAATATTATCGCGCCGGATCGCCCATTCGGGGTGATATCCGTAATTTTGGGCCAGGGATTCAGGATCTGTCACCCGTTCAGGTTCGAACCACATCAGTGTCTTCATGTCATGCTCGCGGGCAAAATCCGTTGACTCACGAAGCGTATTTCCCGGCCACTTCACAGGGTCCGGCACCCAGGTGCCGACCGTGCCCCACCAGTCGCTGACTGGACTGGAGCCGTCCGGCGCCGCATACCAGCCGGCGTCGAGCCAGCGGAAATCCACTCCGACATCTTCAGCAAGCATCTTTTCCAGCGACGGCCGCCATGTCGTCGACCGCTCGGAGATACTGCCGTCCGAATTAGGCAGCCCGGTATCCGAAGCCAGGCAGCAGCTTGAAAACGGTTTTATCGGATTTCCCGAAGCATCCGATGCCGGCAGATTACAGTTGACAAACCAACTGCGCCAGAAATTGGTGGCATAGTTCTCATTTCGGACTGTATAGGGCGCCCGGACGAACAGCGCTGTGCGGATTTTTTCTCCGGGCTTCAGGTAAGTCCGAAGCGCGTTCGTCGAACAGGCTTTATAAGTGGTGGTTTCGCCGTCTGAGACAAAGTCTGCCGCCCAGGTCCCTGCCCAGCCGATGGCCAGCATCACGCCGCCTTCGCCGTATTCCAGATTAAAATATGGGAAGTTGATATGCGTCGGCCGGCCGCTGTCCGACAAGAAATGAACCGGCATGTTCTCCAGATCATGGGCGTAGGGGCGATATAGGTTGACGTGATCACCCAGAATGCCCTTCAGTACCGGATGTCGGCCTGTAAAGGTCAACGTGCTTTCCACCTTTTCCAGAATACCGCTGTTTTCCCGACCGGCATTTTCAAACCAGACCGTCCACTCCGATACCCCGTAAGCCGGATAGCAGGCAGTTTGAAGGGTAACCAGCAGGCCGTCCGGCAAAACAAAAATCAGTTCGGTTGTTTCCTTTTTTTCACCGCAAACCGTATGCCGTCCGGCTTCCCGGAGCGTTCCGGCTGAAAAACCGTCATACCGCGTCCCGTTATAGGTAAATGAAAACGGAAAATCCTCCGGATGAGTCAACAGAATCCGATACCACTGATCAGCCTCAAAATTAGCATAATTTTTCATCATCTTCATACGCTTCTTTCTGATCACTTGACTTTTATGCTCGATCATTATAAAAGAATAGCAGGTTGAATTTCCTACTTATAGGCTTTTTTAACCTAAAAATATGATTTTCGAGTCATTTTGGAGATAATTGATTTTATGGCCAATCATCCTTTACCAGAAACGGCGCTGCTTTCTCTGGACGGTGTCCGTTATGAAATCCGGCATATCAATAGCTTTATCCATCTTGACGAACCGGATATTGATGAATCACATATTCATAACAGTTATGAACTCTATATCAATGTCAGCGGAGACGTCTCTTTTCTTGTGGAAAACAGGCTTTATCCGATTCGGAGCGGCGACGCTGTGATGACCCGGCCCGGTGAAATGCATCTGTGCGTCTATCATAACGCTTGTATCCACGAACACTTCTGCCTGTGGATTGACATGCCAGAAGGCTCAACGCTCCTTTCCTTTTTGCATAAGCCGGGATTTAACAATTTGTACTCCCCCGACAACGGAACGCGCCAGCAAATGCTCGATTTGTTGTATCGGCTGAATAAGCTGAGCCAACAGAACGGCCGGGAACTGGGACGGACCGTCTGCTTTCTTCAATTGCTTTCTCTTTTTAATAACCAGACGGAACCAGAATCAAAAAGCCGGGACACGATGCCCGATGAACTGCAACAGATGCTTAATTACTTGAATGAGCATTTCCGTGAAATACAGCATGTCAGAGAAATGTGCGATTTATTTTTCATCAGTCAAAGCTCCATAAACCGCTTGTTTCGAAAGTACATCCACCTGTCGCCGAGAGAATTTTTGGAGTCTAAAAAACTGGCTTGTGCCCAGCAGCTGCTGGCCAGTGACCGGACCGTAACCCAAGTATGCCAGCAATGCGGTTTTGTCGACTGCTCCCACTTCATCGCCGTTTATAAAAAGAAATTCGGCGAAACGCCTTATCAATACAAAATGAGCCATAAAAACAAACTGTAATATGGCGATCATGGGCCCTGTCCTATCATCACAGCCTGTTTTTTACATTTTATCCAGTTTATAACGATGATAAAACAGGCGTTCAAAATAACGTTTAAGCCGGACATTCCAGGCTTCCTGTTTAAAACGCGGATGAACCAATATCGCCAGGCAGCCGGCACGGCGTCCGGCCGCTATATCGGTCAGAATCTGGTCGCCGATCATGAGGGTTTGTTCCGGCTGAACATGAGCCTGCCGGCAGGAAATTTTAATGGCTTTGGTAGACGGCTTTCTGGCCCGGGCGATGAAAGGCAGATTCAGGGCCGCCGCAAAAGAACCGATTCTTTTTTTACCGGCATTGGAGACAATTCTGCAATCCAGCCCGGCTGCTTGAATTCGGCTGACAAGCCGGCGGGCATATGCATCGGGTTGGCTGGCGCCATGTCTTGACATCGTGTTGTCTACATCTAATAAAGCCAATCGAAAACCGGCTCGATAATACTGTTGAAAATCAATTTTCAACAGGTCCAGGCAATAAACATCGGGTTTCAGGTAACGATCCATATGAAGAATCACGTTCAACAAGTTACCTTCCTTAACTTCATTCTTTACGCCGCCCAGGTTCAATCATATGGCGCGGGCTTGATGCTGCATATGATTATGGATCCCTTACGAAGCAGAGTAATTACCTATAGTATCCGGGTATTCCCGGCTTTCGTCAACCACACTTTCTGTCGGCAGGCGTCCGGATCGGCGTCATTTTGCCCAGACCTTTTTATGATACCGGCATTGAATTTGTAAATCTGGCAAATATAACGTCAGATGCTGATTTTTGTTGAAATGACAACAATCCTTGTCTATAATTGGAGTGTTTAGGGGGGACTTGATATGTTGAAAGTCTGTAAATTCGGCGGATCATCACTGGCCAATGCCGAACAAATCCGCAAAGTATGCGATATCATGCTGAGCGACCCGTCACGCCGGGTTATCGTTGTTTCCGCCCCGGGAAAAAGAACCCGGGATGATATCAAAGTTACGGATCTTCTGATTGCTTTGGCTAATGCCCGTATCGGCGGCTATGACGGACAATCTGAATTGCAGGCCGTTTTACGCCGTTTTTCGGCTATTGCCGATGATTTAGGTTTATCGGACAACATTATGGAAACCATTGAAAAAGATTTGCAGCAGCGAATCTGCATCGATTGTTCCAATACCATGCGGTTTATGGATGCCCTGAAAGCGGCCGGCGAAGATAACTGTGCCCGTCTGGTTGCCGATTATCTTAACAACATCGGGCGTTTGGCGGTTTATGTCGATCCCCGTGAAGCCGGCATGCTGCTGACTGAAGAATACGGCAACGCCCAGATACTGCCGGAAGCTTACACCCAGCTGGCCCGGTTAAAAGACAGGCCGGGAATCCTTGTTTTCCCCGGATTTTTCGGGTATTCCCGCTCCGGTCAGATCGTCACGTTCTCGCGCGGCGGTTCAGATATAACCGGTTCAATTCTATCAGCGGCACTCGATGCCCAGGTTTATGAAAACTGGACCGATGTCGATTCGGTTTATGCCGTCAATCCCAGTCTGGTCAGCAATCCCCATCCCATTTATGAAATCACCTACGACGAAATGCGCGAGCTGGCTTACGCCGGTTTTACCGTTTTGCACGAAGAAGCGCTAACGCCGGCCTACCGTAAGGGTATTCCGGTCAACATCCGCAATACGAATAATCCGTCGGCCCGCGGTACCATGATCGTTAAAAGCCGCGGCAATTTCGAAGGCGTCGTCACAGGCATTGCCGGAGCAAAAGGATTTTGCACCTTGAACATGAGCAAATATCTGATGAACCGTGAAGTTGGTTTTGCGCTCCGTGTTTTAAAAATACTGGCCGATGAACAGATTCCTTTTGAACATATGCCTTCCGGTATCGACTCGCTATCCATCGTCATGCGCCAGGAAGTGTTCACCAGCAGCAAGGAACAAATTGTCATCCGCCGGCTGGTTGATGAATTGGGCATCGAGAAAATTTCAATCAGCCGCAATCTGGCCATCGTCATGATCGTCGGCGAAGCCATGGCCAGAACGGTCGGTGTTACGGCCCGTGCCGCCAATGCCCTGAGCAAAGCCGGCGTCAACCTGGAAATTATCAACCAGGGCTCGTCGGAAATCAGCGTTATGTTTGGCGTGCGTGAAGAATATTGCAATTATGCCGTGAAAGAACTGTACAAAGAGTTCTTTCTGCGGTAAACCCCGCAAGTTAATAGGATTAAGAATGAAACGCCCCTACGGATTTCTGGCTGCCGCATCATAAACAGCCGCGACGTCAAAGAAACGGTTAAGCTGATAGGTTTGGCTGTTACTCAGTGTAAATCCGTTGACGGGCGTTTTATCGATATAAATATACTGATCTCCGGCATAAAGATACGCGGTTGTTCCGATACCGGCAAACAAGATAAATCCCTTTGATTTCAGATATTGAGCCCGTTCATCCGATCCCTGGATAAACGAACCGTTCGGATAGTTCAGCATACTGACCGGTCCGGTCAGGCTTCCGACCTGGCTAAGCCATTTTTCGGTATCCGCCTGGATCCGCTCCAAGTTCTGACTGCGCGCATCGATAAAGCCATAGGTTGACGACGCAAAAAGCCAGCCGGATCCTTTCAGTCGGTCAATGATCGCTTGCGCTTGCGCCCGGTTGGCGGTTATATCCGTATCGCTCATGTTCTCAGGGCTCATGCCGTTATCCTGGAGCGCCTTATTGCGGTCTTCCAGCTGATCGGCATCGGTAACCAGGCCGAATATGCATTCGTATCCTGTCAGGGAAATCGTTCCTTTTGCGCCGTCCAAAGAAAAATCCGGATGGGCGGCAACAAACTCATCCAGGATTCCGATAGCCTCTCCCCGCCGGTCCAGGATCATCTGCCCGCCGGCGCCAGGATATTCGGCGCAGACTTCACCGCCTTCATCCAGCGCCAGATTCCAGGCATTGCCGGTTTTGCGTCTGGTCGCGTAATAATTAAGTCCTTCAATAACAAGCACCAGCGGCTTCTTGTCCGGCGGCAAGGATAAAGTCTGCAGTTGGCGCTGGTCATTATATATCCGCGATGAATCGATCAAAATATACTGATTGGCATACAGCTGTTCCAGCATGGCTTGAAACTCGCCGGCTGTCAACATGGAATCAGCGGCGGCTGCCGAATAGGAATCACCGTCGAAAGCTTCAGCCGGATTGACAATCAACGGCTTGATGGTCAGAAATTCAATGGCGCCGCTGTAGGCAGCCAATTGTTTGGGCGAATTTTCGTTACAGGTGTTCAAAGCATCTTTAAGCGTCTGATCATCCGGGAAAACAGCAATCATTTCTGTCAAAGCCTTTTGGGCCGATAAATACCGGCCGCCTTCCATCAAGGTTTTAGCCTCGGACAAAAGAGGATCATACATTTGGGTTTTACATTGGCTGATCTGCAATAGGGTCTGGTCACGTACAAATCCGGTCAGGCTTGCATCGCCGGCCAGCGTCTGATAAAGGGCGTAGGCCGGCCAATAGGCGCCTGCTGCCAGATCCGTGTTGGCTTCTATCATTTTCGGCTGCGCCGCCATCAGGCGGTCGAATTCAGCCGGCAGATTTTGCACGGTTTGTTTTAAGTTCGCCAAGCCGGCCAACTGGCTAAAAGCCTGTTCAAGAACAGGCCGCTCCAACTGACCGAACAAATAGTCGCGGCATAAGCCGCGCAGCCAGCCGGCCAGCCTGGAAGCCGACAGTTCGCTGAGATCCTCGGCCAAACTCAATTCCCGCTTTGATAACGTTTCGCCGCTTAAGAGCTTTTGCTCCATCGCTGCCAGCGCAGAAGCTGTCTGTTCTTCCATCGCGGCGACCGCCTGCGCATATTGCGCCTGATTCCGATCCAAAGGGCCATTGGCCAGAGCCTTTTCCTGAGCCTGGCGATACAGGATAACCGCATCGCCGAAACGGTCTTCCGACATAGCCAGGGTAAAATCATCGACAATTTTATCGGATTTCAACCCGTTCAGGTATAGGAAGCCGCCGACAGCCAGAGCCGTCAATAAGGCTAAAAGAAGCAGAATGATCATGATCCGCCTGATGGACGGGTTATCATTCTGTTCTTCGTGAATGTACAATGAGCGTGCCATTACAGGCCATCCAGACCCAGCTGCCGATCGATCAGGGTATTCTCTTTTAAATAGAAACCGACAGCCGGTATATTCTTATTCCGATAATACTGCGCATCGGCAATATTCGATTCGCCCAGCCGCTTACAATCGACCATCCGGCTTCCCTTCTTCGACAAGAGAACCTGAATGCCCTGGGTCGCCCGGGTTGTTTTCACCGGTACAGCCTGGCTGTTGAACACCAAAGCTTTCCGGATGCTGCTGAAGACAACAAAATCTTCGTCCGCGTCCGTCGCCAAAAAAAACAACGCGACCAGGGGTGATGTTGTACTGTAGGCGTTAATGAGCTTTTTCCGATTGGTTTTCGTTTCATAAGTCTGCAGAGGAATCTTGGCAAATTTTCCATTTTCAAAACCAATCAGGATCTGACCGGCATAGTCATCGGTCATATGAATGAAAACGATCCGCTCGCCTTCTTCAAGCCCCAGCAGATTCGGCGTATATTCGCCGAGATCGGATGGCTTGTGGTCTTTAATATCGAAGCATTTCATTTTATAAACCACTCCGCGGTTGGAAAAAAGAAGCAGATCGGACTTATTCTTCCCTTCTATTTCCTGGATAATGGTGTCATCTTCCTTGGTTTTCAATTCGCCGGCACTGCGCAGCGATGTCAGGGCTATCTTCTTTAAATAACCATGACTGGTTAAGAACAGACGCAGCCGGAAATCCTCAATCAGCTGCTGATCGTCAAATGCTTCAACTTCTGTCTCATGAATCAACTTGGTCAGGCGTTCCTGGCCATATTTTTTAGCAATTGTCTCCAGATTCTTGATCATAATCTGGTCGATGCGTTCCTGATGATCCAGCGTTGCCTGGAGATCGGCAATTTCATCTTCCAGAGCTTTGATATCGGATATCCTTTGCAAAATGTACTGCCGGTTGAGCTGACGCAGCCGGATATCGGCAACAAATTCCGCCTGTATCGCATCCAGATTGAAGCCCTTCATCAGGTTGGGCAGAACGTCCGATTCTTTCTCGGTTTCCCGAATAATCCGGACCGCCTTGTCGATATCAAGCAAAATCAACTCCAGGCCGCGCAGCAAATGCAGACGGTCCTGCTTTTTCTCCAGATCAAAAGCCACTTCCCGGCGCAGGCAGGAGCGCCGCCAGGAAAGCCATTCGGCCAGCAGGGCCTTTACGCCGAGAACACGCGGCGTACCGTTGATCAGGACGTTGAAGTTGCAAGAAAAGGTTGTCTGCAGCGAAGTAAAGCGGAACAGCTTTTGCATCAAGGCATCCGGATCGGCCGATTTACGGTAATCGATTGTAATACGCAAGCCATTCAGATCCGTTTCATCGCGGATGTCGGTGATGTCCTTGATCTTCCCTTGTTTAACCAGTTCGGTAATATCGTCGATAATCGCTTCAGCTGTCGTCGTATAAGGTATTTCCAGGATTTCAATATACCCGTTCTTCCGGTCGACCTTATATGTTGCGCGCAACTTGATGCCGCCCCGGCCGGTACGATAGATCTGATCCATTTCCTGCGGGCTGTAGATCAGCTCTGCTCCGGTTGAAAAATCAGGCGCCGGCATGAAATCCATCAGGTTAACGGCCGGATCCTTGATATAAGCCACCGTAGCCCGGCAAACTTCCGTCAGGTTAAATGAGCAAATATTGCTGGCCATGCCGACCGCGATACCCTGGTTGCTGTTAACCAGAATCGATGGAAAAGATGCCGGAAAAAGCAAAGGTTCCTGCTGAGTTCCATCGTAATTATCAATAAAATCAACGCTGTTCTTATCCAGACCGCGAAAAATCTCTTCGCACAGACGATCCAGCCGGACCTCGGTGTAACGTGCCGCGGCATATTGCATATCCCGTGAATATTGGCGGCCGAAATTTCCTTTGGAGTCGATATAAGGATGCAGTAAAGCGCCATTGCCGCGGGTCATCCGGACCATGGTCTCATAAATCGCCTGGTCGCCATGCGGATTCAGTTTCATTGTCTGGCCGACCACATTGGCCGATTTAGTCCGCGACCCGTTCATCAATCCCATCCGGTACATGGTATAAAGCAATTTCCGGTGTGAAGGCTTAAAGCCGTCGATCTCCGGAATAGCCCGCGATACAATAACGCTCATCGCATAAGGCATATAATTTTTTTCAAGTGTTTCAGTGATCGGCTGCAGCTGCAGCAATTGATCCGGTTTTGTTAAGGGCATGTCTTCCTCCACGATAAGTTTTGATCAGCCGATATCCAGCATGTCGAGATATTGGTGACCACACTGCTCGATATGGGTTTTGCGGCCGCTTAAATTGTCGCCCAGCAGCATATCAAAGGTATCGAAAGTCTCCTGGGCATCCGTCGGCAAAACCTGGATCAACCGGCGCGATTCCGGGTTCATCGTCGTCTGCCACATCATCTCAGGCTCATTCTCGCCAAGTCCTTTGGATCGCTGCATCGTACAACGATCGGCGCCCAGTTTTGCCAGCAAATCGCTCTTTTCTTTTTCCGTATAAGCAAAAAAAGTCTTGTCTTCCTTCTTCATATGCTGTGTAATTTCAAACAGCGGTGATTCGGCGATAAATACACGGCCTTCCTGGATCAAAGTCGGGGTCAGGCGGTACAACATGGCCAGAACTAAAGTTCGGATCTGGAAACCGTCGACATCGGCATCGGTACAGATAATGATTTTGTGCCAACGCAATCCCGACAGGTCAAAAGCCGACAGATCCTTGTTATGCTTGGTTTGTATTTCCACGCCGCAGCCCAGCACTTTGATCAAATCGACGATAATCTCATTTTTAAATATGGACTCATACTCAGCTTTCAGGCAATTTAAAATCTTGCCCCGTAACGGAATAATCGCTTGAAATTCGGCATCCCGGCCCATTTTACAAGAACCCAGGGCAGAATCGCCTTCCACGATATACAATTCCCGGCGCCCGACATCCCTGGTCCGGCAATCGACAAACTTCTTCACCCGGTTAATCATATCCACCGAGCCCATCAGTTTCTTCTTAATATTCAAACGCTGCTTTTCCGCGCTCTCACGGCTGCGTTTATTAACCAGGATCTGCTCGATAACCCGGTCGCCTTCCGCCTTGTTTTCGATAAACCAGATTTCCAGTTTACTGCGCAGCAGTTCTGTCATAAATTCCTGAATATACTTATTGTTGATCGCCTTTTTTGTTTGGTTTTCATAACTGGTTTGTGTGGAAAACGAGCTGGCCACCAGAATCAGGCTGTCCTGGATATCAACAAAACTCACTTTAGCTTCATTGCCTTTGTATTTGTCACGCGTTTTGATCTGACGGTCGAACTCCGCCGTGAAAGCATTGCGCACAGCACGATCCGGCGTTCCGCCATATTCCAGCCAGCTGGAATTATGGTAATACTCGATACAATTCACTTCGTTATTAAAGCAAAAGGCAATCGACGACTTTACCTTGTATTCCTGCTTATCAGAGCGGTCCCGGCCTTTGCCGCTGCCCTCAAATAAAACCGGCGCGCTGATGCCTGTTTCATGATCCAATTCGCGGACATAACCTAAAATGCCTTCCGGGTAATAGAAATTTTCTGTTGTTTTACCCGCTTCATCGGTCAAAGTAAACGTGATGCCGGCATTAACAATAGCCTGCCGCTTCAAGGTCGATTGATAATACTCAAGCGGGATCCGGATATCGGTAAAAACATCCCGGTCCGGCCGCCATTTTTGAATCGATCCTGTCTTCTTCAGCCGGGTTGGCTCTTTGAGCAATCCACCGACATTCTCACCTTTTACAAAATGCAGATCATGTTTAAAGCCATCTCTGAAAACAGTTACGTCAAAATACTCAGAAGCATATTGTGTTGCGCAAGCGCCAAGCCCATTCAAGCCCAAGCTGTATTCATATGATTCGCCATCGTTGTTATTATATTTTCCACCGGCATATAGTTCGCAGAAAACCAGTTCCCAATTATACCGCTGCTCCTTAGGATTAAAATCCAGCGGGATGCCGCGGCCGTAATCGCGGATCTCGATCGAACCGTCGGAAAAACGCGTTACATCGATTTGATTGCCAAATCCTTCCCTGGCTTCATCGATAGAATTCGACAATATCTCAAAAAAAGAATGCTGACAGCCTTCCAAATCGTCTGAACCAAAAATAACGCCCGGACGCAGCCGAACGCGGTCTGCGCCTTTGAGCGAGGATATACTTTCATTATCGTATGTCTTGCCTTTGGTCATGCCTTCACTCCCGCTTTGGTTCTATAGAATCAAGTCTGAATCTTAAGAGAAAAAAACCGTTCTTGGCCGAACGGTTTTCTGGCGAGCCTAGGAGGACTCGAACCTCCGACCCACAGCTTAGAAGGCTGTTGCTCTATCCAACTGAGCTATAGACCCAAGATGTCCTGATTATTATACACATTACTACGCCGGATGGCAATGAAAAGGCGGCATATAAGCCGCCGCGGATTTATGGAGCGGGTGATGGGAATCGAACCCACGCGATCAGCTTGGAAGGCTGAGGTTCTACCGTTGAACTACACCCGCATGTTTGCCACCCAACCTGCCTGATGATTTTACCGCAAGAAAAATAAAAAGTCTAGTCCTAAATTACGGATCAATGAATCATCTGTTGCTCGACATGACAGTCCGGCAGCCCTTTCTGTTGCTCGACGTGACAGTCCGGCAGTCCTTTCTGTTGCTCGACGTGACGGTCCGGTAGTTCTTTCTGTTGCTCGACTTCGCGGCCTGACGGCCTTAACTCGCAACAGAAAAAACTACCGGACGTTTATAACTAGACTTTCAGGTTATAGCTTTTCTAAAAGCCAATCCGAGGAGCTCCACAGGCCCGAAAGACGGCTTATACAATCCTTCTTTGCTCGACCCTGCGGCCTGTCGGCCTTAAACTCGCCTAGA